>JAFYJV010000012.1 GCA_017537965.1 Bacteroidales bacterium | reverse complement strand
CGCATTCCGTCACATATTCGTCATGAAGTGCCGCATTGCTGATGGTCAGGTGCAGCGTGTCGGTACTGGCACAGCCCTCTTCGTTTTCGTAGGGATAGATATAAGTGCCACTCGTTGTGTAGGTCTGGCCGTTACCCGAAGTCCAAGTGTAGCTCTCACAGGCGGTCTCGGTAATCGAGTTGTGGGTGCCGTGGTTGATCGTCAGGTAAAGCGTCACGATGGAGTCGCAGCCGTGGACACTTCCTCCGGGATAGGTATAGGTAATCCCTTCCACGCTCGAAGTATAGGTCTCTCCGTTTACCCAAGTGAAGGATTCGCATTCCGTCACATATTCGTCATGAAGTGCCGCATTGCTGATGGTCAGGTGCAGCGTGTCGGTACTGGAACAGCCCTCTTCGTTTTCGTAGGGATAGAAATAAGTGCCACTCGTTGTGTAGGTCTGGCCGTTACCCGAAGTCCAGGTGTAGCTCTCACAGGCGGTCTCCGTAATGGAGTTGTGGGTTTCGGGATTCACAGTGATGGTGATATCATCGGTGGCATAACAAATTCCGCTGCCCATCACCTCAACCGTGTAGGTGGTAGTCTGCGTGGGCGATACAGTGAGGGTGTCGTAGCTCGCCCCGGCAATGAGCTGCCCGTTTTCTTTCCATTGGTACCTTGGAATGGTGAACGAGCGGACGGCACGGACCGCACAGCTTTGATTTCTGGGAATAGCGCATACGCTTCCACTGAAAGGATTATTGTTTAAGGAAGTGGCATTACCCGTAGGGTTGGCAAGGCAGACAGCCCAAGCATTATTGCTGCCGCTTTCCAAACTCGACCAATAATAATTGGCGGATAAGGTCGAACCATCGTTGTCTGTCAGCGGCCCCTCTATCAAAGCGATCTTACTGACCAAAATCCTCAGCTGACCAATGTCAGGAAGATACCAGCCCTCACCCCAATTGGCAGCATTACTGGCAGCCGGATACCCACTGCCTGCTTTCAAAATCGCCTGCGTATAAGCTTCCCCGTTCAACTGATTCAACAGGTTGATGCTGGCATTGGTCACATTGGCAGGAAGGTCTTGGATATGTCCATTGCCACCCCAAATGCAGCCTGAAGAAGAGGTTGCGTCATTCAACGCCACCATCCATCCGTTGGTTCCCTCGGGATTAATATAAAACACCACGCCTTTGGTGTTGTCGGGATTGGTGATGACATCGCCGACACGGTAATACTGCGAGAACAACAGCGAACTGTTGCCCAGCAAGAAAAGCAGTATCAACCATATCTTCGATCTCATAGCCTAAAAATCAATTACCGCCCTGAGCGTTTTTTTCTGTTTTTTCTCCTCATGAAGAATACGTCCCGTACTAATATTCCCATTCATCTGGATTTTCAAAGCGCGGACATACGTGTAATCGGGAGACGAGAATTCCGTGGATGACCACATCTCACCATCCGGTGAAATCGGCGTGCCTCCTATACCAGATAAATTGAGACTGGAATTCACAACAAGGATCTCACCAAAGAGCACATTCAACTGTCCCGCGGCGGGAATATACCAATCGTGCTCAAAATCAACTGACCATGCCGCTGGAAAAGTACGTGGATCATTTGTTGAAACGAAGGTATAATCTCTAATAATCTGTGTATTTGAATAACCGTCAAAGTCTTTAATTGCATCCTTCCATTGCTCATAATTATATAAGTTTGGAACATCCCAATAATCACTATTATTACTACCCCATTTCACAAGTTCAGGCTGACTGGTATCGTATAAACTATGAGTGATGTCTTTGTCAACCGCCCATCCGTGCTGTCCCGAGGCATCCACATAGAACACGATGCCTTTGGCTGTTTTTCCGGCGACGGGCCATGCCGAGGGTTTCACGATGCTGCCATCGGTACAAAGGATATCGCCTGGAGCATAGAACGCCACCGGAGGCACCACCGTATGAAGGGTAGTCGACTCACCCTCGCAAAGCTCGTCATCATCGGCGGCAACGGTCACCGACATATCATCGAGAATCGTCAGATGTAAAGTCACAGTATATTCCACCCCTCCTGGTGTAGTAAGGGTTTTAGTATAGTCACCAGAAACAGTATAGATGTCGCCTTCCCATTCATAAGAACCGCAATCTGTGGCTGAAATTTCAGTCACCAGCCGCTCACGCAAAGAAATATCGTCCAAACCGAAGTCGTTACCTGCGTCTTGATTTGTATTTATATCATAAATGGTTATTTGTGCCGTCGTTGAAGTGCCGCTGTTCCAATTTGTCGTATACTCCTGCCAATTCGGTCGCTGATTATTATTTGCACAACTATTAATAAATGGAGTGTTATTAAGCTTAACTCCATTTATATAAAAATCCAGCTGTGCCTTATAGTTTTCAGTATATGCTTTATACAGATGAGCCACCCATACCGAAAACACATAATCTGTATGTTGGGTAACCTCTATGGTCTCTTGCCACACAATATCGTCAGCAACGCCAGAACCATTGATAATCATGTATTTTCCCGAATGACCTTGTCCGAACAACGGCGCAGGACTGCCAGAAGGATAATGAGAACCGACTTCTGTATCAATACAGTATCTGCCACTTGAAGTAATTTGACCAGTAGTATAAGTATAATTCGATTCAAACCCTGTATTACCCTGTTCAAAATCCCCATTAACCACCAAATTATCACCTAGGGGAAGATCGTTTTGCCCCCAAGCCACCATGCACAAGACCACACTGACAGTCAACAAGATGGCACGAAAAAAGTGACGACATGTATGCATTGCACCTTGTATATTTTACTGATTAAAGGAGTGCAAAGATAGTGTTTTTTTGAAATTGAAGGCAAAAAACAAGCGGATCAAGCCTTTCAAAAACGAATCATCATCTTGAAATAAATTTTTATCAGTTCGACATCATTTTACGCCGAAAAGATAGCATTTTATTTCTAATAACTACTTGTTTTTATTGATTTTTTTGCTATATTCTTATTTATATCATCAGTTGTTATAAATGATGATTTTTTCCCATCCATTTCCAATTTGGATCACATAAACACCTGCGGGCAGATCAAGATGAAGAGGAATTGTGTTGTCATTGTTTTGAACCGCGACGGTTTCAGAAACAACTTTTTGGCCAAAACTATTAAAGACCGACACAGTCATCAGCCCTGAAAAATCCGACTGAAACGACAAGACACCCGATCCCGAAGATGGGTTGGGGTAGAAAGACAATTGGGAGACTTGCGGGCAACGGCTAAATAAAAGTTCACGCAATTCCTCGTATGCTTCCGAAGGACGGGTTTCAAGAAATTCCTGTATTTTTTTCAAATCTTTATTCCAGGCTTCAATAGATTTTGGCTTGCCAAAACGCTCGGACTGACAGGGTATTTCACCCTCAATCCGAGGAATAATGTCTTGAAGATAAGGATAGGTGTTGGTATAGGCCAGATCACTGGACATCAATTCATGATAACGCGTCAATAGAGAATTGATAAAAATTTGATTTTCAATAAGTTTTCTAAAAAGCAAGGTAGAAGTTTTGGAACTGGGCCACAACGCATCACCCGTATAAGTCAGATTATCGAAGGTTTGAAAAGCATATCCGTGAAAACAAGCATCACCGTCATAAAAGATCCATCGCCATGGGCCATCGTTTTCCTGCCAGCAACGCATGTTATTGGAGGGCCAGTCCATATTCTTGGCAAAGGTCTCAAAAATCACATAGTCCATAAAGCTGTGGATATCCACCAGTTCACACAGACGGGCGTATTCGGTTGAATCCGAGAGATCTGTTTCGGAAAGCCACGACATCATGGATTTGAAATTCGAGTTGTCGCCACAATCCGCAGTCCCCCACCAGTTATTGATGATGGTGCAATTATCTTCTTCCACGTCAAAATGATCGTTGAGGAAGTCCTCATCTATTTTTTCCTTGAGCAGATAGATGCCCCAGTATTCCCCATTCAGGAACAGAATCACTGGAAGGTTCGCTCCCGACTCCACATTCAATCGGGTGGCCATTTGGTCGCACAGATAGTCTTCGACCCCTGATTCGTACCAAGATGCGCCGAAAGGCTTCAGCACCAAATGTTTGAAACTGGTAAGATTCGTCGTCTCGAAAAGTGGAAAATCGAGTCGTTTCTTCCCGTATTCTTTACGGGCATAGATTTTCAGACCTTTCTGCGAGAACCGTCGTGATGAGTCGCCATGAGTCCGCAATCCCGCCCGCTGGTTGAAATAGCAGGTATCGTTGGCATAACATTCCACGTTACAAAGCCGTTCCCATTCCCTGCCTTTCTGGTAGTAGTTGCCTGAATATTTTGGATTGTCGGGGTTGAAAAAGATGCCTGGAACCATGATGCCAGTCTCGTAGTCGAACAAGGCGGAGGAGTCGGCGCAAAGAGACAACACCGGCAGTCCGTGCACGTCGCAATCCAAACTCTTGACGAAATAGGATTGGGTCGTGACAGAGGAGACACAATTGCCAGAAGTGTCAAAGGCGGCAGCCCGGATCACGATGGCATGGCGCACCTTTTCCGGACAATAATCCTCCTCCAAGGGAGAATGGATATTCAAGGTATAGATATCCGAGGTGGAGTACAACGATTCGGAAAGCGTCAACGGACCTTGATAGGTCGAGGATTCGATGGTAGGTGTATTGCCATTCAAGGTATAGTGGATACTGCAAGTTTCATCAGGAAACGAGAGCGTGACCTCGCAGGCCTCTTCAAAGATCCCGCCGAGGGGAGAGAAGACAACGTGCTGCTGGGAATACAGTCCAAAAGAGAGCAGCCATAGGAACCCAATACACAAAAAGATTCTCATGGTGCGCAAAGAAAGTTCATGTTGATGGATGGAAAAAGGCGATGCACCTCGTTGATTTTCTGCTCTTTCAAAAGCTCAAAACGCTTATATGCCTTGCTTTCAGGGAAGAGCGGCTTATGGCAAAGCATCTGCTTGAGTTCCTTAGCGGCGGTCATGGCCGGTTGTCCCGAAGGGTTCACGGCGAATTGAACGAATTGCTCGAAGATGTAATTTACCGCCTGTTCGGTGGGATGCACCATGTCCTCCTTATAGTAACGGTAATCGCGCAACTCGTCGAGAAGGATCTCGTAGGCGGGGAAATAATGCGCATTGCTGAAGTCATGGCATATTTGATCGACGGCCAGCAGCAAGGAAGCTTTGCTCAGCTGGTTCTCGTGGAGGCCGTCTTTAAGATGGCGCAGGGGTGAGACGGTAAAGATGATTTGCTTGTCAGGAACCGACTGCACCATGTCGGCAAGCATTTTTTCGGACTGGGCTACAGTGAGTCGGGTTCGCTCAAAGCGGTTGGCGGGCAGCTTATGACAGTTGGACACTACCTGTCCGGTGGTTTTCTCACGGAAGACCCAAGAAGTGCCTAAGCTGATGACAATCCATTTTGCAGCTTGGAAGTGCATCCGTGCTTCGGCAAGACGCAGGTTGACCGTTTCGAGCAGTTCTTGCTCTGACGGTTTCCAGAAATCGGTGTTGTGGCTGAAGGTGCAGTAGAACTCCTCTCCCACCCTGATGACTTCGTCATGGGTAAAGGGATTGCCATCTTGAAGGCGTTTCAGAGATTGTGCGATGCTGGTGGGGTTGTAAAGCACCCCAAATGGATTTACCAGAGCATTGAAACCCAATCCTTTACAAATAGAGCCCACCTCATCGGCGAAGCAGGAGCCAAGGAAGAGGAGGCTGTCGGCATAACGGATGGTGAGGTTTAAAGGTATAATATTGATTTCGATACGGAAATTCATAGCTATGCCGTTCTACTAAGGGCCCTCACCCCCCGCCCCCCTCTCCCCGGGGAGAGGGGGCTGGGGGGTGAGGGCTTTATGATCTGTCATTGTCTATATGATTTAGCGGCTCATCAAAAAACGTTCCACCTCGATGCCTGCCATGGCGCCCGTGCCAGCGGCTACGATGGCCTGGCGGTAGATGCGGTCCTGACAGTCGCCGCAGGCGAAGATGCCTTCCACGTTGGTGGCAGTTGACTTGGGTTTAGTGATGATGTAGCCATCCTCATCCATGTCGAGGATCCCCTTGAACGGCTCGGTGTTCGGCGTATGGCCGATAGCCTCGAAGAAGCCATCCACGTAGATGGTGCGTTCCTCTTTGGTGTCGCTGTGATAGAGCACGGCACCTTTGAGTTTCTTCATGAAGCCCTGCTGTTCGCCGAAAAGTTCCTTGGTCTGGTGTTTCCACAGCACCTCGATATTTGGCGTGTTCAACACGCGATGCTGCATGGCTTTGGAGGCGCGGAGCACGTCGCGGCGGACGATGAGATAGACCTTGTTGCAAAGCTTGGAGAGATAGGTGGCATCCTCACATGCCGTGTCGCCGCCGCCCACCACAGCCACGTCCTTGCCTTTATAGAAAAAGCCGTCGCAGGTGGCACATGCCGACACGCCACCGCCCTTGAACTCTTCTTCGGTGGGAAGTCCTAGGTAGCGTGCCGAGGCGCCTGTGGAGACGATGATGCTGTCAGCGAGGAGCTCGCCATCATATTCAGTGGTTACTTTGAAAGGACGTTGCGACGCGTCGATGGCGGTGACTTCGCCCATGCGGATTTCGGCGCCGAAACGCTCAGCCTGTTGACGGATCTCATCCATCATATCAGGCCCGTTGATGCCCTTGGGATAGCCTGGAAAGTTTTCGATCTCAGTGGTTTGTGTCAACTGTCCG
Source organism: Bacteroidales bacterium (assembly GCA_017537965.1). Lineage (GTDB taxonomy): Bacteria > Bacteroidota > Bacteroidia > Bacteroidales > F082 > Limimorpha. The sequence goes on along the minus strand of JAFYJV010000012.1, from coordinate 84,497 downwards.
CCAGGTTGCATCCCTTCATAGACAACCGTTTTGATGTCGGCGCGACAGGTATAGATGGCGGCTGTGTAGCCCGCTGGGCCGGAGCCGATGATTAAGCATTCTACGTGTTCCATTTTTTGAAGAATTTAGGAGTAAGAAGACAGAAGTAAGAATCATTTTCGAGGCAAAGATAACTTTTTTTTGCCAAAATGCATCACAATTCAAAAAACCTTTTTATCTTTGCAGCCGCAAATGCAATCGGGGTGTGGTGCAGTTGGCTAGCATTCTTGCATGGGGTGCAAGCGGTCGCCCGTTCGAGTCGGGCCACTCCGACGATAAAAGGACATCAAGTTTTTGATGTCCTTTTTTGTTTGAAAATCAGTTGCTTACGTAAGAGTATTTGTTCGAGTTTCCACCGAATAAGACTATCGTGTCTTCCGCAAAGAGAATCACAAAAAAATCCATAATTGTGATTATATGAAATAATTTTACTATCTTTGCTGCATCAAAATAAATAAGAATACTATGAACAAATCCATACTTGTCATTGAAGGAAGGGAACATCATGCCCAAGAACTATGCAACGCGTTGCGGAAGTCGCTAAGCGACTGTACGTTGAGTTATGCGTCAGAAAGCGACATGATGACAAAGATCATCACCCAATACTATTCGATCGCCATTGTGGACCTGGCTTGGGAAGGCTGCGACATCAACGGCTTCACCGTCATGGACCAAATCATCACGGTCAACCCCTTTGCCAAGATCATCGCGGTATCAGACTTCCAGAACGAAACCATGCTGCGAATTTCCGACTACATCTCCAAAGGCGCCATCCTAGCACTCTCAGAAAGAAAAGGCTATCACATCTGGATCCCGGAACTCACCAAACTCATCAACGACTATTTCAACAAAGACATCAACCCCATCACCGTACAAATCCTTGAGAATTTCTATGCCGAAGCAAAAAACGAATCGGATGCGACAAAGAAAGGCCGGATGTTTGAAGAATTCGTAGTGGGGCTGTTCCGACAGATGGGCTTTATCCATATCGAGACACGTGTCCGCGACAAGGCAATCAACGAGATCGACCTCATCGTCCGCAACGACCTAGCCGACCCGTTCTTCAGCAAGTTCGGGAGATACATCTTCGTTGAATGCAAAAACAAGCCCGAAGTGGGATTCTCGAAAAACGATTTCATCGTATTCAACAAAAAGGTGTCGTCGTCGAATGGCGACAGCACGCTCGGGGTGATATTCACCACAGGCTACATCCAACGCACCGTTTATCTCGAAGTCCTTAGGGAATCGGAAAAAGGAATCAAGATCCTCTATCTCGGCTCTGGCGAGATCGCCAAACTGATCCATACACCCAACATGCTTGAAGAGTTCAAAGAGATCATCGACCGGCAGGTGGCTTGAAAAAGTTGGGGGTCAAATAAAATAGTTGTGGCCGCCCGAGGGCGGCCACAACTGAATCTGCAAAAAATGATGTCTTATCTGACGATGACTCTGCCATACAAGATGTTGTCGCCATCGCTGATTCTGACGATGTACATGCCTGCAGCCATCTTGCCGCATGACATATCGACGTTGCCATTGCCTATACCTTGATAGACACAGATGCCTTGTGCGTTGAACACTTCAACACGGGCGGCAGTCATGTTGTCGGGCACTTCGACGGTGAAGGTGGCATTTCTATCAACAGGGTTAGGATAGATAACCAACGTCTTGTTCTCGTTGCTGACAGATTCAACGGGTTCGTCAACAACAACCTTGCTGCCGCTCATACTGAGCTTAATCTGATTGTTGGAAGTGACGTATGAACCGCTGTAGCTGCTCGGTGAGGACGGGTTGTAGTTGGTATAGTCGTTATAGATACGCAATGCACGGTTAGCACCCGTCGAGTAAACATAGAATTGCGGCGAGTTGGAGCTGCTGCTCACGTAGCTGCCCGTGTTGTCGTCAACGGCTAGCAACAGGTTGTTGGTGCCATTGTAGGCGAACGGGGTAGTCAAGGTGATGGTAGTCCAACCACTGGCATTGAAGGTGACAGAGCCGCTGTAAACGAGGTTGGACGAGGAGACGGACTCCCAACCCTTCTTGCTCGTGAAGGCGGTCTTCGTCGTGTGCTTCATGTAAACGGCCAAGGTTCTCGTTGTGGACTTGGAATTCGACACCTTGAAGCTGATGGCAGTGATGGTGCCAGCTTGTCCAATCTCAGCAGCCGTAAAGATCTGTTCAGTGAGAGAGTAATTGTAGTAAGCGTATGTCGGGATGTAGGCATTGGTGCTGCTACCACTACCGATGGTGACTTCGGAGGCAGTGTCGCCGCCAGGAGTCTGTTGCTCGGTGAAGACGGCGACATAAGCTGCATTGGCAGTGGCCGTAAAGCTATAGGTAGCATTAGTGCTTACCTGGGTGCCGTTCTTTGTCCACTTGCTGAACTCGTAGCCGCTATTGGCAGTAGCTCTCAAGGTAACGGTTGCGCCTTCGTCATAAGTGCCAGCGCCAGTGACGGTGCCGCCAGCGGTCGGGCTGGCAGTAGCTGTAATGGTATAGCTGTTGACAGTAGTACCACCGCCAGATCCACTCATGGCAAGCATGATCTGGTTGTTGCTCGTGATGTAGGTGCCGCTGTAGCTGCTCGGCGAAGCCGGGTTGTAGTTCGTGTTGTCGCTATAGATACGCAAAGCACGGTTGGCGCTGGTGCTATAGACATAGAACTTCGGCGAGTTGGAGCTGCTGCTCACATAGCTGCCCGTGTTGTCGTCCATGCCGATGACCAGGTTGCTCGTGCCGTTATAGACGAACGGCGTGCTCAGCGTGATGGTCGTCCAGCCAGAGGCGTTGAAGGTGACGCTGCCGCTATAGACCTTGTCGCTGCTGGAGAGCGTCTCCCAGCCCGTCTTGCTCGTGAAGGCGGTCTTCGTTGTATGCTTCATGTAAAGATCCACGGTGCGCGTGGTGGACTTGGAATTCGACACCTTGAAGCTCACTGCCGTAATGGTTCCAGCGCCACCGATCTCGCTCGCGGTGTAGATCTGCTCGGTGAGCGAGTACTTGTAGTAAGCGTAGGTAGGCAGGTATGCGTTGGTGCTCGTGCCGCTGCCGATAGTCACGTCGCCCGTCTGCGGATCGCCGCCGGATGTCTGGCTGAAGTTAGCCACATACGAACCAGCTGCGGTGACGCTGAAGGTGTAGGACATACTCGTGGAAACGGTGCTGCCGCTCTTGGTCCAGCTCACAAATTCGTAGCCACTGGCCGGGGTGGCGACCAGAGTACAGCTGTTGCCATACTCGTAGGTGCCGGCGCCGCTCACGGTACCACCCGCTGTCGGGTTGGCCGTAGCAGTGACAGTATAGCTCTTCTTAGTGAAGTTAGCTACGTATGTGGCGTTGGCGCTTACGGTGAAGCTGTAAGTGGCATTGGTCGAGACTTGCGTGCCATTCTTGGTCCACTTGCTGAACTCATAGCCCGTGGCAGGTGTGGCGACCAAGGTGCAGGTTGCACCAGAAGCATAGGTGCCAGCGCCGCTCACGGTACCACCAGCAGTCGGGCTGGCCGATGCACTGACAGTATAATTGGTGGTGCTGCTACCGCCGCCAACGGTAATCGTGCCGAAATAGGGCTGATATTGCTGACGAGTGACAACGACATACAAAGTTCCGCTGCTTGGAATGGCATTGGTGAAGTTCACTGTTGCCACACCTGAGCTGTTGGCCTCGGCAACGCCGTAGATGACCGAGCTGTTATCGGTAACGGCAACGTAGGAACCGGCCACGGCATTCACGGTGATTGAAGTGGCACCGGCATTGACCGTGCTGGGAACTGTCACGCTGTTCGCTTCAGGCTTGGTGACGTAAGGCATCACGGAACCATCGCCAAAGGTGTGGTAGAACTGGAAGTAATAGTGGGCCGAGTTGTTGCAGTTGCCCGAGGTGATGCTGGAATTGGTGTTGCTGTTGGTGACCGCTTGCTGCACGGCGAGGTTGCCGACATAATTCAGTGCCGATGCGGAGTTCCAATACTGATCCATGAACATGACATCGTAAACACCTTTAGAAGAAGCAGATGTCGTCGGGTAGTTGCCTTGTGAGTAGGAGTGTGCGCCGACAGCCCAGTAGAAGTCCTCATACCAATATGAATAAGGTGAGCAGCCAACGTAGGCAATGGCACCTGCGTTAGGCACGCGAATCATGGTCTCGGCAAAGCAGGCGTTGGTGCCAATGGAAGAGCCGGGAGAATAGGTCGTCGTGGTGTTGTTGAAGTTGCCAGTGAGGCAGCAGTTGCCAACGCCGAAGAAATACTTGCCGGTGTTGGTCAAGGTGGCCACGTGGGCGGCAGTCATCTTGGGTTGATACCATTCCTGCTTGTCGCCGTGGGCGGTGTAGTTCAAGAAGCAAACGCCGTTGTTAATGCCGTTATATACACCATTGTTGGTGCCGCTATAGCCAGCTGACGACGACGTTGAAATCGTGGCATTGATCGTGCCACTGCCAAAGCCGCCGTATGTGGTGTTGCTCTTGTTGAAGTAGTAGTTGGTGCCGTAGTTGATGGTGGGCTTGGCCACACGGCTTGTCCAGCTGGAATCCCAACCGCCGACAAGGATGACGTTGTTCAAGTAGTTGCCACCATCGGTGAACTCGTATTTCTCATAGGTCAACACCTTGTTCATATAATTGGTCAGGTGCGTAGTGTTCTCCACCGAGATACGGCTGTAGTACATGTCGGGGAAGTAGTTGCTGGTGCTCGATGAGAAGTTGACGCTTGCATAACCGAGGTCGGAAGCGCAGCTACCGATGCTGGAGTCAATGGATTTAGACATATATTGCGGTACTTGTCCAGTATCGCCGATCACGATCAGATAGGTGTAGGCGTTGCCGGCCGAGACCGAGGCGTTGTACTTGGTCTTGATGAACGAGGCGATGGAGCTGGCTGAAGTACCCGTCTCGCTGGTGTAGTAGATGTCCACATAGTAGCCTTTCTGGAGCTTCCATTGCAGCCAGCTGTTCAGGGCAGCATTGCCTTGGAATCCCGAGTAGCAAATCACGAGCATCTTGACCGGCGTGTTGTAAAAGTCGGGGTGGTCGGTGTAGGCATCTCTGGAGCTACCCATCAGCATGTCGATATTGAAGATTTGGTCATAGACACTTTGGAAGGCAGGGTTGGCAGTGTTCTTGAACATCTCTTCCGTGCTTGCGGCGTCGCCGTTTTCAAAGTCAACATTCACCTCGATGTCGTTGAACACCTTCACGGTGCCGGCGACAGGGTTGTAGCGGACAGGTTGCACGATGAGACGACCGAGTGTGATGCCACGCATGGTGCCGAGCACCTCGACCATGGCAATCGGATCGTCGTTGTAGCTGTTGCGAGCGTATGCGGCATCGTTGAAGGCATATTCCACCGTGCTCGGATCAACGCTCTTGCGGATCGGAGCCTGCATGGCGGAGATTGTGCCAATGCCATAGTCGTTCAAGGTGTATTGGGTTTCGGAATGGGTTCCCACCGTAACAACGGGCGTGGCTCCCGTAGGGATGGCGATGAGCCTGGTAAACATCGGCAGCTGAGGCTCGCCAACGTTACCGTTGGGATAGGCGCCTTCGATGTGGATTTCAGAGAACTCACCACGAGTGGTTTCCACTTTGTCGGCTTCAAGGCTGGAGAAAGAGAAGGTGGCCTTGAGGCTGGTCATGTCACTTTGGACGCATTCGGCCTTGTCGGCTGAACGCAACTGGATTTTCTGCTGTCCGAAGGCAGTGAAGCCTAAGACGCAAACCAGTGCAAGTAATAAAGCTTTTTTCATAGGGCTTATAGTTTTGTAAGACAATAGATTATGTATTGAGCTTACAAAATTATAACATAAAAAAGGAAAAAACAAATAAAAATATTAACAAAAAACTCTGAACCACCTGTTTTGGAAGGAAGCGGTCGGGAACACCCGTGTCGAAAGCTTTTCTTATAGCGATCAAATCCATCAGGAAAAACGGAAACATGAGCCAGAATCCAAATGCATACCATGGGACGTGCTTCAGGATCAAAAACAGTGTCAGACAAAGAAATGGCAGGATGATCAAAAAGATGTGATAGACGAATGCCTTTTTTAGGCCGATCTTGACCACCAGCGTGTGTTTTCCATTGGCTTTGTCGTTTTCATAATCACGCATGTTGTTGATGTTGAGCACGGCGGTGGCGAGAAATCCCATGGCCGTGGCGGGCAGGAATACCAAAAGATCAAACTGGGGTGTTGAGAGATAACAGGTGCCCGCCACGGCCACCCAGCCAAAAAACAGGAAGCAAAACAGGTCGCCCAGGCCACGGTAACCGTATGGGTGTTTGCCCAAAGTGTAGAGCAAGGCCGCTGCGACGGCGGCGAGTCCCAGAAGGGCAAACACGGCGAATTCCATCCAGCGGATATGTGGCCATGCCGACAGCAGCAGCGCTCCTCCCGTGACGATGGCAGCAACGCCCACGACGACGATCCCGCGACGCATCTGTGATTCGGTCAGCTCGCCGCTTTGCAAGGCTCGCTGCGGCCCTACCCTATCAGGATTGTCGAGGCCTTTCTTGAAGTCGCCGTAATCGTTGGCGAGGTTGGAAAGCACTTGGAGCAGCATGGCCGTCACGGCGGCTAACGCCGCCGTGACGGGATAGAAAAAGCCCGTGGCAGCGGCCAAGAAACCGCCCAACATCACGCCAGTAAACGAAAGCAACAGGGTACGAGGACGTGCCGCACGAACCCATGGAGTCAACCTCTCAATGCTCACCTTTTACCTTTTATCTCCTCTTCCCTCCACGACGCTTCGGAGAATAATAGCTGGGCTCCGCATTGCGGGCAGCACCACGGCGACCGCGACCAGATTCCTTTGAAGATGAACTCCTTGAGGAAGAACCTCTCGAAGAAGAGCTCTTTGACGATGAGCCTCTTGACGAACGGGGGGCATCCATGTCATAGTCGCTGGAACGGAAACCCGTGGAACGGGACGATTTCTTCGAACCAGTACTCTTCTCTTTCTTGGCACCGAAACCACGCTCCTCGTTGCGTTTCTTGCGACTCGGACGGACATCTTCATCATCGAGAAACACGTCTATGTCATCCAAATGTTCGCGCCAGTCGGGATCGAGCCATTCGTGACCGTCACGTGAACGCTCCACCTTATATTTCGGCTTGTCGTCATCGAAGCTCTTGTGTTTCTTCTCGCTACGCTCTTTCTTCTCACCACGATCTCTATGGTCAAAGTCTTTCTTGGACTCTTTGGCTTCGCGGTTGGGCTGTTCCTTGGCCACCTCCACCACAATACCCTTGGGGTTGTTGCGCGGATCGGAGAAGCATTCGAGGATCATCGGGATGTATGATTCCTCCACATCCACGTATGAGAAGTCGTCAAAGAGGTCGATACGGCCGATGCGGATGTCGCGGGTATGGGTGACATCGTTGATCTTGCCAATGATCTTTTGCGGAAGGATATGGTCGTTCTTGCCCAAGCCAAAATAAAGGCGTTTCAAGCCCTCGTCGCGGTTGGCACGCTCCTTCTTGCGCTCCAGTTTGTCCTTCTTCTCACTCTTCTCATCGACGTTCAAATCGATGGCATTCTTGTAGTAATCCAAGAAACGGTTGAAGTTCAAGGCCACCATACGGGTGATGAGTTCCTCGCGCGACATCCATTCGAGTTTCTTGAAGATGACGGGCAAATAGTCGTCGATGTCCTCGCGGTTGATGTCAACATGTTCGATACGGTCGATGTGGTTGAAGAGCTGTTTCTCACAGACCTCCTTGCCAGTGGGAATCATCGCTTTCTCGATGGGACGGCCAACGATCTTCTCTATCTGCTTGATCTTATGCTTCTCGCGAAGGTGAACAAGGCTGATGCAGATACCACGCTTGTCGGCGCGACCGGTACGACCGCTACGATGTACGTATGTCTCAATGTCGTCGGGAAGGTTATAATTAATGATGTGCGTCAGCTCGCGGACGTCGATGCCCCGGGCGGCCACGTCGGTAGCCACCAGCAGCTGCAAGGAACGCTTGCGGAAGTGGTCCATGACGTTGTCGCGCATGGCTTGAGAGAGGTCGCCATGAAGGGCTGCTGCGTTGTAGCCGTCCTGAATCAGGCTGTCGGCAATCTCTTGGGTCTCCAGCTTGGTACGGCAGAAGATGATGCCATAGATCGACGGCGTGTAGTCGATGATGCGTTTCAACACGGAGTAGCGATCCTTGGCAGCCATCATGTAGTATTTGTGATCGACATTGGCGGTACCTGAGTTGCGTTCACCCACGGCTACCTTCACGGGGTCGGTCATGTACTTGTTGAGGATGGCTTCCACTTCTTTCGGCATGGTGGCGGAGAAGAGCATGGTGTTGCGTCCCTCCTTGGGCATGTACTCGAGGATGTCATCGACTTCCTCTTGGAAGCCCATGTTGAGCATCTCGTCGGCTTCGTCGAGGATCATGGTCTTCACGTTGGTGAAATCGACACGGTTGCGACGGATCATGTCGCGGAGACGGCCTGGCGTGGCCACGATGATCTGGGGTTTGCGTGCCAGTTCCTTGAACTGCACCTCGATGCTGGCACCGCCATAGACGGGCACAATGAGGATTTCGGGGATGTACTTGGCATAATGCTGAAGGTCCTTGGTGATCTGCATGCAGAGCTCACGCGTAGGACATAGAATAAGAGCCTGGACGCAGCGTTGGCTGGCGTCGATCTTCTGGAGCAACGGCAGGCCGAAAGCGGCTGTCTTGCCCGTACCCGTCTGAGCAAGACCCACAAAGTCAACGTCCTGCTCCAACAACACAGGAATCGTTTGTTCCTGAATTGGCATAGGATTCTCAAAACCCAGCTCTTCTATTGCCTTCAACAGAGCCGGATTCAATCCAAAATCTGTAAATTGTGACATGAAATCGTATTTGATAAATGAAATCGGCTGCAAAAATACGGGATTTTTTTCTATTTTTGGCAGATTTTTTCAGATGAAGCTCATTTTTCGCAACATAGGATACCTGTTGTTGGCAATCATGCCGATTTGTTGGGCCTCCTGCGGAAGCAGTTCCGGCGGGCAGGCGGTTGACATTGCCGTCGATTCGGTATTCATCGACCTAGGCAAGGCGGCAAGGGAGCAACGGGCCGCCCAGGCTGATCGTTTCTTCAACAAGATGAGAAACACACAAGACCTGAATGGCGTAGTCCTCTACGCCGAAGGCGGCCAGGTGCTCTACGAAAAAGCTTTCGGATGGCGGATGTTGAACCATCGGCGCGACTCGCTGAAGACGGATGACCAATTCCAACTCGCCTCGGTGTCGAAGATGTTCACCGCCGAAGCCGTCCTGCTGTTGCATAATCAAGGCAAACTCAACATCAACGACGACCTCAAAGTCTATATTCCAGAGTTCCCCTACGAGGGCGTCACGATACGAAACCTGCTGAACCACCGTTCCGGTCTGTCGCGTTACGAGACCCTCGCCGACGATCAGTGGCCTGATCGCGGGGTTCCCATGCACAACGAAGATCTCATCCAGCTTTATGTCAAACACCAGCCGACGCCTTATCTTCAGCCCAACACCTCCTTCCATTACACAAACGTGAACTACGCGTTGCTGGCCAGCGTGGTGGAGCGTGTCACCAAACAGCATTTCGAAGATTTCATGAGAGAGCAGGTCTTCGAGCCTCTCGGCATGACACATTCCTACATCTACACGCTACGGGGCGTGGGGCGGCAGAAGACATACGTCGAAACGGAAGTACAGGGACACGACCTCTACCGCAGCGGTGCCCGCCGGGTGGAGGATGATTACTTGAACGGGGTGGTGGGTGACAAAGGGATGTTTTCCACCGTCGAAGACCTATACAAATTCCATATAGCCCTCGAAAACGGCACCTTCCTGCCCGACAGCCTCCAACGAGCCGCTTTCGAACCTGGATCGCCAGAATGGAAAAACGGAGACAACTACGGCTTCGGATGGAGGCTGAGTGACAAGCACCCGGGGACCGTGTTCCATTTCGGATGGTGGAAAGGCTACCGCTCGTTCTTCATCCGCGACCTTGTACACGGTCGCACACTCATCGTGCTCACCAACACCAGCAATGGTGCTATCGGCGATACGATGTGGGAGTTCTTGAACGACACCACCGTCATGCTGCCGGCGGCCTCCGTCCTGAGTTTGGAATGATCAGTCTTTTACGATCAGCTTGAATCCGACACCGTGGACATTCACGAGTTCCACCTTGGGTTCGTCCTTGAAGAACTTGCGCAACTTGGTGATATACACATCCATCGAACGTGCGTTGAAATAGGAGTCTTCGTACCACACCTTGCAAAGGGCCGTTGTGCGCTCCAAAGTCTCGTTCATATTCTCACAGAGAAGAAACAGCAGATCTGCTTCTTTCGAGGTGAGCTTGCGGCTTTCCTCGCCCTTGATCAGCAAATGGCGAGCCGCATCAAAAGTATAAGAACCCAATTTGAAGATGGTGGGAGCCGGTGCGTCAACAGAGGCTCTATTGAAAACAGCATAGATGCGCATCACCAGCTCGTCCATGCTGAAAGGCTTGGTTATATAGTCGTCGCCCCCAACGGAGAATCCTTCCAGGACGTCCTTTTGAGCCGTTTTTGCCGTTAAAAAAATGATCGGGATCCGCTTGTTGATTTTCCTGACTTCCTTGGCAAGGGTGAATCCGTCCATCAACGGCATCATCAAATCAAAGATACAAAAATTAAAGCCGTCACTCTTTTTGAAAGTTTCCAAAGCCTCTTCACCATTGGCACACAAAGTGACCGTCATGTCCTTTGCTTCCAAGTACTTCTTTAGGATGACACCCAAGTTCTTATCATCTTCAGCCAATAAAATGTTAATTCTCTGTGCCATTGAAAAACATGTTAATTGTTGATTGGCAAAGATACAATAAAAGTTGCTCCGTCGCCAAAATCACTTTCAACTTTTATTTTTCCACCATGAAATTTCACCACATTGCGCACGTAACTCAATCCCAATCCATATCCTTTCACATAATTTGCATTGTCCACATTGACTCGGGAGAATGGCTCAAAGATCATGTTCTGGTTTTCTTTACTGATCCCGATCCCATTGTCCTTGAAACGAATCTCGATCATGTTGCCAATGTTTTGCGTACTGATGTTAATCTCCAAATCTCCGTTTCGGTATTTGATGGCATTGTCAATCAAGTTTGAGAACGCATTCAGAAGGTGAATCCTGTCACCCAAAATGACGTCTTTTTTCGCTTGAAGATCCAAATACGTCACCGCACCACAATCCTGCAGAGCAAGTTGATGGACATTGACGACAGCCTGCAACAGCTCATGAAGGGAAATCTCCCGCAACTCCCTTGAAGGGATCTGTTCCGACCTGAACACAGTCAACACTTCCTCCACCAGCGACTGAAGCGACTGCGCCTCGGCATCGATCATACTCAGATAGTTTTGAGTGGATTCGGGATCCTTATGAACCATATCATCACGCAAAAGCTGTGTCGCCAGGCTGATGGTCGTGATAGGTGTTTTGAACTCATGGATGACATGGTTCATGATATTGGAACGAAATCTCCTAACCTTAGACTCCTTGATAATCAAAATTATAATGGTGATAAAGCAAAACAAAAACACAGCCAACAATATGGAAAGCAGTACGAAACCGATGAACATATCCCAGCTGGAATGTCGTTTCACCAAAGGAAAATCAAGATAAAAGACAAAATGGTGCAAGTTGTCAGAATTGTTGTAGGCCGACAAAGAGTAAGAGAATCTGGAAGACTGCAACATGACCGTGTCGGCATTAGCAGTAGCATACACGAACTTTTCCTCGTTCGTACAATAGACTCCCCAAACAAAATCTTCGAAGATCGACTGTTCCCGAAGTGCCTGGGAGAAAGCAGAGTCGAACAACAGCGTGTCGAAGAACTGAGCATTGAGACAGTGGCTGGCTTCTGTATCATAAGCAGGTTGGATCTTGTCAAAAGCTTTCAACGCCGCGACATCCACCTTTGCCTGGAAAAACTGTTTTTCCATGACAATGACACGGTTGATAAGATGTACATGGGTAATAAGCAGCATCACCCAAACCACACCCATGACAATACTGAGGATAATCAGAGCATTCTTTCTTTTCATTGTTTATTCGTTTTTGAAAAGCCAAAACACCAAAAAGTGACACAAAGATATAAAAAAGTACGTTTTTTCTTGATTTTTCAAAAAAAGCCGTATCTTTGCATCGGTTCTTATCATAATAACCTTAGCAGCTATCCACTTGGTTGCTAAAAAAAGGTTTCATAAATTTTGGTTTTTGGTTCTGGAAAATCCCGGCTCTCGCTGGGATTTTCTTGTTTTAGTTAAATAATTTTTGTTGTTTATTGGCATTTTAGTATCTTTGCAAACAACAAAACTTTCAAACATGAAACTAGAACTTGAACACACCTATTCCTTCGTCGGCAAGGATGCCGTGAAGGCCTATCAAACAAAGATCACTGAGACATACGAAACGGTTTATGCCAAGAAAGGCGCTGGAAACGACTTCCTCGGATGGGTCGGACTGCCTTCGGAAATCGACGAGAGTCTGATCACCGACATTGAAAAGACCGCCTTGGAATTGCGTAAGAAGTCCGACTTGTTTGTAGTCATTGGCATCGGCGGCTCCTATCTGGGTGCCCGCGCCGTCATCGAAGCCTTGCAGAACCACTTTGCCCCATTGACAGGCGAGAAGCCGCTTGTTGTCTATGCCGGACACAACATGAGCGAAGACTATCTGAAGGAATTGCTGGCCATCCTCGACAAAATAGACTATTCGTTGGCAGTCATCTCCAAATCGGGCACGACGACAGAACCCGCCATCGCCTTCCGGCTGTTGAAACAGCACCTTATTGACAAGTACGGCGAGAAGGAGGCCGCCTCACGCATCGTGGCCATCACCGACAAAGCCAAAGGAGCATTGAAACAACTCGCCAACGTGAAAGGTTACAAGACCTATATCGTTCCCGACGACGTAGGTGGACGCTTCTCGGTGCTCACCCCCGTGGGCTTGCTGCCCATCGCCATGGCGGGCATCAACATCCGCCAGCTCATCGCCGGCGCCGTAGAAATTGAAAAAATGTGTAAGAGCAACCCCACCTTGGAAGGCAACCCCGTTTCGGAATATGCCGTGGTACGCCACTTCCTGTATGGCATGGGCAAGACCAACGAGATCATGGTGAACTATGAGCCTCGGCTGGTGTATTTCTCCGAATGGTGGAAGCAACTTTACGGTGAAAGCCATGGCAAGGAACACAAGGGCATCTTCCCCGCCTCAGTCACCTTCAGCACCGACCTCCACTCCATGGGACAGTACATCCAAGACGGCATCCGCAACCTGTTCGAAACGGTGATCTCTGTGGAGAACTCCAACCACGAGTTGCGCATCCCCATGGAAGCCGACGACCTCGACCAACTCAACTACATCGCCGGAAAACGCATCTCCGAGGTCAACCACAAGGCAGAACTGGGCACCATGCTGGCACACGAAGACGGTGGCGTGCCCGTGATCCGCATCGTCATCCCCGAAGTATCGGCATACGTGTTGGGACAACTTATCTACTTCTTCGAGATGGCCTGCGCCTTGAGCGGCTACCTGTTGGAAGTGAATCCATTCGACCAACCCGGCGTGGAAGCCTATAAGAAAAACATGTTCGCATTGCTCGGCAAGAAAGGCTACGAAGAACAAACAGCCGTATTGAACCGTCGCCTCGGCATTTGATCACAATTCTCACTCAATAATTATCCCAAAAAACTAAACAACATGAAAAAAACTTTACTAATAGTAGCTGCTTTATGCTGCATGATTGCAGTGTCGGCACAAGAAAAAACCAGCCAACTCTCTTTGAAAGAAAGAGTAAAAAGAGTGGAACAAATCAATCGTCAAACCAACAATTACACACAAAAACTTGACAGCATCGTCACAGACGACTACTTCACCTTGGCATTCGATTATGATCATAACTATCGAAGAACCAGCACGAAAACATACTATTATGGAATGCTGATGCTTACCCAGCTTTATTTTTATGACTATGCGAACCATCTCCTCTACACTACCATCCAATACCCTTATTCCACAGATAAGATTGAATACTCGTACAACGCTCAAGGACTGGTTATCGAAGAAATCCAATACGAAGAAAACGGCGATTCATGGTATCCTGAAACCAAGGTCACATACGAATATAACAGCAGTGGACAACTGGTATTGGCCTTAGAGCAAGATTACCAGAACAACACTTGGAAGAACGACAACAAAAGTGAATATACCTATGCCGGTGGCAAACTCACCCAAGTTATAACAAACGCATGGAACGCCACAGAGAGCCTCTGGTGGCCTCACATCAAGGAAGAATACAGCTACAATGGCAGCGGCAACTGCACCAGCCTCATCGAATACAGCAGGTTCAGCACGGGCGATTGGATCAATGACAACAAATACATCTATGAATACGACAGTCACAACAACTGCATCAAGGAAACCGATTATTACTATCGTACCATGGATGGTTGGACACTGGACGAGATTATCGAGTTCACTTACGACCTCTCCGTTCCCAGCAGCACCATTGCTTTCTACGAGGAAATGTTTGCAAACTCGGTCATCACAATCAATAACAAATTGGTGTCAGTCGTAGAAAGCAGCTACGATGATGACGAGTTGGAAGGCTCTGCGACCTCTACTTTGTACTATTCATTTGGTGTGCAGGTGCCGGAAACCCAGAATTCAATTATGAGGTTAAGCCCCAACCCCACTTCCGAAAGGCTGTCGGTCAAGGTGGAGAACCTCAAGCAAGTAGAGCTCTTCGGCATGGACGGCAAGCATGTCGCCACCATCGAGACTGGATTTGAGGACATCAACGTAAGCAGTTTGGCCAATGGTTGCTACTTGGTAAAAGCCACTTTGAAAGACGGCAGCGTGACCACACAAAAGTTCTTGAAGCAGTAAGTCGCTTTTCAGAATTAGTCGTATTTTTGCAGCCATGAAACGGAACATCGAAATCATGGCTCCAGTGGGCTCGTACGAAGCCCTTTCAGCCGCCATACAAGCCGGTGCCGGAAGTGTTTATTTCGGCATCGGCAAACTTAATATGAGATCGCGTTCGGCCAAGAACTTCACTTTGGACGACTTAAAGCAGTTGGCCGAGACTTGCGCCGCCAACGGCGTGAAGAGCTATGTCACCGTCAACACGGTGATCTACGACGAGGAGATGGATGAGATGCACCAACTATTGGATGCCATCAAAGCCAACGGCATCTCCGCCATCATCGCCTCCGACCAGAGCGTAATCCAATACGCCCGACAAATCGGCGTGGAGGTCCACATGTCCACCCAATGCAATATCACCAATATCGAGGCGGTGAAATACTATTCCCAGTTTGCCGATGTGATGGTGACGGCGCGTGAGCTCAACATCGACCAGGTGCAACACATCACCGAGGAGATCGAGCGGCAGCAAATCCGTGGCCCGCATGGGGAGTTGGTACGCATCGAGGTGTTCTGCCATGGCGCCTTGTGCATGGCCATTTCGGGCAAATGCAACCTGAGCCAGGACATCTTCAACGCCTCTTCCAACCGTGGTGCTTGCCTGCAGCTTTGCCGTCGTAGCTACTACGTGAAGGAACGTGACGACGGTTACGAGTTGGCGCTTGACAATGAGTACATCATGTCGCCCAAGGACCTCTGCACCCTACCCTTCCTGGACAGGGTGTTGGATGCCGGTGTGGAAGTGCTGAAGATTGAAGGCCGAGGCCGTTCACCTGAATACACCAAGATGACCGTTGAGGTCTATCACGAGGCCGTGAAATCCATCCAGGAAGGCACCTTCACCCAAGACAAGATAGATGCTTGGATGGAACGGCTGAAAACCGTCTATAATCGCGGTTTCTGGGACGGCTATTATTTGGGCCGCCGCACCTTCGAGTGGTCCAAACAGTACGGCTCGCAGGCTACCCAAACCAAGCTCTTCATCGGCACAGTCACCAACTACTTCAGCAAGCTCAGCGTCGCCGAGATCCGTATCGAGACCCACGACCTCAATGTGGACGATCCCATCATGATCATCGGCCCCACCACCGGCGTCTATGAGGACGGTGTCCGCGAGCTCCGTCTGGATGACGGTCCCGTGCCAAGAGCCGTGAAGGGAGATGTTTGTTCCATTCCGGTGAAAGAAGTGGTGAGACGAGGGGACAAGGTGTATAGGATTGTGGAAACTGAGAACTGAAAATGTTGTAATGAAAAGAATTAGATTATTGATAATCAATGATTTAAATTTGTAATAGTTTGTAATCGCCCAAACAGACATAATAAAGCATTGAAATACGTTGTATATTTGCTGAAAAGATTTTGAGCATGATACAACGTATTTTTTGTTTGCTCTTGGGAACGACACTCCTGCTTACGTCGTGTACCTTCCGCTCGAAGGCCAAGACGGAACGGATGGCGGCGGTGGTGAATGAGGTGCGCGACAAATACCGGGCTGACGAGGATATCAGCCAAAATGACGAAATCTTTGAGGCGTACGATTATTTCGTGAAGACCAAAGACTATGAGAATGCCGCCCCCGCCGCCCTCTACAGCGGCCGTGTGCGCCAAGCCAAGAAGGAATACGAGGCCGCCATGAACTGCTACCAAGAAGCTGACCGTTATGGAAGGATGGCGGGCGATTCAGTCAGCGCCGCCTACGCACAATATTACATAGGTGACTTGCTCAACGCCAGCGGCCACGAGGAAGACGCTATCGCCAACTACCAAGCCGCTGCGGAGCTTTGGGGCGACAGCCTCTCCCGCAAGGCCAAATGCCTCAACGCCGTGGCCATGATGAACATCGTCATCGATAAATATGACAGCGCCTTTGTCTATCTCGAAAAAGCCTTGAAACTTGCCCAAGCCTCCGAAGACAACATCACCGAAGCCTCTGTCTGGAACAACTATTCCGTTGCCTACCAGCTACTTGACAAGAACGATGCCGCGTTGGATTGCCTTCGGAAAACTCTTCCTTTGATGGATGAGAAACGCCGTCCCATCGCCCTACTCAACTTGGCTAAAGTATATTTAGCCTTGGACGAGCGCGACTCGTTGGAATACTATAAATCACAAATGCTCAATGCAATAGAAACGGTGGAATGCAAGCCCGAGACCATGGCCGCCGTGTGTGGCTTCCTCATCAAGGATGCGCTGAACCATGGCGACTATGCCACCGCCTTCGAGCTGGAGAAGCAGCACGAACAGGTTGCACTCGACATCCTCTCCGACCAAACCCAAAGTTCCGTCTTGGAAATCCAGAAGAAATACGACTTCGAGGCACAGGCCAACCAACACAACCGCCAGATGCTCTCAAGGCAAAGACTGATCATTTTGCTCACTGTCGTTTTAATCGCCGCTTTAGTCATCATGACTATATTGATTCTCAATGCTTTAAAAAAGAAAAAGATTGAAGCCGACATCAATGCGAATCTGTTGGAACTGAAAAAGCGCAATGCCCAACAACTGCAGGAACAGAGCGCCCTCAAAACCCAACTTGATGCCCTCCAACAGCAAACCGACGACAAGCTGAAAGACGAGTACTTGCAAAAATGCCATATCATCCGTTGTTTTGAGGTCTATTCGCATGACCGCAACAACACGATGAGCTTCAAGGATTTGGAGAAAGCCTTGTTTGAAGGCGAAGACCATTGGGCAAGTTTCGAACAAGCCTTCGAGGGCGTCCATCCCGGCTTTATCGACTCCATCAAGCAAAACTACCCCGACTTGAACGATTCCGAGTTCCGCTATTGCCTCCTCTCCCACTTCAAGCTCTCGCGGCAGGAGTATGCCGATGTGCTCGGGTGTAGCGTCTATAACATTGACAAGATTCGTGCTAGTCTCAATAATAAAATGAAAGAAAATGCATAATATTATGAAATACAAATCTTTAACCATTCACCTCATCGTCGTTGCCACCTTGATGTCCATGGTTCTTTCCTGTACCAAAGAACCTTTTGACCCTTCGTTCATCGACGACAAGAACAAAATCGACATCAAAGGCTCGCTGAGCAACGGCGACATGAAAAATCCCAACATCGAGGCAGGCTATTGGGGAAAGACCGTCTATGTGTATTTCCATGATTACATGGGTGAATGCGTGGTAAGCATCAGCGACCAACAAGACGAAATCCTATTCTCCGATACTATGGATACCCATCCCGAGGCCGCAACACGCTTTTACATGGGAGACCAGCCGCTAGGCCGTTACCATTTGGTCATCAGCAACGGCACCGACGAGGCCGATGGCTGGTTTAACAACTATAGGATTGTAGTTCATGAACGCGACAAGAGTAATACTTTAAAAAAACAATAAATTATGAAAAACAAATTGATTCTTCTCGGTTTGGTCATGGCCTTGACGTTGCCTGTCTTCGCGCAACGCGACACCGTGCGAAGCAACAAAAACGAGTTCAGTATCGGCTATGGCTTTTTTCCAGCCAGCAGCTTTAGACCATGGGGGTGGTTACATTTCGGCTACGACATGGACCGACTTGGTGCATTCTACGCCACCTACACACGCCGCCTCACCAAGGTCGTCGGCGTGGGAGCCACGTATTGCTTCGACCCACGACAGCTTACTTACTACGACAACGGCTTCCCCATCTGCCGTTTGGGCGAATCGAGCCACAGCTTGATGGGGCATCTCAAAACCAACTGGTTCAACACCAAGCATGTTGTCCTATACAGCAAACTGGCCATAGGAGTCAGTTTCTGGGATTACCGGCTAGATACCGACCTACTTGAGGGAACCATCTCTCAAAACCCGTATTACGAATACGAGATCATTCTTCCCGACAGCCACTGTTGCTTTGCCTATCAATTTACACCCATCGGCATTGAGGTTGGCAACAAGCGCTGGGCAGGATTTGCCCAATACGGCATCGGCATGGAAGGATGCTTCAGCATTGGAGTTAGGTATGGACTTAAAGACAAGGAACAATGAAAAAGATCATGATTATTTGCATGACGCTCCTAGTAATGAGCGCTTGCGTTGAAGAACCAGACATTTATAAACTTCTTCCCGCCTCGGAAGCCGCTCTCATCCCTTATCAGATGGAGCAAACCGTCGATTTCTTAAACCAAAATGGCGACACGCTAACCTATACTGTCATCCTCGATGATACCCATCTCTTTGACGGTGAGTACTATAGCCCCTACGGAGACGAAAAAATGCACTATATCCCCCGGAACTATTGCTATGCCCGTTCGGTGAACTTAGAATGTGAACAAACCAGCGAAAAACTTAGCTTTACGATCATTCCCGGCAAAGAACTCTTTGTATTTTGGGATAGGAATCTGTTGATTGACTGCGTCCTCTCCAATAATCCGGCCGAGACCATCACCATTGGCGGAACAACCTACAATCAAGTCCATTCCGGTATCTTATACAGTTCCCAGACGGGTGAACTCCTCTATGAATGGCATTACAATACGGAATACGGCTTGATTTCTGCCAAGTACGATGGGAAGTCGCTGACGAGAATTCCTTGATTATCATAAAAACATGAAAAAGTTTCTCGCCATAGCCTTCCTACTTTTCGCCGCCATTGAAATCTCGGCGCAACCCGCTTTCAAATATAAGCGAGAGATCAATGTTATGAGTTTTGGAATGGGCACTTCCAATAAACAAGAAATTTTGATGAATTTGGAGAGAGGGTATTGTCAAAGGATTGCTGAGTCAAGATGGAGATGGGGAGTTTCCTATGGCCTTTTGGGTAATCCGGCAGAAACGTTTTGGAATGGAGATATCCCCACCGAATATTTTGGTTCACTGTACCTTTATCTTTTAGGTTACGTTGACTATGCCTTAACTTCTAAAAAATACTCCTCCTGGTTCTTGCGCAGCGGAATTGCCCCAAGCCTACAAGTTGACATGTGGGGAACCTATAACGTTAATAAAGCCTCCGCCTTGGCGCAACTTGGCATTGGATTGGATGTGGGCAGGTGGTTTCGCATATCATTGATTGGTTTTACCAGCATGTACGGAGAAGTGGGTTACTTGGTGTCCTATTCTTTCGGCTGGCGTTGGGGGAAATAATCAACACGCTATCCCAATTCCACAAACGATACCTGTTCGTAATCCTTGGCAAAGGTGATGACGGCATCTTGGATTTTTTCCAATGTTGGTTTGCTTGGATGTCTTACTCCTGTGGAATAATGGCTTAATTGTTTTTTATTAATGCCAGTGACATAAGAAAGCCAAGTAAGCGTGAACGGAGAGTATTTCAAGAAGGAAGCAATGTCGTATTTGAATTGAAAAGTCAAATCGTCAAAGTCAAACGGTTTTCCTTCTTCAATGTATAATTCTTTGATTTCCTCAAGACACCTATAAAAATCCTTTTTGGCTTCGGTGATGGTTTTCCCCTGACCAAGAACCATAAAATCCAAACGATCATCCGTACTATGGATGTCGTAGGTCATATCTTTTCCAATCTCAATAAATGCTGTTGTTTTCATTTTTTCTAACTTTATAGTTTCACTCCTGACATTTTACTGATAGACTTCAAAGTCCCAATTTTTGCTTCCTCTGACTTGTGATGACTAAGCGGGAAAACTTTCCCCGTCTTTGGACTAAACCAAAGTGGATGGTCTCCCTCTCGGATTAAGTAACATCCCGCTTTTCTAAGTATTCTTTCGATTTCCGAGTATTTCATCTCGTTTCACTCCGCAAAGATAGAAAAAAATCTATCATACAACATGGTTTTAGACTTTTTCTCAGTATATTTTTTACCGAACTCCAATTATATGCAAAATTAGAAATAATTTACACATAATTATACTATCAAAAGAAAAATCATTCCGACGGCAAATCCACCACAAGGGAATTTTTTGATGAAACATGTTTTTATACCGAAAAAATTTATTATCTTTACATAATTATTTTTACGTAATGCAACCTTTCAACATCCATACCCACAGCATCTACAGTGACGGCAAATCCACCCCAAGAGAGATGGTGGAAGAAGCTGTCCGTCAAGGATTGACTAAACTAGGCTTTTCCGAGCACGGCCCCTTGCCATTCGAGACCACCTTTGCCGTGAAAGCAGAAAAAATGCCCGATTATGTGGCGGAAATCGCCGCGTTGAAAGAGGAATTCAAGGACAAGATAGAGATCCTATGCGGCTTGGAAACAGATTACATTACCGGCGTTACGGAGCCTTTTGCCAAAACCAAAGAGAAATACCGTCTGGATTACCTCATCGGCGGCGTGCATCTGGTAGGTAAGTCGGCCAACCCCGAGGAGCTTTGGTTTATCGACGGACCGAAATGGGAGATCTACGACGAAGGCCTGCAAAAGCTCTTTGGCGGCGACATCCGAAAAGGCGTAAAACGTTTCTTTGAGCAGACCAACGAGATGATTGAGCGTGAGGAATTCGACATCATCGCGCATTTCGACAAGATCAAGATGCACAACCGCGACCGGTATTTCCATGAGGATGAGCCGTGGTACCGCGAGTTGGCCATGGAAACACTCGACCTCATCCATCAGAAGGGATTGATCATGGAGATCAACACCCGAGGGATTTACAAGAAGCGCTATAACGGGTTTTATCCTTCGCCGTGGTTGATGACAGAAGCCCACAAGATGGGAGTCCCGATGATCATTTCCTCCGATGCGCATCATTATAGTGAGCTGACATTGGAGTTTGATTCCGCTGAGAAAGCGATAGCTGCCAGCAGGCGTTAGTTGTCCTCCCCTCTCCCTGGGGAGAGGGGCCGGGGGTGAGGGCACAAAAAAACCCCACCAGACGAATCTGGTGGGGAAAAACAATATAAAGATTATGAAAAAAATCCGTTATTGCTTGGCGGCCATGACGAGCTTTCCTTTGTAATAAAGGTCGCCGTCAACATAATATGCTCTGTGATAGACGTGCATGGTGCCGGTCACGGGGCAAACCGCGATGGTAGGTACTTCAGCCTTGTAATGAGTTCTTCTCTTTGCGCCTCTGGTGTGAGACTGTCTGCGTTTAGGATGTGCCATTTTACTTTTATTTTAAAATGTTAATACCGTTTGTTTAATTATCTTCAATCTTGACATCCTTCAAAGCCGCCCACCGTGGATCCGTTTCGACTTCCTTCTCTTCCGAGAGCTCCTCTCCATGCGAAAGAAGTGCCAGCACTTGCGGATTGCATTCACCTTCGGGATGAACCCGATGGATCGGTATTGACAGGATGATGTATTCATAAACCAAAGAACGGATGTCGTAGGCGTGCTCCTCAGCAGGCACCACAACCACGTCGTCTGATTCCTCGACTTCCTCGGCACCGAGCTTGATGTAAAACACCTGCTCGCTCTGGATCGGGATGAAGAACTCGTCGGCGCAGCGGTCGCATGGAACCTCAACCTTGCCTTCGATGTGGAAGTTCAGCGTCATCATCAACTCCTCCCTTTCCACTTCAAGATCCACCGTCACCGCCCCATGCTTCACCTCGGAATAGTCCAAGTCGGCAAAGAAGTCATCCTCGATGTCGAACTTGAAGTCGTGGACACCCAGGGCGAGACCGCTGACAGGGATCAAGAATTCATTTTCCTTTTCCATTTGCCTAAAAATCGGGCTGCAAAAATACAAATTTTCTATTGAATACGAATTATTTTTTGATTTTTTTTGGACATGCAGCCCCGAGCCTAGGGACGAGACGACTCCCGCAGCACTTCCAAAGCCTTCTGAAGGATGTCATCCATGGGCTGATAAAGTGGATAGAAGCCTTCTTCGTCAAACAAATCACGGGCAATATATGCCTTCAACAGGGTAAAAGCCTCTTTCCGAGCTACTTGTTTTTCCTTCTCGTTGCCTTTGATGCCTTTTTCTTCAGCTTGTTTGACCAACTCGGCAAACATGGCGTCGGTGACACGGAACGAGCGGTCGAAATCGGCAACCGTCTTGTAACGAGCCAACTCATTACGATGCCTGTCACAATAATTGAATGCATACTGGTAGAGAATTCCAAGGTTGACCATCCTATTGAAATAGTATTCGGTGCTATCGTCAACGAGAGGCACATACACATCGGGCATGATACCGCCACCGCCATAGACAGTCTTCCCTTTGGGAGTGGTATATTTCAGCGAGTCGGCAAAGTGGATGCTGTCGACAGAAAACAACTCGCCGTTTTGGTAACGGTCATAATACTCGAGAAGATACTCTTCCTTGTCTCCATCAAAAGGCTTCTGGATGCATCGTCCGGTGGGCGTGTAATAGCGAGCCACAGTGAGACGGATGGCTGACCGGTCGTTGAGCATGATCTGTTCCTGCACCAGACCCTTACCGAAGGAACGTCGTCCGACGATGGTACCCCTGTCGTTGTCCTGAAGGGCACCGGCCACGATCTCGCTGGCACTGGCCGATTCTCCGTCGATAAGCACCGCCACTGGCATGTTCTCAAGAAGTCCTTTGCGTCGAGCCACAAAAGTCGTGCGGGGCTTGCTGATACCCTCGGTGAACACCACGAGACTGCCCTTGGGAAGGAACTCATCGGCAATATCCACGGCAGCACTGAGATAGCCACCCGAATTGCCCCGAAGGTCGAAAACAAGCTGTTCCATCCCCTCGGACTTGAGCCTTTTCGCAGCCTCCATAAACTCCTTATAGGTCGTAGCGGAGAACTTGCTGAGTTTGATGTAACCTGTCGTTGGATCAAGCATGTAAGCGACATCGACACTATAGGTAGGGATGACATCGCGTGTGATGGTGAAATCGAGCAGACCCTCAACACCTCTTCGGAAGTTCTTCACCCTGACCTTGGTGCCTTTGGGACCTTTCAGCAGGCGCATGACTGAGTCGTTTTGTATCTTGATGCCAGCGATAAGCGAGTCGTTGACACAGACAATGCGGTCGCCCGCCATGATGCCCACCTTCTCCGAAGGTCCTCCCTTGATGGTGTTGACAATGGCCACAGTATCATCGACAATACGAAACTGCACGCCGATGCCCTCGAAGCTGCCCAGCAAGGGATCGTTGGCAGCATCGAACTCCTCCACGGAGATATACTGGCTGTGTGGATCCAGCTCATCCATCATGGCCACAATGGCATTCTCTTCCGCCTTTCGCACATCAACCGAATCGACATACAAGGATCGGATGTAATACATCACCTCATCAAACTTGCTTGATGCAATCGGCTTTATCTGCCTTTTCAGCTGGATGTTCTGGCTGACGACACTGATGAAGAAACCAACGAACAAGCCGAGCACCACCATCCAAAGGATGGATCTGCCGTTATTATTCCTGTCATTCATGACCCGAAAAACTTATTCAGGGCGTTCTTCAATGGAAGCACTCGACATCTGAAGGTTGCGATCCACCTTCTTGAAGAGTCCTTGGAGCACGGTACCCGGGCCCACTTCCACCACGCAGTTGACACCGTTGGCGATCATATTGAGCATGGTCTGGGTCCAGCAAACAGGCGAAGTAAGTTGGGCGATCAAGTTTTTCTTGATGATTTCGGGGTCGGTGACTGACTGACCAGTGACGTTTTGGTAGATGGGACAGATGCCATAGTTGAACTTCGTGGCGTTGATGGCTTCGGCGAGTTCCACGCGGGCAGGCTCCATCAAGGGGCTGTGGAACGCGCCGCCCACCTTCAACGGAATCACCCGTTTGGCGCCGGCTTCCTGAAGCTTCTCGGTCGCCATGGCAACGCCCTCAACGGATCCGGAGATGACGATCTGTCCAGGAGAGTTGTAGTTGGCAGGAACCACCACCGCATCGTGTACAGAGGCGCAGGCCGACTCAACGAGACTGTCCTCCATGCCGATGACAGCAGCCATGGTGCCGGGCTGCAGCTCACATGCTTTCTGCATGGCATTGGCTCGTTTCGCCACGAGACGCAACCCGTCCTCAAAAGTCAGCACCTTGTTGGCCACCAAGGCAGAGAACTCGCCAAGGGAGTGTCCGGCAACCATATTGGGCTGAAAATCCTCCAAAATGGAGGCGAGGATCACCGAATGCAAAAAAATGGCCGGCTGGGTGACCTTCGTCTGGCGAAGGTCTTCCTCCGTGCCATCGAACATCATGTCGGTGATCTTAAACTCTAAAATTCTATTGGCTTTGTGGAACATGTCCTTTGCCTTCGACGAATGGTCGAAAAGGTCTTTGCCCATCCCCACAAACTGTGCTCCCTGACCAGGGAAAACATAGGCTTTCATCATAATAAAAACACTTATTTACTTGGTTGCTGAATGGTTGGTTGAGACATTTGGCACTTGCCAGTGAAAACGGCACCGACTTCGATGAGCAGCTGCTTGGTGATCAAGTCGATCTCGACCTTGGAGGTCGATTTCAGAGCGGTGAGTTCCTCGCATTTGAGGATGCCTTTGACCACACCAGAGATATCCGCTTGCTTGCAAGTCAGATCTCCCTCGACTACGCCTGTCTGTCCAACGACAATCTTTCCATTCGATTTCAAGGAGCCGATCAAACGGCCATCGACGCGAATGTCGCCACTGGATTCAACATCACCTTTGATGACAGTACCTTTTCCGATAAGATTTCTTGCAGGGGTTTCCATAGTATTATTTTTTATTGTTTCTTAATTCCGTTTTTACTCTCTGGATTCATTCCTTTGCCAGCACCTTTCTTTTCGCCTATTACTTCGCCTTTTGCATCACCCTTATTTGCATCCTTACTAGGTTCAGCACTGGTTTCACTGTCCTTTTTCGAAGCACTCGCTGAAGGATCGATGGTCGTGACGATGGACGTACAGCCATTTTCTTGAAGGAAGGCTATGTATTCACCCAAGTCTTTCACTTTGAAGAAGGCGGCATAGTTGACAGTGGAAATGGGCATCACGGAATAGTAGTTCTTGTCGATGCCACCGAAAATGTAGTCGGAAAGGAACATGGACGTGACATAGTCTGCTGCTTCCGTTTCAGTTTCAAAGACTCCAAGGGTCAACAACATGTGCTGGTCGTCAAGGACCAAATTCCTCACGTCGAAGTTTTTGAGGCGGTGCTCTTTCTTGTTGAAGTCGCTAATACGAACCTTCAAAGGCTCCACTCTGACCTGTTTCGAGTCGAAAACGATCATGACCAGGTGTTCTGCGCTCGGTTCATAATGGTAAGGCGACTCCGGCTTCTTTTCGATGGTCTCACCTTCGGCAGTCTTCATTCCTCCAAGGTCGATGCCAATATGGTATTCTTCGTTGACCTGCTGGAGCAGGGTCATGGCATAGTTCCGGATACCGCTGTTCGGGTAGGTCCTGACGACATTCAACAGGGCGTATGCCATGGTATCGACGGTCTCCAACCTTCCCCTTGAGATGGCGTCAAGCAAGGCAAACCGAGGAGCCAGGGCGGTATCGGCGGGATAGAGCTCAAGGGCACGTTCGGCGTTCATTCTCACACGGTAATATTGTCCCTGTTGATAGGCCTCAAAAGTCTTCGAATAAAGGTCGGAAGCCTGTTGCGATTCTTCCTGCAATTTCTTGTAGAAGTCGGGGTCGAGGATCACGCTGGCGTAGCTCGACTCGGGATATTTGTTGAAAATGCGGTTCTTGTATTTCAACGCATTGTCGTTGTCATGCAAGTCATTATACATCTTATAGAGTGCATACCAAGAGGGAAGCTCTTTGTCATTGCCTGGATAGCGGGTGTCCAGCTTCTCATACGACTCAATGGAACGCGGATAGTCGGATAAACGATCGAGATAGATGAAACCAACATTATACAAGGCGTCCGCAATCTGTCTGTGTGCCTCCTGCTGCTGTTCCTCCGTCAAGGGAAGATCCACCATATAGTAGCCTCGGTCATGATTGGTAAGGTTTTCAAGGAGGGAGTCTCTCCTGGCACTTTCTTCATCGTCATCCCCACTACTGCCAAACCCTCCGTCGGAGATGCCACTATGGATATTGCGCTTGTCAGTGATGCGCCAGTTGTCTTCCAACTTTCTCATTCCCCATTTCTTCGAGAACTCGTTGAAACCGTTTCTGAGAGTGGTCTCGTTATAGAAATACCATCCACTGCCCGTGTTCCCCATCTCCATGGTGCTGGCTGCCGAAGTCTTTCCGACAGTACTGCCCATAAGTGCCATTTGTTCCTCATAACGACGTTGTTCCGCCTCGATACGCTCTTGTTCGATGACTTTTGCAATGATCTTGTCAATGAAGGCATTACGCGCAACAGAATCCATGTTGGCCACCATCAGCAAACTGTCTTGGTCACGAACAACATTGAGGTTCATCACCAGATCGTTGAGGGTCTGGGAAATGTTCAAGATGCTGTCGTAACCAACTGTCGTGTTTTTGTCCATGGCATTGACAGCGGTGTCATAGTATGCCTGCGACAGCTCATATTCGTTACGGTCAAAAAGTATGGAAGCCACCTTCAGTGAGGACATGGCGCGTTGGATGCGGTTGTTGGTTGAAGCGGCCACGGACTCGCGATAGAAACCAATGGCTTTGTCAACATCTCCCTCGCGCATGGCCAGTTCCGCCATGGCATAATAAATACGGTCGATGAACTCCTCGTTCTTGGAGTCGTCAAGCATCTTGTCCAACATCTTATACAGTTCCTTGGCATTGCCAGAAGAACCCATCTTGGCCATGTTCATCTTCGCTTCAAAGAGCATCTCGTAGGTGGGATTCCGCTTGACCACCTTCTTGAATTGTTGCGTGGCGCGGTTGGCGTCGCCCAGCTCCATATAGATTTGTCCAAGGATGAACATGACCCTGGAACGCAAGTCACGACTGTCAGCTTGCACCATACCAGCCTTGAGGTAGTCGATGGCCCTAGCATAATCTTTGATGGCAATATAATAATCGGCGATGGTAAGATCCAAGTTGCGCACAATCTCCTTGGGCAGTTTTTTCCGATCGGCGGTCTTGGTCTGAAGCTGTTCTATCATGGCAACAGCCTTGGCATACTGTTCGGTCTTGATGTAGGTCTTGACGAGCCACATGTTGGACACAAGGGCAATGTCGTTGTTCTTGAACTCTGTGCTTACAAAGTCGAAAGTACGTTTAGCTGCGATATAGTCTTGTTTGTAGAAATGGGCCTTGGCCATAACGAGATAGGCGTCGTCGATCCATTTCACCCTTTCCTTTCCGTTGAACTTCATGGAGTGCTTCTGCACGCATATAGAGGTCTTTTGCAAGGCTCGGTCCATCTGGGAATTGAGCGCCATGGCCTCGGTCTTGGTGCCATAGTTGAAGACAGGCAACACCTTGGAAAAGTCGTCCTTGGCGTTTTTCTTGAGTTGGCGGTCTCCTTCCATCAAACTGTATTCACCGTTCCAGAAAACATTGTAATGGCTTGTCAAGTTATGGTAGGCACGTCGAGTAATGGTGTTCTTCCTAGTAGAGCAACCACAGAGGAGCAAAGACGTGACCGCAAGGACTAAAACGATTGATATCTTATTCTTTCTAAGCACTGTACTTTTCGTTTTTTAATGCGTTTTTTGGAACCATTGGTTGGCGAGGACGAACATGAGGGAATCGGAAGGATCGGTGACGTTGGCTTTCAGTTGAACGGCCACACTGTCGGCCGCCTGTCGGAACTCCGTCATCAGCAGCGCTTCAAAATCATGCTGCCTGCTTTGGGCGATGGCTTGTTTTTGGGTCTCAAAGGCCTGCATGGCTTTCTCGTGGAGGCTGTCCATGCTGAAGAAGGGAGCCAGCTGTTGGCAAAAGCGAAGGCTGTCGTCTCTCCATTCGGCCGGCACAGCAAGAGGCTCGTCCAAAGAGACCAGCTTGTATTTTTCACACAAGGCATTGGTTTCAGCGTTGATCTTATCCATCTCATGGCTGAAGTCCACCGCCAGACGCTCTGCCTTCTCCGCCCTGTTCTTTTCGATGATCTTCGGGACATAAATATACGCGGCGACAGCGACAGCGGCCAGCAACAGAATCAGCAGTATGATTTTGACGACCGAGAAGCCTTTGGTGAGGAGCGACCGCACCTCCATGATGTTGTCGAAACGCTGCTCACGCGAGAACTGGGTGCAGTGAGTCGCCACGCTGGAGAACTGGCTCAGCAAGTCGCGTTCCGAGATAAACTCTATGATCTTTCCTAACGAATAGACATCCGAGCGCGGGTCGCATTCCTCCCCTTTGATCAGCTCAGGCGCAATGAATTCATTCTCTTTGATGAGGAGTTCTCGGTCTGTCTTGTATTCCGTCTCAGGCAAGCCGATATCGATGATCTTGGCACGGCAGTCGTTGGCAGAGACGATGATATTCTCGGGCTTGAGGTCACAATGGACGATCATGCGTTGGTGCATGTAATTCAAGCCGTCACAGAGATCAACAAGGATGTTCTTGATCTGTTTCTCGTTGAGGGTGCCCACACGCACATGCTCCGCCAGCGACTTGCCATCGATGTATTCGAGGATGATGCAGTCGCCAAGGCCTTGGATGGTCTCGAACCCCAGGGCTTTGCGGATGAACTTGTGATCCAACTCGCTTGTCAGCTCATATTCTTTTTTCAAGTCCTTTCTCGACTGGGCATCCTGGGCATAGGCAGCTTTCAAGGTTTTGATGATCACCTTCCGTCCGTTGTAGTTTGCGGTAAAGAGGCGGCTTTTGCCATAAGTGGATGCATAGAAGGGCTTGATATGGTCATAGTCTTTGGAGACGATCTGGGGCTCAGCCATTGGCTTCACCGATGGGCTCTGAACCTGATTTTCCACAGGTTGAGTGGCATTCGTCTCTTCGACTTGTTCAAAATTCGAGAAGATGTTTTCAGACATTTTTCACTATGGTATTTGGGCACAAAGATACGGCTTTTTTCCAACTATTATGAAAAATGTGTGAAATAATAATTTTACGTGACATTTTGTCAGATTTTCGTATCTTTGCCGCCTCAATAAAAAATAAACAAGAATGAAAATCTCCTATAACTGGTTGAAACAATACGTCAACTGCGACTATTCAGCGGAAAAAGTCAGCGAGGTGCTGACCTCCACAGGTCTTGAAGTGGAAGACCTCACCCCATTCGAGTCGGTGAAAGGCTCACTCAAGGGTGTGGTGGTGGGCAAGGTGCTCACCTGTGTCGATCACCCCAACTCCGACCACCTGCACATCACCACCGTCGATTGTGGCGGCGAGGAACCCCTTCACATCGTGTGCGGCGCTCCCAACGTGGCAGCGGGTCAGAAGGTGCTGGTGGCCACCATCGGCACTGACTTGTGGATTCACGACGAGCAAATCACCATCAAGAAAGGCAAGATCCGCGGCGAAGTGTCGGAAGGCATGATATGCGCGGAGGACGAGCTCCAGCTGGGCGAGTCGCATGACGGCATCATGGTGTTGCCCGAGGATTACGAAGTGGGCAAGCCCGCCTCGTTCTACTTCCCCGTGGAGAACGACTACACCATCGAGATAGGCCTCACTGCCAACCGCAGCGACGCCACCTCGCACATCGGCTCTGCCCGTGACCTGGTGGCCGCACTCAACCAACGCGAGAACACCACAAAATACCACCTCGTCCTGCCATCGGTGGAGGATTTCAAAGTGGAGAACACCAGCAACAATATTGAAGTGGTAGTGGAAGACACCGCCGCTTGTCCGCGCTACTCTGGCTTGAGTATCAGCGGCGTGAAGGTGGGTCCTTCTCCCGACTGGCTCAAGCACCGCCTGGCCGCCGTCGGCATCCGCAGCATCAACAACATCGTCGATATCTCCAACTACGTCCTGATGGAAGTGGGCCAGCCCATGCACATCTTCGACGCCGACAAGATCACCGGCAAGAAAGTCGTGGTGAAATGCCTTCCCGAAGGCACACCTTTCGTCACCCTCGACGGCATGGAACGCAAGCTCAACGCACGCAACCTGATGATCTGCAACGCCGAGGAGCCCATGTGCATCGCCGGCGTGTTTGGCGGCATCAAATCAGGCGTGACCGAGCAGACCACCAACATCTTCTTGGAGAGTGCTTACTTCAACCCAACCAGCATCCGCAAAACTGCCAAGTTCCACGGCTTGCAGACCGACGCCTCGTTCCGCTACGAACGTGGCGCCGACCCAAACATCACCCTCTACGCCTTGAAACGTGCTGCCCTGCTCGTGAAAGAACTTGCTGGAGGCACCATCACTTCAGAAATCAAGGACGTGAAGAACGGCGACTTCAAACCCGCTCAGGTGGACCTCAAGTTCGATTACCTCAACAAGCTGGCTGGCCAAGAGATCGACAAGAATCAGGCAGTCAATATCTTGAAAAGCCTTGAATGCAAGGTGGTGGAACAGAACGACAAGCATGTGGTGGTGGACATCCCGACCTGCAAAGTCGATGTCACCCGTCCCGCCGATGTGGTGGAAGAGATCCTCCGCATCTATGGCTACGACAACATCGCCATCCCAAGCCGCATCCACGCCTCCATCAGCCGTGCCGTGAAGCCCAATACCGACCAGCTGCAGCAGAAGATCAGCGACATGCTCGTCTCAAACGGCTTCTACGAGATCATGAACAACTCCCTCACTAAGTCGGCCTACAGTGAGGCTTTCGATGCCTTTGACCCCGACCGTAACGTGAAGATCATGAACCCGCTCAGCAGCGACCTCAACGTGATGCGCCAGACCCTGCTCTGGGGCGGCCTCGAAAGCATCGCCTTCAACCAGAACCGAAAGGTCAGCGACATGAAGTTCTTCGAGTTCGGCAACGTCTATTTCTATGACTCCAAGGCTCAAAACGACCAACGTCCCCTGGCACCTTATTCAGAATTCTGCCACCTCGACCTCTTCCTCACCGGCAACAGGCAGGAGGAACTTTGGAACAGCCAACCCAAACCCGTTGATTTCTTCGACCTGAAGCAATATGTGATGGGCATCCTGAAACAGCTCCGTGTTGACCAAAACCAGTTGGAAGTGAAGGAAGGTACGCTAAAGCATTTCGAGTATTCGCTGGTCCTCACCCTTGACGGCAAGGAAATCGCCACCATGGGCAAGCTTGACAAGAAGGCCCTGAAACTGTTCGACATCAAGAAGGACGTGCTCTATGCCACTTTGGACTGGACTGCACTGATGCACAATTACGGCAAGGCTTCCGAAGTCCACTTCGAGCCGCTTTCGAAGTTCCCATCAGTGCGCCGCGACCTGGCCATGATCTTCGACAAGAACATCACCTTCGAAGCCGTGAAGAAAGTTGCCATGGCTGCTGAAAACAAGATCTTGCAGGAGATGAGCCTCTTCGACGTGTATGAAGGCGACAAGATCCCAGAAGGCAAGAAACAGTATGCCATGAGCTTCATCCTGATGTCAACTACCGCCACTTTGACCGACAAAGCCATTGAAAAGGCCATGGCGAGAATTCAGGGAGCGATAGAGAAAGAACTGAATGGGGTGCTGAGATAGAAGCTGAAAGTTGAAAATGGAAAACTCCTCACTCCTAACTTCTAACTAAAAAATGGACGTTCAAAGCATCAAACGGACTTTCGGCATCATCGGGAACGACCCGCAGTTGCTGCACGCCATTGAGATCGCGGCACAGGTGGCCAATACCGACCTCACCGTGCTCATCACCGGCGAGAGCGGCACAGGCAAAGACGTTTTTCCGAAGATCATCCATCAGAACAGTGCCAGAAAGCATGGACAGTATTTTGCCGTGAACTGTGGCGCCATTCCTGAGGGCACCATCGACTCTGAGTTGTTCGGCCACGAAAAAGGCTCCTTCACTGGCGCCATCGCTGAACGCAAGGGCTATTTCGAGATCGCCAACGAAGGCACCTTGTTCCTCGATGAAGTGGGCGAGTTGCCGCTATCCACCCAAGCCCGTCTGCTGCGTGTGCTGGAAAACGGCGAGTATATCCGTGTGGGCGGCTCCAAGGTGATGAAGACCAACGTGCGCGTGGTGGCAGCCACCAACGTCGATCTGCCCATGGCCATCCAGAAAGGCAAGTTCCGCGAGGATCTCTACTACCGACTCAACACCATCCCGATCCACATCCCGGCTTTGCGCGAACGAAGAAGCGACATCTATCTGCTTTTCCGCAAGTTTGCTTCCGATTTTGCCGAACGGAGTCACATGCCTGTCATCACCTTGACCCCCGAGGCTATCAAGGTCTTGGAAGACTATCGCTGGGACGGCAACGTGCGCCAACTCAAGAATGTGACGGAACAGATCTCCATCATCGAGCAACAGCGCATCATCACCGACACCGTGCTGGAACGCTATTTGCCAAACAAGATCGCCAACGCCCTTCCCGTCTTGTTCCAGCGAGAAGAGAACGCTGACGGACTATCGGAACGTGACTTATTATATAAGGTGTTGTTCGAGATGAAACACGACATCGCCGAGTTGCGCAACACCGTAAACGAGCTCACCAACCGCTCAAACACGATCAACACAGGCTATCTCGAGCAGCCGCCCGTCACCCATTATGTCGATACCATGGTCACTCGGGTTACCCATCACGAGCCCGAAGCCATCGAACCCGACTACACTGAGATCGTCCCCAACGAAGAAGTGACGCCCGAACACACCTCTGAATCTCTTTCCCTGGAGCAAAATGAGATAGAGATGATCAAAAGGGCCTTGGACAAATACAACGGAAAGCGCAAAGACGCCGCAAAGGAACTGGGCATCAGCGAACGCACATTATACAGAAAAATCAACACCTTCGGAATCAAATGAAGAAAACACTGAGACTGACCATCGCTTGCATCGTTGCCGCTGTGTTCCTTCACGGATGTGGCATCTATTCCTTCTCCGGAGCCTCCATCCCGGCAGAAGCCAAGACGGTATCGGTCCAGTATTTCCCAAACCATGCGCAGTTGATCAACCCTACGCTCAGTAACGACTTCACCACAGCACTACGCGACGCCATGATGAACCAGACCTCGCTCGACATGGTGGAGGCAGGAGGCGACTTGGCCTTCGAAGGTGAGATTACGGACTACAAGACAACGCCGATCGCCATCACTTCAGGCCAGACCGCTGCCTTGAACCGACTCACTATTACGGTCAACGTGAGGTTCGTCAATATGTTTGACGAGACAAAAAATTTCGAGACCAAATTCTCACACTATGAAGACTACCCCAGCGACCAAGACCTGAATTCTGTTCAGGAGTCGCTGACAGGCACTATCATCGAAGCATTGGTAGAGGACGTCTTCAACAAAGCACTGGTAAACTGGTAACACGATGGAAAAAGAGACCCTCATAGCCTATATCAACAAGCCCGAGACCCTAAGAGGAGCCGCGGTGCAAGAGGTTCATGCCGTGACGGAGGCCTACCCTTACTTCGGCATTGCCAGTTGTCTGCTTGCCATCGCCTACCAAAACGAAGGCGACGAACGTTATGAATCCCAGTTGCAACATGCCGCCCTCAGCATCGCCAACCGCAACAACCTGCGGCTGTTCTCGCTTTTAGCAAAGCGAAGGACAGAGCGGAACGCGATGTTGGAAGAGATTCCAGAAGAACAGCCGCAGGAGACCTTCCAGGAACTTTCACAGCCGACGGCAGTGGAGACCTCGCAAGAATCATCCTTGCCCGAGGAAAACTTCTTCAAGTTCATCGAGTCGTCAGAGGTCACTGAAAACGAATCCGAGGGCACCGTCATCCCTGAAAAGATGTTCATCATCCCCGAGATCGACCTGAGCAGCAGCCATGAGGAACTATCAGCCGAATTGGCCCTGTTGGACGAGAAACGCAAGTCGCTCGACGAGCTGAAAGCCATAGTGGCGGCAAGGTTGCGAGAGATCGAGGAAGAGAAGCTCCAACTGGAAAAAGGAATAGATGTTCCAAAAAAGAAGATGAGCCGAAAAGAATTAATCGACAAGTTCATCGCCGAAAACCCGAGCATCTCAAAACCCAAGGCAGAGTTCTACAATCCCATATCCGTGGCGCAAAACAGCATCATCGACAGGGGTGAAATCGTCAGCGAAACGCTGGCAAAAATATACGTAAAACAGGGCTATTTTGAGAAGGCAATTTCAATCTATGAAAAATTAAGTTTGAAAAATCCAGAAAAAAGTATTTACTTTGCAGCCCAAATTGAACAGATAAAAGAAAGTCAAACAAACAACAAATAAAAGACATGTACACAGTAATAATTATTTTAATCCTGGTTGTCAGTGTTTTGCTTGGGTTAGTCGTCTTGGTTCAGAACTCCAAAGGCGGCGGTTTGATCTCTAACTTCGGTGGTGCAAACCAAATGATGGGTGTTCGTCAAACGACCGACTTCTTGGAAAAAGCCACTTGGACGATGGCTATCATCCTGGTGGTCTTGTGCCTGATGTCAAGCATGTCCATTCCGAAGAATGTTCGTTCCGGCAACGTCCAAGACACGCAGATGCGCGAACAGATCGAGCTGGCAACCCCGGCTGCTTCGGCTGCGGAAACTCCCGCTGCTGACGCTCCTGCCGAATAAGGCATACAATGAGACAGCAAAACAACTGTTGAAAATGTCAGAATGTCATACATTCTGACATTTTTTTTGTTTTCTCGCTTTGGCACGAAATGTGACAAACTCTCGCCGTCTTGTAAGGACACACCGCATGTGTCCCCGCCAATTATTTGATTTAACAATTCAACAATTCAACAAATCAACAAATAAACAAATAAACAAACCATGAAACTCAACATCAAACCTTTGGCTGACCGCGTGGTGATCGAGCCCGCCGCTGCCGAACAGAAAACCGCCAGTGGCATCATCATCCCTGACACCGCAAAAGAAAAACCCCAACAAGGCAAGGTAGTCGCCGTGGGCCCCGGCACCAAGGACAACTCCATGACCCTCAAGGTCGGCGACAATGTCATCTACGGCAAATACGCCGGCACCGAGTTCCACCTCGACGGCAAAGACTATATGATCATGCGTGAATCCGACGTGATCGCAATCATCTAATCTTGAAATCTTGAAATTTTGAAATCTTTAAATCTGAAATAACTATGGCAAAAGACATTCTTTTCAATATCGAATCGCGCGACGGCCTGAAGAAAGGCGTCGATGCATTGTCAAACGCAGTGAAGGTGACCCTCGGCCCCAAAGGCCGTAACGTGGTCATCGAAAAATCGTATGGCGCTCCCCAGATCACCAAGGACGGTGTGACGGTCGCCAAGGAAATCGAACTCAACGACCCCGTCGAGAACATGGGCGCACAGCTGGTGAAGGAAGTGGCTTCCAAGACCAACGACCTCGCCGGTGACGGCACCACCACGGCTACCGTACTCGCCCAGAGCATCGTGGCTACGGGTCTGAAGAACGTCACCGCCGGTGCCAACCCGCTGGATCTGAAACGTGGTATCGACAAGGCTGTCGCCGCTGTAGTCGCTTCGCTGAAGAAGATGGCCGTGAAGGTGGATGGCGACAACGAGAAGATCAAGCAAGTGGCCACCATCTCA
Source organism: Bacteroidales bacterium (assembly GCA_017537965.1). Taxonomy (GTDB): domain Bacteria; phylum Bacteroidota; class Bacteroidia; order Bacteroidales; family F082; genus Limimorpha. Next base: position 48,202 of record JAFYJV010000012.1, on the reverse strand, counting down.
GCCAACAACGACAGCACCATCGGCGGCCTCATCGCCGAGGCCATGGGCAAGGTGAAGCAGGAAGGCGTCATCACCGTTGAGGACGCCAAGGGCATCAACACCTACGTCGATGTGGTGGAAGGCATGCAGTTCGACCGTGGCTACATCTCGCCTTACTTCGTCACCAACACCGAGAAGATGGAAGCCGTCTATGAGAATCCTTTCATCCTGATCTACGACAAGAAGATCTCCGTGATGAAGGACCTGCTCCCCGTGCTCGAGAAGACCCTGCAGACCGGCCGTCCGCTTATCATCATCGCTGAGGATATCGACGGCGAAGCCTTGGCTACGTTAGTGGTCAACCGTCTGCGTGGCTCGCTGAAAGTCGCCGCCGTGAAGGCTCCTGGCTTCGGTGACCGCCGTAAAGAGATGCTCGAAGATATCGCCATCCTGACTGGTGGCACCGTCGTCAGTGAAGAGAAGGGCTACAAGCTTGAGGATGCCAACTTGCAAATGCTCGGCCAGGCCGACAAGGTGAGCATCAACAAGGACAACACCACCATCGTGAACGGCCACGGCGCCAAGAAGGATATCGAGGCCCGTACCGCACAGATCAAAGCTCAGATCAAGACCACTACGAGCGACTACGACCGCGAGAAGCTGCAAGAGCGTCTGGCCAAGTTGGCAGGCGGCGTGGCAGTGATCTATGTCGGTGCCGCTTCGGAAGTAGAGATGAAGGAGAAGAAAGACCGTGTGGAGGATGCTTTGAACGCCACCCGCGCCGCCATCGAAGAGGGTATCATCCCTGGCGGTGGCGTCGGCTTCATCCGTGCCATCAAGGCCATCGAGAAGATGAAGGGCGACAACGAGGACGAGACTACGGGTATCGCCATCATCAAGCGCGCCTTGGAAGAGCCGCTGCGCCAGATCGTTGAGAACGCCGGTCTGGAAGGCTCGGTCGTCGTCAACAAGGTGATGGAAGGCAAGAACGACTTCGGCTTCAACGCCCATACTGAGAAGTATGAGAACCTGCTCAAGACCGGTGTCATCGACCCCGTCAAGGTGTCGAGAGTCGCTTTGGAGAATGCTGCCTCCATCGCCGGCATGTTGCTGACCACCGAATGCGTCATCAGCAACCACAAGGAGCCCACACCTCCCACCCCACCCATGCCGATGGGCGGCGGAATGGACGGAATGATGTAAATTCTTTTAGAAGTCAGAAGACAGAAGAAAGAAGTTAGAAGAAAGCCAGCCGAGAGGTTGGCTTTTTTTATTATATTTGTGGCCATGAAGAACTGGTGTTTCATAGGGTCTTTTTTTATGTTGCTGTTGGCCGCTTGTTCCTGCACGGATACAGCCCCGAGGAGTATATGCCATCCCGACAGGCATTTGACGACCATCGACACCTTGATGTGGCAGCAGCCCGACAGCGCTTTCTCGCAGCTTCAGGCCTTTGCCGTAAGCCCTGCGATGGACAGCCTCGACGCTTTCAACGGGCATTACTTCCACTTGCTGCTCTCGGAGTTACTCTACAAGAACGACTATGCCCAAACCAACCGCAACGAGTTGTTGCAGGCCGTGGGTTATTATGATTCGCTTGTGGTTGAGGAAGGCAACCGTGTTCATCTCGACTTGGCTTTCCTCGACGCCCGTGCCCATTATATTAATGGTGTGGGCTATTACGAGATCGACAGTGTAGTGCCCGCCTGCGAGGAATACTTGAAGGCACTGGAAATCATGGAAAACCATTTCGATGAAAAGGATCTGGTGGGCCACAAGGCCAAGTTCATGGCGCTGACCTTTACTCGATTATTCAAACTATTCTCGAATCGATACCTTCATGAACAAGCCATTTATTTCGGAAAACGCTCCTTGTTATATTATCATAAATATGATGCTGAACCATGGCATATTCCATGGATCATGGAGGGAATTGGTTCCCATTATGATATAATGGAACAGTTGGATAGTGCCTCCACCTATTATCAGGAAGCCGCTTTACTCATCGACGATTCGACAGGACTAATGTATAGAGATCTGCTCTCGCACCGCGCATATTTGACATACAAACAGAAACACGATCTTTCCAGCGTGTTAGATCAATGGCACTGGTTACTATTACATGCGGAAAACGATAAGGAATTTGTAGCTCGTTGTTGTTGCTTAGGAGAGTTATACTATTATGAACACCAGTGGGATTCCGCGGAATATTATATGAACATAGTGTATCACGGACTTTGTGGGCCAGATTCTAAAATGTTGGCTGCCAAAAGGTTGCAGGAAATTTTTTTGATCTCTCGCGACACTGTAAAAGCCAATAAATATGGTTTGTTTTTTTCAAGCAATACCTCTACCATCGATCAATACGGTACATTGGATTCTCAATTAACCCAACTACAGTATGCTTTTCAACAAAAAACAGGTGATCGAATTCATCAACAAGGCATGTATTTGGTAAACAAGAGAGTTGTGACCATATTAGGTGTTGTTTTTATGGTTTTAATCGTATTAATGTGCACCACATATTTTAACAACAAGCTCCTAAACCGTTTGAAAATGCAAAATGGAAAGATAATAGAAACGCTGGAGTCAGAAAGATATGCCCATCAAATACAGCAAGCAGCCTTGGGTGGAAAGCTGAAAAACAGCAACGCACAGATAAAAAAGAACAGGGAGAAAAAACATGAAGAAGTGTTTCCTATCGCAGAAAAGTGCTTAAAGAATAATCCATCCACCTTACAATTTGTTGATGAACCAATTTGTCAATTCATTAGGGAACAGGTCAAAAAAGGGCAGTTCAAGTCGCATATGAAGTGTTCCGTTTACAAGGATTATGCTTTGGACCGGGAACAATTATTGGCTTTGCGCAAGGCTGCGGACCATCATTTCAGTTTATTTACAATCCGTCTCAAAAAAGCCTATCCGCAACTCTCCAACGGAGATCTCACTTATTGTTGCTTGTATTTGCTGGGTTTGAGCGATGCTGACGTTTCTGCTTTGATGCAAAAGGAATACTCTACGGTGTCGGAGCATTCCAGAAAAATAAAAAGAGTTTTAGGAGATGAAACTCTTGTCTCTGTGTTGCAAAATTTTTCATATTCATCTGATTTATAAGACGTTGCTCAAAAACCCATACCAATCCATACCTATTATTTCTTGACAGCTGCATCAAAAATAAATACTTTTACCAAACATAAATTCTTGAAAAGATGAAAAAAGTAATTAGGTTATTGCTCATCCTATTGGCCTTCAATGGTGCCAACGGGCAAGTCCCCGACCTGTTTTTCGAGCAACAAAGTCCGCACCCGGTTTATCACCAGGGCCACTCTCATATTGGTCAATTACCGTATTGCTGTGTCACAGAGGTGGCCTGTGGGAGCGTTTCGGACAGTTTCTTCCTGATGACCGTGAATGACGAACAGAATTCTTACTACTTTTATGAGGAGGATCCCGTGTCCCTGCCCATAGTGTACAAGCTGTCGCAACGGGGCGAACTCCTCGGAGAGATGACACTTGGCTTTGAGAACCGGTATTCCAATGTGAGCGGTGTCTATCGCGAGCCTCATAACCTTTTTTGCTTTCTGGCGGTCGGATTTGTCCACGACAACGACCTCCACTATGACAGGCCTTTCCTGGCGCGATTCGACCGCGAGTTGAACCTGCTGTGGCAAAAGGAGGTGGAACTCCCCGAGCCCTATCGCCAATATCTCAGCATTTCTTCTGTGATGGACAGCGGCGGCGACATCTTCTGCACGGCCTACGCATGGCACTATCTCAACGACACCGCCTTTGTCGATGACGATTGGCACCGTTTCTGCTTCCGCCTCACACCCGAGGGAGAACTCGACGGCTTGACGGAATACCCCATCAGCGATATTAATTACAATCCCAATTACAATCCTTTCGTATATCCCGACGGGAGTGGGGATTACGGAAGCATTGAGAGCATGTGGCCCGACTACAATCCGGCTTTGATGCGGTTCAACCATGACTTGGAGCTGGTGGACCAGCGCACATTGCCGACCCGTTATACGGAATTGGATCCTTCAGGGCTCTTTAACAGTTTGTTTTTCCAGTTGGATCCAATACCATTGCCCTCGTTTCTTCCGCTTCCCGACGGCTCGGTGATCCTTGGCAACTATGGGAGCGTAATCCATCAGGACCTGTTCAACGGCCAACAGTTCTTTGACTATGTTGGCTTTCTGAAGGTGAGCCCAGAGGGAGAAGCCGTCTCTTGTGCGGTGGACGACCAAGCCGACAGCGACAGCATTAAGCAGATGGTGCCCCAATTGCCCTTGGCGGAGGACGGAACCTTCTATTTCGTCTATATGATGGGCGAGCCCGGTGGGTTCGGGTATGATTGGATGAATTGTTTCGTCGTAGGAAAGATGGACCTGGATGGCAACCTCCTGTGGCGTCGCTATTGGAACCGGTACCAACCCGAAGACGGCACGATGGTGTATTTTCCGGAACACATCATCGCCACCCAGGACAACGGCTGCGCCATCACGGGGTTCAGCTACGAATCGGATGTCAACGCCCCGGGCACGGTCGAATACGGATTCAACGTCTTCCTGCTCAAGTTCTTCGCTAACGGCACCCTTGACGTGTCCGAGACGGAATCCCATGTCCGCCCCTACGCCTTCTCCAACCCGGCCTCCGAGGCGATCCGGTTCCATTTCTCGCCGGATGTGCGTCCCGTGTCGGTGGAGCTGTATGACCTCCAGGGACGGCAGGTCCTCACCCAACGGAGCGGACTGGAAAGCGTCGATGTGGCCCGACTGCCGACAGGCGTCTATTCCATGCGCGTCCTCTTTGAGGACGGTGCATGCTATACCGACAAGGTGGTGAAACAATGAATGGGCACCCACTGGAAAGATCCCTTCTCATTTTTTTGACATGTTTTCCCTGTTGAGCCGGTGCATGCACCGGCTCAACAAAAAAATCTCTTCTGTCTGAGGGGATTTTTTTATTTTTGCAGGCCAAATCCATTCATTAAATGGCCGAAAAGGAAGAAAAAATAGAGAAACCACAGCAAAAAAGCCATTGGTGGCAACGCATCTCGTTCAAGAAATTGAACAGAAAATATGTGTTTCTCATGTCTCATGAGGAGACCATGGAACCCATCGTGGACTTCAGGGTCAACCTTATGAACATCATCATCATTGCCATTGCCACAGCTGTGTTCCTCATCGCCATCACCACCGTCATCATCGCCTTCACTCCCCTGCGTGAATACATCCCCGGCTATACCAACTCTTCTTTGGAACGTCAGGTGTACGCTCTGAGCCGAAGAGCCGACTCCATTGAGGAAGCCCTGAACCGCAAAGATATCTATTTCAACAATTTGAAACTGGTAGTTGAAGGATACGACTTCAACAATGATGCAAACGATCCTTATACGCCGATGGCCTCTTTCGACATCGACACCATCGAGATTCGCAAGTCGATACAGGACAGCGCTCTTCGCGCAGAATTTGAGCAAGCCAACCTCTACAACTTGACAGGTCCCAGCAACTTGGTCAAGACCCGAACTTTCAATGTATCCAGTTTCTTCACTCCCTTGACGGGCATGATCACCCTAGGATACGACCCAACGAACCGCCATTACGGCATCGACATCGCGGCCAAGGAGAATCAAGTCATCAAGGCCACTCTCGACGGCACGGTTGTATTCTCCTCATGGACCCCCGACTTCGGCTATACCATCGGCATCCAACACGAAAACAACTATTTCTCCGCCTATAAGCACAATTCCACCTTGCTCAAAAAAGAAGGCGACTATGTCAAAGCCGGAGAAGCCATCGCCATCATTGGCGAGTCGGGCGATCTCACTACCGGTCCCCATCTCCATTTCGAGCTATGGCATCAAGGTGTCTCCGTGAACCCACAGGAATATATCGACTTCGAAAAACGCGCCGATGAAACCTACTAATTCCTTAGTATTAAACGCTAAACTCTACATCAGAAATGATCCTACTTAACATGGCCATATTTAACAAGGTGCTCCAATTCATCCTGGCACTCTCCATCCTCATTGTCTTACATGAATTGGGCCATTTCGCCGCCGCAAAAATGTTCAAGGTGCGGGTGGATAAGTTCTACCTGTTTTTCGACTGGGGCTTCTCCTTGGTTCGGGCGAAGCGCGTGAACGGGAAATTGCGCTGGCGTTTCTTTTCCAAAAATGTCCCGGAGAAATACACCACCATCGAGAAACGCAATGCCGATGGCAAGAAAGAGGTTGAGTATCAACCCATCGACTTAAACACCCTGCCCGAAGACGACTGGCGACGCAGCGACTCCACCGAATATGGCATCGGATGGTTCCCCATCGGCGGCTACAACAAAATCGCCGGCATGATCGACGAATCGATGGACAAAGAACAGATGAAACAACCTGCCAAGGAATGGGAGTTCCGTTCCAAACCCGCCTGGCAGCGGTTCATCATCATGTTCGGAGGCGTCTTCATGAACGTCGTCCTCGCCTTCATCATCTATATCGGTCTGCTTTCGCGCTACGGAGAACAATATCTCCCCACTTCCGAGGTAAACAAATACGGTATCGTCGCCGACAGCCTCGCCCAGGAGTTCGGCCTTCGCGATGGTGATAAGATCCTAAGCATCAACGGCAAAGAGATCAACGACTTTTACCGTATCACCACTGAGATGATCCTCGAGGGCGCCAAGACCATCGAGGTGGAGCGTGATGGAAAAGTATTGGTCATCCAACTCCCCGAAGACGCTACTTCCAAGCTGCTGAGCACACAAGACATGAACTTCATCAGCTACCGAATGCCTTTTGTGGTGGCTGACTTCAGCAGTGGCTCTGTTGCCAAAGCCGCCGGGATGGAAGTGGGCGACGTCATCATTGGCATCAACGACCAACCCACGCCATATTATCAGGATTTCATCAGGGAAATCAAGACATTCAAGAACCAAGACATCAAAGTGCATGTAGTGCGTGATTTTGACACCATCGCCTTGCCAATGCACTTGCCAGAGGAGGCTGTCATCGGCGTCTTTTTGGCACCCTTAAGCGAATATTTCACGCTCGACACCAGGGATTACACTTTCTGGGAAGCCATCCCGGCAGGATTCTCCAAGACCTTTTCTGAGATCGCCGACTACTGGAAACAGCTGAAATTGATCTTCAACCCGAGCACCAAGGCCTACGAGAGTGTGGGCGGCTTCATCTCCATCGGTAAGATCTTCCCAGACACGTGGCAGTGGAGCATGTTCTGGAGGCTGACCGCTTTTCTGTCGATAGCCCTCGCGGTGATGAACATCCTGCCTATCCCAGCCCTTGACGGCGGCCACATCTTATTCCTGCTATACGAGATCATCACGAGAAGAAAACCCAGCGACAAATTCATGGAGATTGCGGAATACATCGGCCTTTTCATCGTCCTGGCACTGGTGATTTTCGCCAATGGCAACGACATAATCAAACTTTTCAGATGATTCTGCGTGTGACAAACAGATTTTTTGTAATTTAGCGGCTCGTTTTATAGCCTGTCAAAAATGTCAACTTTGAAACATATCATCCTGACCTTGTTCGTCATCCTGGTCACCATGACTGGTGTGCGGGCACAGCAGGCTCCGATATTCACCAACTACACCAATTCTTACGCCTACATCAACCCTGGCTTTGCTGGATTGAGCGAGGGCGTGAACCTGTTGGGACTGTACAGGCAGCAATGGGCGGGATTAGCAGACAACGAAGGCAACATTGTGGCTCCCACCACTTTCTTGTTGACTGGCGACATGCCCATCAAGGCCTTGGGAGGCGGCATCAGCTTCTCGGTCATGAACGACAAACTGGGCTATGAGAATAACACGAACGTTGGACTGGGATATTCATACCATTTCGATTTTGGCGGATCCACGTTGGGCTTGGGTGCTTCGGTGGCGCTTTTGAACCGTGCCGTCGATTTCGGAAAACTCAAACCCGGCAATGGCAACGATCCCCTGTTAGCCCAATTGGGTGAAGAGAGTTCGATGCTCGTTGACCTCAGCGTGGGTTTGTTCTGGCAGATCCCCGAGTCATTCTATATCGGCATCTCTGGCATCAACCTGTTAGAGACTACCAGCAAGTCATTGGGTCCCAACGAAGCAGGTGCCAGCTTCACCACCGATCGGACTTTTTACCTAGTGGCAGGCTATCCTTTCATGTTTGAGACCATGCCAGCCTTCAAGTTCATCCCCTCGGTAAGCGTCATGAGCGACATCGCTTCGACCCAGTTGAACGCAGGAGTGAAAGTCCTTTACAACGACATCTTCTCGCTGGGTGTCAACTACCGCCCACAAGAGTCTGTCGGCTTGACCGTAGGACTGGCCATCAAGGACTTCGTCCTCGGTTACGCCTACGACATCAACACCATGGGTTATCAAATCCCTGGATCACATGAAATCGCACTCAGTTATTGTTTCAAACTCGACACTGACAGAACTCCCAGAGACTATCGCAGTGTCAGGTATTTGTAAGCCCGATGAAAAAAATATTCCATTAGATACAATTTTTTAAGATTTTGACGTTTTATTGGAGTATATCCGACCATATTGAAGATAGATAAACATATGATTATCAAAGAAATGAAAAAATTACTGTTTGTTTTTTCCTTAGCAATCCTGCTGGTTTCCTGCGGTTCTGGCAATCAAGGAGAGCTAGTTGGTGTGCGAAAGTCAACTTCCTCTTTCAGCCAACCCGACCCCTACGGCATGGTATTCATCCCGATGGGAAGTTTCACCATGGGTGTGGGCGGTGAAGACATCAACGCTTCCATGTTGTATGAGCCGAAGACCGTTTCCGTATCTGCCTTTTTCATGGACGAAACGGAAATCACGAACAACGAGTACCGTCAGTTCGTCTATTGGGTCAGGGACTCCATCGCAAGAAGGATCTTGGCAGAAGTCAATCCTGATGTTTACGCCATCACCGAGACCAAAAGCGGCGAGACTTTGGATCCGCCCATGCTGAACTGGAAAGAGAAGATCGACTGGAACAGCAAGGATCAAGATGTCAGGGAAGCCTTGGAACCCATGTTCCTTCCAGAGCATGAACGCTACTTCCGTTCTAAGGAAATCGACACAAGAAAGCTCTATTATTCCTATTATTGGGTGGATCTCCATGCTGCAGCCATGAAGGAGTTTGAGGGCGAGGACCTTGTCCCGAACGACTACTCCATTGGAGAGTCTGACAACGGCATCAATCCCGACCGTAAAGGTGCTTGGGCGAACCGTAAGCAAGGCTACACCGACCGTTCGGTATATGTCCGTCAAGAAGCAGTAAACGTTTACCCCGATACGCTGTGCTGGATCCACGACTACGCCTATTCGTTCAACGACCCGATGACAGAGAAGTACTTCTGGCATCAGGCCTACGACCATTACCCGGTCGTCGGTGTGACGTGGCAGCAAGCACGTGCCTTCTGCACCTGGAGAACCCAGTTGAAGAACTCATTCCAATCGTCGAAGAAAGACGCTCTGGTATCAGAGTTCCGTCTGCCTACCGAGACTGAATGGGAATGGGCTGCCCGTGGTGGCGACCGTCTGAATCCCTATCCTTGGGGCGGTCCCAACACCCGCAACGTGAAGGGCTGTTTCCTGGCCAACTTCAAGCCTCTGCGTGGCAACTACATCGCCGACGGCGGCCTGAGAACCCTCATCGTAGGCTGCTATCCTCCCAACCATTATGGCTTGTACGACATGGCCGGCAACGTGGCTGAATGGACCAACAGCGCCTTCGACCCCACATCCTATAACTTCACCTGGGATTTGAACCCCGACTATACCTATAACGCAAAGGACGATGATCCGCCTGTCATGAAACGCAAGGTGGTCCGTGGCGGCTCTTGGAAAGACATCTCCTATTACATCCAAGTGACCTCTCGTGATTATGAATATCAAGACACCGCCCGCAGCTATATCGGATTCCGCACCATCCAGCCTTATTTGGGCCGCAACAAGGGCGACAACCCGAAACTTTCGAGAGTATATAGATAATTTGAATTAAGAATCTTAAGAATATCAGTTAACTGTTTTAAAGTAATTATTTGTCATGGCAAAAAAACAAGAAAATCTTTCCGGATTTAAAAAATTCCAAGCCCTCACTCAAACCAAAGGCTACAAAACCTTCATGGGATATGTTTACGGTTTCGGTGCATCTATCGTGATGGTCGGTGCCTACTTCAAGTTGACGCACATCCCCGGTGCTGACTTCATGCTGGGTCTCGGTTTGGGTGTAGAAGCTTTGATTTTCTTCCTGTCGGCTTTTGAACCTCAACATCTGGATTATCAATGGGACAACGTCTTTGTGGAATTGGAAGAAGACTGGGACGGCGAAACCCGCACCAAGTTCGGCACCACCAACGCTGGTGGTAGCGCTTCCGCCTCCAATCTGGACGGCGCCATGATCGACAAGATGTTTGACAAGATGAACGTCAACCCCGATACTCTCAACAAGATCGGTAGAGGTTTGGATCGTTTGGCAGAGAACGCCAGCAACATCGCTGAGGTCAGCAATGCAATGGCTGCCACCAACGGTTACGCCAAAGCAATGGAACAAGCAACCAGGACCATCAGTGACTTCGCCAACAACTACACAAAGACCACTGAGCAGCTGACCGCTTCTCTGGGCAAACTCGACTTCAGCGCTTTGGATGCCAACACCATCAAGAAAGTGGCCACCAGCATGCAGTCGCTCAACTCCATCTACGAGCTCCAGCTCCAAAGCGCCGAACAGACCTCCGACGCTACCAAGAGACTGACCGCCACGATGAACCAATACATGGATAACCTTAGCGCCTCCTCCAATAACGCCAACGAACTCAACAAGCAGCTGACCCAACTATCCAACCGCCTGACCGCTCTCAACAACGTTTACGGTGGCATGTTGTCAGCCATGAACATCAAGGCATAAATCTACTCAATTCAATCACTTAATCAAAGGAGTCAGATACTATGTCAGGCGCAAAAGAAACCCCAAGACAGAAAATGATCGGTATGATGTACCTGGTCTATACTGCCTTGTTAGCCATGAACGTCTCCAAGGATATCCTTGGAGCATTCGACACCGTCAACACCGGCGTCCAGGAGACCAATATCACGCTGATGCAACAGATCTCCCAGAAATACGCCTCCTTCGAGGAGCAATACGGCTTGGATCAAGAGAAAGTGGGGCCCTATTGGGAACAGGCTCAGGACTTGCGTGACAAGACCACCGAGATCATCAACTACGTTGAGGCCATGAAATGGGATCTGGTGAGCAAAATCGAGGAGAAAGACTATGCCACCGCTGTGGAACAGGGTCTTCTCAAGAGCAAGGACACCATCCAATATAGCGGCCGTCTGCTCTACAACATCAACACCTCGAAGATCAAGTCGAGAGACAACTACAACAAACCCACCGAATATATGATGGGCAACCCGGAAGGTACGGGCAGGGCTTTTGAACTCAACGAGAAGATCAAGGCCTACCGAGAAGAGATCGTCAACATCATGGGTGTGGAACACATTCACGAGTTGGGACTGATCACCGACACCCAGTATTCGGAAGGTGACGCCACAGGCTCTCCCATCGATTATGCTCCCGAAGCATCCGACGCCCTTCAGAAGGGATGGGAATACAACAACTTCCACCACACCGTGCTGATCGCTGACGTCACCTTGCTCAACAAGCTCATCTCCGAGATCGAGAGCGCCGAGCTGAACGCCGTGACCCATCTGGCCCAGTCGGTTCACGCCGAGGACTTCACCTTCGACGAAGTCGGCGCCAAGGTGTTCGCCGAGAGCAGCTACATCCTCTCTGGACAGAAATACCCCGCACAGGCCATGGTGACCGCTTGGCAGAACACCCAAACCACCGCCAGGGTTCGCTTTGACGGCGGCCCCGAGAAGGAATATGCCAGTAACAGCCAGGGTGTGATCGACCTTGAATACAACGTGGGTGTAGGTACCCACAGGTACACCGGTGTCATCCCGATGCTCAACCCCAAGACCAACGAGATTGAAGACTACCCCTTCGAGGGCAGCTTCACCGTGGCACCGCCCGCGGTAAGCGTGGCAGCCACCAAGATGAACGTGGTGTATGCCGGTATCGACAACCCGATCGCCATCGGCGGTGGTGTGGGTGGCGAGATCTCGGCCACAGCCACTGGCGCCACCCTGACACGTACAGGCAACGGCACCTATAACCTGCGCGTCAATAGCGGCGCAAGCGAAGTGGTGGTGCATGTGAACTCGCAAGGCAGTTCGATGGGCAGCATGAAGTTCCGTGTGAAAGAGCTGCCTAAACCAACCGCCAAGATCGACAACGTCGGTGTCGATGGCAAAGTGACCAAAGGCGCCCTGCTTGCCGCCAATATGGTGAGAGCAGAGATGAAAGATTTCGACTTCGAAGGCGTCCACTACGACGTGGTCGGTTATACCGTTAAATACAAGACTAAAGCCGGTACCGTGAAAGAAGAGAAGGTCACGGGCTCCAAGTTCAATGAGACTCTGAAGAGCGTTTTCAACTCAGCCAACGCCGGCGATTTCTATATGTTCACCGCCATCCGTGTTGTGGGTAACGACAAGAAGGAAAAAGTGCTTGACTCACAGATCGGCGTGGAAATCAAATAAGCAAACAACAAACAAAAACCCATAGAAGATGAAAAAAACACTTGTTTCAACACTGGCCGCCGCCATGCTATTCGGCATGGTACTGAGCGCAACCGCACAAACTACGGAAGCCAAGCCGCCAAGGAACAGCATCCTCTCAAAACGTCAGGAAATCACTGTGGAAAAGAAACTCTCTCCCCTTCCTGAGATCCGTGAGGAATATGTGATGTGGAAGAAGACCATCATCCGAGAACTCGACTTCCGCCAAAAGATCAACCAAGTGTTCTACTATCCCGTCAATCCCACGGAAGATTGGAGAAATCTGGTCACCGTGCTTTACGATGGCATCCTGCGTGGCGACATCACCGCCTACCGTGTGGAGAACAACATCGATGATATGGTCACTCCATTGACGAGAGACGACTTTGAAAAAGAAAATACCAAGATCGGCGATCCTCCCGTCATCATGCGTGACGGCGTGGAAGTTGCCAACGAGATCGTCTTCAAAGATCGTTTGGCCAATGTCACAAGACTTAGAATCAAGGAAGACTGGTACTTCGACAAGCATTTGTCGCAGTTCCTCGTACGCATCATCGCCCTTGGCCCTATCATCGTTGACGAGGACGGTCTGTCACAAGCCTGTTGGATCCCTTACGACGACCAGACCCGCAAGGTCCTTTCCGAGGCCTTCGTCGCCAACCGCAAGAACGGCGCCGAACGTCGCACCTACGAGGAGATCCTCAACAAGCGCGTCTTCGACAGCTATATTGTCAAGGAAGAGAACATGTACGACCGCTACATCAACTCCTACGCCATGAACATCGACGCTCTCTATGAGTCAGAACGCATCAAGAACGAGATGTTCGACTTCGAACAAAGCCTGTGGGAATATTGATCTAGAAGACAGGAGTTAGAAGTAAGAAGTAAGAATGCGAAACAACAAGGTTTGGGGTCATTTATCCGTTTTAGGAGCCTACACCATTTTCGGATTCAACATTATCATCTGCAAAGAGCTGACCAATGCACATCTGGTCAGCTCTTTGGGTTTATTCTGCTTCCGTTCGGTAGGAGCCTGCCTGCTGTTTTGGCTCATCTCCCTGTTTTTGCCCAAGGAAAAGGTGCCTTTCAAGGACTTGTGCGGCATCTTTGTTGCCTCCATGCTGGGTTTCTTCCTTACCCAACTTTCCTACCTTGAATCCAGCAAGTTCACCACGCCCCTCGACACGTCCATCATCACCTCCACCACGCCCATCTTCACCATGTTCGTGGCCGCCATTGCGCTGAAAGAACCCATCACTTTGAAAAAGGCAGGCGGTGTGACCCTCAGCTTCATTGGTGTCATTCTATTGGTTCTCAACACTATTGGCGTCAATGGCAACGGCATCACCCAGTCAAAGCCTATCGGCATCCTGCTGATGATTGGCAACTGCCTCTTCTTCGCCTCCTATCTCGGCATCTTCAGGCCTTTGATTTCCAAGTACCATGTGGTTACCTTCATGAAATGGATCTTCCTGTTTTCCACCATCGTGGCCGTCCCGCTCAACATCAAGGAGTTGACGCATTTGCCTTTCGCTGAGATGAGCAACAGCTATTGGCTTCAGCTGGGCTATATCATCATCTTTGCCACCTTCATCGCCTATTTCCTGCTGCCCATCGGGCAGAAACAGCTGCGCCCCACGGTAGTCAGCCTTTATACGTACGTCCAGCCTCTGATCGGGATGGTCACAAGCATCATTCTTGGCATGGATCGACTCAATTGGCAGAAAGTGCTGGCAGCGGCATTGGTATTCACCGGAGTGATTTTGGTTAACAAAAGCAGGGCAAAAGGTGAAAACACGTCATTGCGAGGAGCATAGCGACAAAGCAATCCATTTTTTCTTAATTTTGCAGTTATGGAAGTCAACCTGCTGCATACCAACATCAGCTACCTGAAAGGCGTCGGGCCAAAGAAGGCGGAGATCCTGGGCAAGGAGCTGAAGGTCTATACCTATCAGGACATGCTCAACCAGTTTCCCTTCCGATATATCGACAAGAGTCAGATCCATAAGGTGGCGCAGGTGAACGATGACCTGGTTTATTACCAGCTCATCGGCACCATTGACCATGTGCAGCTCGTGGGCGCGCCACGAGCCACCCGCGCCACCGCAAGGTTCACCGATGAGACCGGCTCCATCGAACTCGTGTTCTTCCGTGGACTGAAATGGATCAAAAACCGTTTCAAACCCGGGGTGAAATACGTATTGTTTGGCAAAGCCAGCGAGTTCAACCACAACTTCAACTTCGCCCATCCCGAGATTGAAGAATACAACCCCAACGACCCTCTCATCGGTGAAGGCCTGCAAGGAGTTTATAACACCACTGAGAAAATGAAGGATCATGGTCTTGGCACAAGACAGATCGCCAAGATGCAACGCCAGATCCTCCAGCAGGTGATGGATCTCATCCCTGAGACCCTGCCACAGGACCTGCTGCAGCGCGAGAACCTCATCCCCCGAAAATACGCCTATTATCAGATCCATGCCCCTGCCAACAACATCGAGATCCAACAGGCCACCCGCCGATTGAAATACGAAGAGCACCTCTTCTTCCAACTCAAGCTGCTGCGTGCCAAGAAACGCCGCGAGAGCCTCAACCAAGGCTATGTCTTCGGTACCGTGGGCGACTACTTCAACACGTTTTATAAAGAACACCTGCCTTTCCCGCTCACCAACGCGCAGAAGCGCGTGATCCGTGAGATACGGATCGACTTGGGCAGCGGTCATCAGATGAACCGCCTGCTCCAAGGCGATGTGGGGAGCGGGAAGACCATCGTCGCCCTCATGGTCATGCTGTTGGCCTTGGACAACGGCTACCAAGCCTGTATGATGGCCCCGACGGAGATCCTCGCCACCCAGCACTACGCCACGCTCAAGGAACAGCTGCAAGGTCTGCCCGTGAAGTTCGCCCTGCTTACCGGCTCCACCAAGGCCAAGGAACGCAAGGAGATCTACAGCGGACTGGAAGACGGATCGTTGCAGATTATCGTGGGCACCCATGCCCTCATTGAAGAAAAGGTGGCTTTTAAGAATTTAGGCCTCGCCATCATCGACGAGCAACACCGCTTCGGCGTGGAACAACGCTCCAAATTCTGGGAGAAGACCGACCGACCGCCCCACATGCTGGTAATGACGGCCACCCCCATCCCCCGCACCTTGGCCATGACACAATACGGCGACCTTGACGTGTCGAAGATCGACGAGCTGCCGCCCGGAAGAAAGCCTGTGGAGACCTACCATGTGTATGACGACGACCGTTACCGCATCATGATGTTTATGAAACAGCAGATCGCCAAAGGTCGTCAGATCTATGTGGTGTATCCCTTGATCAAGGAGTCGGAAAAGACCGATATGATCGCTCTGCAGGAGGGCTATGAGGCCCTGTTGCGCGACTTCCCCGAGCCAGAATACAAGATCTCCGTTTGCCATGGACAACTGAAGCCAGAGGACAAGGACTTTGAGATGCAGCGTTTCATCACACGGAACACCCAGATCATGGTGGCCACCACCGTCATTGAGGTGGGCGTCAACATCCCCAATGCTACGGTCATGATCATCGAGAATGCCAACCGGTTTGGTCTGTCACAGCTGCACCAATTGCGTGGCCGTGTGGGGCGTGGTGCCGACCAATCCTATTGCATTCTTGTCACCGACCACAAGCTCACTCCCGACGGCAAGACTCGCATGAAGACCATGTGCAGCACCAACGACGGTTTCCAGATCGCCGAGGTGGATTTGGAACTGCGTGGCCCCGGCGAGACGGGCGGCTTGCGCCAATCCGGCCAAATCGAGATGCTCATCGGCGATTTGCAAAAAGACGGCGCCTTGATTCCCCAGGTACGCGATGCCGCCATTCGGATTTTGAACGACGACCCGAAGCTCATCAAACCCGAGAACAGGATGCTCCGCGAACACTACAAGGAACTGTTTGCCCAGACATTCGACTGGAGTCAGATCGGGTGAAAATGAAAATAATTTTATTTCAAATAATTTTAAATGCGAAAAACCACAGGAATTCTATGAGCTCTATGCCAAAAGAATCATGGAAGAGGTCTCTTCGTCGGCCGAATCCTTGCTCGCAAACGCCAAGGAGTTCATTTCCCGATTATTTCCTATCGAAGAGGACATTCTGGATTTGCCACAGCAAATCGCCGCCAAGAAAAAGAAGAAAGTTGTCGTATGCATCGATGAGTTTCAGCAAATTGGAGAATTCCCCGATACTGTCAAATTTCAAAAGATCGCCAACGAAGAATGGAAAAAATTCATTGTTACCCGATTCAAGGACACTGGAAAAACCATCACAGCGGAAACAGCTGGATACTTGGCCGAGCAGGTTGAGAATCATCCATATTACGTTCAACAACTCGCCCAATATGCTTGGCTTCGCACCAAGAAAACTTGTACCGAAGAGATTGTGGATAGTGCTTTGCAGGCCATGTTGTATTCTCTTAATCTCCAGTTTGTCAACCTCATGGACTCGCTCACTGAAAAACAACGAAATTTCCTTTGTGCCATTAGTGAAGGCGTAAAAAACTTGACCTCCGGGGAAACGCTTCATCAATACCGGATGGGAACAAGTGCCAATATTCGCATCATTAAAAACGCCTTACTGAAGCGCAACCTCATCGATGTCACGGGAAAAAACATCCAGATACAAGATCCGCTTTTGAAACGGTGGATTATTGAAGAGTATTCAAAAATCGGGTAGTAGAATACCCCTCCACCAGCGGCACCGTCTCTACCTTGCCGCCGTAAGAAGTTACAATGTCATAGCCAACAATTTCCTCGGGCTTGTAATCGGCACCTTTCACCAGAACATCGGGACGAACGGCTTTGATCAGCTCGTAAGGGGTGTCCTCATCGAACAAAACCACGGCATCCACAAAACTCAATGATGCCAACACCAAGGCACGTGCTTCTTCGTTGTTGACGGGACGGCCTTCGCCTTTCAGTCTTTTCACCGAAGCATCGGTGTTCAAACCCACCACCAGCACATCGCCCATGTCGGCAGCCTTCGAGAGATACTCCACATGGCCTCGGTGCAGGATATCGAAACAGCCGTTGGTGAAGACCACTTTCAAGCTTTGGGCGCGCCATTGCCCAAGCCGAATGGTCAATTCCGCCTTGGCGATGATTTTATTGTTGATCAGCTGAAGGTTGTCCATCGTTGGTTTTGTTTTTTCTGAAAGAGTAGAATTTATTGGCTAAATAACTGAATGTCACACAAATAACAGAGATGATCACGTAGGAGACCGTCGGCCACCAGTGGAAGACCTCCACAAAGAGTTTCAAGCCCAGGTAATTGATCAGAATGTTGACCACGGTAACGATGAGATAACGGACGATCTGCGTCCTTCCTCTCAAGGTGGAACCCGAGAAACTGATGTGCCGCGCCATCCAAAAACCCGTCAGGAAAGTAATGGGGAACTTGAAGACAAAAGCAGCGATATGCGGCGTAAAGGCAATGAATCCCATATCGAACACCTTACCATGGAAGATAAAGTGATAGAACACATAATAAAGCACCCATTCCAAAATCAGGTTCAAGCCGCCGCAACAGCCATAACGGAACAACTCCAACGACATGATCTTCCTGAAAGGTGGATAGAAAAAGTCGATGACAGTCGTCAAAAGGTGTTCGATACGGTGTTCTATTGATCGGAAAGCGCTCATCGTTCTGTTGAAATTGCAAATATAGGCATTAAATCCTTACCTCTTGTCTTAAACCCAAACCAAGTCATAGCCCTCCATAAAGGCTTTCGTCCGCTCCACATCGTCGGTGAATCCCAATACATAACCGCCACCACCCGAACCAGAGATCTTCACGCCGAAATTGAATCCAGGCTCCTCCAAGAAAAGGTCGATGCTGTTGTCGGTGACCATGGGACGGAGAAACTTCAGCTGACCCTTGGCAAGCTTCCTTAGCGAGGCAAAAAACGCTTCTTTTTCCCCAGCTAGAAGACGGTCGATACAAGCACCTACACAAGGAACGTAATCGGTCTGAAACGACGCCAGATAATCCCGATCCTCCCTCTTCCGCTTGAAATACTGCACCAATGGCTTCGTATTGCTCTTGATGCCAGTATCGGCAAGAAAGACATGGATGTCCGTCGGCATGAAATCTTCCGAAAGCAAGACAACACCATCCTTGTCAATCCTAAAAGGCTGATTGAGATAACACTGCAACGGGTCGATGCCGGAACTGCTGCCATGGAAACAACTCTCCATGCGCCCAAGGATCCTTTTCAGTTCCATCAAGTCATCAACAGCTCGCTTGGCATAACGCTTGAACACCGCCGCCGTCAAAGTACCAGAACTGCCAAGGCCGTAACCGGAAGGCACGTCGGAATCCAGAAAAAGCCCTTGATCCAAGTCGGCATCAAACCGCTGGAAATCGAACAACGACGACAACTCCCCATCGCTCGAAAGATACTGCCTAAACTTGCAAATGCTTTTGTTGGAAGCCATCTCACCAGGCTGGTCCAAAGCAGGATTCATCTTCCATTCCGCCTTGAAATGCCGAAAAGGAACCATCAGCGCAGTATTGTCGAATATCATGGAATACTCGCCAAATAGGATGATCTTGCTATAAAACAACTCGTTCATGGCTTCAATAGTGTTTATTGGACAGGGCTGGGACCGTCACCCACTTGATCAGGAATCCAGAGACCGCCCACGCAATAACGCTCAAGTTCGTCCATGATGAAACGCTCCACAATCTCCGCATGTTGATCGGGATAAAGCACATGGACGTTGGGACCGGCATCGAGGGTGAAGCAAACGGGGATATCCGTCTCTTTTCGGAAATCATGCAAGTTCTGTATGATGTTCAAGGTATTGGGCTTCATCAAGATGAAAGAGGGCTCGGAACACATCATCAAGGCATGGAGTTGCATGGCCTCAAGCTCGGTGATTCTAATAAAGGTCTCCAGGTCGCCCTTTCCCAGCGCTTCCAACAGCTCCTTCACATGTTTCTTTGCCTGGGCATAACGAGGTTCGGCAAAAGGATTGGCATCCATGAGGGCATGACCCGCACGGCTCGAGACCTCTTTTTGGGCATCGCTGACGATGAGGATGCTGTCGTGATAGCTCTTGAATATCGGGGCGATCGCATCTTCCAAGCTGACGGCATAGTCGTCGGAACTGCCTTCAAAAACATCCGTCTCACCCCAAAGCGCCATTTTGGGAAGCACCGAACGACAGGCACTGCCCGAAGCGAGACGGGCGAAATACGATGCCTTCCGCAAGTCGATGCGCTCCTCTCCTTTTGCTTGACGTTCGATGTCGAGCAGACACATCATCAAGGCACTCATCGAGGAGGCAGAGGAGGCGATACCCGAGGAGTGTGGAAAGGTGTTGCGGCTATTGATTTGAAGATCCAGTTGATCAAGGAAAGGAAAACTGTCGCGTTGGCCTATCAAGAAAGCCTCCATCTTCGATTGAAACTCCGGCTGCGGCTTCCCGTCGAAGAAAAAACGCAGGCCAAAACGGTCCGATTTCTCATAAAAAACGGAGGTCTCGGTACGACATTGTTTCAAAGTGAAGCTGATGGACGGGTTTTGTGGCTGTTGGATGCCTTTCTTCCCCCAGTATTTCACCAAGGCGATGTTCGATGGACTTTGCCATTTCACACCACCGTGAAAAACCTCCGGCAACTCGTCACTGTAAGCCTCTTTGATCCAAGTTTGTTCCATTGTCGATTTCATGATATGTTATGGTTGATCAGTTCTTGATATTGGAACACGGTGTCCAACCCGTGGCTGTGGAAATATTCCTTAACCCTGCCGAGAGGCCAAATGGTAGCCCCCAGGAGGAAGTCTCCGCCCCAAGCGCCAAGCGACTTCAGACTCCCCTCGAAGTCGGGGTACTGCAACTGCACCGGTGGGCGGTCGAGACAACGTGACATGATCTCCTCGTGGAGGTTGACGGCACGCTGGAAGTCATCCAAGGTGGTCAACCGTGGCAAAGAACGGCTGATGTCCGACACCTTCTCTATTTCGCTCCGAAGATCCACTTTTTGCATCTTTTCGTTGAAACGGGCCACTTCATTCGACGAATGCTGCTTGTTGCCTTGATAGACAAAGAACAAATTCTCAACGAAAGGCGGATTGAAAGCGGCTGAGTGCACCATGGGGACATCGTTTTCCAAACGGTAGAAGATCGGTGTGTCGGAGGTGGCACAGGCGATGTCGTAACCCGAGCCGCCTATGGTCATTTTCAACAACTGATAGGGATCGACTTCGGCCCATCGTGCCAGGTTGCTGAGCAGTGTGGAACTGCTACCGAGGCCCCATTGGGGATCGAATTCAAGATGCGTTTCAAAACGAAGACCTGGCTTGAAGACTTCGGGGTTCAGTTGCCGTACCGCTTTTAGGATACGTGCCAATTTTTCCGCTTTGGACTGGTCGTCTGTGGAAAGGACCTCAAGGGTGTCGGGGGACAAGGTAGCAGAGAGCCAAGAGCCTTCAGGTTGGAAGGCGTTCCATTGTATCGTAGGGCTGCCACATTGTGACAGCCCTACAATTAGGGTTTGTCCCAATTGGGTCGGGACCGCCAAGGCCACGGCGCCTTTCAGGACAAGGTATTCGCCTGTCAGTAGCAGTTTTCCGTTAGCAGAAAAGGATTGCTTCCTCATTTCCGGATAGAATCAAGGTATTTCTCGACTGCAGCGTAAGAGACCGTCTGGTCTTTGAAGAACTCGTGAGCCTTCTGTTTTTCGTCTTCCGAAGCGTGAAGCTGGTTGAGGATGTTGTTAAGGTGCATCTTCATGTGTCCCGCCTGGATGCCTTTGGTAGTAAGGGAACGCACGGCAGAAAAGTTGTTGGCCAGTCCCATGGTGGCGGCGATGGTCATCAGTTCCGCTGCGGTAGGGTTACCCAACAGCTCGAGCGACTTCTTGGCAAGGGGATGGAGGCTGGTGAGTCCTCCCACTGTGCCCAATGCCATAGGCACCTCCAGCTCAAAACGGAAGATCCCGTCGTTGATGGTGACGGTGGAGAGGCTCTCGTAACGTCCGCGCCGTGAAGCGTAGGTATGTCCGGCAGCCTCCACGGCGCGGAAGTCGTTGCCCGTGGCGATGACCACGGCATCGATGCCGTTGTAGATGCCTTTGTTATGCGTAGTGGCACGGTCGATATCGATGTGTGCGATATCGACTGCCTTCTTGAACTTCAGAGCATAGTCAGGACCCGACAGGTGTTCGTCGATGCCCTCCAACTGTTCGACAGGGCATTCCACCCATACTTTGACCCGACAGTCGGGCGTGTTGTTAGAGAGGATGGTCATGATGATCTCGGTTTGACGCAACTCTTCTGGAAGATCAAGCCGTTGTGCGAAAAAGTCGTGAAGGCTATGACCGAACTGTTCGAGTACGGTATTGATGAAGTTGGCTCCCATGGAGTCGCAGGTGTTGAACTCCACCCGCAGTTGATAGTAGTCGGGAAGCCTGTCGGTATAGTCGAGGAGCTGGATGTCGAGGATGCCGCCGCCGCGCTTTTTCATGTTGGCGGTGATGGTCTCCGTGTCGTTCAGGAGGCGTTCCTTGAGAGCGGGAAACAGCGGCGTCAGTTGTGCCATGGGACCTTTCCATCCAAAGTGCACTTGTCCGACTTTTCGCACGTCAACGACTTCGGCGTGGAAGCCGCCTCTCTCGCCCCAGAACTTGGCCGCCGCGGATGCGGCGGCCACCACCGAACTCTCCTCGATGACCATCGGGACGATGTAGTTCTTCCCGTTGATCATCACGTTGGGCGAGATGCCGTATGGGATGAAGAAATTGGTGATGGTGTTCTCGCTGAACTCGTCGAACAGCTGCTGTTGCTTCGAGTCGGAGTGCCAATAACTCTTCAACAAGCTGATCACCTCACCAGGGTTCTCAAAATAGTTGGCGATGGTTTTCAGCTTCTCTTCCTTGAGAAGTTTAGAAAAGCCTTTTTTGATACGTTCACGCGAGCCCATGATAGTTAGGAGTTAGGAGTGAGGAATTTGAAGTTAGGGGTTGGGATAATCGACTTGTTGGAGGATGGAAGTTCCGTCGCAATCGACGTTAAGGACGGGATCGCCGGAATAATAGAGTTTTGAGGCATCAGCGACCACGCCTTCAAGCGACTGTACCACGTTGACCGTGGCTTCCGAGGCATCGGTGACTTCAATATTCATCCTATTGATCCAACTCGTGGCCATGTTGAGATAACTGGCGTCGGAAACGATCGCTTGGACATCGTCGATCTCGCCCCAATATTCGGTCAAGCGCGAGGCATCCTCTACGGTCAAGGTCAAAAGACGGCTGACATTGAGGCTCCCCTTGAACACCGAAGCGTCTTTCAATTCCACCGTGCAGTCCCTTCCTTCGATATAGAGTTCCACACAGGTGGAGGCATCGCTGAATTTCAGGACGGCGTCCCCCTTAAAATGACCACCCCTGCATGAGGCGGCATCTTCAAGTTCCAAGGTCAAATCCGTTTCGAGATTCAGATTGTCCAATGAGGCGAAGACCGCATCCGAGAAGCTAAGCTTATGGACTGTCGGGGTGTGTATCGTAGCATTCATCACCGTGTTGCTGGGAAAGTTGAGATGACGGGTAAAGCCCATGAAAAGCGACGACCCGTCGAGCTGAATCTTCATGTAGTCTTCCAAATAAGCGGAATACTCCAGTTCCACAAACGAATTCACGCTGTCTTGCAAGACAATGACATTCCAAGCGTCCTCAGCAACAATCTCGTCAATTGCAGCACCTTCATAAAGAGTCTTTTGCAGCACGGTCATGTCAAGGTCCTTGTCGCGACATGCCGCAAGCAACAGCAATCCTATAATTGTACCAAATAATGTTATTCTTTTCATAATGCTCTTCTGTCTTCTTACTTCTATCTTCTGTCTTCTTAATTATGATGGTACGGTTCCCCCTTCAAAATGGTAAACGCACGATACAGCTGCTCCACAAAGATGAGCCGCACCATCTGATGCGAGAATGTCATGGCCGACAACGACATCTTGGCATTGGCCTTGGCATAGACCTCAGGGGCGAAGCCATAGGGGCCTCCCACGATGAACACGATGCGTTTGGCGCCCGATGCCATCCATTTCTCCAAAGTCTCGGCAAACGACACAGAGGTGTACGACGTGCCATGCTCATCCAGCAAAACGATCTGGTCGCCAGGCTGCAACTGAGAGAGGAGCAGGAAACTTTCCGCTTTTTTCTGCTCATCCTCGCTGAGCGTCTTCCGGTTACGAGGGTCTGGGATCTCCTTCATCTCAAACGAGACATAATGGCCCAGCCTACCGACATATTTCTTGATGCCAGTGATGAGATAATCCTCATCGGTCTTTCCTATGACAAGAAAGCAGATTTTCATTCCGACAATTGGTAATGTTCGATCTGCAACTGAATGGGATTGCCAGCCTCATAATATGAAATGTCCTTGAGGACCTTGTCGAAAATGTAGTTCTGTATCAACACCAGATCGCGGCCCTCGTTGACCAAGGCATACATGCGGTCGTGATCGTCAAGGTACTCTGACTCAGGGATATCGAAAACCGATTCCACCTTTTTGTTGAAGGTCTTCATGGAAGTGGTTTTGCCTTCTTTGTCAACCAAAGTGATCTGGTGGATAAAAGGTGAGGTGGTAATGGAGTCGAAACGTTGTTTTGACATGCCGTTATTGAGCAAAGCCTCAAAACGGATATCGTTGAACGATGAAAGCATGTTGATGACCTTGAGTGTGTCAAAGGGCACTTCCTGTTGGTCGGAAAGCCTGGTCAATTTATACTGATGCTTGCCGATGTTGTCAATACGGAAACTGCGTCTCGCATCCTCGGCGAACTCCACTGCTACCGACTGGATGTCGGCCAGCGAAGAGTGGAAAATGACATGGTCGCGCCATTCGTCAGGATCGGCGAGAAAACGGGTGGAGATATAGCCACGGAAACCTGGTATATGGACGATATAGGCTTGGTCGGCTCCTTCCTTGAGCATGAAAGTACCGCTGCTATCCTTGGTGGCATCACCCACATAAAACACCTTGGTGCGCTTCTCGTGATAAAAGAGCTTGATCTTGTTGAACAGGTTGATGCGTGGGACGATCTGGTAAACCTCCACCTTGGTGCTGCTGCTGGCCATCTGAGCAATGATGTAGTCGTGACTGGCTACCGAGACGGGCATCTTGATACGGACCCGGAAAAGGGTGTAAAGCAGTTGATCAACCTTCTTGGGATGCACCCTATACTCATGGTTCAAAGTCCATCCGTCGTCGTGGCGTTCCAGCAGCGATTCATGGTTCATGCGATCGGCAAGATACACCTTGGTGATGGAAGCGGTATCCCACACCATGAAGTCGGCCGAGTCGCCACGTAGTGTGGTGAGGAATCGGTTGTTCCAGATCAAAAGTGCGGCTATGGCAATGAGCACCAAAGCCAAGATGACAGTAGGTCTATTCTTTTTCATGGTTGACGTTGTTTTTCCGAGTGTTACTGTACTTGTTTTTCCTAATCCAAGCCATGACAAGGCCCAGCAGGATGACCAATCCCGTCGGAACAAGGATGTTGATGAGTTGCCAGCGGAGACGTTGGTTGGCTTTCTTGTCAGGGTCGAGCAGACGGATCTTGAACTCGCGAGAGCGTATGTCAATCAGTCCCTCTCCATCGATGAGGTAACTGACAGCATTTTCGATGAACTCCTTGTTTCCGTATGTGTTGGTGGTATATTGGTCGTAACCCAACGGCAGTGGGGTCCGGCGCTTGATGTCGATCTGGTTGCGGATAATGTCACCGTCGGCCACGACAATCATGGAGGTGGGGACGCTCTCGGCAAGGAACTTCATTTCCTCGCTCTCTTCGATCTCGTATGTAATGCGGTTGGCATAGAGTGACGGGAAAGTGCCTTTTAACAGATATGCGACGTTTTGACCTCGAGAGGGAAACATGCGTTTGTCAGGAGTCTGTTTGAGCATGGCGAGAGTGATGAAGACAGGCGTTCCCGAGATCTTGGTATAGTCGGAGGTCTTGAGCAACGGGATCTTCACAATATCGCCTTCCGAAGAGGTGGCGTCGATAGAACTCACAAAGTCAAGCTTGATGGCGTTCATGTTACGCACCATGGGATGATTGGAAGCGGCCTGCGCCAAGGGGAAATAGAACCAACGGTAGAACTCCAGCTGAGCCTGGCCGGCCACCTGTCCTGTGCGGATGGGCAAGGCGGCACAATTGAGGTCAAGAAGCAGGTTGTGATTCAAACGAACGCCATATCTAAACAGCATGTCTTCGAGATTCAAGTCCATCTCCACGCCGATGGTGGACTCCTGCGAGGTGAGGCTGTCCATGGTGGCATAGACGGGTTCAACAAGCCATAGCACCTTGCCTCCATGCATGATATACTGATCAATAAGGAACTTGTCCTTCTCGTCGAAAGGCTGTGTAGGCTTGGCGATGATGATTGCATCGTAGTTGAGGTAAGCGTTGATCTCGCCTTTTGGGTTAGGCTCGGAACGATGCATGAGGGCATCCACCTTGCCGTTGATGGCCAAACGCCCCACGTTGTAGTTTTGTGAAAGGGTTTGGGTGATGTCATACACTTCGGTTTCGGTAAGCTCACCATGACCTTCGATGAAGGCGATGTTGGGCTTCTGGAAACGGGTCACCTTCTTGATGGCATCAATCAAGCGGAACTCAAGGTTCTGCATGGAGGCGTTGAGGGCTGCCTCCGAAGACTGTCCGAGCTGGCTTTCAAGCAGGTCGATAGCGATCTCCGTGTCGTTGCGGTAACTGACCAAGGCACCTGGCCAAATGATCATCTGCTTCGTGCTACCGTCGGGGTTCTCATCGATGACATTGGTAGGGTTCAAACCCGACTGGTAAAGCAACTTGTAGTTCTCATTCACCTCGGTACGGTCCGACCCTTCAGAGGGATTGATGAACTCATAGTCGATATATTTGGAATAAGCCCTGAACTCATCGAGCATCTCCTTGGTCTCACGACGCAACTTTTTGAAACCTGCCGGAAAGTCACCTTCAAGATAGACCTTGAAATAGACATAATCGTCAAGGTTCTTGAGGATCTCCTTGGTAGTGTCGGAGAGGGTATAACGTTTTTCGCTAGTGAGGTCGAAACGTGTGAACACGAAAGATCCAATGACATTGATCACCACGATGATCACCAAAGTGGTGAAGAACGATATCAACTGACTCTTTTTTAAATTCTTGCGCTTGTTTTCCATCATGCTTCCCTCCTACCATTTGCGGCTCGCAAGAACCAGTTTTGTCATACTTAGAAAGAGTGCGATGACACTCAGGAAATAGAGAATGTCGCGTGTGTCAACAACGCCACGGCTGATGGAGCTGTAATGGGCCGACATGCCCAAACGCTGGATGAACAGGTCGATACTACCAAACAACGAGAGTGAGAAAAGGAACTCAAAGGCAATATAGATGAAACCACAAAGGAAAACCGACAGGATGAAAGCAAGGATCTGGTTGTTGGTGATCGAGGAACTGAAGATGCCTATGGCCACAAAGCTGGAACTCAGAAGGAAGAGTCCGATGTATGAACCGAGGATGCCACCGCTGTCGAGGTTGCCCATGGGAAGCCCAAGACGATAGACGGAAAAATAATACACAGCAGTGGGAATCAAGGCGAGCAGCACCAAGGTGACACTGGCCAAGAACTTGGCAAAAATGATTTGCCAGTCGGAAAGCGGCTTGGTCAGCAACATCTCGATGGTGCCCGTACGGTTCTCCTCCGCAAAGCTGCGCATGGTGACGGCGGGAACCAGAAAGAGGAAAACCCAAGGTGCCAAAATGAACAATCCATCAAGGTTGGCATAGCCATACGAAAGCAAGTTGAAATCACTCTTGAAAACCCAGAGAAACAGCCCTGTGATGAGCAAGAACACCACAATGACCATGATGCCTATCAAGGAACTCACAAAGTTGCTGATTTCTTTCTTATAAAGTGCGAACATTCCTATAACTCGATAAAACTTGCAAAGATACAAATTTTCTGGATAACAAACTGTTTTTGGATTCACCGTTTGGTTTTGACGATCACCTTTTGACCATCGGCCAATGTGGTTGCAAACAGATAGACTTCGTCACCGTCGGCAATACGAAGGGTTTTCCTCAGTTCCGCCACCGAAAGCGGGAAGTTGCGGACAGCGATACTGGCCTTGGAAACTTCCGACAATAGCTGTTGCCTTACCCGTTTGTTATATGGCGCCCAACCTTCCACTTTGAAGATACGCCCAGGAAAATCGGATACCAGACGGTCGGCGGTATAGAGATGGCTATTGCGGTGCAGTTTCTTCAAATCGAAACGCTTTGCCAACAACTTGAAGCATCCGCCCTTCATGAGAGCCGCATTGGGTTCATAAAGATAATTGGCGACTCCCTTGGCAAAATCACATAATGCCTCTCTTTCCTCTTCCTGGGTAAACCTCACTTCGGGCTGGCTGGTTTGCAAGTTGACACAAGTGAACTCAGGCGCTCCTTCGAAATCGGGTTCCATGATGAAAAGGAGTTCTTTGCACTCGTTGCCTACTGCCACCACATGCACCTCGCTAACGTGGTGAAGTTCCATGAGTGCCTTGCTGATGTCAAGCATCGGCGAAAGCTTGACCATCACTCGTCGGGCACGCTGCATCAACAATTCCTGAAGCCCTGCTACATCGGGAGTACAGTCGGCGATGGATACGGTTTTTCGCCCATAGGCATCGCGGCGTGCCGGATCGATAAAAACGGCATCGACAACTCCCATTTCGTTGAGGAACGACTCCGCTGACTCTTGATGTACCTGGATGGCATCGCCCAACACCTCAAAGTTGTGTTTGGCCAACAAGCATAGTTCCGGGTTTCGTTCCACGTAATGGGTTTCTTGGAAGCTTTGAGCGATGAAATGACAATCCACACCCAGTCCTCCAGTCAGGTCCACGAAAGAACTCCCCCGCATCATAGAGGCCTTGTAAAGAGCCGTGGCTTCGGAAGAACTCTGTTCCACAGAGAGATGCGGGGGAAAGAGAAGTCCGTCGTTGGCACTCCATGACGGCACTTTGTGCCGGAGTAGTTGACGTGCCTCTATCTGACACAAAGCCAGAGCCTTATCGACTCTGGCTGGAAATGATTTCAATGCCAACGCACGCACGTCGTCGTGCAGATGCTCTGAGATGAAACGTTGGGTGAGTTCATCCATGGGTTGCACGATGGGATGCTGCGGCACCTAGTTTAAATACTCTTGAGCATGGCCACCTCTTTGTCGGTGAGGAAACGCCATTCTCCACGCGGAAGTTTGTATTTGTCGAGACCGGCAAACATGACGCGATCAAGACGGACCACCTCATAGCCGAGATGTTCAAAGATACGGCGAACGATGCGGTTGCGGCCCGAGTGCAGCTCGATGCCAACCTCCTTCTTGCTGTCATCGTCGGCGACGTATGCTATGGTGTCGGCAGCGATGAAACCGTCGTCAAGCTCAATGCCTTCGGCTATACGGAGCATGTCGTTCTTGGTCAACGGCTTGTTGAGGCTGACCTGATAGAGCTTGGTAACCTCGCTGCTCGGATGGGTGAGCTTCTTGGCAAGGTCGCCGTCGTTGGTAAGCAGCAGCAGTCCGGTAGTCATCTTGTCGAGACGACCCACGGGGAAGATGCGCTCTTGGCAGGCGCCCTTCACAAGCTCCATGACGGTCTCACGACCCTCTGGATCATCGGCAGTGGTGATATAGCCTTTCGGCTTGTTCAGCAGGATATAACGCAATTTCTCACGGTTAAGGGTCTGTCCGCCATAGACCACCTTGTCGTCGGTCTTGACTTTGAAACCCAAAGTAGTGATGACTTCACCATTGACGCTGACGCAACCAGCTTGGATGAGATCATCGGCCTCGCGACGGGAACAGATGCCACAGTCGGCGAGGTATTTGTTCAAACGGATCTCTCCTGTTGCAGCCGGGCGGTCGTACATGGGATCTTTCTCCCTGACGTAGCCCTTGCGGCCTTTGCGCGGGGCTTCCTCTTCTGAATCTTCATAGCGGCGACCGCGACGGGAGCGGTTGTCGTCATCGAACTTGCGACGTGGACGGTCGTCATCGTTGAAACGACGGCGTGGTCTTTCGTCGTCGTTGAACTTACGGCGAGGCTTTTCATCGTCTTCAAAGCGGCGGCGCGGACGGTCGTCATCGTTGAAACGACGGCGAGGTCTTTCATCGTCGTTGAACTTACGACGGGGCCTTTCGTCATCCTCAAAACGGCGACGCGGTCTTTCATCGTCATTGAATCTGCGGCGTGGACGATCGTCATCGTTGAAACGACGGCGCGGTTTGTCGTCATCGTTGAACTTACGACGGGGTTTTTCGTCATCCTCGAAACGGCGGCGTGGTCTCTCGTCGTCGTTGAATCTGCGGCGCGGACGATCGTCATCATGGAATCGGCGTTCACCTCTCGGCTTGTCGCCAAACTTTCTTTCACTTCTCTTTCCTTCTTCGTCACCATCACGGTGAGAAATTCTGAAGGACTTGTTCTGCAGGAACTCTTCTTGTCTCTCTGCAGGCTTTCTGGTGCGCGGACGCTTACCAGTGTTTCCTTGTTCTGTCATCTGTATCTAGGTAAATTTCGGGCGGCAAAAGTAGTGAAAATATCGTCATCATAGTTATTATATTCCGAAAAAAATGTATTTTTGCAGCAACATAGTGTGACCCCTATCCCAATAGATCACGCAAATGCTCTTATTTGCTATTATTCACGTCGGAAAAAAGCCTGGGAACTATTTTCTGTTAAAACTTGAAAATAGCAAACAATCAGTTCACTGATTGTAACTGTAGTGTCAAAATAGACAAAGTAACTGCATCCAATACAGGTGTGGATACTTTGTCATCGACACTACTGGGGCTCCCAGGCTCCCACCGACGTGAAGTGACATCGATCCACACCTTGTCGTTTGCAAAGATACCACATTCCACAAATAAACAATGGGAATACGTATTGAATTGTTTTCCACTTGAACAATCAACCCTTTTTCGAGTCCCGCTTCTCCTTTTGCATCATCTGAAAACTGTTGTACAGATTCTGCCAGATGACATACAAAGTGGGAACGATGCTACACATCGGATTGAGATAACTCTGCGCCATCCAGATGGCCAATACCGTGTTTTTCTGGCCAAGGGCCTGTCCGCCTGCCACACGGTCTCCGTAACGTTTGCCTATGATATGGCCCACAAAGAATTGCAAGAAACAAAGGAAAATGGAAATCACCACCATCCACAAGAACATCATACGATGCTCATAGAACTGCGTCATAAGCAACCCGATGGCACGGGAAATGACCACTGTAAGCGACACCGCCCATACATAAAACGAAAGACTCTTATGCTTGTTGATGTATCCATTCACCTTGGGCAAAAGCCATCGGGTCAGAATAGCCAGCACAAAAGGCGCAATCAGCAAAGGAAAGACCTTGCCCAAAATGGCAATGAAGGAGGTCCAAAACGAAATGTCGGGGCTCGCGCCAATGAGCGTAAACGACAAAGGTGCTACCACGGCAACCATCAGGTTACAGGCAATGAGATAGGTGCTCATCATGCTGATGTTGGCACCAAGGATAAGCGACACAGCTATGGCCGCAGCCGCTGTGGGAGCCAGCACTGTCACAAAAGCACCCTGGGCAATGACATCGTCGAAAGGCCTTATGATAAAATAACAAGCCGTAGAAACCACCAATTGGAAAACCAACAGCCAAACATCAAACATGGTTAAACGCATCTTCTTGACATCCAATGAATTGAATGAAAAATAAAGCATCAAGAAGATGAAATAGGGCAAAGCGGGCTGCAACACCACTATATACTCATGAAAAAACACACCCAGCACAATGGCAAGGGGAAGAATCCATGTTTTTAAGCGTTGCATCATCCAATGTGTTTTGAGGCCACAAAAGTAAGAACTATGTGGGAATAAATGATACCTTTGCAAAAAAATAACTCTTGGGAACGCCTTTCGTTGACATCCATACCCACTCGCCCAAACAATCGACTGGCATTTTGGAAGTGTTGAACCTGAAGACACTTCCAGGGCAGCTGTTACCCGACGGTTACTACAGCTATGGTGTCCATCCTTGGCAGTTTGACCAAGCCACCGACACCAACCTTGAGCTAGAAAAGTTGGAACATGCGCTACAGGACAACAAATTGGCTGTCATCGGCGAGACAGGTCTCGACCGACTGCATCGCCATACCCTGACAGCGCAACTGGCGTCCTTCGAAGCGCATATCCTGCTCTCGGAACACTATCGAAAGCCCCTGGTCATCCATCTGGTCAAGGCCACGGGCGAACTCCTTCAACTACACAAAAGACACCATCCGCAACAGCCTTGGATCATACACGGCTTCAACGGCAACAAAGAAGAAGTGCAACAACTGCTCGAACTCGACATCTGCCTGTCAGTCGGAGAAAGCATACTGTTTCCCAACAGGAAAATCAACGCTTCCCTACCATCCATTCCCTTGGATCATCTGTTTCTTGAGACGGATACCGGCAAAACCCCAATTGAAGACATTTACAAAAGCGCAGCGTCATCGTTGGGCGTACCTTTGCAGACCTTGAAAGAAAACGTATTTACAAATTTTGAACGACTTCATCTAACACCATGGAAGACTGGAAAGAACGCACCCGATGGCTTATCGGTGACCAAGGAATTGAACGGCTAGCAAAGAGCCATGTCCTTGTCGTAGGACTGGGAGGAGTGGGCGCCTACGCAGCGGAGCAACTGGCTCGTGCAGGCATCGGGAAGCTGACCCTCGTGGATGGCGACGTGGTGAACCTCACCAACCGGAACAGGCAACTCCTGGCCCTATGCAGCACCACAGGCCAACCCAAGGCCGAAGTCATGGCGCAACGCATTCGCGACATCAACCCAGACATCGAGTTGGAAGTCATCAACCAATACATGAAGGACGACGCCATCATCGAACTGGTCTCCAAACCCTACGACTTCGTCGTTGACGCCATCGACACGGTGGCGCCAAAGGTGTTTCTGCTCTACTACGCTAAGCAGAACAACCAGCGCATCGTTAGTTGCATGGGTGCCGGCGGCAAGTTCCATCCCGAACAGATCGAGATCGCCGACATCGCCCAATCCAACCATTGCCGCCTGGCATTCTACATCCGCAAAAGGCTCCACCGCCTCGGCGTGTTCGATGGCATCACCGCCGTGTTCTCCCCCGAACCAGTGAACAGCGCATCCGTCGTCACCGAAGGTGTCAACGAACAAAACAAGGTATCAAACGTGGGTACGATCTCTTTCATGCCGGCAGCTTTCGGCATCTACTGCGCCAGCGTGGTGATCAACGGACTGCTTGAAGGCATAGCGAAACCGTGTTGACATCACGGCTCCTTGACGATCATGAAGACAGCATCGCCGAAGGTGTTGTTGATCGACGACCTTTTCAAATCACGGATTGAAGACGGGAATTCAAACGACAAACGGCGTTGGCGCAACCAGTTGCGATTGACAATGGCGGTGGTGGCTTCCCTTGCGATCTCAAGGCCTGTCTCTGAATCGAACCAATGGATCGTATAACGTGTGCCTGCCTTATAGTTGCGGATGGGGATCATGATGGTGTTGTCCGATGAACTGGGTCTTGGCCGCTTGGCAGGATCCAACGTATAGACATAGCCCTTAGGGTCGTTCACCTGACCATCGACAAAATGCCGATTCTTCCCTAATGGATCCGTGAGATAACGCAACGACTGATAGCCGAAAGCGGCGTCCTGACTCCATCCGTAGATGGTGTCTTCGGTGGCATTGATCATATAATAGGTCTCCAACTCGTTTGGAAACACCAAGGCATCGCCTATGAGCTGACCTGTCGTTTGTGGAGTAAAGGAATCCGACAAGACAGGGAGACGACTGAAGAAGGTCAGCAGCGGCTGATAACGGCGAAACAGATCCAGTTTCTTCAAAACGCCCCAATACCAGAACGAAGCGGGGCCCATGGAACAAGAGAACGCCGATGACCACAAAGAGTTGTGCATGTCAACCCCCAAAGGGTCTTTGTCTTCATATTGCCGGTTGGGGTTTTCCTGCCCAAAGCCATACTCACCCATAAAGAAAGGCTTGTAGCGGTACAAGAGACGCGCCTCTCTGGAAGCATTGAACAGAAGATAGGTGAACTGCTCAATGGGGTTATACTTCTGGATGTTCTGGTAGTTGTGGTTTTGCACCACGTCCAAAGTGGTGAACACCTTCGAATACAGCGTTTTCATCCCCTTGACCTTTCCCAATGAAGTGGAAATCAAATGCCGATACGGATCCACCGAACGGATATAAGTAGCCATCTCGTCATGCCAATCGGCGATCTCAAGCTGGGTCTGCTCATCCATTCCATCGTCTTCTGTGATGTTCGTCACCTCGTTCCACAACTCCCAGCAAAGGATGTTGGTGGAATAACCCCAACGGGAGACGATATAGCGCAACAGTTGACGGGAGACGCGTTTTGCTTCTGGATCGGTGAAAAACTGATAGGGCGATTCCAAACCCAACACCGTGTGGAAAGGATTGTTCAACCAATCGCTCGGCATGGCAGGATTGGAAGCAGTACCAGTGGGGACATCTTTCTTGTGGATATAATTCCTGAAATTGAAGATGCAAGGCATGATGGTGATGCCATTCGACTTGGCATACTCGACAATATAATCCAGCTCGGCCGAATCCTTTTGGTTCAGCGTAGCATCGAAATACATACGAGGTTTGCCATTCACACGCTCCGTGTTCTCAGGACCATAGATCGAAAGATACTGGTAGCGGTTGATCCACATACGGAAATAGTTGGCGTTCCCGGCCAAAGCATCGATATACTGTTCATAGCCATAGATGCCGTATGGCTTGAGGTATATGTTATAGTCGGCCGAGCTGTACCATGCCACGTTGGGACCGGTGGGAAAGAACGCGCGCTCCTGATGTTGCCCTTTGTCGATGACATCCCTTTTCAAGAACTTTGTATTCGCCTTTTTGATGAAACCCTGCGCCGAATCGACCGCTTGACATTGAAAGGCAAAACTTCGACGTTGATAGTTCTTGAGCGTGATGTCTCCATTACGGTCAACGGCATGAAGGATGAAAAACCATTGTCCGACAGCATTGGGGGTAAAACGGATCCTCCAGC
The DNA here is from genome assembly GCA_017537965.1 of Bacteroidales bacterium. GTDB lineage: Bacteria > Bacteroidota > Bacteroidia > Bacteroidales > F082 > Limimorpha. The sequence goes on along the minus strand of JAFYJV010000012.1, from coordinate 13,456 downwards.
CGTTGGAAGCGCGCTCAGGGACTGCTATTTCTATGTTTTTTTCCTTTTTAAAACGGTATCCCTCGTAATAAAAGCCATCCACTGTGAACGATTGGTTGTCGGGTCCGATGAATTCAGCATAGACACGAATAACCTCTGGATCATAAGGATTTGCATAACTACCCATGGCAAACGAGATCTCAAACATGCCGAACACATCCACCTCCGAAGGGAAGTTCACCTTGGTGATGTCCGGCTTCGCGAAGGCTGGAATCAAGGCGACCAGCAAAGTCAGAAGAAGCAGGAGTTTTTTCATATAAATAGCGTTATTGTTGTGTGTCAGCGATGATGACAACCTTCATGCCGACAAAGGCGAAGTTTTCTTTGAGGGTATCCAGATCGTCGTTGAGCAGACGGATACAGCCTTCGCTGCCACGGCCAGGCACAGAACTCTCGTTGTTGGTGCTGCCATGGATGCCGATGCCGGTAAAACCAGGCGTCTTCAGTCGCATGAACCAGTTGCCATAAGCCAATATGGGACCGCGCCCGTCGCCAAAATCGTGTGTCCATGTGGAGGCGGGTTTGATTTCAGTGATGGAGAAAGGATTCTCAAAGGTGCATTCCGGGGTCTTCATGTCGCCTTTGCGCTCTTTTTGTCCATAGTTTTTACCTACACAAACAGGATAACGGGCCAGCAACACCGTGTCGCCCTGCTGAACCTCATACACACTGAGATGAAGATCGGGCTTGGAGACCACTACGAAACACTGGTCACGATTGACAAGTGTGCCATAATGCACTGTCGTTTCCTCCGAGAGCGTATCTGTCAGCGGAGTTTGTTCTTCAACATTATTGGCTTTTCCACCGCAGGCGGTCATCAGGACCCAGCCCAACAAAAATAACACAGTCTTCTTCATGTCTTCTGTCTTCTAAATTCAAATATTCCGTCTTCTTATCCCGAAACCATAAACACCCTGCCATCCTTCCATTTGGAGTGTCTTATCAGCTCGTTGGTGAAATGGGTGCGACTGGAAGCCTTGTCGAGGAGTTCCTTGGCTCGGTCGAATTGATGCAACTCGCGGTAGATCTCGGGCAGCTCAAGGTCGATGCGTTCTTCGGGATGCTTTTCCAACAGTGCCAGCAATCGGTTCAGATTGGCATTGAAGTCTTTCAGGTTTTTAAGAAACAGTTTTTCCCCCTCGATTAGCAGACGTCTATAACTCGACCAAACGCCATAACTCATGAAGCCATTGAGGAAATACTTCCAGCGAATATAATGGAAGTTCCGATGCAAGTCGTTGTAGGCCCACCAAAGCAGGCGGCGCAGGTAAATCTCCTTCTTGGGGTCGTAGGAACTTTTCTTCAAAAACTGCTGATAATGCTTGATCAAAGCCAATTTTCCGCGGTTGTCGGAGAAACTGATGCCATAGAAACGCCAAGCGTTCCATGAGTAAACGGCAGCGTCGGGCTTCTCCAGCGTGATGAAAGGAGGTACGGGGTTCTCCACCCAGAAAGTATGTCCACACGAAGGACAAATCACCATTTTCTGGAGGGTGGTGATATAGTTGTCGTACAATATCTTCCCGTCAGAGTAAAGGATGGCTTCGTTCACCAGCTCCGACTTGAGGTTGCGTCCCTCAAACCAGGCATGGCAGTTCGGGCATTGAAAGAAAAACGGGTCAAATTTCAGCATCTTCCTTCTTAAAGAATGATTTCACTGCAAAAATAACAATTCTAGATTATTTCCTGCCAAAATCTGCCGGAATCTCACCCCAAATTTCAGTTTTCCATTTCAAAACGGGAATGACAGCGGCGTTTTCCTTCAACCAGTCATCATTTTCGTGAAGCCATGTCTCGGCACGTTCCACCAGTTCAAACAGATAGGCATTCTTCTCGTTAGGTTGCAGCTTGGTCTTGCATTGTTTTTCCCTCACCCACTTCTGGGCATTGACGGAATCGCTGTAGATGGGATATTGCGTCCGTTTCTGCTTCTGCCATGCCAGCGCATGGACGATGGCCAGGAACTCCCCGATGTTGTTGGTGCCGTTTTCAAAAACGGGACTCTTGAACAAGTTGACGCTCGTGACCGGCTGTGTGCCGAAATCCACGAACACGCCTTGGTATTCCATCTTTCCTGGGTTGCCCGAACAGGCAGCATCCACAGCGATTGACGGTGTCAGTGGTTTCACCGCAGCAGTCATCGGATTAGGTCTCGCGGCAGCAGCTGCATTCTCAAATCCCGTGAAGCCATTGGCGAAGGCAACTTCGGCGCCGGCCTTGTCGGGAAAGCCTTTATACAAGGCACCTTGAAAGCCTTCCACTTCCTTTTTGCAGGCATCCCAATTGTCGTAAACACCCGGGGTACGGCCTTTCCATACGACATAAAACTTGTTTTTCATAGAAGTCAGAAGACGGAAGTAAGATGTCAGAAGCCAAGCGAGATGTCAAGACCTTTTGCGGTGTTGACCAAGTCGCTGTCGATGGTGACCAGATTCGGTTTGGCAATGGCTTCAGCCAGGGGCACCGCCACAAGATTCGGATGATGGTAGGCCACCATCTGTCCGAACTGGCCGTTGAGCACCATCTCGAAGGCCTTCACGCCAAACTCGGAAGAGAGCACACGGTCGTAGGCGATGGGCACGCCACCGCGTTGCAGGTGGCCCAAGATGGTCTCGCGCAGGTCATGCTTGAAGCCCGCCGCCTTCAGCTGGTCGATGAGGGCATGGCCGATGCCGCCCAACTTCTTGTTCTCATAGCCCACCTCGGTACTGATTTCATAGATCTGCTGTCCGTCTTTCGGACGGGCGCCTTCGGAGGCCACGATCACGGCGAAGCCGCGATCGTGGTTGAAGCGGCGTTCAAGCCTTTCCTTCACCACGTTGATGTCGTAGGGGAACTCCGGCAGGAGGCAGACCTCCGCGCCGCCGGCGATGGCACTGTGCAAGGCGATCCAGCCGGCGTCGCGACCCATCACCTCAAGGATAAACACACGGTTGTGCGAAGCCGCGGTAGTGACAAGCTTATCGACAGCCTCGGTAGCGATTTGAACAGCGGTTTGGAAACCGAAAGTGCATTCCGTCATAGAGAGGTCGTTGTCGATGGTCTTGGGCACCCCGATGATGTTCAGACCCTTCTCGTAGAGCTTCTGCGAGATGCGTTGCGAACCGTCGCCACCGATGCTGATCACCGCGTCGATGCCCATGTATTGCAACTTGCGAAGCATCTCGTCGGAACGATCGACAGTGGTCCACGTGCCATCGTTGTTCTTCACTGGCCAGTTGAACGGGCCGCCCTTGTTGGTGGTCTCGATGATGGTGCCGCCACGGAAGTGGATGCCTCGCACCACCTCTGGCGTCAGCCGCACCACCTCAGTGGGCTCCCAAAGGATGCCGTTATAGGCTTGTATGCTGCCGAGCACTTCCCAATCCTTCTCTTGAGAAGCTCTCTTGACGATGGCGCGAATCACGGCGTTGAGGCCTGGGCAATCGCCGCCACCGGTTAATACGAGTAATCTCTTCATTATTTTTGATTTAAAGATTTAAAGATTCAAAGATTTAAGATTTTTGATTCAAAGATTCTGACTTATATTTAATTCCTTTTATTTCGGAAGTATTTAAATAATCAATAAAGTTACTTATTGATTTGGATATTTCTTCTGATTCGTTTTTTAGTTCAATGAAGTTCTCTTCGGAAAGAAAACCGCAATCATAAGCTCTATATAACTGACTACGTGTTTCTCCACAAGATCCTTTAGCTATAAACAGGAATTGCTTGAACTCTCCATTGCCATTACGTTCAAATCCTTCGGCAACATTATCCATAATTGAACCTGAGGAAGCACGGATCTGGGAACAGAGCCTAAACTCTTTCGAAAATTTGTCACTAAGCGTTGCTTCGTATATTTTTTTTGAAAAAACACGAGCTTTTTGCCAACCTGGCAATTCTTCAAACCTTTTATAGCCAGCCACTGTTTTTAAATCTTTAAATCTTAAATCTTTAAATCAAGCTTAATCTGCAACTCATCCAGCTGCTCCTGGGCAATCGGCGCGGGCGAGCCGCTCATCACGTCGCGACCGGCGTTGTTCTTCGGGAAGGCGATGAAGTCGCGGATGCTGTCGGCGCCGCCGAACAAGGAGCAGAGACGGTCGAAGCCGAAGGCGAGACCGGCATGGGGCGGAGCGCCATATTCGAAGGCGCCCATCAGGAAGCCGAACTGCTCCTGTGCTTTCTCGTCGGTAAAGCCGAGGGTGTGGAACATCTTGTTCTGCAAGGTGCGGTCGTGGATACGGATGGAGCCGCCACCGACCTCGACGCCGTTCATCACGATATCGTAGGCGTTGGCGCGGATGTCGCCCCACTTCGTCGGGTCGTCGAGCAAAGCCTCGTCTTCAGGTTTTGGCGCGGTGAAGGGATGGTGCATGGCATAGTAGCGTTGCGTCTCTTCGTCCCATTCGAGCAGCGGGAAGTCAATGACCCACAAGGGTGCATACACATCGGGGTTGCGGAGGCCGAGCTGGTTGCCCATCTCAAGACGCAGAGCGTTGAGCTGCACGCGAGTCTTCATGGCCTCGCCACAGAGGATGAGCATCAAGTCGCCGGGCTTGGCACCGAACTTGTCGGCAATGACTTTCAAGTCATCGGGCGTGTAGAATTTGTCCACGGACGACTTGAACGTGCCGTCGGTGTTGTATTTGACATACACCATGCCACCGGCACCCACCTGCGGACGTTTCACGAACTCGGTGAGTTGGTCAAGTTGCTTGCGGGTGTATTCCGAGCAGCCCTCAGCATTGATGCCAACCACGAGATCGGCATTGTCGAAGAGGCCGAAACCCTTGCCTTTCACCACATCGTTGAGTTCCACGAACTTCATCCCGAAGCGGATGTCAGGCTTGTCGGAGCCATAGTATTTCATGGCATCCTGCCAGGTCATGCGCGGGAACTGGTCAAACTCGAGGCCTTTCATCTCCTTAAATAGGTGCTTGGCCAGGCCCTCGAAAGTGTTGAGCACGTCTTCCTGCTCCACAAACGACATCTCGCAGTCGATCTGGGTGAACTCAGGCTGACGGTCGGCGCGAAGGTCTTCGTCACGGAAGCAACGCACGATTTGGAAATAACGGTCCATGCCGGCCACCATCAGCAGCTGCTTGTATTGCTGCGGGCTCTGCGGCAGGGCGTAGAACTCGCCGGGATTCATGCGCGAAGGCACCACGAAGTCGCGAGCGCCCTCAGGCGTACTCTTGATGAGCATCGGAGTCTCGATTTCGAGGAAGTTTAGGTTGCTCAAGTAGTTGCGCACCAGCATCGCCATGCGATGACGCAACTCGAGATTCTGGCGCACGGGGTTGCGACGGATGTCCAGATAACGGTATTTCATGCGGAGGTCGTCGCCGCCGTCGCTGACATCCTCGATGGTGAATGGAGGAGTCTTGCTACTATTTAATAAGGTGAATTCCTTCACACGGAGTTCGATGTCGCCAGTGGGCACTTTCGGATTCTTCGATTCGCGTTCGATGACCGTGCCTTTGGCCTGAATCACGTATTCACGACCGAAGGAACGGGCTTGTTCCACCAACTTCGGGTCACTGTTTTCATCCAACAATAGCTGCGTGATGCCATAACGGTCACGAAGGTCAATCCACATCAAAGATCCTTTGTCACGGACACGCTGCACCCAGCCTGCCAATGTCACTTCCTTGCCTGCATCGGCAAGACGAAGTTCGCCACAAGTATGTGTTCTATACATATTTTTTTAGAATTTAGAATTCAGAAGTGAGAATTAAGAATGCAAAATTACATAAATTTCATACTTTTGCATTCGTGATCGCAAAAATAAAATATCTGCTGGTATTTCTAGGGTTGTTGTTGATGACCCGTTGCGCCAATATGGTCACACCTACGGGGGGTCCCAAGGACATCACGCCTCCAAAAGTAGTGAAAGCCGAACCGGAAAACCACACTGTCAACTTCAATGGCAGAAAGATCGAGATCACTTTTGATGAATACATCACACTAGACAACGCCCAACAGCAGGTGTTGTTTTCCCCTCCTTTAAGTGCCAAGCCGGACATCAAACTGAGCAACAAGACTGTAATCGTCAAGTTCAAGGAGGCATTGTTGCCCAACACCACTTACACCATCCATTTTGGTTCTTCCATCAAGGATCTGCATGAAGGGAATTTGTTTAAAGACTATGTTTATAGCTTCTCCACTGGTGAAGTACTTGATACGCTGTCGATAGGGGGCAAGGTATTGGATGCCGAGGAAAAGAAACCCTTGGAAGACTTTTATGTCTGTCTCTATGACTCTGGGCGTGACAGCCTGTTTGAGCAACCGTTAAGGAGAGTGCCCGACTTCCTCACGAAAACCGACAAGGATGGAAAGTTCTTGTTAAACGGTCTTCCCGACAAGGAGTTCCTCGTCTTTGCCCTGAAGGACATGAACGCCAACCTTTACTACGACATGCCCAACGAGATGGTTGCTTTTCTTGACACGATGGTTGCCGCGTCCTATTCTCAAGCCCCACTCAAAACGCCCTCTGACACCATCCCAACGCCTACCGATTCCATCGTCATGATCAATGATGATTCATTGATTTTCAGACAGTTCGACCAAGGCGCCTTGAATCTCACTTTGTATGCATTTACTGAGGAAGATACAACCCAGATGCTGCTTGAAAAGAAGTTGGTGGAAGAAGGCCTGTTGCGCTTTGTTTTCCGCCATCCTGCCGACAGTGTTCGCATCGAAACTCCCGACATCTTGGCCGATTCATTCCAATTGGTGAAGGTATGGTCGATCAAACACGATACCTTATGGTGGTACTTCTGCCCAGGCATCATGGACAGTTTGTTGGTCCAGATCCAGTACGATACCTTAATTAACGATAGCACTCGTTATAGCTTGAACTATCGGGAATCGAAACATTCGGGAAGAAAAGAGCATAAAATACTGAAAATCAATAATAATCTCAAAAACAACCTATTATTGCCGGGAGATGATTTGGAACTGCGTTTTCCCGAGCCTGTTGCCCATGTCCAATGGCACGACACATCGACTTTCACTATTGGAGAAGAAACGCGTTACGAGATTCCTTTTGAGCAGGCTGATGAAAACGGGATGGTTTATCGGTTGAATACAGTATTGTCCGACACGCTCACCTATGCGATTAACTTGACAGATTCAGTGTTTTTTAGCGTTCGCGGACGCACCAACGACTCTCTTTCCCTTCGTTTCCGTAGAGCGCTGGAAAAGGACATCGGCAACATATTCATCACAGTGGCACCACCGGAAGAAACCCAACTCGTCATCCAACTCCTCGACAGTCGCAACAGGGTAGTTGAAACACGGATCGTTGATCAGGAACAGCGCATTGAATTCCCCAAGCTAATGCCTGAGAAATACAAGTTAAGAGCCATCATCGACAAAGACAGAAATGGCGTGTGGAGCACAGGCAACTACCATCGGCTTTTTTTGCCGGAAAACGTTGTTGACTACAAGGACGAACTGGACTTGAAAGCTGGATGGGACATTGATTTGGAAGAAAAATGGATTCTTTTTTCCAAATAATGCTGAGGGAATCTTATTTTTTGTATATATTTGCAAGTTAAAAGTAGAATTAGACAAACCCGCATTTGCAGGTTGACTGATATTAATGCATTAATTTCTTATTTATCAAATTATTAACTAAATTCAATCTTTTATGAAAAGAAAAGTATTTTCTTTGCTGATGTTGTGCTTGTTTGCTTTCCTAGGCATGGCAAACGCACAACCGAAGGGTGATGGAATAACCGTCACTCCCGATCCGATTGATCTTGGTTATCGCCCAATTGGGGCATGGATGCGTCCATTGGATGTTCAATTCGTGAACGAGGGCGTCGCCAAGACTATCATTAACATTGAGGCAGACAAGACCTTTTTCGTCATCGACGCCCAGCTGCCTGGGACGATCACCAATGCCAGACCGTACGAATTCACCATCACTCATGGTGAAGCGGAGCCTGGTGTTATCCAAGGCAATCTTGTCGCGATGACGGAAAACCGCAAGGCCTACGTCTTCGACATCATGGCGGTCGCCTACAACCCGATCGAGGCTGATGTCGTTGAAACTGCTCCAGTGATTGAACTTCCGTTCACTGCCACTGTCGGCGAGAACATCTACAACAACTACCTGTTGCCTGGCGATAAAGCCGATGGCAAAGATGTGGTTTACAAGATGAACATCGAAAACGACATCCTCTTCAGCGCCAACGTACAAGGCGCCAATGGCAAAGTGGCTTTGTACAACGAGGACTTCAACGGTGAACCCGGCCCTGGCGCTACCAACAACTTCGGTGGCCAGTCAACGGGCGGCGGCGAACCATTTGAAGCACAAATTGGCTCTGTCACAGGTTCAAGTAATGGTTACTTCCCATTCTACACGCTCTACAACTATTCCATTGCTGAAAACCTCTTCCTCGCTAGCGAACTCGAAGAAGCCGGTGTCACTACCGCTCCTATGGGAAGCTTGAGCTGGTATGCTACCAACTCTACTGGAGCCGAGCAGAAAAACCTCAGCATTTGGATGGCCAATGTCAGCGAAGATGTGCTTACAAACAGCTCCTACATCACCTCTGACATGACTTTGGTTTATTCTGGCAACATGACTCCTCAAGTGGGTTGGAATGAGTTTGTCTTTAACCAAGACAATTTCGCTTGGGATGGTTCCAGCAACGTATTGATCTGCGTCCAAAGAAACAATGGAAGTTGGAACAATACCATTTATTGGGCCACTCACGCCCCTGGATTCGCTGGACAAGCCTACAAGTATACTGACAGCGCTCCGTATGACATGGAAACCACAAGCTATCCCATTACCCCCACGTCAAACAATCGTGCCAGTATCGTCTTCAAGAGTGTCGGTCGCACGGATGAACCAGAGGAAAACATTGAAGATGGCATGACGCTGACTCCTGGTGTTTACTATCTTGTTGCTTCATCTACGAGCGATGAGTTCACGGTCAACGTCAACAGCGAGATACTCCCTGCTCCCGAACCACCTTATAATCCTTCACCGTTCGACGGCGAGACGGGCATCACTTCTCCTGCCGTTCTCACTTGGACTTTCGGTGAATACACCACCGGATACCGTGTGCTCCTCGGAACCACCTATCCTCCCGTGGATGTCGTGGTTGACTGGACCAACAATCTCAACAACACTCTGGTTGTTCCCAACCTCTACAACAACAAGACCTACCTTTGGCAAGTGGAAGAGAGGAACAGCAACGGCGTAACCTCGGGTCCCATCTGGGGCTTCACCACTGCGCTGAACGTTCCTCAGAACGTGACCGCTGAAAACCCGAAGATCTACGAAGGCGACGTCCTGCACATGAGCTGGACTGCCATCAACGACCGTTCCTATAGAGGTTACAATGTATATCAAGACGGTGTGAAGATCAACGAAGGGCTCCTCACCACCACAGAATTTAGCGTGGCCGGCCTCACCTATAACACAACTACCGGTTACAACTTCAATGTCACCGCTGTTTATGACGAAGGTGAATCCAACTTCTCCAACGATTTGAACGTCCTCGTCAGCGGCGATGGTAGCATCAGCGGTAAAGTCTTAGAAATTGACGGCGCCACTGGTATTGCCAATGCCACGGTGAACTTCGATGGTGTGGACGAATTCAACCGTCCCGTTTCTTACACCTTCACCACCGGCAGCAACGGCACCTACACTGGTGTCATGCGCGCTGGTAACTATACCGCCATGGTATCCAAAGAAGGCTATCAAGCCGTAGAATCCGATGGTACCATCCATATTGACTACGACGAGAACACGTCCAATGTCAACTTCATGCTCCAGGAGATCCTGTATCCCGTCGGTGAAGTCATCGCCGAAGAGATGAGCGATACCCAAGTGAAAGTCTATTGGAGCCAAAACATCATGAGCGAAATCATTGAAGATTTCGAGACAGGCGACTTCAATTCGTTCGATTGGCAGAACAACAGCTCCTATCCTTGGGCTATTACCACCACCCAACCCTACGAAGGCACCTACTGCATGAAGAGCACCAATGAAGCTATCGCTTCCAGCACATCTTCGATTGAAGTCAGTGTTGAGATCAACCGCGACGGTTTGATGAGCTTCTATCATAGGATCTCCAGTGAAGGCACCTATGACAAAGGTTACTTCTACATTGACGGCGTTGAGAAGAAGTACGTCTCTGGCAATGCCCCATGGGCTCAGTTGGAGTATCCTATCACCGCTGGTGTCCACACCTTCAAGTGGGCCTATACCAAAGACAGTTCCGTCAACAGCAATGAAGACTGCTGGTATGTCGATAACATCAGCTTCATCCACGATGCCGAACCGATGCCTGCTGGAACCATCTTTGACTTCGAAGACAACAGCTTCATGGGTTGGATCAGCCTTGACGCTGACGGTGACGGCTACGGCTGGGAGTTGGGCGCTGATGTGCTCAGCAGCGGCGGCTATGGCCACAACGGCTCCGATGGCATGGTGCTGTCACGCAGCTATGTCAACAGTTACGGTCCGCTCACTCCTGACAACTACTTGATTTCACCTCAAGTGACCCTCGGCGGTTCCATCAGCTTCTATGCTTGCGCTCAAGATGCCAGCTATGCAGCTGAACACTTCGGTGTTGCCGTTTCCACTACTGGCATGAACGCCTCTGACTTCACCACCATCCAAGAATGGACTATGAGCGCCAAGGGCGAACCTTATCCTGGTCCTCGCGGCACCCGTGCCCAAGGCAACTGGTATCTCTACACTGTTGACCTGAGTGCTTATTCTGGACAAGGCTATGTTGCTCTCCGTCACTTCAACTGCACCGACATGTTCTATCTCGATGTTGATGACATCATCATCAGTGACGAACCTGCCAAGAACCGTGCTTTCGATCACTATAATGTGTATCGCGCTTTCGATGGTGACGAAGCAAATGCTGAACTCATCACCAGCGTCACCGACACTGTCTTCTTCGACAACGAATGGGCCGACCTTGAACCTGGTGTTTACAAGTGGGGTGTCAGCCGCGTCTATGAAGGCAACCGTGGCAACAGAGAAGTCATCCTTAGCGAAGGCTTCGAGGGCAGTTTGAGTGGTTGGGTTGTGATCGACGCCGACGGCGATGGCCAAAACTGGGGCGTTTATGGCAGCTCAAGTTCACCTGCTGGCCACAATTCCAACGTTACTGCCACCTCGGCCAGTTACAGTGGTGGCGTGCTCTATCCCGACAATTACCTGGTAACACCCGAGGTGACTTTAGGTGGCTCGGTGAATTTCTGGGCATGCGCACAAGACGCCTCGTGGCCTTCTGAGCACTTCGGCGTCGCCATCTCCACTACAACCAATGATGATCCTTCCGCATTCACTACCATCCAAGAATGGACTATGAGCGCCAAGAGCATTGGTCAACCGACCGATGAAACCCGTAGCGGCAACCGTGCACAAGGTGCTTGGTATGAGTTTACCGTTGACCTGAGCAGCTACAGCGGACAAGGCTACATCGCCTTCCGTCACTTCAACTGCTCCGACTGGTTCCGTCTGAACGTGGATGACGTGGTCGTGACTGCCGGTGGTAATCCTGAACCTCCAGTTCCGCCTATCACTGGTGGCAATGAATCAGATATCGTCTGGTCTAACATCATTGAACACAACATGTTCGTTGGTGCTTCCGTCACCGTCAACACCAACAGCGGCGACGATGTCACTGGAACCACCGTTACATTGACCAACACAAGCGAACCCGGTCTCAACTACAACTACAATGTAACGTTGGATGAGACTGGCATTTACACTTGGGAAAGCATCCGCAGAGGCACCTATGACGTAAGCGTCAACCTCGAAGGCTTCGAGCCGATCACTGAAAGTGTGGAAATTTCCGACAACACCCAACTCAATTACACACTCCATGAGATTATCACCGCCGTAAGCGATCTCTATGTGTCAGGTACTGGCTGGGCTATCTTCGGCAATATTCCTACTCCAGACAACCCAGATGGTCCTACACCTCCTAGCGATGGATGGACCGAAGGCTTTGAGAATGGTGGTATTCCTGCTAACTGGACCGTCCTCGACTCCAACAACGATAGTTACACTTGGACGGCCACCAGTGCCATCCCGACCACTTGGACTTACTATGCAAGTCTGAGCCTTGACTGGTATCACACCGGTACTGATGCTGTTTGCAGTGGCTCTTATATCAATGGTGTGGGCGCTCTCAGTCCTGATGAATACCTGATTACTCCTCAGGTGACCCCGAGCAACGGCTCGACCTTCAGCTTCTGGGCTGCCGCCGCCGATGCCAGCTATCCTGCCGACCATTTCAGTGTTGCTGTCTCCACCACTACTCCTACCGCCTCGGAATTCACGATGCTCCAAGAATGGACACTGACCGCCAAGGAAGGTGGAATGAACGGTGGCCGCGCTTCGCGCGAAGGCAAGGGCGCCAAGCTTGGCAGCTGGCACAGCTACAGCGTTGACCTCAGCTCTTACGCTGGCCAGTCCATCTACATCGCCATCCACCACTTCGGCTGCTACGACCAGTACATCATGTGTGTTGATGACATCGAATTCACCACCGCCCGTAGCGTTGAATACTACAACGTGAAACTCGACGGCGTACTCGAAGGCACCACCACCAACCCGTTCTTCCAGCACGATGTGGAAGGCTTCGTTGAAGGCGAAACCCACACCACCTCTGTCCAGAAGGTTTACACCACTGGCGAGAGCGAATGGGTCAGCTTCGACTGGGTCTATACTCCTTGCGACAACTTCGGAGGCCTGCAAGCTGAACCTACCGCACAATGGCAAGGCGAAAATGTCGTCCTCAACTGGGTGCTCCCCGAAGGTGGTGACACTCCGACTCCTCCGGATCCGCAACCGACCACTGTCTATGACTTCGAAGACGGTACCATGCAAGGCTGGACGAGCCTCGATGCTGACGGTGACGGCTTCGGCTGGGACATGATGAGCAACTTCGGCCCTGGCTATGGTCACAACGCATCACAAGACGGTGTCTTCTCACAGAGCTACAACAACAACTACGGCGCTCTCAATCCTGACAACTACCTCGTGTCACCGCAAGTAGAACTTGGCGGAGAGATCAGCTTCTATGCCTGCGCTCAGGATGCCTCATGGGCTGCTGAGCACTTCGGCGTCGCTGTCTCCACCACCACAGCCACTGCCGCTGCTTTCACGACCATCCAGGAATGGACGATGTCAGCTAAGGGCGTTGGTGCTCCTACCAACGTGACACGCGACGGCAGCCGCGCTCAAGGCAACTGGTATCTCTACACCGTTGACCTCAGCAACTATGCTGGCCAGACCGGCTATGTCGCCATCCGTCACTTCGCCTGCACCGACATGTTCTATCTCGATGTCGATGACATCACCCTCGGTGGTGGTGGCGGTGATACCCCGACTCCTCCGGATCCTCCGGCGGGCAACACCTATGACTTCGAAGACGGTACC
>JAFYJV010000011.1 GCA_017537965.1 Bacteroidales bacterium | reverse complement strand
AATCGGGCAAAAAAATAGGAGTTACCTTCTTTGTAACTCCTTGATTTTCAGGTCGGGGCAAAAGGATTCGAACCTTCGACCCCCTGCTCCCAAAGCAGGTGCGCTAGCCGGACTGCGCCATACCCCGAAAAAAAAGACGATGCAGCATCGTCTTCTTTCTGTCGCGGAGAAGGGGGGATTCGAACCCCCGGTACCCCTTGCGGGATACGACAGTTTAGCAAACTGTTGGTTTCAGCCACTCACCCACCTCTCCAGGTGCCGAATTGCGACTGCAAAGATAGGGCTTTTACAGTTAACTGCAACCTTTTTTTCAAAAAAAAACGAAAAAAAACACAATTCGATGATAATCAGTGTTCTGAAGCAACATTTCCGGCGCCTATCATGGCCTTTGAAGTCAGCGTGTTGCGGATATCATCAGCAATCGATTGTATGGATTCCTCCAATTCGGGACACGAACGCTGGAGGGCATCCAGAATATACAACACCTCATGGTACTCGTTTCTAGCTTTGTCGTATTCCTCAAGCGACAAGTGTAGGTCGGCGATCTTTTTCAAAGTCAACAGATATGGGGCGATGGCTGGATGCTGGAGCTCTTCTTCATCCCTGGCGAAGGTGGCTTTCATGTTCTCCAAGATTGCCTCGCCTTCCTCTGGCTGTTCTAACTCAAAATGCAGTTTCGCGCGGTTCAACATCAAGTCAAACAACAGCGGCGATAGGGAAGGTGCCAAGTCCCTGTGGGTGCTGAGATAATTGCATAGGATCTTGCATTCGCTGTTCAAGTCACTCAAAGCTCCCTGATGTTCCCCTTTTTCCCATTGCAGATTTGAAAGGATGTTGAGTGCCGAGACCATGAAGAGCGTGACCTCAAGTCCATCATCGTCATCCATTTCCGTACAACCGTCAATGGCTTCGCAAACCAAATCCTCTGCCTCTTCGCTGTCACCGTTTTTGGCACAAAACACAGCATAGTTCAGCAGTCCAGAGATCTTGTATTTCCTAAGGCGAGGCTCATCTTCGACATGTTCCTCGCAAAACTGTTTCATCTCTTCGCAAACAGCTTTCATCTCTTCCTTTCTTCCGTTGAAGAACAGTGTTTTGAGTTTGTCTTGCATGAAAGTCCCTTGACAGAGTGGGTTGACTTTCCTGCCGCCGGCCATTGCCTGGCGGCAGGTTTCAAGTCCTTCTTCCAAGACAAATAGATGGAAATCCATGTCTTCTTGTTCTGCCGATTCATAAGCGGCCATGTTCAGCAAGTCGAGATAATCTTGAGTGATCTTGTTCAAGAAGCTGTGTTGATTCGTCCTTTTCAGCTCAATGACTTTTCGGGTGATCTCCACTGCTTTTTGGTATTGCCGGTCATGGAAATAAGTCGAGGCCAACAACAAGATGTTGCTACAATAGAGATAACCCTCCTGGTCGATCTCGTCGAAAGGATTGAATTCAATGGATTGCGTTAACTTCTCTAGTATCCTCTCTGTTTTGTGATTGTTTCCAGCGGCATGTTCGATTCTAGCCAAAGAAGAGCTTAGGAGAAACTCATAATACCTGTCGTTGTCATGGAAGCCTTTGTAAATGGAGAAAGCTTGGTGGATATGTTCTCGCGCTTTGTCGTACTTCTCAATATAGGAGTAAGCTAAAGAAAGGATGTGGTGCGTTTCGGCCAAGGACACTTGATAGGAACGCTCGTTTGGATGCTCTTCAAACAGCTTCTCACTGTATTGCATCGCTTCCGAAAAGGCAATCTCTGCCTCTTTTGACATGTCTTCTCTGAATAACTGGCAACCTTCGTCCACTTTGGCATGGATGAAGTCGAGATGATCTTTTTGTTTGATGATTTCTTGTTGAATTGTTGTCATTGTTTTTAATACTTCGTATGAATTATCCTGCAAATATATTGATAATTCTTATATAGAAGTAAATAAACAATGAATTTTTTAGGATATTGCTTTACGATTGTTCGTCGTCAAAGAGTAGCAGCTGGTTTTCAGTGACATACAGCTCTGGTGGAACCTCATACTCATAGTTACTGATGAAGCGGGCTATGCTGCGCTTTATGAGCTTGATTGGGGTAGTGTGCCGTGCCTTGCAGTAGTTTTTGAGCGAACGGTACTGTCCCCTTGATAGTTTGAATGAGATCGCGTGGTACTGGTAACTCTGCCGCGACCGTTTGTTTTTGCCTGCTTTTCCCATGTTATTTCTATTTCAACAATTCAACACTTCAACATTTCAAGACCCCTTCCACCATGCCAGCCAGCCGTTCAGCCTCGGCTTCGGTCTTTCCTTCGGAATAGATGCGTATGATGGGTTCGGTGTTTGACTTGCGGAGGTGTACCCATCCATCCTCGAAGTCGATCTTTACGCCGTCGATGGTGGTCACCTGTTCGTCCTTGAATTTCTCTGCTGCTTGCGCCAGGATGCCGTCAACATCCATGTCGGGAGTAAGTTGGATCTTGTTTTTCGACATATAATAGGCTGGATAGGTCTTCTTTAGTTCAGAGCATTTGATGCGTTTCTCGGCCAACTGTGTTAGGAAGAGTGCAGTGCCAACGAGGGCGTCGCGGCCATAATGGATGGCGGGATAGATGACGCCGCCGTTGCCTTCGCCGCCGATGACGGCTCCGACTTCTTTCATCTTCTCGACTACATTGACCTCGCCGACAGCGGCGGCATGGTATTCCTGTCCGTAGGATCGTGTCACGTCGCGCAAAGCTCTGGTGGAAGAAAGGTTGGAGACCGTCGGTCCAGGAGTGTGCTTCAAGACGAAATCGGCCACCGAGACAAGGGTGTATTCCTCGCCAAAAAGCTCGCCGTCTTCCTTGACAAACACAAGCCGATCTACATCGGGATCCACAACGACGCCAAAGTCACATCCTTGTTCGCGGACATACCTGCAGATATCGGTGAGGTTCTGTGCCAACGGCTCGGGAGTGTGTGCGAAACGTCCTGTGGGCTCGCAGTTCAGCTCCAGAATATCATCCACGCCCAGGGCGCGCAGCATCTTGGGAATGGCGATGCCGCCAGTGGAGTTGACGGCGTCAACGGCGACTTTGAAATGGGCCGCCTTGATGGCTTCGCGGTTGACCAAAGGAAGGTCAAGGACCAACTGGATGTGTTTGTCGATCCATCCTTCCACTTGTTCATAGCTGCCGATCTTCTCTACAGGGACAAACTCAAAATCATCTTTGGCAGCCACATCCAACAGCCAGGCTCCTTCTGAAGCTGAGATGAACTCGCCTCTGCTGTTGAGGAGTTTCATGGCGTTCCACTGGATGGGGTTGTGGCTGGCGGTGAGGATGATGCCTGCATCGGCCTTCAGTCCGGTGACGGCGATCTCAGTGGTGGGGGTGGTGCTCAGCCCGATGTCGAGGACATCGGCACCCATGGCCTGCAAGGTGCCGCAAACGACCTGATTGACAAAGAATCCCGATAGGCGTGCATCACGTCCCACTACAACACGGGGACGATCGATGCCGCTGCGTTGGACGAATTTCACGAATGCCGAGGTGAACTTCACCAGGTCAACAGGGGTCAGGTTATCACCGGGAATACCACCAATGGTGCCGCGGATGCCGGAAATGGATTTGATGAGTGTCATGTCTATAATAAAAAGGTTGTTGTTGCGTTTGTGATGTTAAAAACATGCAAATTTAGTATTTTTGTCAAAAAAAACAAATATGAAACAAAAACTCCTTCTCTTTGTCTGCTTCCTGCTGTTCTCGAATCTCCTTTCCGCACAAGACATGAACCGTACGGATGCCAAGGGGCGTCGTCAAGGGCCATGGGTCGATTTCTATGCCAACGGGCAAAAACGCTATGAGGGACAGTTCAAGAATGACCAGTGTGTGGGTGAGTTCCGTTATTATGACGAACAAGGCAAACTCAAGGCAACCAATTCATTTGACAAAGGCGGCACCCGTGCCCTGAACAAGAGCTTCAACAATGGGGTTCTCGTCGCTACGGGTTATTATATTGACAAGAAGAAGGAGGGGGAATGGCGTTACTATTCAAAGGACAACGGGAAACTTATCCTTGTCGAGGAAAACAAAGACGGGAAAGTCAACGGAAATTCCACTGTTTACAATCCTCAGACGGGAAAGGTGGCGGAAGAGGCTGTTTATGTCGATGGAAGGCGCAACGGCCCATCAAAGCAATACTACGACTCGGGTGTCCTGATGATGGAATGCCAGTATAAGGACCACCTGCTTGACGGACCCGCCAAGACCTATTATCCTTCAGGGGCGCTGAAAGAAGAGGGTTCCTTTCTGCGTGGCAACAAGACGGGAATCTGGAAGACTTACAACGAAGACGGCGACGAGGTCAGCCGCGATCAATACAGCGCACCGGCACAAGAACTCATGGACAACCTTTGACATCGTCCTCCACATTGGCCCTGCCGTGTTGCATCGAAGCCTTGTAGTAGTAGCAAGACATGTCGTGGTCGTCAAGAATGAAATAGATGCGACCTAAGGTGAACTCGGCATCCGCGTAGCCTGGCTTGATTTCCAAGGCTTTCTCCAAATCGACAATGGCATCGTTGAGCTTGTTCATGTTGAACTTGGCGCAACCTCGGTAGTAGTATGCCTCGTAATTGTCCTTGTTGTATTTGATGGCTTGGTCGAACTGCTCCACCGCTTCTGCAAATCTTGATCTGTCATACATCAGGCTGATGCCTTTGTCCAAGGCGAGTTGTGATTTTTCGGGACCTCCGCAATTGCATAGCAAAAGAAGGAGGGTGGCCGTCAGAAGGAAGTGAAGTCTTTTCATTGTCGTGGATGTTTGTTGTTTTCGTCGGCAAAGGTATGAATTATTTCCGATACTTCGTTGACAATTGCGTTGAGCCGTTCTTGGCTTTTCGCCTCAGCAAGGAAGCGGAGGTAAGGCTCAGTGTTGGAAGGCCGGATGTTGAACCACCAGTCGGGATAGTCGAGACGGTAGCCGTCGAAGTCGAGATAGCGTTCGGGTTGCTGTTGTTTGGCGAAGTGGTCGCGCACGGCATCCATGGCTTCCTGTTTCCTTTCGAGCTTGAAGTTGATCTCGCCGGAATTGTGGTAGGGTGATATCTCGCTGATGATGTCGCTCATTGTCCTGCCTTGGCGCTTGAATTCAGCCAACAGCCGTAGCACGAGGGATGCGGCGAGGAGGGCAGAGTCGGAGTAGTAGAAGTCGCGGAAATAATAGTGTCCAGCCAGCTCTCCTCCATACACGCCGTCGAGTTCTCTCAGCTTGAGGGCGGCGTATGCCCTGCCGACGCGCCAAGTCTCCACCTTGGCTTGATAACGGTTTAGGTATTCCTGGATAGCTCTTGAGCTGCGGATGTCTTGAAGCACGATGCCTGGCTCATGGCGTTCACCGAGGAAGTAATTCCCCAGGAAGGCGATGATCAGGTCGGGAGAGATGAACTGTCCCTTCTCGTCGATGAAGGTGATACGGTCAGCGTCGCCATCGAAGAGCAACCCGATGTCACAGCCTTTCTCTTTGACCAATGCCTTGACCTGTTCTTGGCTAGCTGCCTCCAAAGGGTTGGGCTCGTGGCTGGGGAAACTGCCGTCGGGAACGTCGTTGATGTAATGTGCCGGACCAACCAGCTCGTGAGCAAAGAGCGAAGCCATGCCACTGCTGCAGTCCACTGCGATATTGAGGTTGCCATGCTCACCTGTGAAACTGCGTTGGAATTCAAAGTAGTCGCTCTTCACCTCTTTGTGCCTGATGACACCCCGTTGGGCGACGGGAATACATGCCTCATCGCTTTCCACAAGGGCTTCAAGACGGTTCAAGCCCGTGTCGTATCCCACAGGAAGGGCGTTGGCCTTTGAGATCTTCAAGCCGTTGTGGTTCTTTGGGTTGTGCGATGCAGTGATCATCACCGAAGCCTCATAACCATAGCGTGCCGTGCTCCAATAGACCATCGGAGTGGTGGAGAGACCGATCTCATCCACATCGATTCCGCTGTCGGTGATGCCACGTGTCAAGCAATCAAACATGGTATCGGACGAGAGTCGCATGTCGCGTCCGACAAGTATGGTCTTCGCTTTTAGGATGCGAGGCAGGAAATATCCAATTCTGTAGGCGATCTCTTCGTTGAGGTCGGCGCCCCATTCGCCTCGGATGTCGTATGCTTTAAATGCTTTCATTGTTTGTTTTTTTATTTCGTTTTACTCAATTCTTAATCCCTCTGATCGCTCTTTGGTATCTCTCCGCATTCCTGTTGTGTTCGGTTAAGGTCTTTGCGAAGTTATGGTATCCCGAAAAGTCTTCTTTGGCGCAAAAATAATAATAATGATGCTTCTCGGGGTTCAGCACCGCTTGGAGTGCCGACAAAGAGGGGATGCAGATGGGCCCTGGAGGAAGGCCGGGATATTTATAGGTGTTGTAGGGCGACTCTATTTCCTTATGGATATTGAGTACCCGTTTCAACTCAAAGTCGCCCGAGGCGAAGACCAAAGTGGGATCCGCCTGGAGCAGCCATCCGTCGCGCAGTCGGTTGAGATAGACTCCGGCAATGCGTGCCATTTCATCGGTCTTGTTCGTTTCCTTATCGACAATGGAAGCCAAGGTGCAGACTTGGATAGGGGTGAGACCGACGGCTTTGGCTTTGTTGCGACGTTCCTCGTTCCAGTATTTGTCATATTCGTGCCGCATCTTTGCCACAAACTGTGTCGCGCTGGTGTTCCAGTAGCACTCATAGGTGTTGGGAAGAAACATTGCAGGGATGGTCTTGGCGTTGAATCCCATGGCATTGAGGCTGTCGGCATTGCTCAGCAAGGCGACCAGATCGGCAGAGTCGGCCTCGATTTGTTGTCCCACACGTCCGGCAAGCATCTTGATATCGCGGATGTTGTTGAAGGTGACTTTGACGGGTGTCTGCAACCCGCCACGAAGCATGTTGGTGAGCTGGTTGTTGTTCATGCCGTCCTTGATGACATAACGTCCAGGATGGATATGATGGGGGTAGTCTTTTTTCTTGATCAGCCATTCAAAGGCGGATTTGTCCTTGACCAATCCATGTGTATAGATGGAGTCCACTACTTGTTCATATCTGGCTCCTGTTGGGATGTAGAGGGAGAATTCCTTGCCGTCGGGAGTGTGCACGTTAGGCTTCATGACGATTTGGAATAGTTTATAGCCCATCAACAGGGCGATGAGGATCAGAACGCCAAAAACAAGGAGGATAATCCTTCTGAGGCGTTTCCGTTTCATTTCGTTTTCGTGGTATGTCTTTTTCATAGGGCTTCTTGGGAAGGAGTATTGATAAACTGATAGAACAAGGCGTCGATGTAGCCTTCGGGGGACTTGATCCAATCTTTCTTGCGGCCAGTGCATTGGAATCCGAGGTCTTGGAAGAGGCGTTGGCTCCCCGTGTTTGTCGCATCGATAAGGCAATGGACCTGATGTAGCATGACATCGTTGAACAGGTAATCCATGGCCATCTTGATGGCTCGTTTGGCGTAACCATGAAGCCGATGTTCGCTTTCGATGAGGATGCCGAGTCCGGCGCGTTGATGGATCGGGTCATAATCGAAGATGTCAACACAGCCGATCGGAGTCTTTTCAGATACCATGTCAATCATGAGACGCATTTGTCTGTTGGCGATGATATCGCTGTTGCCAAGAAGAAACTGTTCGATTTGGAAACGCGAGGTGGGTGAGCAGGTCTCGCTGACCCTCCATATACTACGGTCATTCTCCCATTCATAGATGCGTTGGGCGTCTTCCGGTTCGGCGATGCGCAGTGACAAGATGTCATCAGTAATGAACATGGCAGTATTGTTTTGTTCATCGAGAGTGAAAAACATCGAACATGGCATGTATTTTGATGTTTTATCTCCTTGTTATTTTTGACAAAAATACACTTTTTGAAACAATAAAGGCGAAAAAAGTGCATTAATAAGAAAAACCAAAAGCAGTTGCAAAGACAACCAAAAAGTATAAAGTAGAATGATTTTTGAAAACAGAATGATGTTGACCACTGTAAAGTCGGTCATGGTTGCTGTCGCCCTATTGGGAATGACGGCATGTGGTAGCAAGTCGGTGCCGGAAGGCGTCGCCGAGAAGGAACCCGTTACCCCTGTGGAGCAAGTCCAGCAAGCTTCCCAGGTGTATCGTACAGCGTTTCTCCCTACGGAGAACACCCCTGATTTTGTTGACGCCGCTGAGGCAAGTGTCAATGCGGTGGTGCATATCAAGACCACCATCATCCAGAAGAGCTCTTCCTACAACGATTTCTTCGGAGCGTTCTTGGAACATCTATACGGCATCCCGGGCCAATCGCAGAGCAACACGATGGTGGCTTACGGATCCGGCGTAGTGCTTTCGCCTGACGGCTATATCGTGACCAACAACCACGTAGTGGAAGGAGCCGACGAAGTGGAAGTCACCTTTAATAATAAGGTGGTCCGTCAAGCCACTATCGTGGGAACGGATCCTACTTCCGACTTGGCTTTGATCAAGGTTGATGGCGCCGATTTCGACTATCTGGTGTTCGGTGACTCCGACAAGGTGAAGGTGGGCGAGTGGGTGCTGGCTGTAGGTAACCCGTTCAACCTTACTTCGACGGTGACTGCCGGTATCGTGAGTGCCAAGGCTCGCGACATCAGCATCTTGGGTGAAGGCAGTAACGTGGAGTCGTTCATCCAGACGGATGCCGCCGTGAACCGTGGCAACAGCGGTGGTGCTTTGGTCAACACCCGAGGCGAGCTGATCGGCATCAACGCTGCCATCGCCTCACACACGGGATCCTATGAAGGTTATTCTTTCGCCATCCCGTCGAACATTGTGCGGAAGGTCGTGGACGACCTGTTGATGTACGGTGAGACGCAACGCGCTTACCTTGGCGTTCAGATCAGGGAGATGGATGCCGATCTGGCTGACAAAGCTGGCATGAGGGATATCAAGGGCGTTTATGTGGCTGGACTTGAAGAGGACGGTGCCGCTAAGAAGGCAGGCCTCCAGCCTGGTGATGTCATCGTTGACATCAACGACAACGAGGTGAACACCACCACCCAGCTGATGGAGGTGATCCGTCAATACCGTCCCGGCGACGAGGTGAACGTGACCGTGATCCGCAACGGCAAAGAGCGTCCTTTCACCGTTGGGCTGCTCAACGAGTCGGGTTCCACCGATGTGGTAAAGAAAGGGGAGAGCTTTTACAACGCCACCTTCGGCGTGGTGTTGCAGCCTGTCTCCAAACAAGAGATGAAGAAACTGAGGATCAACAACGGTCTTAAGATCGTCGAGATCCGTCAGGGTGCCTTCCAGGACGCTCGTTTAGAAGGCTTCATCATCACCGCTGTCAATGGCAGGGCCGTATCTTCCCAGAAAGACCTGGATTCGGCCATCGCTTCCAACCGTTCGCGCAAGACCTATATCGAAGGCGTCTATCCGAACGGAATGAGAATGACTTTTGAATACTACAATTAAAACAAATAGATTTTTTGAAGATTATGAAACAGTTAAAGATCAGTAAATCAATCACCAATCGCGATGCGGGTACTTTGGAGAAGTACCTGCAGGACATCGCGAAGGAGCGGCTGGTGACTCCCGAAGAGGAGGTGGAGCTGGCTCAACGTATCAAGGCAGGTGATTCACGGGCTCTCGACCAGCTGGTGAGAGCCAATCTGAGATTTGTCGTTTCCGTAGCCAAACAGTACCAGAACCAAGGACTATCGTTACAGGACCTTATCAACGAAGGCAACGTAGGGTTGATCAAGGCGGCACAGCGTTTTGACGAGACCCGTGGATTCAAGTTCATCTCGTACGCTGTGTGGTGGATCCGTCAATCTATCCTGCAGGCCGTTGCCGAACAGGCGCGCATCATCAGGCTGCCCCTTAATCAAGTTGGGGCCATCAGCAAGCTGAAGAAAACCGCAGCTTTATTGGAACAGGAATACCAGCGTAAACCCTCCGCCGAGGAACTCGCCAAGGAGATGGATCTTTCCGAGTCGAAGGTCCAATCGTTGATGGGCATGAACATGAGACAGATCTCCACCGACGCGCCGTTGGACGACGATGACGAAGGTAACTTCCTCGATGTGTATGTGGAGCAGGACTCCACCGCCACTGACGAGGCGGTGGAGAACGAATCCGACCAAAACGCCATCAAGCGTTCGTTGAGCTCGCTCACCGACAAAGAGCGTCAGGTCATTAACATGTACTATGGCATTGACAACCCAAGAGAGTATTCGCTTGACGAGATCGCTCTGAACTTGGGCATCTCGCGCGAACGCACCCGCCAGATCAGGGATCGCGCGCTGAGACGTCTGAAAAGCGATTCCAGTTCCGCGTTGTATCAAATGTATGTGAATCAATAATTATTCTATCTTTGCAGTGATAAACCATCAAGTCACTTAAACAATTGTTGTTATGAAAAAATTTGAATTGATCAAACTTCCATACGAAGCGGATGCCCTGGAGCCCGTGATCAGCAAAGAGACCATTGGCTTCCATCACGGCAAGCACCTTCAGGCCTATGTGAACAACCTGAATGCCGCCATCGAAGGCACTGCTTTCGAGGAGATGCCCCTTGAGGAGATTGTAAAGTCTTCTGAAGGCGGTGTGTTCAACAACGCTGGACAGATCCTGAACCACAATCATTATTTCTTGCAGTTCAGAGCCCCCAAGGCTGATAACAGGCCAACGGGCGAGATCGCTGTGATGATCGACATGCAGTTTGGGAGCTTCGAAGCTTTCAAGGAAGCCTTTGTGAAGAAGGGCGCCACGTTGTTCGGCTCCGGTTGGGTATGGCTTTCCGTTGACAAAGACGGGAAACTGGTCATCACCCAGGAAGCCAATGCCAACAACCCTGTGCTTCATGGCTTGAAGCCTTTGCTGACCTTCGACGTGTGGGAACATGCCTATTATCTCGACTACCAGAACCGTCGTCCCGACCATCTTTCTGCCCTATGGCAGATTGTCGATTGGGACTTTGTCAACGGGTGTCTGTAAGGAAGCGTTTATCTTGTCTTGAGCTGCCGGCTTTGCAAAAGCCGGCAGCTTTTTTTTGATTTGAAGTGAAATAATTCCCAAATGATTCGTTTGGTCTGAATTTATTCCTATCTTTGCAAGAAATATTCACTCACAAAAAAATTATGATCATGGATAACTACGAAAGCTCACTGAAATCATGGAATGAGAATGAAAAAGCCGCCAATGAATTGATCAACATCGTTGGCAAGCTTTGGTACGACAAGTCGGTTGAACTTATCATGCTCCGTTCGCTGCTTGTGAACCGCGGTTCCGGTAAGATCCTCAACAAGCACCTCCGCGCTGAGAATGTTCTTGGCAAGCCAGTACGCGTGCAAGATTCATTGCTCATTGCCAAGGCGCTTCTTGCTGAAAACCTTGCGCCAGCCCGTATCGACATCGGCCGACTCAACTCGGAATGGACGGATGAGCACGAGAAATACGATAACAACATTACATCCTTTGTGCGTGACAAGCTGAACTACATCATCGATGCCCTTCCGCGCAGCAACAAGGTGCAGGATGTCATCCTTTATGGTTTCGGCCGTATCGGTCGTATCCTTTGCCGTGAGATGACAGAGATGGCTGGTAACGGCTCAGCCCTTCGCGTCCGTGCCATCGTCACCCGCAAGAACTCACCCGAGGACATTCTCAAGCGTATCAACCTGTTCCGTACCGATTCGGTGCATCGCTATTTCCATGGTGTTTGCTATCCTTTGATCGAGGAAAACGCCATGATGGTCAACGGCCAAAAAATCCTCTTCCTTGAGGCCAAGAATCCCGAGGACCTGGACTATGAAGCATACGGCATTCATGACGCATTGCTTATCGACAACACCGGCGCTTTCCGTGACAGAGAGTCCCTTTCACGTCACCTCCAAGCTAAAGGCGTCAGTAAGGTGCTGCTCACCGCTCCTGGAAAAGGTGATATCCCGAACGTGGTCTATGGCGTCAACCAAGACACACTCGACCTCAAAAACGAAAAGATCTTCTCGGCTGCATCTTGCACTACCAACGCCATCGTTCCCGGTCTGCAAGTCATGCTTAACCATTTCGGCATCGTGAAAGGTCATATTGAGACCATCCATAGCTATACCAACGACCAAAACTTGCTGGACAACTACCACAAGAAAGAACGTCGTGGCCGTTCTGCTGCATTGAACATGGTCATCACCGAGACTGGTGCGGGCAAAGCCGCTGCCAAAGCGCTGCCCGAATTGAAAGGCAAGCTTACCAGTAACGCTGTGCGTGTTCCTACGCCTGACGTTTCATTAGCCGTCCTCGCTCTCGACCTTGAACGCGAGACCACTGTGGAAGAGGTCAACGAAGCCTTCCGTATCGCTTGCCTTGAAGGTAACCTCATTGAACAGATCCGCTTTAGCAACAACACCGAATTTGTTTCGAGCGACGGCATTGGCGATTCCTGCGCCTGCATCTTCGACGCTCCTGCTACGAAGGTGTCGGCCGACGGCAAGACCGTGATCCTCTACCTGTGGTATGACAACGAGTTCGGCTACAGCAACCAAGTGGTTCGTCTCGCACGCCATATTGGAGAAGTCAAGAGCTATAGATACTATTAATGAACCATTTTGTGAGGGTGGCTTCTTCAAAGTCACCCTCATTTTTCTTTTTTTTACGCAAACGTCATTATCTGAATGAACAAATCATCCCTTATCGGTTTTATCCTTATCGGTGCGATTCTGTTTGGATGGATGCTGTGGATGCAGCCTTCAAAAGAACAGCTCGAAGAACAGAAACGAATTCAAGATTCCATCGTTATGGCCCGCCGTGAGGCGGCTGTCTTAGACTCCATCCGTCAGGCAGAAGAACAACAGCGTGCAGAAGAGGCACAGGCACTTGCAGCAATGCAAGTAATGGAAATGGACTCTGCCACGGCAGCAGCGGAACAAATCAGACTTCAAAAAGACAAGTTCGGCGTGTTTGCCTCCACCTCCAACGGTCAGGATCAGATATGGACAGTAGAGAACCAACTGCAAAGAATCTCCTTCTCAAGCAAAGGGGGCTTCATCAAAGAGGTGGAGCTCAAGGACTATAAGACTTACGACTCATTGCCGCTGATTAGTTTCGATCCGGAGACTGCATTGTTCGACCTTTCGTTCTTCTCCAACAACCGCACCATCAACACCTCACAGTTGTATTTCCAACCCTTCCTGAATGGTCAGCCTTTTACTGGGGACCAAATCACGGTGGGAGAGGGCGATAGCATTGTCTTTGCCCTACGCGCCTATATCGATGGTGCCGACAGCCAATTTAACGAAGGAAAGTATCTGGAGTACGAATACACGATCTTCGACAACAATTACATGTTTGATTGCAACCTCCGAACGGTGGGGTTGAAAGACATCATCGCCTCCAACAACAATTCCATGAACCTGGATTGGCAGGTGGACTTGAAGCAACATGAGAAAGATGTGGACCGTTTCACGACGACGACGGTGTACTATAAGTCGATGACTGAAAACGATGTAGATAAGGTTGAAGACAGGAAGAGGAAAGAGGAGACCATCAATTCAAGCGTGAACTGGGTGTCGTTCAAAGAGCGGTTTTTCTGCAATGTCCTTGTGGCAAAGAAAGGCTTCAGCAGCGCCAAACTGGGCGTAAACACCGACCATCCGACAGATGCAAAGTATCTGAAGACCATGTCGGCAAGCTTGGAGATACCATACGACTTCAACGCAGAGGTCAACGAGTTCCCGATGTCGTTCTATTTCGGCCCCAACCATTTCAAGACCTTAAAGAGTTACAATCTCAACTTGCAGCGCCAGATCGATGTGGGTAACTTCTTCTTGATCAGATGGATCAACTACGGTGTCATCTATGTGTTCGACTGGCTGGGGTCGTACGGCTGGAACTACGGTATCGTCATCCTGATACTGACCATTCTCATCAAGATACTGCTGTTTCCAATCGCCTTCAAGTCATACAAGTCAACGGCTATCACGCGTATCCTGAAGCCTGAGATGGAAGCCATCAACGCCAAGTATCCGAAAGAGGAAGATGCCATGAAGAAACAACAAGCTGTGATGACTTTGCAGAAACAGGCTGGTGCCAGTCCTGCCTCGGGTTGCATCCCGATGCTCTTGCAATTCCCGATCCTGATTGCCGTATTCCGTTTCTTCCCCTCGTCGATAGAGCTTCGTCAGCAGTCTTTCCTGTGGGCGGAAGACCTTTCCACCTACGACAGCGTACTTGACCTGCCGTTCCGCATCCCAGGCTATGGCGACCATGTGAGTCTGTTCTGCTTGTTGATGACCATCACGACATTCATTTACACATACGTAAACAACAAACAGATGGACACCACGGCAAATCCGCAAATGAAGGGAATGAAGATCATGATGTATCTTATGCCCATCCTGTTCCTCGGCATCTTCAACAGCTATTCCGCCGGTTTGAGCTACTACTACATGCTCGCCAACATCATCACTTTCCTGCAGATGTATCTCTTCAGGGTGCTGATTGATGAGGACAAGATCCGTCTGACCATCGAGGAAAACAAGCGAAAGCCCGTCAAGAAATCGCGTTTCCAGCAACGTCTTGAAGAAGCCCAAAAGGCGCAGCGGCAACAATTGAAAAATGCAAAACGATAAGAATATGCGTACACTTGAATCCTTTCTAGAGGTTGTCGCCGAGACCCACGAGGTTTGGCTTTTGGAGGCAATGACTGGCATGTTTGCCATGTTGGAGGACGCTGACGGCCATTCGTACATCCCATTGTGGGCAACAGAGTCCGAGGCGCGGCAAGCTGCTGTGGAGGATTGGGAGGACTACAAGGTCACGGAGATGGGTTTCTCTGAGCTTGCTCAATGGTTGAAGGAACTGTCGCGCGATGAGATCGACATTGCCGTATCACCCGAACGAGACGGAGAGATCATGGCCATCGCTTCTCACAACTTCAGGAAATGGGTCACACCCTTGGCGGACGATTCCTACCATGAAGAGCCGGACGACGATGAGGACGAAACATTCGATTATGGCGACGGTTGGGAGGAAAAGTGGTGATGCTTTAGGCTGACAGATGAAAAGTAAGCTGTTTGGAGTACTGCTCTTGATAGAGACTGCAGCGTTGTTGCTGACGGCGCTAGTGGCTTGGTACTACAACATCCATTACGACGAAAACGACTTGAATGCCTTTTTGATCACCGCTGGCATCACAGGAGTGGTGGGATTGGCATTGTTCCTGATTGGCGCGATCCGAAAGACGGGCATTGACAGTGACGACACCTTTGTGATCGTGGCTCTTTCATGGATCCTTTTCTCCATATTTGGAATGCTTCCTTTTCTGTTGAGTGGTGCTATCGACAATGTGACCGATGCTTTTTTTGAGACCATCTCTGGATTCACCACGACAGGATCCACCATCCTAAAGAACGTGGATGATCAACCTCACGGCATATTGTTTTGGCGAAGCATCATGCAGTGGTTGGGCGGTTTGGGTATCGTCGTTTTCACGCTTGCTTTCTTGCCTTCTGTTGCCAAGGGATCCAGGAAGAGTGCCCTTTTTGCCGCCGAAGCTCCTGGCGTTAGTGTGGAAAAACTGTCACCCACCATGCATGGCACCTCACGCATCCTTTGGTTCATCTATATCTTCCTAACGTTGCTCTGTACGGCTTTTTATGCTTTTGGACCGATGTCGTTTTTCGATGCCGTATGCCATGCCATGACCACCATCTCAACTGGCGGATTCAGCAACTATCAAGACAGCATAGGATACTTCCATTCCACATACATTGAATATGTATCCATTGTCTTCATGATCTTTTCCTCCATCAATTTTGCCATGTTCTACTTTCTGGTTGTGGGCCGCTTTGACCTCTTGCGCAAAAACGAGGAGGTGAAAGTCTATCTGGTTTCATTAGCCGTGATGACACTTCTCTTTATTGGCTTGTTCTATATCGCACCTAGTATCAAGGGCGTCACAGCAGCCCAGCTCGAAAGCTATCCGCAAGGAGGGAAAGACATCTTCCGAGTCTCGTTTTTCCATGTGGTCTCGATGTTGTCGAACACGGGTTTTGCCGGAGTAAACAACAACTATGACCTATGGGGATTGCTCTTCGTGATTCCAACGTTGTTAATGCAGATTGTAGGCGGATGTGCCGGGTCGGCTAGTGGAGGCATTAAAATGGTGAGGGTTATTGTTATCTTCAAGTTTATCAAGAATGCCTTGAAAGAACTGCTTCACCCTACAGGCATGTATTCGTTAAAGGTATCTGGGCAGATGGTGGATGAGTTGACGATCAGACGCGTGTGCAACTTCCTGTCGTTGTTCATGATACTATTTATCGTCAATGTGTTGGCGTTGACATTTTTAGGAATGAGTTTGGAGGATGCGGCCATTGCATTCCTGACCTGTTTCAGCAACCTGGGCATGGGCTCGGGAGCCACAGGCCCAGGTGCTAGTTTGGCCGATCTCCCGACGGCGGCCAAATGGATTGTCTCCTTTGACATGCTCGTTGGCCGTTTGGAGATCATCACCGTACTTCTTATCTTCTTCCGTTCCACGTGGGTGACCACCAAGGGAATCAAGAATTAATTCTCAAACTGAAGCTTCCCGTCGTGAACCGTCACCATGATGGGTTTTGTCTTGTCCACTTGGTCGGCGAGGATCCTTCTTGAGAGTTCGTTGAGCAGTTCGCGCTGCATCATACGCTTCACAGGACGCGCGCCATATTGCGGGTCATAGCTCTGGCGAGCGATGAGGTCAACCGCCTCGGGTGTGATGTCGATGCTGAGGTTGTTTTCAGCCAACATTCTCTTGACTTGATTGAACTGCATCCTGACCACTTCGGCGATTTGGCTTTCGTTGAGCGGTCGGAACATGATGATGTCATCGACACGGTTCAGGAACTCAGGCCTCATGAATTGCCTCAGCTGTTCCATGACCTCGTTGCGGGTCTTCTCAAAGACGGCTTCGGAAGTGGCGTTGGCGGCGTCCGACATGTTCTCTTGGATAATGCTGGCACCAATGTTCGACGTCATGATAACGATGGTGTTCTTGAAATCGACCGTACGGCCTTTGTTGTCGGTAAGCCGTCCGTCGTCAAGCACTTGCAGCAGGATGTTGAACACATCGGGATGAGCTTTCTCGATCTCGTCGAGCAAGATCACGGAGTAGGGCTTGCGCCGCACGGCTTCGGTCAACTGACCGCTCTCTTCATAACCGACGTATCCAGGAGGCGCGCCGATGAGTCGCGACACGGTGTGGCGTTCTTGGTATTCCGACATGTCGATACGGACCATGTTGTTCTCGTTGTCGAACAGGAATTCCGCCAATGCCTTTGCCAGTTCAGTCTTGCCGACGCCTGTGGAGCCCATGAAGATGAATGAGCCGATGGGACGTTTGGCATCCTGCAGACCGGCACGGCTGCGTCGGATGGCGTCGGACACGGCGCTGATGGCCTCGTCTTGGCCAACGACACGTTTGTGCAGTTCCTTTTCCAAGTTCAACAGTTTCTCACGTTCGCTTTGCATCATCTTTTTGACAGGAATGCCTGTCCAACGTGACACGATCTCGGCAACATCCTGATAGGTGACCTCTTCGTCGATCAGAGGATGGTCGCCTTGCACCAGCAGCAAATCTGCTTTGGCTTTTTCGATGGCGGATTCAGCGTCACGGATCTTGCCATAACGCAGCTCAGCCACCCGTCCGTAGTCGCCGTCGCGCTCTGCCACAGCGGCTTGATGGCGATATTGTTCGATATTGTCCTTTTCCTTTTGGATGATCTCAACAAAATGACGTTCTTTCTCCCATTTTGTCTTGATCTCCGCTTTCTTGGCGTTGAGCTGGTCGAGTTCTTCTCCAAGTTCCTTGACCTTCTTGGTGTCGTTTTCGCGTTTCAGCGCCTCGCGTTCAATCTCCAATTGTCGGATGGCACGCTCCACGTCTTCCAGGTCTTCAGGCACGGAGTCGATTTGCAGACGGAGCCTTGCAGCGGCTTCGTCGATCAAGTCGATGGCCTTGTCGGGCAAGAAACGGTCGGAGATATAACGTACTGATAGCTGAACGGCGGCTACGATGGCTTCGTCGAGGATACGGATGTGATGATGGTTCTCGTAGCGTTCTTTCAGGCCACGAAGGATGGAGATGGCCGAGGCTTCATCAGGCTCGTCCACCATGACGATTTGGAAACGACGCTCCAAGGCCTTGTCCTTTTCAAAGTATTGTTGGTATTCCTTTAGGGTGGTGGCGCCGATGCATTGCAACTCGCCTCTCGACAAGGCAGGTTTCAGGATGTTGGCGGCATCCATGGCTCCACCTGTTGCGCCGGCTCCTACCAATGTATGGATCTCGTCGATGAATAGCACTACGTCGCCGGCGCTATCAACGACTTCTTTGATGACACTCTTCAGACGCTCCTCAAACTCGCCTTGGTATTTGGCGCCGGCAATCAGTGCTCCCATGTCAAGTGAGAAGACCATCTTGTTTTTCAGGTTCTCGGGCACATCGCCATTGACGACCCTTTGGGCGAGTCCTTCCACAATAGCTGTCTTACCCACACCCGGCTCGCCGATCAGGATGGGGTTGTTCTTGGTTCGACGTGACAGGATCTGCAACACACGCCGGATCTCTTCGTCACGTCCAATCACAGGATCCAGCTTGCCCGCTTTGGCCAATTCGTTCAAGTTCTTGGCGTAGCGGTTGAGCGATTCATAGTTGTTGTTCATGGTTGATTTGTTTTTTTTGTTTGTTTGATGTTGGGTGGATCAAAAGGATGGCCAATCTGTGTTTTTATGACAAATCGACATGTTGGATTTATTCAATGACAATTTGACATAAATTGTGTTTTTTTTGACACGGGTCCAATTTTGTTTTATATTTGCAAATTCAAAAAATTGAAACGAGTTTTTATTGATATGGAAATCAAACGAGTATTTGACCTTCTTCAACATTATGTTGAGAAGTATCCCAACCAGAAGGTAGCCCTTGCTGGAAAGAAAAATGGAGAATGGGTGAAATACAGCATCCAGGATTATATCGAACATGCCAACCTGCTTAGCTATGCTTTCATCGAGCTTGGTATCCAGCCCGGCGACAAGGTTGCCATGATCCTCACCAACCGTCCTGAATGGAACATGCTTGACATGGCCATCAGCCAGGTGGGCGCTATCACCGTGCCGATCTATCCCACCATCAGCGAGGAGGACTATCGTTTCATCTTGGCTGACTGTGACTCCAAGTTGGTCATCATCGACGGCCTTTCAGTGATGAACAAGGTGACCAACATTTTGCCTGATGCGCGCAATGTCAAGATGGTTTACACCATGATTGACCGTGAGAAATATCCTTATTTCGATCAGTTGTTGCAACTTGGAAGAGAACATCCTCATGTCGAGGAATTGGAGGCAAGGAAAGCCGCTGTTGACGAGATGGAATGCGCCACTATCATTTATACCTCAGGCACTACGGGTACACCCAAGGGCGTGATGCTTTCACATCACAACTTGATGAACCAGTTCCCGAATTTCGAATATACCATCAGTGCCACTTCCAACAAAGCCTTCAGCTTTTTGCCTGTATGCCATGCGTATGAGCGCGCGCTGATCTATTGCTACCAGTATCGCGGCATGTCGATCTATTATGCTGAGAGTTTGGCTACCATCGCCTCCGACATGCGTGAGATCCATCCAACGATGATGTGTGCCGTTCCTCGTGTGTTGGAACGTTTTTATGAAGCAATTTACCAATCGGGAAAGAAACAGAAAGGCATCGCAAGAATGATATTCTTCTGGGCCTTGCATCTCGGCGAGCGTTACAAGATTGACGCTATCAGCCGTCACTGGTTCTATAATTGGAAGTTGAGTGTTGCCGATAAATTGGTCTATAGCAAGATCAGAACAAACATTGGAGCCGAAAACTTCGACATCATCGTGTCGGGTGCCGCTGCCATCTCCCAAAAGATTGCCGGTTTCTTCTCGGCCATCAAGATGCCTGTCTTCGAAGGCTATGGCTTGACCGAAACATCGCCTGTGATTTCTGTCAGCAACCGCAATCCCCATGGACGCGAGGTGGGCTACGTGGGTCAACCGCTGCCTGGAACCGAGGTGAAGATTGCCGACAATGGCGAAATTATCTGTCGTGGTCATAACGTGATGATGGGCTACTACAAACATCCCGAGCTCACCAAGGAGGTCATCGACGAGGAGGGTTGGTTCCACACGGGCGACATGGGTGAGATCGACCAATATAACCGTTTGAGAATTACCGGCCGTATCAAGAGCTTGTTCAAGACATCCGGTGGCAAGTATATCAACCCCGATGTTATCGAGGCTAAATTCTGCGCTTCCAAGCTGATAGAGCAAGTCCTTGTGGTCGGCGAGAACCAGAAATTTGCTGGCGCCCTCATCATCCCAAGCTTCACGGAATTGAAGACCTGGTGTGCCAAGGAGAAGATTCCGTACACGACAAATGAAGAGATGATTGGCAATCCTGATGTGTTGAAACACTTTGCCAAGGAAGTCAACGAGTTGAACAAGAAATTGGGCGAAACGGAGAAGGTCAAGAAACATGTGCTGCTTGCTGACGAATGGTCGATTGCTAACGGCTTGTTGACACCTACTTTGAAAGTCAAACGCAAGGTGATCACTGCCCGTTACAAGGATGTGATCGAAAAGATGTTTGAAGGCAACTAATACACGAAGAATCCAACAACACCCGATAATACGATAAGCAATATCGGGTTGGCCTTGAAGAAATAGGAGGCCACAAAGGCGAGGACACAGATCACGATGCTGATGTTGTTCTCGCCTTTTCCTATCTGCACGAAATTCTGGGTATTCATCATCGAGAGACCGGCGGCAAAGATCAGTCCCGCAATGGCGGGCTTCAGTCCCTTCAGCAAGTTGCTCAACAAAGAGCTGTTTTTTTTGCTCATGAACAATCGGATGATGAGATAAACCATGATGATGGAAGGCAGGCAGAGCGCAAAAGAGGCGAGGAGGGAGCCTCCAAAACCGCCAGCGGTATATCCCACGTAGGTTGCCATATTGATGGAAATGGGGCCTGGGGTCATCTGCGAAATGGCCACCATGTCGGCAAACTCTGTGGTGGTCATCCAAGCGTAATTGTCAACTACCTCATGCTGGATCAACGAGAGCATGGCGTAACCGCCGCCGAAACCCAGGACGCCTATCTTGATGAAAACCCATAACAACTGCAGATAGATCATGGCTCAACCTCCTTCTTTGCTGTTTGCTTCATCTTACGTTCTATTACCACGGCATAAACCAGGCTACCAGCGATGGCGGCAATGATGACGATGACGGGGGAGACCTTGCACCACCAAATCAGAAAAGCAGCTGCTATCGGGATGATGGCTGTCTTCCAGGTGACTTTGGCCGACTTGATCATCCGCAGTGATGGCGCAAGGATCAAAGCCACCACACAAGGACGTATGCCTTTGAAGATGCGTTCCACCACCGGCAGGTCACGGTATTCGCGGAAGATGGTAGCCAGCAGCAGGATGATGACAATGGAGGGGATGATGGCTCCGAGCATGGCTGCGGCGGCACCTTTGCGTCCAGCAATCCGGTGACCCACATACAAGGCTGTGTTGACAGCAAAGACGCCAGGCAAGGACTGGACAATGGCAATCATGTCCCAAAACTCGTCCGATGGAATCCATTGCTTTTTGTCCACCACAGCCTTCTCCACCATGGAGAGCATGGCATAGCCGCCACCCAAGGTAAAGGCACCTATTTTAAAAAAGGTGAAGAAGAGCTGGAACACAATTTTCATGGCGCAAAATTAATACTTTTGTCTTTGTGTGTTTTAATAAAATTAGTACGTTTGCATACTAATTCAGAAAACCATGACTATTTTAGACGTTTCTCCTGTGATGACCTTTGACCGGCCAGAGGCATGGCAATGGTTGATCCAGTTCTGCATCCTCGCCGTGGCTTTGTTGCTCGGCAATGTGTTGCGGACCAAAATCCCAGTCTTGAAAAAGAGTCTATTGCCCTCAGCCTTGCTGGGCGGCTTGTTGCTATTGATCTACAAAGCCATCCCGGGCTGCAGTGAAGTGATAAACAAGCCCATGATGGAAG
This sequence comes from Bacteroidales bacterium, assembly GCA_017537965.1. Classification (GTDB taxonomy): domain Bacteria; phylum Bacteroidota; class Bacteroidia; order Bacteroidales; family F082; genus Limimorpha. The sequence continues at coordinate 123,584 of JAFYJV010000011.1, read as the reverse complement.
TTGTCACCTATCATGCCCTCGGCTTGGGGTTTGTGGCGCTTGCGTTGAAGAACAACAAAGTGGAGTCGAGGTCCTCGACGATGAAGGTTATTGAGACGGGTGCCTTGACGGCATCCTCATACGTCATCCAAGGCATCGTGGGCTTGATTGTCTCCATCTTGTTTTTTATCTTTGGCAAGAAGCTGTTTTATGCTGCCGGCTTGCTATTGCCCATGGGCTACGGCCAAGGGCCGGGGCAGGCCTTGAACTTCGGAAAGATCTTCACAGGATGGGCTTCGCAGCAGGGCATGGACTTTCCAGGTGCCGACTTTGGCTTGTCCATCGCTGCCATGGGATTCATCGTTGGTAGCGTTATCGGCGTGATCTTCATGAATATTCTGAGACGCAAGGGCAAGCTGTCGGCCAAGAAGATCGCCGCCGCCCAAGTCAACAAGCTTGAAGACTACGAGGGGAAGAACGAGATTCCCGATGCCGAGTCGATCGACAAGCTTTCCGTGCAGATCTGCATGGTGCTGTTCGTGTATTTCTTGGTGTATCTGTTCACCAACTGGATCCAAGGAATGGAACTGGGCAAGTTCGGCACCAATACGCTGAAACCCATGTTGTGGGGATTCAACTTCCTGTTGGGCACCTTGTTCGGCATCGCCTTCAAAAACATCTTGAAGCTGTTCAAGAGGCAGCGTCTCATCCAGCGCGAATACATTAATAATTATATGCTGAACCGCATCAGCGGTTTCTGCTTCGACATCATGATTGTAGCCGGCACCGCTGCCATCAGTTTCGACGAGTTCGGTAAGTTTGTGCTGCCGTTCGCCATCATCTGTGGCTTGGGTGCGTTGGTCACCTTCGTTTATGTGTTGTGGGTCAGCAAGCATCTCTATCCCAACTATCAATATGAGGGCTTTTTCTCCATGTTCGGCATGTTGACGGGTACGGCTTCCAATGGTATGATCCTGTTGCGAGAGATCGATCCGAAGTTCGAGACGCCGGCTGCCAATAACCTTGTGCTGCAAACCCTTGCCGCCATTGTGCTTGGCTTTCCGGTCTTGCTTTTGATGGGTTTTGCTCCACAAAGCTTGAAGGCCACTTGGATTACGCTTGGCATCCTTGTGGCGTTCTGGGCGGTGTTGACGGTGTTTATGATGAGGAAAAAGATTTTTAGGAGAAGTAAGAAGTCGGAAGACAGAAGTTAGAAGTAACAAAAAAAATCCCGGCCAGATCTGGCCGGGATTTTTCGTTTGAGATGGTTGAAGGTATCAATCCTTGCGCTTGGCTTCCTTGATACGGGCTTTCTTGCCGCGGAGGCCTCTGAGATAGTAGATGCGCGACTTGCGGACAGCGCCTTCCTTGTTCAGCTCAATGCTGTCAATCATAGGGGAGGCGAAGGGGAAACATCTTTCGACACCGATGTTGTTCGAAATCTTTCTTACAGTGAACGTAGCGGTCTTGCCGCAGCCACTGCGCTTCAAAACAACACCTTGGAACTTCTGAAGACGTTCCTTGTTTCCCTCAACAATCTTGTACGTGACGGTGACGGTGTCACCTGCTCTAAACTTCGGAAAATCTTTTACAACAACTTGATCTTCAACGAATTGAATTAACGCGTTTTTCATTTTATATAATATTTTTTTATATATTTTTCCTCAAAAACGGCTGCAAATATACAAAAATATTTGATTTCCAACGCTATTTATTCGCTTTTTTTCAATATTTCGTACATTTCTGGCCGACGCTCCTTAGTGCGTTGCCATGCTTGTTCCATTTTCCATTCGTTGATCTTGGCGTCGTTGCCCGAGAGTAAGATCTCTGGAACCTCCCATCCTTTGTAATTCCGAGGTCTGGTATAGACTGGGGGAGAGACAAGTCCGTCTTGAAATGAGTCGGAAAGGGCAGAGGTCTCGTCACCCAAGGCACCTGGAATGAGACGTACCAGACTGTCAACCAACACGGCGGCGCCCAATTCACCCCCCGACAGCACATAGTTACCAATGGAGATTTCACGGGTGATGAGGTGTTCGCGGATCCGCTCATCAATCCCTTTGTAGTGTCCGCAAAGGACGATAAGGTTCTCTTTCAGCGACAATTGGTTGCATAGGGGTTGATCCAACAATTCGCCGTCGGGACTCATGTAAATGACTTCGTCGTACTCACGTTGGCTTTTCAGATGGCTGATGCAGTTATCGACAGGCTCTACCATCATCACCATTCCGGCTCCGGCGGAGAAAGGGTAGTCGTCCACCTTCTTGTGCTTGTCAGTGCTGTAATCGCGCAGGTTGTGAAGTTCGATCTCCACGATTCCTTTGTTGATGGCTCGCTTGATGATGGATTCAGTGAAAGGTCCCTCGAACATTTCAGGGAAGATGGCGATGATATCGATGCGCATGGCCGAAAATTTTGGTAAAAATACGCTTTTTATGGATAGCATCCCTTCCACGACCGAAAAAAACGTATTTTTGCATCCAGTAGTTGTCATAAAGGAGTTATTGTGCCATGAAGAAAAACGTATTACTGTTTTTGTTTTTTATAGCCACGCTTACAATCAACGCTCAGATTGCGCCTAACTTTTATTGGATCCAGTTCACCGACAAGAATAATTCTCCTTATTCCGTAGACATTCCTGAGGCTTTCCTTAGTCAACGCGCTTTGGAACGTAGGGCACGGTTGGGAATAGTCATCGACGCATACGACCTGCCTGTGACGCCTCAATATTTGGAGGCTGTGAGCAATTGTGGCGCGGAGATCGTGAATCCTTCCAAATGGCTGAATGGCGTATCGGTCCGCATCACGGATCCGGCAGTTCTTGAGGCTGTAAATGCATTGGATTGCGTGGCATCGATACGAGAATGCCCCAATGATCCCAAGGCACAGGAGGCAAAGCAACACTGGATGGCCAATGAGCTGCAATCAATGGAAACGCCAAGAGCTACTTATGGATTCTACGGCGGAGGTTCTACCCAGATCAGCCAAATACGTGGCGACTATCTGCATGGTAATGGCTATTGGGGCGAAGGCATGGTCATCGCGGTGCTCGATGGTGGTTTCATCGGCGCCGACATCCATCCGGCTTTTGACAACATGAGGGAGGAAGGACGTCTGTTGGGTACCCGTTCCTTTGTGGCAGGCCATCCTTCCGTTTATGACCAAAGTGCGCATGGATGCAGTTGTCTCAGTACCATGGCTGCCTATGTTCCCGACACTTTCGTAGGAACGGCTCCTAAGGCATCGTATTACCTGCTGATGACTGAAAGTGGTGATTATGAAAACATTATCGAGGAGTACAATTGGGTATCGGGGGCGGAATATGCCGACAGTCTTGGCGTAGATGTTTGTTCCACCTCGCTGGGTTATATCAACTTTGACATGAGTCAATGGAACCATCCTTTTGAGCACTTCGACGGACACACGGCTCCCATGACCATTGGTGCTGAAATCGCTGCCAGTCGTGGTATGCTCTGCTGCATTGCCGCTGGCAACGAAGGCGACAGTTGGGATGACTCCTGCACCTTGGGTATTCCCGGCGATGCCGAGCATGTCCTCACCGTAGGCGCCGTCGATGCAAGCGGCAACCGCACCTGGTTCAGTTCGGTAGGTCCTACTTACGACGGCCGTATCAAACCGGATATCATGGCGATGGGAGGCGGCACTTACGTCGCTGGTTATGGTTCTTACTATAACGGTGACGGTACTTCTTTTGCCACACCCGTGTTGGCTGGTGCTGTCACTTGTCTATGGCAAGCCAATTACATGGCTACTGTGGACGAAGTCTGCGAAGCAGTGCGTCAGTGTTCCAGCAATGCTGCCAACCCTGACAACCAGCATGGTTATGGCATCCCTAACTGTGAAAACGCTTTCAACACTTTGCATGTGGAAGATACCTTTGTTCATCAGAATGAGCTTATCAAGGTGTATCCCAATCCATCACAAGGCAACGTCCGTATCGTAATGAAAGAGGGTTACCATGCCGAACTCTCCGTTTGCGATCCTCTGGGACGCCAACTGAAGTCCTATCACTTCAACGGCTTGAACCACTATAGTTTCGAGAATTTCTTAAATGGCTTGAGCAATGGGATTTACTTCATCAAAGCCGAGTCGGAACGGGGTTCGCAGACCTTAAAGCTGATTATAGCTCGATAAGAATCTTAATGTTGATTTCGGTTGGTCGCGTGGAGGCGTTGGCTTGGTTTTTTGCATCATCAAGAATGAAAAAAGGGAGCCCTGTGGGGCTCCCTTTTTTCATTGGGTCTGTTTTTCTTTAATCTTTCAGCGGGGCAGGAGTGTGGTACTCGCGGGCACCAAGTTCCTTGTCAAGCATAATCATGCCGCCGATATGGTCGCCGATCATCTTGCAGTGGTTGACGAGGTCGCGGGCATTCTCTTCTTCTTCAACCTGCTCGTCGATGAACCAAGCGAGGAAGTTGGCCGCAGCACGGTCTTTGTCTTCGTCGGCGATGTCGCACAGGTTGTTAATCATGGCAGTCACTTCCTTCTCGTGCTTCAACGTGTCTTCAAATGCAGCCAAGATGGTCTTCCATTCGGTCTTCACTTTGGCGATGGGAGCCAGGATGACTTTGGTATCTTGCGAATGCAGATAGTTGATCATGATGGCGGCATGGGCCTGTTCCTCAAGGAACTGCACCTTGAACCAATGGGCAATGCCTTTGTAGCCTTTGGCGTAGATGTCTTGCGACATGCTCAGATAGAGATAGGCTGACCACATCTCAGCATTGATCTGGTCGTTGATGGCTTTTGCTAATTTCTTGCTAATCATTGTTTTTCTAATTAATATTCAAAATCGTTAATTACTCAAAATATCTCTTGTAAAGTCCCTCAAAGCCTTTGCCATGGCGGGCTTCGTCTTTGGCCATCTCGTGGACGGTGTCGTGGATGGCGTCAAGGTTGCGCTCCTTGGCCACGCGGGCGATACGCATTTTGTCTTCGCAGGCACCGGCTTCGGCGATCATGCGCTTATAAAGGTTGGTCTTGGTATCCCAAACCACGTCGCCCAGCAGCTCGGCGAACTTGGCGCAGTGTTCAGCTTCCTCAAAGGCATAGCGTTTGAAAGCCTCGGCGATCTCGGGATAACCCTCGCGGTCGGCTTGACGGCTCATGGCAAGGTACATGCCGACTTCGGTGGCCTCACCCATGAAATGGGCGTTGAGATCCTTGATCATGTCTTCGCCAGTGCCTTTGGCAATGCCAATGACGTGTTCGGTGACAAAATTCAGGGCGACGTTCTCGTCAACCACTTTCCATTCAACAATCTGTTTGCACTGAGGGCAACGCTCGGGAGCTTCCGTTCCTTCATGCACATAGCCGCAGATGGGGCAAATGAATTTTTTCTTCATGATGTGATTCCTTTTTTTATTAATAGATTCGTTCGTTTCAATTTGATGATCTGATTCATCATGCAAAGATAACTTTTATTTTTGATTCCTCCTTCTGTATTCAGTTTTTTTATTAAATTTGCATTTCGTTTAAAACAACTTTTTTTAATCTTTATGCTGAACAGAAGGTTTTTGAGAGTCAAGGTGTTGCAGGAGATCTATGCATATCACCAGGCTGATGAGAAAGATCCACAAGCCGGAGAACGCCATCTCCTTGCCCATGTGGACGATCTGTATGGTCTTTTTATCCGTCAGTTGTCGTTTTGGGTGGAAGTGAAGTGTTTCGCGGAACGCAGAATCGAGGAGAACTTGCATAAGAACTTTCCTACAGAAGAAGACCTGAACCCCAATCGTAAGTTCGTCAACAATCGCATTCTCAATGCCTTGGAGTCGAATAATGACTTGAATCGTTTGATGGAAAAGTTCAAAATCAGTTGGGTTGACGATCGCGAGGATTTTATCCGTGGCTTCTACAACAGACTGCGCGAATATCCTGAATATGTGGCTTACATGAACAGTGAGACGGACAGCTTCGCACAAGACAAGAAACTGCTACTCGACATCATCGACAATCATCTGGAAGACGACGAACTGCTCTTTGATTTCTATGCTGACAAGAACCTGGTTTACAACAGCGACTATCCGATGGGGCTCTTCCTCCTTTGGAAATTCATCAACGAATTGGATCCCAGTTTTGGCAAAGACTCTCTGATTCCTCCTGCGTACAAGACCGAAAACGAAGAGAACAACGACGACAAGCGCTTTGTGGTGATGCTGTTCCGCCAGACCTTGAAAAACGCCGACACCTATCAACAGTTGGTCCGCGACAACATCTCCAACTGGGATTACGACAGGATTGCTTTGATGGATAAGATCATCATCTTTCTGGCATTGACTGAGTTGTGCTGTTTTCAGGACATCCCGGTAAAGGTCACCATTAACGAATACATTGAGATTTCGAAATTCTTCAGCACACCCGATAGCCGACGGTTCGTGAACGGCATCCTCGACAAACTGGCCGAACAACTGACTGCTGAGGGCAAACTGGTAAAAACAGGAAGAGGCCGCCTTTGACCTTTTCTTTTCTAATGACGAGAATGAAAATGAAACGAACGATATTGAACATCTTGTTGTTGGCGTTGGCGTTTGCCGCCACGGCACAGCAGACCAATGGCACATATGCCTTCTTGAAGGCGACTAATTCCGCTCGTGTGGCTGCCTTGGGAGGTTTGCCACTGCCTGTGTTTGATGGCGACATTCAGCTTTCCAACTTCAACCCTTCCGCCATCGATTCAGCCATGGACAACAAGCTTGGCCTTTCGTATGTGGATTACTACGCCGACATCAACTTTGCGACGGCTCAGTATGCGCGTAGTTTCGACAAATTAGGCAGTTTTGCCGCCACCGTCCAGTATCACAACTATGGGCATTTTGACGAGACTTCTGAAAGTGGCGTCGTAATCGGATCGTTTTCAGGTTCCGAGTATTCTTTGGCTTTGGGATGGGGCCGTCAACTCAGTCCTCATTGGAGCATTGGTGCGGCGTTGAAATATGCCGGCCTCCAATTGGAAAGCTACAGCGCTGGTGCCCTTGCCGTGGATGTGGCTGGCAACTATCGTGCCGACAACGGATGGATCTTCTCGCTGACCGCTAGGAATATAGGTGCTCAGTTGTTTAACAACTTCGATTATCGCCATTGCCGCCTGCCGTTAGCGATTGATTTCGGTGCTTCTCGTCATCTAGACCATCTCCCTGTAACCGTCATGCTCTGGTATGACGACCTGCAAAAATGGAACAAACTGTTTGACGATCCCCTTGACCTTGCTGGCAATTACGATCCACTTACCAATGAGATCGTTCAAGAAAGTGCCACACTGCATTTTGTAAAGAACCTCGCTTCCCATCTTGTCGTGGGCGGTGAGCTCACCCTAGGGAAGAACATTGTTCTTCGCGCTGCATACAACTACGGACAACGTCATGCCATGGATGTACCGCAGGAACGCACTTTGGTGGGATTCTCGGCTGGCCTCGGTGTCAAGATCAAGATGTTCGAAATTAGCTACGCACGTTCAAGGTCCAATATCTTGGCGTCCCCTAACTACCTCACCATTACGATGGATCTCAACAAGTTCAAGTAACTTTCCGTAATGTATCTGAAAGAACTGCGACTGACCAATTTCAAGAACTGCGAATCGGCTGAACTGGCTTTTTCGGAGAAAGTGAATTGTTTTGTCGGACTCAACGGAGCAGGAAAGACAAACATACTCGATTCCATCTATTATCTTTCTTTTTGCAAAAGTTTTTTCAGTGCCGCCGACAAGCTCAATATCCGGCATGGACAGGACTTCTTCAGCATCCATGGCATATATGGATTTGACCACAAGGAACAGGATATGGTTTCCTGTGTTCAAAAGAAGGACATGAAGAAATCATTCCGTCTCAACAAGAAGGAATACGAACGCTTGGCCGACCATATTGGGAAGTTCCCCCTGGTGATGATTTCGCCTTACGACCGTGACTTGATCAATGAGGGTAGTGACCTTAGACGCAAGTTCATCGACGGAGTGATCTCACAATTCGATCCGCTTTATCTCAATGCACTGCTGAAATATAACCGAGCCCTTTTGCAACGCAACATGCAACTAAGGCAGTTCGCCGACAGTAGGCATTTCGACCGTTCCTTGTTACAACTATGGGACGACCAGTTGTGTGTTTGCGCCGACGACATCCATGCTAAACGCCACCAGTTCTTGGAAGCTTTCCGACCTATCTTCCAACAGTATTACGAGGTGGTCTCGGGAGGGAAAGAGCGGGTAGAGGTGAGTTATCTTTCAAAACTTGATGAAAAGCCGCTACATCAACTGTTGGATGAAAACCTCCAGCAAGACACCTGTTCATGTTATACCAACGTGGGAATTCACAAGGACGACTTGGAGTTTTGCCTAGATGGACATCCGCTGAAGAAGTTCGGTTCACAGGGACAGCAAAAATCGTTTGTGGTTTCCATCCGCTTGGCACAGTTCGAATACAACTACCAGAAAATCGGCTACAAGCCCATCCTGCTTCTTGACGATATCTTTGACAAGCTCGACGACCAACGTGTCATGAAGTTGGTGCGTCTGGTAGGTGACGACCATTTCGGACAGGTGTTCATTACCGATACCCAACGGCAACGTATCGAACGACTTTTTGAAGACACCGATATCCACCATAAGATCTTCGAGGTGGATGCCGGACAAATCCATCCTGTTGACCATGAATGATCCGAACCAAAACACGGTGGGCGAGCTGATCAAGGCCTTTTATGAAGAACGCAAAGGCCCCGGCTATCTTGATGAAGTGTCAGTCATCAAGGGATGGAACAGTGTGGTGGGACCCTTCATTGCGCAATACACCAAAGAGCTGTACATCAAAAACCATGTACTTTTCGTCAAGATGAGTTCCGACAGCCTTCGGACGGAACTGGGTTTCTCCAAGTCGGTATTGCGAAAAAACCTCAACGCGCTGGTAGGCAAGGAAGTCATCACCGACATCGTTTTCAGTTGAAACGAGCTTTTTTGTTGAAAAAAATCACAAAAACTTGATTGTTTCATCAAATCTCTATATTTTTGCACCTTTGTTTTAAATCTTAAATAATAAAATAGTTAAATATGCTTAGTCAAGATGTAAAGATCGGAAGTGCTATCCGTATGGATGGAAAGATTTATTTCTGCATTGACTTCCAACACGTTAAGCCTGGTAAGGGCAACACTATCATGCGTATCAAGCTGAAGGACGTTCTCAGCGGCAATGTACTTGAAAAGAGATTCGATATCGGTGTGAAACTGGAAGAGGTTCGCGTCGAGCACCGTCCTTACCAGTATTTATACAAGGAAGGTGAGGATTTCATCTTCATGCACACTGAGACCTATGATCAGATCCCGATTGCCGAGGACAACATCACTGGAGTGAAGTTCATGAAGGAAAACGACATCGTTGACGTTGTGGTGGATGCTTCCACGGAGACCATCCTGTATGCTGAGATGCCGGTGAAGACCGTCCTCAAGGTGACTTACACCGAGCCTGGCGAAAAGGGCAACACTGCTACCAATGCGCTGAAGGAAGCTACTGTCGAGACTGGTGCCATGGTGCGCGTGCCGCTGTTCATCAACACCGATGACATGATCAGGGTTGACACCCGTACAGGTGAATATTGCGAACGTGTGAAAGCCTAATGAAAATACCTCGGACCACATTAAAGAAAATCGCCGATCTCATTGGCGCTCAATATGTCGGGGATCCTAACTTCCCGATCACTGGCTTCAACGAAATCCATAAAGTGGAGTCGGGCGATGTTACTTTTGTGGATCATCCTAAATATTACGGCAAGGCCTTGAACTCAGCTGCCACTGTCGTGCTTATCAACAAACACGTCGATTGTCCTGAGGGCAAGGCCCTGCTAATTCATGACGACCCCTTCGATGCCTTCCTTAGGGCAATGCGGCATTACCGTCCCATTGAGCCTTGTACCCAAGCCATCAGCCCATCGGCCGAGATCGGGGAAGGGACCGTCATCATGCCCGGCTCATTCGTCGGGAACCATACCAAAATAGGAAAGAACTGCCTCATCCATCCCAATGTCACCATTTATGACTACTGCGTGATTGGCGATAATGTGACCATCCACTCAGGAAGTATCATCGGCGCCGATGCCTATTATTTCCAACGACGCTCCGACAGCTATAAGAAATTCGAGTCGTTCGGCCGTGTGGTTATCGAGGATGATGTGGAAATAGGTGCCCTCTGCAGTATCGACAAAGGCGTGACTTCCGACACCACCATTCGTCGCGGCACCAAGATGGACAACCATTGTCAAGTCGGACATGACAGTTACATCGGTCGCAACTGTCTTATCGGCAGCCATGCCGCTATTGCAGGTGTCACTCGTATCGAGGACGATGTCATCCTTTGGGGTCGCGTGTGCGTAAACAAGGACCTTGTGATAGGCGAGGGTGCAGTAGTGCTGGCTACATCTGCTGTGGATAAGAATATCGAACCAGGGAAAGCAGTCTTCGGAGTGCCTGCCCAAGACGTGCGCAAACAATGGCGCGAACAAGCTGCCATGCGCAAACTGCCCGATTTCTTAAGGGAATACTATAACAAGACCGAAAATCCCAATCAATATTGATAGGCTCCTAGATCAGGAGTGTACAGGCGGCTTTTGCCATCAAGGTCGTAAGGGACAAGTGCGCCAATAGCTGGACTGCCTGCTCCAACTGCAGGAGAGAGGATATCGCTGAGATGGTAGTCGTAGTTGCGATAGTCCACAAACATAGGATCCTGATTAAAGATACAATTAGAGAACCCTGGAAGGTCGTTGCTGTTACAATCGCTCTTGAAAAGACAATGGTCGAAAAGGTAAGTGGTGTCAACTTCACTGGCGCTGAGGTTGGTGCCAAACTCCTCTTGTGCCGTACCATAAACTATGCTGTTCCCCATCTCGAAATGGAAAGGATACTCATAGCGTTCACCTGATTCATCATCATAGTAGTTGTTGAAAAAGAGTGAGTTCGTGGTGCGAGGGGATGACCACCAGTAGTTGGCGATGGTACTGTGCCGTAAATAGTACTCTCCCCCCAATTCGATGGCAAAGGCATACTGTCCACAGTTGTCGATAACCAAATTGTTGGCTTCAATGGCGTAAAGCACGGCGTAGATACCGATTCCAGAATGATTCTCAATGATACAGTTGTTAAGGTATAGCGCCGCTTGGGTAGGCTTCAGGAACGACTGTGGCTGGATGCCGATAAATGCATTGCGGATAATGGCGTGTTCGATGCGGTGGTCAGCACCGGGACGGCCATCCATGAGCCAGATGCGATCCCATTGTCCAGACTGGTTCTTGAAATACGGCTCCAGACGGTCACCTTCTATGATCACAGGATTCTCGGCCGTTCCTTCCACAATCAGCTGCCCATCGCTCCAAGAGAGGATGCCGCTTTTGTCATGGACATAGATGTGTGTGCCTTCATGAATGTGCAAGGTGCCATACGAATTGATCAGAGCATAGCCATAGATGACATAGGGTCTCTCGTTAGTCCAATGCGTGGTTTCCAAACTGTCAGCAACAATCTTGAAGGGGTATCTCAACATCGAGATTGACTGGTCGGCAATAATGTAGTTCGCGTTTTGTCCCCATGCGACCAATTTGATCATTTGGTTGTTGCCATTGGTAATGAACAAGAGGCTGTCTTCAACGACAAATGGCGTATTCGTGTCATTGGGGTCGATAGTGACATTCAAGAAGGTATAAAGACTGTCGTTCGCAGGGATGGTCTTGTCGGAGAAGTCCGTTCCAACTTCGCCATCGACATTGATCCTGAATCGTGACGATTCACCGCCCATCAGACGTATCTTGCTGATAACAAGGTCTTCCTGGTAGTTGTTGTAGATCTTCAGCTGATGTGTTGAAGAACCCAGGCTGGTGAAGATGGTGTCGAACAGCACAGTATCGACTGAAAAAGCCAATTTGTATGAAGGATCGGTGCTGATGGTGTTCTCCTTCTTGCAGGAGCCAAGAAGAGCCAGACAAAAGAGCAGTATGGGGAAAAAACGTTTCATTCAGCGAAATTTGGCACAAAAATAGATAATTATTAAGAAACAGGGGCTGTTTTTCAAACTCCCCCTCTATATTTTTCCTTGCGAGAATGATTTATTAACTATCTTTGCCGTCTAATAGTATTTCAATGAAGAAATTATTCGCCTTCTTTTTGTTCTTGTCCATGGCATTCTTGCCATTTCGTACCATGGCACAATGGTCGGACTGGTCGTATGGATCCAATGCTCCTTTGGAGATGAAAGGCAAGACTGTTGTTGGAGGCCATGTGTCGGGTGGTGCATCGGGCAATTGCATTTACTTCACGCTATCGCCCCAAATCGGTTATCGCCTGAGCAAAGGACTTGAGGCTGGAGTGCGCCTAGGGTATTCGCTTCAGTATTATTTCGACTCTTATTACGGGAACTGTTCTGTTCATCACTTCTCTGCAGGATTATATGCCAACTATGAGATCTATAGAGGAATATACCTCCATGTTGAGGATGAGGAAAGCTGCCTGATGACTAGCGAAGGGTTCTTCTCGAATCCAACAGCTCCACAATGGTATAACAGCCTTTTCATCGGTGGGGGCTATCGCCAGTATTTCTCCACGACTGCCTATGCGTATGTTTCCTTGTTGTACAATTTAAGTTGGGATTACACCAGCGACGGATGGGTGAACAGTCCATATTCTCGGCCATTGTTGTATAGGATGGGCTATTGTTACGGGTTTTAGCGATTGGGTATCATGGAGAAGAACAACAACGTCATCAATATCAAGAACAAACGCGCCGAGCATGAGTATTTCCTGATGGATACGCTCACAGCGGGTCTGGTGCTGACAGGTACGGAGATCAAGTCGATCCGCAACGGGAAAGCCAGTCTTGCCGATTCATACTGCATGTTCAAGGAAGATGAACTCTTTGTCGTCGGAATGCACATCGCTGAATACGACAAGGGAACCTACAACAACCACGACCCGAAACGCGACAGGAAACTGCTGTTGACAGCCCGTGAATTGCGCAAACTGAAGACCAAGGTGCAAGAAAAGGGCTTGACCATTATTCCCGTGCTCTTATATATCAACGAGAAAGGGTTGGCAAAACTCGACATAGCCCTGGCACGAGGTAAGCATTACTACGACAAACGGGAGACCTTGAAGACGAAAGATTCCAAACGTGATATTGAAAAACAACTGAAAGGATATTGATATGAAAAAAGGTTTGATCATGGCATTGTTGCTGCTTGTGGTTGGACTCGTGACTGCCCAGGAGCGGATCCAGTGGATGGACTTTGAAGAAGCGGTAGCTGCTTGTTCCAAGCAGCCGAAAAAGATCTTTGTGGATGTTTACACTGAATGGTGTGGCTGGTGCAAACGGATGGACCAGACAACCTTTGCCGACACCACTGTGGCAAAATACATGAATGAGCATTTCTATGCAGTCAAGTTCAATGCCGAACGTACCGACACGGTGCGATTCCAGGGGTACGACTTTGTTTATGTGGTCAACCCCAATGGCAAGAAAGGCGTTCATCAACTGGCAGCGGCCATGCTTCAAAACAAGATGTCATATCCTTCCTATGTCATATTCAACGAGAACCTGCAATTGTTACAAATCATCCCTGGTTATCAAGAAACGAAGCGTTTTCTCCCCATCCTTGACTATTTCGGTGAAGACGCTTACAAGACGACTCCTTGGGATGAGTTCTTCGATGCCTACTCCAAACGGGTGTCGCCATAAGATTAAAGTACTGCAGCATAGCCGGATCGTGATCAGATTCAGTCGAATCAGCATAAACCTAGGGGGGTCTTTCCGGCATCGGTTCCTTCGAGGACTTATGCTGCAGTTTTTTTCTTGAAAACTGTCCTGAGAAACGGGTTTTTATTATTTTTGCAAAAAAAGAAAAAATGAGACGTTTTTTGATACTAAGTACGTTGACACTGCTGCTGTTGGGAGCTGCTTCTTGCAATAAGACGAAATACTGCCAATGCTTTGCTTTTATCGACAACGAAGATATCGAGTTAGGTGACGACTATTACATTATCGAAGAAGGCACCTGCAACGACAAGGCAAAAGAGATCGTGGGCTGGGGCAATGTCACATGCAAGGAAGTGGATGTCGAAGAGGACGATGAAGGATGGTTCTGGGGATTATTTAGCAAAAAGAAAAACAATAACAACAATAATAATAATCACTAATTCAATTTGATGATCATGAAAAAATTGTTTTTAGCCATGGCTGTCATCTCCTTGCTTGGAGCGGCCACATCATGCAACAAGACAAAAGTCTGTCATTGCCAATACACTATCAATGTCATGGGCGTTGAGACCACTACAGACCTTCCAGATCAAACCATCGAGTCCGGCAGTTGCTCCGATTTGGAAAATGCTGCTTCTTGGAACGTACCTGGAATCACGTCAGGTCAGATCCATTGTGAGAAGAAATAAGTGAAAGCCGACAAGGGAAGAGCAGGCACTCTAGCCAAGACGCTCAAAATCATTCTCGGACTTGTCTTTATCGTCTCAGCATTGCTGAAGATTATCGATATGGACAAGTTCGAGATTTATGTCTATAGCTATCACTTTTTCAGCCTGAACTTCTCGTTCTTGGTTGCCCGAGCCGCCATCATCGTGGAACTGGTGTTGGGCATTGGGTTGGTGTCGAACTGCTTCCATAAGCTGATGTGGTGGGGCAGTGTGCTGATGCTGATTGGCTACACGGCACTTTTGGTGTATGCATTGGTTTTGGGACGCACCGACAACTGTCATTGTTTCGGCGACTATCTTCAGTTTAATCCATGGCAATCTATTCTCAAAAATGGGTTGCTATTGGCGCTCTTTGCATTGATATACAATGTAAAAGGATGGCATTTCCGCTATCAATGGATCGCATTGGTAGTCATGGCCGTAGGATGTTGCGTCGCTGTTTTCCTGGTGTCACCTCCTGACAACTTCACATCCTCCTACAACGCCAGCAATGATTTGCAAGTGGAGCTCTTCAAGGAGGCACTTCAGGATCCGCCTTTGGACAGCCTGCCGCTTCAAGATGGCAAGAAAGTGGTGGGGATCTTCTCTTCGGGCTGCCAATACTGCCAAATGACGGCTCAAAAACTAAGTTTGATGCAGTCGTATTACGGCTTTCCTGAAGAGGATGTCTATTATGTTTTCATGGGTTCGGAAGAAGGGGTGCAACGCTTTTTTGACGAATCAGAATCAACACGTTATCAATATGTTATATATGATGATGTCATCCGTTTGTTGAAGATTAACAATGGTGTTTTTCCTATTCTCGTCATGATGGATGACGGAGAAGTGATTCACCAATATGGCTTCCGTAACATGAGGGAAGACGAGGTCAAAACTTTTTTTCTGGGGAATTAGAAAACTTCTGAAATAAAGCTTATATTTGCAATCCGTTATGAAATACGGATTTGACAACTTAAAGTATCTTAAGATACAGTCCGAACACATCCGCGAACGGATCGGTCAGTTCGGCAACAAGCTTTACCTGGAACTGGGAGGGAAATTGTTTGACGACCATCACGCCAGTCGCGTGTTGCCCGGTTTCCGTCCCGACAGCAAGTTACGCATGCTTCAGAATCTCAGTGACAGCGCCGAGATTGTTATCGTAATTAGCGCTTCCGATATTGAGAAGAACAAGATGCGTAGCGATTTGGGCATTACTTACGATGTGGATGTGTTGCGCCTGAGGAACGAGTTCCAAAAACGGGGCTTCCTGGTAAGCGGGGTGGTGATTACTCACTACAACGGGCAAAGTAGTGCGGTCGCCTTCCGCAACCGTTTGGAACACTTGGGCATCCGGGCCTATTATCATTATCTTATTGACGGCTATCCACACAATGTGTCCTTGATTGATTCCGACGAGGGTTTTGGCAAGAACGACTATGTGGAGACTACAAGACCGCTGGTCATCGTAACGGCTCCTGGCCCAGGAAGCGGCAAGATGGCCGTGTGCCTTAGCCAGCTCTACAACGATCAGAAACGGGGTATCAACGCCGGCTACGCCAAGTTCGAGACCTTCCCGGTGTGGAGTCTGCCGCTGAAACATCCCGTCAACATGGCTTACGAAGCGGCGACAGCCGATCTCAATGACGTCAACATGATCGACCCCTTCCATCTGGATGCCTACGGCAAGATCGCTGTCAACTACAACCGCGACATCGAGATCTTTCCGGTACTCCAGGCCCTTTTCGAGGGCATTTATGGGACCTGCCCCTACAAATCTCCGACCGATATGGGCGTTAACATGGTGGGGTTCTGCATCAGCGACGACGCGGTGTGCTGCCAAGCCGCCAAGGACGAGATCATCCGCCGCTATTTCACTGCCTTGAACACCATGGCGGAGGATGGTAGCAACGAGAGCGAGGTCAAGAAGATAAAGATGCTGCTCAAGCAGGCCCAGATTACCGTCGAGGATCGCCGTTGCGTGGTGGCGGCACGGGAACGCAAACAGCGTAGCGGCGTGGACTGCACCGCTATCGAATTGGCCGACGGCACCCTGATTACTGCCGAGACTAGCGCCCTGTTGGGTCCCAGTGCGGCCTTGATCCTGAATGCGACCAAGTATCTGGCTGGGGTCGATCACGACATGAAGCTTATCCCGCAATACATGATCGAGCCCATCCAGAAGACCAAGGTGGACTATCTTCGCGGCAACAATCCGAGACTCCATACCGATGAGGTGCTGATCGCCCTCTCGGTGCTGAGCCCCGACGACGAGAAATGTCGCAAGGCCCTCGAAGTATTGCCTCTGTTGGAAGGTTGCCAAGTACATTCCACGGTGATGCTCAGTGAAGTTGACCGTAAGATCTTCAGCAAGTTGGGAGTGGGGTTGACCTGCGACCCAGTAAGAAAGCAATAATAAAAAAACGCCCCATTGAAAGTGGGGCGTTTTTTTGTAATGGATTAGAACATCAATCCACCTTGATATCCTTGTTGACGTTCTTCGAACCCCAGAGGGCATAGAACAGTAGGAAGGCCAGGCCAACCACGATGACCCAGTAGCTCTGAAGGTAACCGACGCCGCCCAGACTGTCAACGATGGCGTTTTGGAGCAAGGGCAGGATGCCGCCACCGCAAACCAAGGCCATGAAGATGCCGGAAGCCTTTTCCGTGTATTTGCCAAGTCCTTCAACAGCGAGGTTGAAGATGCCACCCCACATCACGGAGGTGCAGAGTCCGATGCATACCAAGAATGCCGCATTGAGCGGGATGTTCTCCATGCCGAAGCCCTTGGCACCGTTGAATGCCGGGAACTTGACCATGGTGGAAGGACCGAACATGGCCAACAGCGTGAGGACGATGCCCACCAACGACACCACAGTAAGCATGGCCTTGGCCGAAACCTTGTTGCCGATGATGCCGCCGACGAGACGTCCGATCAGCATCAGGAACCAATAGGTGGCTGCCACAGAGCCAGCCACTGCCTCGGCGTTGACTCCTGAACCCAACACATTGAGATCGGGATTCTGAAGCCACTTGTTCAAGACATTGGGGATGCCGACCTCAACGCCGACATAGATGAAAATGGCGATGGCGCCCAACACGAAATGGCGAAAAGCCATGGGACCCTTGCCTTTTACATTCATTTGAACATCGTTTTGCTTCTGCTCGTTCTCAGGAATCTTGGTTAGCAGGATGACGAGGAAAGCAAAGGCAAAGATGCCCAAGGCGGTGTACATCAGCGGGAACACATCGCTGATCTTGGCATCCATGATGCTAGGGATGAGCAAGCCAGTGATGATGATCACAGCGGTGCCGCAAAGTGAGTTGAAGGTACCACCGATCTGGATCAACTGGTTGCCGTGGTTGCCGCCACCACCAAGCTTGTTGAGCATCGGGTTGACAACCGTGTTAAGCAGACACATGCTGAAGCCGGCCACAAAAGCACCGAGGAGATAGATGCCAAAGCTGCCCATGTAACCTGAAAGGGTCTGGATGCCGACTCCGATGAAACCGACGGTGACAGCTACCAAAGCGGTCTTCTTATAACCTTTCTTCTGAAGGAGGTTACCGGCAGGGATACCCATCACCGCGTAGGCGATGAAGTTGGCAAAGACGCCGAGGGTGCCTTGCCAGTTGGGGATGTTGAACTGGTTCTTGAGGATGTCGCCCATGGGCGATGCCAGATTGGTGACAAAGGAGATCATGCCGAACAGCAGGATCATCACAATGATCGGGATGGTGTAGTTCTTTTTGTTTGTTGTTTCCATTAGTATGATGTTTTAAAATTCAAGATTTCTGTATTATAGATTCGAGAATTTGAAGATGATGATTTCTTTGTATTCCTCACCTGGACGGAGGAAGGTGCTCGGGAAGTTGGGCTTGTTGGGTGAGTCGGGGAGGGCTTGGCATTCCAGCGCCACACCCTCATAGTCGTGATAAGTATGGCCGTTCTTGCCCTGTGGACAGCCGCTGAGCCAGTTGCCGGTATAGACTTGGATGCCTGGCTGAGTGGTGTAAAGTTGAACCTTGCGGCCGGTACCTTCATGCAAGAGTTCTGCGGCAAGGTTGAGTTTGTCCTTTCCAAGGTTGTCAAGCACCCAACAGCTGTCGTAGCCCTTGCCGTTGATGAGGGCGGGGAAGGGCTCCTTGATGTCGCGTCCGATACGTTTTCCCATCGTGAAGTCCATGGGCGTATCCATAACGCTAGCCACCTCGCCGGTAGTAATCAACTCGTTGGTGGCTGGCAGCCAGCGTGACGCATTTAGCCTTAGCTGATGGTCAAGGATGTCGCCATTGCCTTCGCCTTTCAAATTGAAATAGGTATGATTGGTCAGGTTGACAATGGTGGTTTCAGTGGTCCATGCGCTGAGGCTGAGGTTGAGTTCGTTCTCATCGTTGAGAGTATAGCGTGCCACGGCGATCATCTCACCAGGATAACCTGCCTCACCGTCCGCCGAGAGGTAAGTGAAGACAACACTCTCACCTTCGATGCGACTGGCCCATTTCTGGTTGGCAAAGCCAATGCTGCCTCCGTGGAGATGATGCTTGCCGTCGCCAGTATTCAATTCCAGCTGGTATTCCACCTCATCAATCTTGAACCTTCCGTTGGCGATGCGGTTGGCGAAGCGTCCCGGCACCTTGCCAGCACAAGGACCGTCGCCATAATAGTCGGTGGCGTTGGGATAGCCCAACACGATATCGTCCATGTGCCCGTCACGGTCGGGAGTGACAATACTGACAATACCCGCTCCGATGTCGCTCAACTCAACCTTGATGCCATTGGCATTGGTAAGGGTGTAAAGCTTGATGTCTTTGTTGTCAGGGGTTTTGCCCCATGTTTTCACTTCGATGTTCATGTTGATTAGAAGTTAGGAGTGAGGAGTTGCCCATAATTGATAATTCCTCACTATTTCCACAGCTCGTTAGGGTAAACGCCTTTCTCGATCAATTCTCGGATCTTGCGCATCACCTCAGGCTTGTCTTCCTTATAGGTGACACCAAACCATGATGCGTTGCTCGACAGCACTTTTAACTTGGCGGTGCCGTCGTTGATGGCTTGGTTGACCATCAGCGGGATGAAGAACTCCGCCTTGATGTTTGTCTGTGCAGGACCTTTCAGGAATTCGACGAAGCCTTTCTCGGAATATTCGAAGAAATCAGGGGTAAATCCGAAGAAGTTCATCGAGACCAATGAGTCCATGTCCAACGGATGGCTGCCCGACTCGTCGGTATAGGCTGCGCCGCCGTCGTCGGTATGGCCAATGCCAAGGCGCTCGACGATGGTTTGAAGGTTGTCGTCCTCGTCGGCTGTGCAGATGCCGCGACTAACGGTGCCGAAATCCGACATGGTGTTGCGAAGCTTGTAAGCCACCATGCTGTAGGCGCCTTTCTTACCGTCGCATTCCATGAGATATTGAGCCAACACTTCGTATGCTTCCTTGCCATAGAAGTCATCGGCGTTGATGGCCGCAAAAGGTTCATGGATCACGTCCTTGGCCATCAGCACGGCGTGGCAGGTGCCCCATGGCTTCACACGGCCTTCCGGAACGCTAAAACCTTCTGGGAGTTTGTCGAGCGACTGATAGACATATTCAACGGGGATGCCGTATTTCTCAGTGTTGTTGACTTTCTTGAAGGCTTCGGCGAAGTCCTCGCGGATGACAAAGACCACCTTTCCGAAGCCGGCGCGTTTGGCGTCATAAATGGAATAATCGAGGATGGCTTCGTTGTTCGGGCCAACGCCGTCCATCTGCTTCAAAGCGCCGTATCTGGAACCCATTCCAGCGGCTAAAACTAATAATGTAGGGTTCATTTTTAAAGAATTTAGAATTCAGAAGTTAGAGTAAGAATTATAGTTTGCGAGCGCCATCCGAAATGACGACATCGTAAACTTTCGGTTCATGGCCAAAGCGAGCGTTATACTTTTCTTTTGCGGTAGCGATGAAAGCATCGTAAAGGTCTTCCTTCACTAGGTTGATGGTACATCCGCCGAAGCCACCGCCCATCACACGGGAACCGGTCACGCCGCATTCCTTGGCGATGTCGTTGAGACAATCCAGCTCCTCGCAGCTGACTTCATAGAGCTTGCTCATGCCATAGTGTGTTCCGTACATGCGGTCGCCAACGGTCTTGTAGTCACCTCTTTCCAAGGCGTCGCAGACGTCGAGAACACGTTGCTTTTCACCGATGACATATTCCGCGCGCATGTAATCCTCAGCGGGAATCTCCACATCAACCTCATTCAGCATGGCCATGGTAGCATCGCTCAGATACTTCACTTCAGGATGTTTGGCGGCGATGCGGGCGCAGGCGTTCTCGCACGACTCACGGCGACGGTTGTAGGCAGAGGAAGCCAACTCGTGCTTCACTACGGTGTCCAACAGCACTACCTTGTAGCCTTTGGGATTGAAGGGGAAGTATTCAAACTCCATGGTAGCACAGTTGAGGCGCATGAGGTGGCCTGCCCTGCCAAAGAGCGAGGCAAACTGGTCCATGATGCCGCACTTCACGCCGCAGTAGTTGTGCTCGGTGGATTGGCCGATGCGAGCCAACTCGAATTTGTCGATATTCAAGTTGAAGAGATCATTCAAAGCGAAGGCAAAAGTGCTTTCCAATGCTGCCGATGACGACATCCCCGCACCAAGCGGGACATCACCATAGAATGCGGTGTCGAAGCCTCCAATGGAATAGCCGCGTTTCTGGATCTCGCGACAGACACCGAAGATGTATCTTGCCCATGACTTTTCTGGCAAGTCTTCTTCGTTGAGGCCAAAGACACATTGTTCATCATAATCCATGGAGTAGGCGTGTACCTTGTCGGTTCCATTCAAACGGATGCCAGCATAGATGCCCTTGTCGATGGCGCCAGGGAATACAAAGCCACCGTTATAATCGGTGTGCTCGCCAATGAGATTGATGCGTCCGGGCGAGGTATAGACCGTGCATTCCTGACCGAAGCAGTCCTTGAATGCGTTCTTGAGTGCGTTGATGTTCATATCAATAGTCGTTGATTAGTTATCCATAAATAATGGCGCAAGTTAAGAAAAAAAACAACACCGTTCTTCTAAAAAATGGATTATTGTTTGAAATGATCGAAGGATTTCATTTCGGCTTTAGAAAAAAACGTATTTTTGATGCCAAGAAACAACTGTGCTCTTATGATTCGAAACATTGCCTCCATAGCATTGCTGATAGCCATGGCTGCCTGTGCGAAAACGCCGACGCCAGTAGGGCCTGTGCCAAGCCAACAACAACTGGCATGGCATCGGATGGAGACCTATGCCTTCATTCACTTTGGACTGAATACTTTCAACGACATGGAATGGGGCTATGGCGACACGCCCGCTTCCACTTTCAATCCGACCAACCTCGACTGCGAGCAATGGGTTAAGACGTTGAAAGCCTGCGGCATGAAAGGCGTGATCCTTACCGCCAAACATCATGACGGCTTCTGCCTATGGCCGACAGAGACTACCGACTATTGCGTCAAGAATTCACCTTATAAAAACGGCCAAGGCGATGTGGTAGGCGAACTATGCGAGGCATGTCGCAAACACGGACTGAAGTTTGGGTTGTATCTTTCGCCCTGGGACCGCCATCAATCGGAATACGGCAGGGAAGGATATGTTGCCATATACCATCAACAGATTGAGGAACTGGCCGAACGTTACGCACCTTTCTTTGAGTTTTGGTTCGATGGTGCCAACGGTGGTGACGGATGGTATGGCGGTGCCCTAGAGAAACGATCCATCGTTGCTGAGACGTATTACGACTACGCCAGAGCCAGAGACATTATCTGGAAGTATTCACCCGACGCCATGATCTTCGGTGGCACGGTGCCTACGCTGCGATGGATCGGCAACGAAGAAGGGAAAGCAGATGCTACGCAATGGTGTCTCTATTCAAATGATTTCCAACTACTTAATGACACTAAACTGCTCTCTACAGGTTTCCCCGATGGCGAAGCCTGGCTGCCCGCCGAAGTGGACGTCTCTATCAGACCGGGTTGGTTTTACCACGAACGCGAAGACAGCTTGGTCAAGACCCCTTCGGAACTGATGGACCTTTATTGCCATAGTGTAGGCCGTAATGCCAACTTGCTGTTGAACTTCTCGGTGAACAAGGAAGGAAGAATACCATCCATGGACTCTGCCAATGCCGTGACATGGCACAAACAACTACAGTCCGCTTTCAGCGATGACCTGCTTCAAGGTAGTACCGTGAGTGCAAACAGCACCCGTGGCAAGCGTTTCGGGGCTGCTAATGTACTCGTGGACACTCCTGATCAGTATTGGGCGACAGAAGATGGAATCACAAAGGCAGAACTGGTATTCACTTTTCCCAAGCCGACATCCATGGATGCCATCGTACTTCAAGAGTACATCCCACTTGGGCAACAAGTAAAGAGTTTCAGCATCTCCTATATGGCCAATGGCCAATGGCTTTCTGTCGACACCGATGAGACGATGACAACAATTGGCTATAAGCGAATCATTCGTTTTCAGACTATTACATCAGATCAATTAAGGTTACGCTTTAATGTTGAGAAAGGAACGCTTTGCTTGGGTCGGGTCAGTGCCTTTCTATCAAGGCGTCAATCTTAGGCAGGATTTCTCCAGACTTGCCTTGTAGATAGATGTCTGTGATGTAGTTCGTGTAAGTGGACGGTTCAAGGTTGATTTCAATGATCTTCGCACCGTTGCGTTTGGCAATGCCAGGAATCATGTTGGCGGGGCTGACCTGTCCAGAAGTGCCGATGATGATGAAGGCATCACATTTCTCGGCAGCATTGACAGAGCCATAGTAGGCTTCTTCGGGAATGCCTTCGCCAAAGAAGATGAAGTCGGGCTTCAGCAGTCCGCCGCAACGCTCGCAGCGAGGCGGTTTCTCTGTCATCTGAATTTCACGTGCCGGGAACTTGCTCCCGCATTTGGTGCAGACAAAACGCGACATGTTGCCGTGGAACTCATACACAGTGTTGTTACCCGCGACAGTATGCAAGTCGTCGATGTTTTGGGTGATGACACAACTCAGACGGCCTTCTTTCTCCCATTTGGCAAGGATGTCGTGCCCTGGGTTGGGCTTCACCTGTTTATTGTCGAAATAGTTGTAGAACACTTCTCGGATGATGTTCCAGGAATCTTGCGTATGTCGGTAGTAGTACTCGATATTGAGGGCATTGGGATCATACTTGTTCCAGATGCCGCCTTCCCCCCTGAAAGGGGGGATTCCACTTTCGGCCGAAGTGCCTGCTCCAGTGAATCCAACGATGTTCTTGGCTCCTGAAAGGATGCGAGCCGCTTCCTTGATCTTTTCTTCCATTTCCATTATTCGTCTGAGTTTAATGCCAAATCCGCGTCCAGGTTGTAAACCCTGAAACGCGCCTTTTCGGCCTGTGTGATCTTGATAATCATTTCTTTTGCCGTCCCGTCACTCCAGTTGCCCTTCAGCGTCGGCTCCGTCACCAAATTACGGATCTCTTCCAAATAGCTCTCCCTTTCAATGGTATAGGCTCCCAGACTGACGAGGTGCTTGGTCTCCTGTTGGCAATCGATAAGCTTGAAGTCATGTGCGACAAGGAACTCATGAAGATGGTAAAACGCCACCTTGGAAGCATCGCTCATGAGATGGAACATCGACTCCCCACAGAACAGCTTGCCAAGTGCGACCCCATAAAGCCCCCCTACAAGTTCCTCTTCGTGGTAGACCTCAAAAGAATGGGCAAGTCCCATCTGATGCAGCTGGACGTAAGCCTCCACCATTTCGTCCGTGATCCATGTGCCGTCCTGGCCTTCACGAGGCGTCTGTGCACATTGTCGCATCACTGCCTCAAACTGCGTGTCGATCTTGCAATCGAAATGACCTGAACGGAGTGTGTGTCTCAAGCTCTTTGAAACCCGCATCTCACCAGGTCGAATCACCAAACGAGGATCCAGCGACCACCAAAACAACGGCTCGTTCTCGTTGAACCATGGGAAAATGCCGTTTGCGTAAGCGACAATGAGACGGTTCGGGGAGAGATCACCTCCGAATGCCAACAGCCCGTCCTTGTTTGCCATGTTTGCCGGCGGGAAACTGTAGTCGTCGTCGTTTAATTGAAAGATGCGATTCATTTATTCTTTTGCAAAGATAAGAAAAAAAATGATTAAAAAAAAGAATGAAAAAAATATTTTTGTGTTAAATATTGCACTATCTTTGTTGAAAATTTAAATAAATATGGATAAAGCGGTATTATGGACAGGGCTAGTAGTATGCTGTTTTCTAGCGCCATCACTTAGGCTAAACGGTCTGGATGACATTCGAGAGAAGGGGATGGAAGAGCCTCCCGACTCGGTGTTGGTTGCATTCTGGAACATGGAGAACTTCTTCGATCCCTTCGTGGATTCCACTTTGGATTACAACGAATACACCCAGTCGGGAGGACAACACTGGACGGTTTCTAGATTTTACAGGAAACGGAACCAGCTCTACAAAGCCATCCTCGCATTTTCACAACAGCAGCCAATAGGCATCTTCGGCGTCTGTGAGGTGGAGAATGAATTTGTGCTCCAAGCGCTCTTTGGACAAACTCCACTGAAACAGTTTCATTATCGTTGGGTACATTACGAAGGGCCAGACAGAAGGGGAATCGACCCGGCAATCGTGTATTCGACTGACCGTTTCCAACTGATCAGCAGCGAGGCGATCCGTTATCATGACCCGGAAAACCCAGCCTCGGTCTCGCGTGACATCCTTTATGCCAAATTCTTCGACCTTCGGCAAGACACCATCCATTGCTTTGTGAATCACTGGCCTTCGAAGTACAGGGGAGAGCTGGAAACAGTGGAAGCAAGAAACCGTGCAGCCATGATATTGCGACATAAGGTGGACTCTATCGTCCACATGACATCTGTAGAAGTAAACCCCAACGACACCTCCTTGCCCAAGATCCTGATCATGGGCGACTTCAACGACACCCCTGAAGCACCTTGCATACAAACGGTGTTGGGCGCTCGGTCTCCTCCGGAAAGTCGCCCTGAAGACCCCTTGGTCAACCTCTTTGCCAACAACAACTCTCTTGGCTTCAAAGGGACGATCAAATATAAAGATTCGTGGATGATATTCGACCAAATCATCGTTTCTAAATCATTATTATACAAATCGATGCTGCATTGTACTTCAAGCGATGCTCGAATTATTCATGACTTCATGCTTCTTGAGGAAGACCACACCTATCATGGCTTGAAACTGAACCGTACTTACGTCGGCCCACGCTATCATGGAGGCATCAGCGATCACCTGCCCGTTGTGCTATTGTTGCACTATTGACACAGAGTTCCTTGAAGTCGCAAAGACGACAAGGAGAGGCTTGAGGATCTTCAGTCTGCCCAAATGGGACAGTCGGATCCATCAAACGAGTTAATATATCTTCAAGATAGCCTTCCATGGTCTCCATGAACTGCTGTGTCAACGATTGGTCATCAATACGCAGCTCAAAGACGACCTGTTTCTTTCTTAAACAGAAGAGCGCAGCAGAGACCTGCTCGGGCATGACTTCGGAATGTTCTTTCAAGTACAGGTACTTGTAAATCAATAGTTGCAGGGCTTTTTCGGGGATGTCTTCAAGCTTGGCAACCTCTTTCGGGACAATCACATCTTTATCTTCGACCTTACCAGTCTTATAGTCGATGATACGGATGACACCGTCTTGTTTGTCGATACGGTCGGCCTTGCCGGAAATGACACAATTGACGCCATTGACCATAATGGTCGTGTGCAACGTGTGCTCCACCTCCGTAATGGCAAGCGTGTGCTCTCGTACATTGGCTTCTTCAAATTGCAAATAATGATTCAGCATCCTGCTGATGCTGCGCTGGTTGAGGTAGTTGTATCCAACGTTGGGAAGTCCTTGCTCGAAGAGCTTGTGGATAACAGCCTGCAAGTGTTGGGGAAGGGAAGGACGAATCTCTTGCTTGAATCGGTCGGCAGTGATTTCGGTGTTGAGGAATGGGCGATAAAACAGTTCTAGGGTATCGTGAATAATGGTGCCGATCTCGTTGACCTGGGTCTCTTCTTCAACACGGTTATCTTGAAGTCGCTCCATGTACTTCAGGAAAAACTTCAGTGGACACTGTAGGAAAGTTGATAGGGACGTAGGGGCCAAAGCTTCATTTAGCTTGTCTGTCTGGATCTTCCTCATCAGCTTCTCCATCACCTCAGGCGTCTTCTTGGCTGCGATTGCTTCAGGTGAAGGGATGTTCGGCGTCTTGTTCAAAAAATGTTCCTTATACAAATGCACATGTGGATTCCTCAATGTCAACTCATGCTGTAGCTGCATAAGGAAACGACTCGGCTCGCCTTTTTGGTCGGCACTGCTGTCATTATATAGGAAAAAGATGCGTCGCGCTCTTTGTAGCTGACGATAGAAATGATAGGCATAAACAGCCTGTTTTTCTTGATAGTCGGGAAGTCCACATTCCTTTCGGATGTTGTATGGGATGAAGCTCCCATGTGAACGCTCAGCAGGTAGGATCCCTTCGTTGACACCGACCATGTACATGGTGTCAAAATCGAGGTTTCGTGCTTCCAAAAGTCCCATGAGTTGCAAACCCTTAGTGGTGCTGCTGTTGAGTTTGACGGCTACGTTGCTGTTCACAAGACGATAGAGAATCTCCAATTCGTCAAGGCTTTGGAGATAGCGCTGGGAACGATCGAGGATGTTCTTTAGTCTGTTGACGGCTTTGCCTGCCTCGCTGACCTGATTGAGAAGAAATAGATTTCCCGTCGAATCGGCGTTGAGACGCTGGGCGATGAACGTCAGCAAAGCGGTCAGCGAGGCAAGGAGTTCCGATGGTGTCATCGAACCGACTGTTCCAAGCAACAGCCGCATGAATTGTTGCACGTCTTCAAAGCGACAATGCTCCTCAAAGTCTTTTTCTGTGAAGATAAAAGCAGAACGATCCTTGACAAAGTCCTGGTATTGTTGTATTCCGCCGAGTTCCTGCTTGTTGAAGACGACCTTTACCATCTCAAGATCCAGGATGCGTAAGACTGGCCACAAATACCAACCTTGGTTGTTAACTTTTCGCCCTTTGCGGTGGAGGATGAAAAACTCACTGATGAGTTCGTTTAGCGCAGTGTGACGCAACGGATAGCCCATGGAAACCTTGACGGATGGAAAACTCCCATTCTCAGGGATAGCGTTCAGTACTGGAATCAGGAGTTCCTCATCCGCCAGGATCACTGCACTGTTGGTGTCTTGTTCCACTTGTAGCAAACTCTGCAGGGCCTTGGCTTGCACCGTGTTGCCGGTGACACCGACAAAGTGGATCTCTTTCTCATCGTTTAACAAGGCATCGGAGAAAACGGTCGGTTTCCATGGCACATCTTGTTCGAGATAACGTCGCGCAAACAGTCCCGCCTCGTTCATTTTGTCTTCCACATAGTAACGGTCGAAGTCCCAGACCACTTCTGCTTGTCCGTTACGATAAAGCTTGTCGATGATCTTCTGTTCAGTAGGGGTGAGGGCATTGAATCCTGCAAAGAGGATTCGACGGTTGCCAGTCTTTTTTCGCAACTCATTGTCACTCAACTCAGAGAGCGTTCGTGTGATCATACCATAATAGCCCTTGCCTTGTTCGGAAAGCCGATTCCTCAAACGCTCATAATACACTTGCAGCTTTTTGAAAAAATCAAGATGCGCCTGTTCTTTCGGGGTGATGCCTTCCCCCAGGTTCCAAAGCCCAATTTTCTTTTCCTCGTAGATGTAGGAAAACAGGTGTTTGGCATCAACGGCATATTGGTCCACCTCGTCAAAGTCCTTGGCCATCTGCGATGCCATGCTGCCAAATACGGCAATGCCATTGGAATGACCCTCGATCTCCGCATCTATGGCGATAAGCTCAAACATGAGATCCACTGTATCTGCCAATTGGATGCCGCTCCATTGGGTGACTGCCTCTTCAATAGAAAGCATTTGCGGAATCCAAATGTTTCCCTGGAATATCTTTGCGAATCTATCCCTAAGATAGAATGCAGCGCGTTTGTTAGGAAAAACGACCGTAAGCTCTTCGTGTTGCAGATCGTAGTGGCTTTTGATGTGCTCAGCAAGTATGTTGATGAAAGCGTTCATTGAGCGTACGGTTTTTCAGATTGCAGTTGGGATTCGATACGATGAAAGTCTTCGGCTTTGCCAAGGTCGAACCAGTAGCCGGGTTGGATCTCCACAGAGCGGATTCTGTGTTGAGCGGCTTGTTGCAGATAGAGGTCGATGATGCTGTAACGCTGGTAACTGAAAGAGTCAAACAACTGGGGTCTGAAAAGATGCATCCCGCTAAAAGCCAGTTCACGATATGTCGACTGTTCACCGCGCACCCATTTGAAAGTGCCGTCGTTGTGATTTCTCCATCCGACAAGTAAGTCGTCGTCATCGAAAAGCAATTTGCGGCTAGTGTCGCGGTCCTGGGTCAGCAGCCAAGCCTCGTCGTCGGATGCGATGAAACGGTCGTAGATCTCCATGAGGGCCACGTCGCTGATAATGTCAACATTATGGACCAGCACTGCTGGAGTGTCGTGAAAGAAAGGCAGTGCTTGGACGATGCCGCCACCGGTGTCCATGAGACATCCACGTTCATCTGAGATGTAAATGGCGGCATCGCAGGGATGACTATCAATAAACTGAATCACCTGGTCGCCAAAATGATGGATGTTGACAATGATCCTGTCGTAGCCGTTGCTGACAAGATGCTCCATGTTGCGTTGAAGGAGTGTCTTGCCAGCGACTTTGACAAGCGCCTTGGGCTTGTCGTGCGTCATTTCTTTCAGCCGCGTGCCAAGGCCCGCGGCAAGGAGCATGGCGGTTCTATTCATGGATGTGTTGTTCTATGTGGTTCAGTTGTACTTTGACGGTGGGATAGGTCGACTTGATCCATTCAGCGAGACGCTGGGCAAAAAACACGGAACGGTGCTGGCCACCGGTACACCCAAAGGAGACCGAAAGACGGCTGAAATGCCGTTCCAGATAGTTGTCGATGCTGGCACCCACAATGCCTTTGATATGTTCCAAAAAGACATGGGTTTGCGGCTTTGCCACCATGTACTCCTCGACTTCCCAGTCACGTCCTGTCTTGGTCTTGAACTGAGGCTCGCGCCCTGGGTTGGGGAGTGCCCGACAGTCGAAGACAAAGCCGCCGCCATTGCCGCTGAAATCATCGGGATAGCCTTTCCTGTAAGAGAAACTGTTAACAGTGACCACCAACTGGGAATCGGAGGTTTGCTGACTGGAAACATTGGGGTAACGTTGCGTCAACCCGACCACTTGCGACAGGACATGTTGAAGCTCGGGATAATCCTCTAGGGGATATCGTGACGTCCAAGCCTGCAGTTCCTTGAGGGCGTACGGAATGCTTTCAATGAAATGGGCTTTCTTTTGTATCAACCCCCTAAAACCGTATGCGCCAAGCACTTGCATCAACCTCAAATACACGAAATATGGATAGTAACGGTCGAATTCCACCGATTGTAGGTCGATTTGTAACGAAAGTACTTGCTTGTAATGAGCCAACAACTCGTCACGGAGCGTCTGTGGAAGCTGTGCCTTCACTTGGAAAAGCAACGAGATGACATCGTACTGTAGCGGTCCCTGCCGACCGCCTTGGTAATCAATGAAAATCGGAAGTCCCTGATCGATCAATATGTTTCGAGACTGAAAATCGCGATACATGAAGAAATGGTTGTCGGCTTGTCCGAGGAAGTCGGCAAATCGCCTAAACTCAGCCTTGAGCCTATTTTCATTGAAGACAACCTCAGCATGTGGCTTGGCAAAATAATATAGGAAATAGTTGAGGTCGTCCATGATCGCCTCCTTGTCGAAACAAGGAACTGGATAGACCTTGCTGTAGTCAAGTCCTTGATGGCCTTCTGTCTGGAAACGCACCAAAGCATCCAATACCTGCCGCAACAAACATAAGGTCGATTCCTCGAAATGTCCCACGAGGAGCGATTGCTGCAATAGTTGGAAAAG
Source organism: Bacteroidales bacterium (assembly GCA_017537965.1). Taxonomy (GTDB): domain Bacteria; phylum Bacteroidota; class Bacteroidia; order Bacteroidales; family F082; genus Limimorpha. The sequence goes on along the minus strand of JAFYJV010000011.1, from coordinate 93,159 downwards.
AGAGAGGTCGCCATGATCCGATTGCAGGTAACAGGTGCGATCGGCACTGACGGCAAGGAGTTTGGGGACGGGTAGGCCTTTTGCTCCAAAGTGTTCCGTCAGATAAAAGAAAGCCTCGTTTTCCTCGACGTTGGCATTGTATGCCCCTATGACAGAGACATTGGAGGTGGTGATTCGGTAATATTTCCGTGTCGATCCCGACTCCGCAATCGCCTTGATGTCGATAGGTTGGCACCCGATGGAGCAGACGAGCTGGGAAAGTGAGTTTTGGATATCGATGTCAAACATGAGTCATTCGTGAAAAACAACTTACAAAGATACAAAAGAAATTTTTGTAAAAATCGTTGCCATCTGCTTTTTATTACTAAATTTGCACGATTTTGTAAACTGCATTACGGGGCTTAGTCCCTGACGACATCTAAAATGAATTAAAATGGAAAACAAAGAGCTTAAGGCCATTGATGGCAATGAGAAAAAGAAAATTGAAAAATTGAACCAATCGACGATCCTTCCCGGCAGTGTCCGCATCAAGGTGGAGACACTTGTTGAACAGCCTGTCGAAGAAGTGGAGAAACCTTCAGAGATCATCCCTCAGGAAGAGGCTCTTCCGGAGATCGTGACGAATGAGGAGATGGACGAGGAAGAAGTCGAGGAAGTCGAACTGGATATTGAAGGGAAGACCAAGGAAGAGTTGGCGGCCATGCTCGAAGAGATTGTCCAAGATACAGACGTGATGAAGATCAAGGACAAGGTCACTGCCATTCGTGTTCATTTTATGAAACTCAACAAGGAAGACATGGACAAGGAGTTGGAAGCCTTCCTGGAAAGCGGTGGCGACAAAGACAGCTACCAACACGTCATGGACGACGCCGAGAAACGCTTCAACACTGCATTCGGTATCTTCAAGGCCAACCGTGCCAAGCAAAACGAACTCATGGATGCCCAGAAATTGGAGAACCTCGCACAAAAACAAGCCATTCTCGAAGAACTGAAACAACTGATCGCCTCGGAAGAGACCCTGAAGAAGACCTACGACGACTTCCGCGCCCTCCAAGAAAAATGGAAGGGAATCGGCCAAGTGCCCGCCACTGAGAATGCAAACCTTTGGAACTCCTACCACTTCCTGGTGGAGAAATTCTTCGACAAAGTAAATATCAACCGCGAACTCCGTGACCTCGACATGAAGAAGAACCTCGATGCCAAGATCACGCTCTGCGAAAGAGCCGAGGAACTGCTCGACGAGAAGTCCATGTCGAAGGCATTCAAGTCCCTCCAGAAACTCCATGAAGAATGGAAGGAAATCGGACCGGTGCCACAAGACAAAAAAGACGAGATCTGGGAACGATTCAAGGCAGCCACGGACAAGATCAACGCCATCAGAAGAGAACATTACGCCAAGATCCAGGAAGAACAAAACGCCAACCTTGAGACTAAGACGGCCCTCTGTGAAAAGGCAGAAGAACTGCTTGCCGAAGAATACAACAGCATCAGCGTTTGGCAAAAGAAATCGACCGAACTCAGTGACCTATTCAAGATCTGGAAGACCGTAGGACCAGCTGCCAAGAAGCAGAACGAAGAGATCTGGAACCGCTTCAAAGGCTCCATGGATACCTTCTTCGCCAAAAAGAAAGAGTTCTTCTCCACGCTGAAAGACAAGCAAACTGAGAACCTCGAACGCAAGATCAACCTCTGCATCGAAGCCGAAGGACTTCAAGAATCCACCGAATGGAAGAAAGCCACCGAACAGTTCAAGAAGATGCAGGAAGAATGGAAGACCATCGGCCCTGTCCCGAAACGTCATGCCGACAAGGTTTGGAAACGATTCAGAGCAGCCTGCGACGTCTTCTTCGGACGCAAGGCAGAGCATTTCGGTGGACTGAAGGAAGAAGAAGCCGCCAACCTCACCGCAAAGCAAGAACTCATCGAGACCATCAAGAACTTTGAGCTCAAGCCAAGCCGCGCCGAGAATATGGAAGCCATCAAAGCCCTTCAGAAACAATGGATCGAGATTGGTCATGTGCCGATGAAGATGAAGGATACCATCAACGCCGAATACCGCAAAGCCGTGGATGCCCTCTTCGACAAGATGAGAAGCAACCAAAACGAGATCTCCACCAACGAATACAGGGAGATGGTGGAAGGCATGAAGGACGATCCCGAGTCGGGCGACAGGATGAGAAGAGAGAAGACAAACCTCTCCAACCGCATCCAGAAACTCCGCGACGAGATCGCCGTCCTCGAAAACAACATCGGATTCTTCTCCAACAGCAAGAACTCAGAGTTGATGAAGGCTGAATATGAGAAGAAGATCAACAAGGCCAAGAACGACCTGAAGGTCCTGGAGGCAAAGCTGAAGATTGTAAACGATTAAGAAAAAAGAAGTCAGTAGACAGAAGTTGAATACGATAGGGGAAATATTCCGTTTGACCACCTTTGGCGAATCGCACGGCGCCGCCATTGGGGGAGTGATTGACGGATGTCCCTCAGGTTTGAAGATCGATCAACAACTGATCAAAAAGACACTCTCAAGACGCGCCACAGGTACAACCTCGTCGGATTCCCACCGAAGGGAATCCGACGAGGTTGAGTTTTTATCGGGACTCCTTGACGGAGTGACCCTTGGAACGCCCATCGCCTTCATTGTTAGAAACACTGATGCCCGTCCCGAAGATTATGCCGACCTGAAAGAAGTGTTTCGTCCTTCCCATGCCGACTTCACCTATCAGCAGAAATATGGCATCCGTGACTGGCGCGGAGGAGGAAGGGCCTCGGCAAGAACCACCGTACCCGTAGTGGTGGCAGGAGCCATCGCCAACCAAATCTTGGCACAACATGGTATTGAAATCCATACTGAAGTGAAAAGCATCGCAGGAGAGACTAATCCTAAGCGCATTGAGGCTTTGTTGCGTCAATGCAGGGACGAAGGCGACACCGTTGGCGGCATCGTCAAGGGAAGCATCAATGGACTTCCCGCCGGATTGGGCGAACCCATGTTTGACAAGTTTCAGGCTTGTCTCGCCAAGGCGATGTTCAGCATCCCTGCCGTCAAGGGCTTTGAATATGGCGACGGTTTCGCCATGGCCTCCATGCGAGGCTCTGAAGCCAACGACCAAATGGTCTTTGAAGAAAACGGTTCCGTAAAGTTTCTGACCAACCATTCCGGCGGTGTTCAAGGCGGCATCACCAATGGAGAAGAGGTGTGTTTCAATGTGGCTTTCAAGCCCATTCCTACCTTAGGTAGAGGCGACCGTCACGACGTCTGCGCCTTGCCAAGGGCAACCGTCATCATCGAGGCAATGGCCGCATTGGTTTCTGTGGATGCGCTATTGATGCAATCTCATTAAAACAGGTATCTTAGGCTCAGCGCCGCCGACCAAGTAGAGATCACGTTGGCGTATGCATTCCAATCAGGCTCGTTGAAGCGATACAGGCCATCAGTGGTAATAGTCAGGATGTCACTGCTGCTCAAACGCTGAATGTTACCCCATCCGCGATAAAGAAGGTTGGCGACGTTGTAAACATCAATGCCAACGCCAAGCGTTTGTCCCTTGCAGAAAGTATAAGATCTTTCATACTTTAGATTGAACAAATGACGCCATGGAGCTATGGCAGCACCTCTCATGGCATACTCACCACGATGTTCACTGAGATAGGGATCGGCATTGATGAAATCATTGAAGGCGGCGGCGTTCTCAGCACTGACGTATTGATCCTTCAAGGTTTGCAACAGCTGCTTCTCTGTGGGGATGTAAATCAAGCTGTTAGCTCCACCGTCACCATTGACATTGCTTGACAGGGTATAGCTATAACGTGAATAACTGAAGTTGCCGACATAACAATGGTTGAATCCTGTATAATACAATGAAATTGTTTCTTTGGTATGCTTGCCTGTTTGCCAGCTCCATGAAGCATTCAGCAAAAGATGATGTGGCGCCACGTATGAACTATAGCCAAGTTCTTCCATATTGGAGCCGTTGACACCATAGGTATTGCTCGTGTAAGCCGTCATCACCTGATCGCCCAAGCCGTCGATGACGTTGACGCCTTTTGCATAGGTATAGGCTGCCATCAAACTCAAACCAAACGGGAATGCCTTTGACAACTGACTGGTGAGGGAGTAGTAATACCCGTTGAGTTCGCTGTTGGTGATAAGAAATGGATTGACACTAAGTCCAATGGAGTTCTTCATGCCTTCTCCCGTCCAATGTACACGTGGAGTCAGCTCACCTGGCAACTGGATGATGGTATCCTGCTTGATACCAAGACGTGTAACTGTCACACTGGTCAAATCCTTGCTGAAAACACCTTCAATTGAAGCCTTGACACCGCCTGGAAGTTGACCATCGAGACTCAGTGATGATTTCCATGATTGAGGCATCTTCAACGACTTGTCAAGGATGGTGGCATATTGTGGCGCTGGCAGCTCACCCGTCTTGAGAAAATCAGGGTTATGAGCTATCATCTCGTCGACAGTGGGATAGAACCCGACATCTTTCCCATAGGTGAGGTATTGGCATTGGGCAACGTTGCTGTTGCAAACTGCGGTAACGATCCACACCAAAGGAATGCGACCGGTATAGATGCCGCTTCCTCCTTGAAGACGCAATTTACCATTACCGAGGATATCCCATTGGAACCCCATACGTGGGGACAGATTCGGCTTGGATTGAGGCATGTCAGCCGTTGAGAGCCCTTGGAAAGAGGATGGGAGAGCGGCAAGAGAGTCGAACTCAAGGTTGGTGTTGTAGTCGGCTATGGAAGGATAGCAGGGCAACTCAAGACGAAGTCCGGCAGTGAGATCGAAATGCTCGGAAAGCGTGATTTTGTCTTGTGCATAGAGCGAATACTGGAGATAGTTGAACGAGGGGAATGCCTGCTCATGGGCATCGTTGTTGCCAAAAGTGACAGTGAAAGCCGCTGGCGTGGCATTGCTCACGAAATCGTCCCATGAATTGTAAACATAATAGCCTGCACCACCTTGCATGAAGCCGTTGATGGTCTTGTCGAGCTCAAACTGCAGTCCTCCGATGAGATGGTGCATGCCCGTGTAGTAACTCAACTCATCCGTGGCAATGAAGGTGTGTACTTTGCTACCCGTACCGTATGTAAATGGATCGGGGCCGAACGAGGTATAGACAGTCTTGGTGCCGTCCTCCAGCGGCTCGAGGATATCAACGGTGGGGAAGACGTCCCTAGTCATCTTTCGGGGTTCATATTGCAACGAATAGACCGCACGAAGCATGTTGCTTAGCCTTCCGTTGAGGAAACGGCTGTTCAACTCAGCGGCCGCCGAACTGAAGTTCCGCTGTTGGATGTAGTTGGAACTCTCGAAATACATGGCATAGTCGGTGCAGCGTCCATAGCTGTTTTTATTGTACAGGCTGCTGCTAAGTGGAGTGATGGAGTTGGACGGGGTGGAAAAGAACTGGTGTCTCACTGTGGAATACCTGAATTGAAGGCGGTTGTCTTTGTTGATGTTCCAATCCAAACGGGCCAGAAAACGGTAGTCAGGGGTGCTGAAGGTATAGTTCTGATAGGGACCCGGATCGTAGCCGTAGGCCTCTTGCAGATAATTCCGTATCTCATCCATCTTGGTAACGGTGGGACGGTTGTATTGCGTTCCGTTGCCCCAGTCGGCACCTTCGCGTTCACGTGCCAGACGCGACTGTCCATTGTCGATGTCGCTTTGGTATTCCATGTTGATGAAGTAGAACAGCTTGTCCTTGACAATGGGTCCGCCCACGGAAACGCCAATAGTGTTTTCGAGCGACCTTTCGAGTTTGAGCCTTTCGGGATAGAGTCCGTGGATGTCTTTCACGCCAAATTCAGTACCGATCATCTTATCATGCGTGAAGTAGTCGTATAGGTGGACATGGAGATCGTTGCTGCCGCTTTTGGTGATGGCGTTGACCACTCCGCCAGTAAAGCCGCTCTGACGCACGTCGTATGGAGCGATGCTGATGTTGATGGCTTCCAAGGCATCAAGGGCTATTGGAGAGCCACCTGCAGGAAGGTTGTTTCCTATCCCGTAGGAGTTATGGAATGAGGCGCCGTCCACGTTGACATACGACTGGCGATAGTTGCCACCACCGATGGCAAGTCCATCGGATGTGGTGACAGCTTGTGGAGTCAACGCCAACACATCGTTCATGCTACGGCTGATGGTAGGCAACATGGCTATCTGTTCGGAAGTCACCGAAGTGGTGATGCCGCCGTTGCCGCTTCCTTTGTCGGACAATGCCTCGGCGGAGATGGTGACTTCCATAAGAGGAGTGTCCGACACCTCCAAGGTCACATTGAGCACATAATGCTCTCCCAATCCAATCTGGATGCCATTAATGGTCTTGGCCTGAAAGCCCATGGAGCGGACCTCAATGGAATAAGGACCGCCTGGACGGAGTTGCTGCAGGTGATAGTGACCATCTTTGTCCGACACGGCATTGTAACGAGTACCTGTCGGAAGATAAGTGGCAATGACAGTCGCTTGCGACAACACTTTATTATTAATATCGGTGATCTTCCCGTTAATGGAAGCATCTGTGATCTGTCCAACCAATGCGAAAGTTTGAAGCAATAGTAGCAAAAACAGCGTAATACGTTTCATGAGCATAAATCATTTCAAGGCCGCAAAGATAGAAAAAGAATCAATATAAAAAAAAAACGATATTTTTTGTTTGTATTTCAAGAAAAGTGTTTATTTTTGTTGGGTAAAAACATCATCAATCAAAACTAATTAACAATGAAGAAAACGTTATTCGCTTTCGTAATGAGCGCAATCCTGATTGCCATGGCTTCCTGCGGTGGTAATGGTCATTCAAAAGCTTTCAATGAATCAAAGAAGATTTACGACAAGGTTTCCGAGTCCATCAAACAAGCCAAGACTTGTGACGAACTCGACATGGCTGCATTCGGCATCCTCGGCATCCTCGGTGTTGAAGGTGTTGATGCTATGTCCGCAGAGGAACAGAAGCAACTTGAAGACCTCTCCAACACGATGGAAAAAGTCATGGCTGACAAGAAGGCCGAACTCAACTGCAAGGATGATGACTTCTGGGGCGACGACGAGGACACTCCTCTCGATGAACCCGTGGAAGAAGTTGAATAAGCCCTTCAGCTGCTCAACACAAACGATCAAGGGATGGCCTATCGCCATCCCTTCTTCATGCATTTACAATTATTTATTCCATAATCCGCTACCATACAACAATGAAAAAACTACTTTCTCTCGCAATAACACTCATGATTGGCATAACAGTGGCCTTTGCCGGACCCGTCAACATGGAAACGGCCCGACTCGTCGGACAGCGTTTTGTAGCCGCCACGTTTGATCCAGCACGATCCTCAAATAACTTGGAATGGGTCTATTCTGGACAGACAAATCGGGGTGAAACTTGTTTTTATGTCTTCAATGTCGGTGAGACCGGCTTCGTCATCGTCTCTGCAGATGACCGCTTTAGGCCTATCACAGGATATTCCCAGGAAGGTGTTTTTGAAACAGAGAACCGCTCTCCTGAACTGGATTTCTATCTTGAGAAGATCATGGAAGCGCGTACGAGTCCACATGCAGTTTATTACGATGATGCCGAAAATGAATGGCAGTCGCTGCTAACCAAAGGGAAAACCATTTCACGAAATGGTGGGAAAGGGGCGACTTATCTTTGCAAGACCAAGTGGAATCAAAACTCGCCATACAACCTATATTCCCCTGAGGCAGGATCGGGTCCTGGAGGCCGTTGCTATGCAGGTTGTGTTGCCACAGCCATGTCACAGGTGATGCGCTATTGGGAACATCCCCTCCAAGGAACAGGAAGCCATTCCTATTACAGCTCCTATGGTGTGCTCTCAGCCAATTTTGGTGCAACCACCTACGACTGGGAACACATGCCTTTGAAACTCTTTTCAGACTCTCCAGCAGAGGAGATCGAAGCCGTTGCGCTGCTCATGTATCATTGTGGCGTGGCAGTCAACATGCAGTTTTCTCCCAACGGCAGCGGTGCCTATTCGCAGGACGTTCCTGGTGTCATCCAACAGTATTTCTCATACAGCAATATGGCGGAACTGGAATACCGCGAATACTATTCGCTCGGAAATTGGAAAACCATGCTTAAGCAACAATTCGACTTGGGTTGGCCCGTGTATTATTCAGGATACAGCAACAGCGGAGGACATGCCTTTGTATGCGACGGGTACGATGACAACGACCTTTTCCACTTCAATTGGGGATGGGGAGGCAGCAGTGATGGCTGGTTTGTCATTGATGAGATCGACTACGCCAATTGGGCAGGTACTATCAAAAACTTTGTTCCATCTGCAGTCTATACTTCCATGCCATTGGCTCCTGAAAACCTTACCGTGGAATCGTTAGGCGACACGGAGTTTTCCGCGGTCCTTTCCTGGACAAATCCTGTGAACAATATTCACAACGAGCCTTTGGGAACCATCGATCAAGTTGTGGTGTGCCGTAATGAGAAACCCATTCATGTCTTTAACAATCCAGCTCCAGGACAAGCCATGAGCTTCACCGACCATTATCTTCCCACGATGGTATCTTACTCGGTTTATGCCGTCTCAAATACCGCAAAGGGATTTGCTGCATCAGAAGATAAGGTGATCCTGGGTCCTTCCTGTACATGGACAGTTGAGATGAGTTCGTCAAACAACCAGGGATGGAAAGGCAATTCCCTCGTCTTTACCGACGGGATGGGAGAGGAGATAGCCCGTTTATCCTTGTCCAACACCAATCAGACACAGACTGTTACGATGCCATTGAGTGTCGTATCGATATCTTGGAAATCCTCCGAATTATCCGTGGACCAGATTCATTTTGAGATCAAGGACGTAGACGGAACCACCAGGACTTCTTTCGATGGTTCCACTTCAATCATGAGAAACGGCGTGTTCTATCGTGCCACCAACGCATGTCAAAATGGCGACCGAATCGCTGTGCCTTCACATCTCACCGCTGACGTCAGAGAAAATGACGTACTGCTCCAGTGGCAAATGGAACCAACTGACGACTTTGTCTTCTTTATTTATCGCGACGGAAGGCTATATGATTTGTCGGAGACTGCCTCATATATAGACGCTGCCCTTGACAACAACTTCCATTCCTACCATGTCACCGCTTTCAACGGCATGGTGGAATCGGATCCGTCAAACAGTTGCAACGTGCAACCCGCTTCAGATTACCCCAGTCCCTTCGATCTACGGTACACAATACTTTCGGATGACAAAATTCGTTTGAGTTGGAACGCCCCCATCAACTCCAATGTTTCCGGTTATAAGGTTTACCGTCGTACAAAGGACGAGGATTTCTTCCATATCAAGTCCACTTCACAAACCAGTGTCGAGATCAAATTGAACGGAGTTTCTTGTGAGACGTATGAATTTGCTGTATTAGCTTATTACGCACAAACACATGGCACTTCGTCATTTGCTTCGTCCCAATCCGACCCGTCACTGAACTTCGTGGAGGTAAACAAAACCATCATTCCAGCACATCTTGAAGCTGATGTCATGGAAGAGGGGGTCAAGCTCTCTTGGCAGACTGCCATGCTTGCTGACAGCTATTCAGTGTACCGTAACGGCGAGCTCATCGCTGAAGGCATCACTGAAAGCAACTATCTCGACGCCTCTGCTGAATACGGCCAATCCTATTGCTACTCTGTTGTTGGCAGGACACCCCAACTCATCTCCAATCCCTCCAATGAGATCTACGTTGACTGGGCAACCATGACAGTGTCAGAGACCGATTTCGAACAAATGTCAGTGTATCCCAATCCCACCGATGGAAAGATTCAAGTGACCGTTCGAGGAATGAGACAAATTGCTGTTCTCAACATGCTTGGCCAAATGGTGTTGACTCAAGAGGTAAGCGACGATAGTATCACTCTGGACATAAGCACTTTGAGACAAGGCGCCTATTTCCTTCATGTCACCGCTGAAACTGGTGACGCGGTCATGAAGATTGTAAAGATGTAATGGCTCCTCCCGTGGCTTGGGCTATGGGAGGATCACCTTCTTGGAACGGATGCCTTCACGGGTATGGATTCTCAACAAATAGCACCCTGACGACAAATGCAACGATTCCATCTCATTTTGGCTATGCAATGCGCCTAGACGCTGGCCATGTAGAGATAAGACATCTATCGAGAGAATATCCTCGGGATTATCGTCTATTGGTTGCTCTCCGATTTCCAACAGCACTTCCAGTGTAAGACCCACTACACTGTCGCATTCAGATGTCTGATATACTGTTGTATAATAACCCGGTTCGTGGAGCGGAAAGTTATTGAACCAGTAGGTCTGTCCACTCCAAATGGAAGCATCGATAAGCGTAAGAGAGGCATTCCTTTCGTATGCGCCAATGTCAATCCTTCCATGCTGTAAACGTTGGTGTCCGGCCAAATCAGTAGAATAATTGGCATTGCCAGGCATGCCGCTATTGAGACAGATACTTCTGGAACGGATGTCCCAATCAGCTTCGGTAAAGGAGGAGCCCACACCTTGTGCGGGTTGCTTGAAACGGATAAAAACGCCGGGTTCTTCGCCGTCATTTTCAGCTGGAAGGTCTATGTTGCCTTCACCGGGAATGCCACCTTGGACAGCACAATATTCAAATGAACACGAGCCTGTGTTCTGGTTCGGAACACCTTGTGCAAGATTACCCCAAAGGATGCAACTCTGGTAACTGCTGCGGTTGTTTTCATTGAAACAGCCACCGTATGTCTCAGTAGCTTCATTCATAACAATATCGCAGTTGAACATCCTACATTTGCCTCGGACGTATAGGCCTCCACCCTGAGCAGCGCTGTTGTTGCTGATGACACATCCTTTAATGTCCGGCTCCGCATTGTTGTATATGTAGATACCGCCTCCTTTGGTAGTGGCAATATTGTTACTGATGAAACAGTTGGTAAAAACGCAGCCGTTTCGGTCGCAAATCCCGCCACCGATCGAAGCGCTGTTGCCGATGAACTTGCATTGCTCAAATACCACCTGGTTGGCTGCATCGGATGAGTTGATATAAACGCCTCCGCCAATCGCATTAGCGACATTGTCACGAATCGTGCAGTTCTTTAAAGTGACAAAGCCATTGATATAGACGCCTCCACCTGTTCCTGCATGACCATTTTGAATGGTGAAGCCATCCCATAAAGCGTTATTCCCACTTGTCAATACATCATCCTGATTCAGCACACGCTTGATCCCTTGTCCATCGAGAATGGTTGCGTTGTTGACAAAATCCCTCTGGCTAAGGTCAAAATCTTCGGGCTCATCCCCGTTGAAACTACCGTAGATCTTGTTTTTCCCATGGATATAAAATGCGTTTTCAGGATCCGAATTGTCACCGTAATATGTGCCTTTCTTGACCCAAAGACGTATGTTGTTTCCGCTTGAAAGGTAGGTCGCATACTCCAGATGGGAAGTGGCGTGTTCCCAAGAAGAACCATTGCCATCGCCATCGGCACTGATATAGATGATGCCGTTGTCGTTGGGACGGATGTCTATAGGAACGATGTTCATCACCGCCGCCTGATTGTTGTTATAGCCTGCAACATCGTAAAGCGAATAATAGTCATTGCCCGAACCGCTCCATCCCAAGTTGAAGTGGAAAAAGTCGTTTTCGTCATAACCGTCGCAAACAATGGCATGACCGACACTTTCGCTGTTGCCGGAATAGTAAATCGGGTGGGAGAGGTCGAGCTCTGATTTCAGCATGGAAACCCAGACCTCGTGGTCGTATTGCTTTTTTTCGCAATATTTGGCTCCGCAGTAGCCGAAATAGGAGCGGAGAGCCGTCTCTACGTCTTTCGAATAAGCACCACTACCATCGGGACCGAAGTTCATGTTGACACTCACGCCGCAGTGATACATCAACAACGCCACGGCCCTGGCAGCGTTATCTGCTTGATAGCCAAGTTCGTTGGGCATGATAGCCCAGTTGTAGGTCGTCTCACCGAAGTTGGCGCTCTGTTCGCCGTAGGTTCCATGAACATAACTATGCGATCCATTGCCTATGGTGGGATGGTTCCAGAATTTCATGATTTGGGCCATGGCGCAAGCCACGCAACCGGCATAGCAGTGGCCACCTGGACCTTCCCACCACCCACCTGACGTTGCGGGTGCATAATAGTTATATGGATAATCTTGATTCCAGTTGGTCTGAATCAGTGGATCCACCGTAGTGGTGTTCCTTGTAGGGAATTGACCTTTTTGGGCGTCATCCCATTGCTGAAGGATCTTCTTTTCAGGGAGGATGCCGTTCTCAAAGGCAAAGTCAATCATCTCGCCATAATGTGCAATCCACGAGATGAAGTTATCGGGAGCTTCATTGAGTGATGGGAAGGTCTCGTTGAGCGAATAACCCAAAATTGGAGGAAGAATGGTGCTTCCCGAGACCATGACAAAGCCGCGGTTGCCAATGTCAAAGACATAGATGTTGTCGGCCTTGACCAAAGTGAGCGTCTCGCCTTTGGCATCGAGTTTGGCATTGGCAAAAGACTGTGCGGTTTGGAATGCCCTTTCTTGGCTGACTCTCTCGGCAACTTGTGCGATTGTTTGAGCTAAAACGGTAAAAACCAGCAATATGATGGTGATTATCTTTTTCATTGCAATGGAAAATTTTTGGCAAAAATAACAAAATAATTCATAGTTAGTGGGGTTTTATGAAGACATGGAAAAACAACAACTGGCACAAAACACTCCTAAAAAGAAAAATAATAAACAAGTAGGCAATTTGTAAAAGAAATTTTTGTACCTTTGCAGCCGTTTTCAAAAAAGACCATGTCTATGATCAACATAACCTTCCCTGACAACAGTGTCAGACAATACGAATCAGGAGTGACTCCGCTCGATATCGCCCAGAGTTTGAGCGAAGGGCTGGCCCGCAACGTGCTCGCCGCCAATGTCAACGGAATGAAATGGGATGCCATGCGCCCTATCAACGAGGACGCTACCATTCAGCTCTTCACCTGGAACGACCCCGAGGGCAAAGCCGCCATGTGGCACTCGTCGGCCCACTTGATGGCCGCCGCCATTGAGGCCTTGTATCCTGGCGTGAAGTTCGGCATCGGTCCTTCAGTCGATAACGGCTTTTATTATGACATCGACACTGGCGACATCACCTTGACCGAGGCTGACCTTGCCAACATCGAGAAGAAGATGCTTGAGTTGGCTCGCGAGAAGCAGACTTTCGAGCGTGTCGAGGTGAGTAAGGCCGATGCCCTGAAGTATTTCACCGAGAAGGGCGATCCCTACAAGGTTGAGTTGATCAACGATCTTGAGGACGGCACCATCACTTACTACAAGAATGGCAACTTCACGGATCTCTGCCGTGGTCCCCATATCCCGAACACCAGTTTCATCAAGGCTGTGAAACTGACTTCGTTGGCTGGCGCTTACTGGCGTGGCGACGAGAAGCGTAAGCAGCTCACCCGTGTGTATGGCATCACCTTCCCGAAACAGAAGGAACTCGACGAGTACCTCGTGTTGTTGGAAGAGGCAAAGAAGCGCGACCATCGCAAGCTCGGTCGCGAACTGGAACTGTTCATGTTCAGCGACATGGTGGGCAAGGGCCTCCCGATCTGGCTTCCCAAAGGCACCGAGCTCCGTCTTCGCCTGCAGGACTACCTGACCAAGATCCAAAAGGAATACGGTTACGAACAAGTGATCACTCCGCATATCGGTGGCAAGCAGCTGTATGTCACCTCTGGTCACTGGGATCATTACGGCGAAGACAGCTTCCGCCCGATCACCACGCCGGAAGAAGGCGAGGAGTACCTGCTGAAGCCCATGAACTGCCCTCACCACTGCATGATCTTCAAGAACAAGCCGCGTTCATACAAGGACCTTCCATTCCGCTGCGCTGAGTTCGGCACCGTGTATCGCTACGAACAGAGTGGCGAACTCCACGGCTTGACCCGTGTGCGTTCATTCACCCAAGACGACGCACATATCTTCTGCCGTCCCGACCAGGTGAAGGAAGAGTTCATCCGCGTGATGGAAATCATCGAAATCATCTTCAAGGCATTGAGTTTCGACAACTTCGAGGCACAGATTTCGTTGCGCGACCCCAACGACCATGAGAAATATGTGGGCACCGACGAAAACTGGGCCAAGGCAGAAGCCGCCATCCAAGAGGCTTGTGCCGAGAAGGGTCTGCCTGCTCATGTGGAATATGGCGAGGCCGCTTTCTACGGTCCGAAGCTCGACTTCATGGTGAAGGACGCCTTGGGCCGCAAGTGGCAGCTGGGAACCATTCAGGTGGACTACAACCTGCCTGAGCGTTTCGACCTCAGCTACATCGGCGCTGACAACGAGAAACATCGTCCTGTGATGGTGCATAGAGCACCATTCGGCTCCATGGAACGTTTTGTTGCCGTGCTGCTTGAGCACTGCGCCGGTGAATTCCCGCTTTGGCTGGCTCCAGACCAGGTGATTATCCTGCCCGTGAGCGAAAAATACATGGATTATGCCCAAAAAGTGCAAACGTATCTGAAAAAATCCGATATTCGCCCGCTCATTGACGAACGCAACGAGAAGATCGGTCGTAAGATTCGCGATGCCGAAATGAAGAAATATCCATACATGGTCATCGTAGGCGAGAAGGAAGAAAACGAACAATCCGTTTCGGTGAGAGCCCACGGCCAAGTGGATCTGGGTTCGATGGGTCTCGAAGCCTTTGCCAAGATGATCAACGAGAAAGTAAAAGAAGAACAAAGCATCAGATGATGCATTAATTAATAAAGGTGTTTAATCAAATATAGGAGATCACAACCATAGCACAGCTCCCTAACAGAGGAAACTACTCGCCCAAGAACAACAAGAAGGGCGATGACCAGCATCGGATCAACGAAGAGATCAAGGCTCCGATGGTAAGACTGGTCGGTGAAGGCATTGAAACCAATATCTATCCCATCAAAGAGGCGCTTCGAATTGCCGAGAGCCTGGGGATGGACCTGGTGGAGATCTCTCCCGACTCCAATCCGCCGGTCTGCAAAGCCATGGATTACAAGAAGTTCATCTTCGACCAGAAGAAGAAACAGAAGGAGATCAAGTCCAATGCCAGCAAAGTCGTCATCAAGGAAATCCGTCTCGGACCCCAGACCGACGACCATGATTTCGAGTTCAAGCTGAATCATGCCAAGCGTTTCCTGCAAGATGGCAACAAGGTAAGGGTAGAGGTGCTCTTCAGAGGACGCTCCATCGTCTATAAGGATCAGGGCGAGATCATGTTGCTCAGGTTTGCACAGGAATTGGAAGAGTTCGGCAAGGTGGAGATGATGCCCAAGCTGGAAGGAAAGCGGATGATGATGATGATCGCACCTAAAAGCACCAAGAAGTAAGAAACTCATTTTTAACTGTTAAAAATAAATATTGTAAGATGCCAAAAATGAAGTCAAAGTCCGGAGCTAAGAAACGTTTTCAACTGACGGGTTCCGGCAGAATCAAAAGGAAGCATGCCTATCATGGCCACATTCTGACCAAGAAGAGCCAGAAGAGAAAACGCAATCTGGATCACACTGCCATCGTTGAGAGAGCAGATGAGAAGGTCGTAAAACAAATGCTTCAAGCGTAAATTAATTGTTTAACCTTTGTATCAGCAGAAAAGATCCCGCAATGGGGCGGGGCGCTGAACGAAAAACTTACAAGAAATGACAAGATCAGTCAATGCCGTGGCCTCGAGAGCCAGGCGCAAGAAAATCCTCAAGAAGACCAAAGGTCAGTTCAGAACCAGAAAGAACGTCTGGACTGTGGCGAAAAACTCCTACGAAAAAGGACAAACCTACGCTTATCGCGACAGAAGGAACAAGAAGCGTGACTTCAGATCACTCTGGATCGTCCGTATCAATGCAGCCGTTCGTGAATATGACATGTCCTACAGCGTGTTCATGGACAAGCTGAACAAAGCCGGTATCGAAATCAACCGCAAAGTCTTGGCCGACCTGGCCCTGAACAACCCGGAAGCTTTCAAGGCTATCGTTGAAAAGGTGAAGTAAATCACGTTTCAAAGACGATAAAAAGCGTGGCTCTTGGGTCACGCTTTTTTTATTTGAAAAAAAATAGAAAAAAACACTTGCAGGTTTCAAAAATAGTAGTACCTTTGCCGCGCAAATCCAGCCCAGGTGGTGAAATTGGTAGACACGCTACTTTGAGGGGGTAGTGCCGATTACGGCATGCAAGTTCGACTCTTGTCCTGGGCACCATCGATGAACAATCAAGACTCCTTAGCCCCGATGGCGGAATTGGTAGACGCGTACGTTTCAGGTGCGTATTTCGAGAGGAGTGCAGGTTCGACTCCTGTTCGGGGCACATTAAACCGCAACTTGTATTTCAGGTTGCGTTTTTTGTTTCAGCACCTAAATATAAGAAAATGAGCACGAAACCCAATAGAAACCCACACTCTAAATCCAACCCGCTCAAGTTTCAAGTGACAGAAGCCGACACCTTGATGGTATTCATTATGAAGAAAATGAACGGCATCAGCCGCACCCGTGTGAAACACATGCTTGCTAACGGCGTCGTCTCTGTAGATGGCGAGCGCACCAGCCAGTTCGACTTTGCACTCAAACCAGGGATGCAAGTGGAAATAGGCAAGCCATCGGCAAAAGAACGCTTCTATAGTAAATGGCTCAAAATCGTATATGAAGATACACACCTGGTAGTCATTGACAAGAAAGAGGGATTGCTCACCAACAGTCCCACAAAGGAGCAAGAAACGGCACAAAGCATTCTTAACCAATATTTTACCGCAACACAACAGCGTTGCCGCGCACATACCATCCACCGACTTGATCGAGACACTTCAGGCTTGATGCTCTTCGCCAAGGACAAGAAGATCGCCATGTCATTTGAGGAAAACTGGAAAGAGAAAGTTTATGACCGCAGATATGTTGCCGTGGTAGAAGGCAAACTCGAACCTCGCGAGGGCACCGTGGAATCATGGCTTAAGGACAACAAGATGTTTGTCACCTACTCCAGTCCAGTTGACAATGGGGGAAAATACGCTGTGACGCATTATCAGGTGCTGGTCAGCAACAACAGGTATTCGCTGGTGGACTTCCATTTGGAGACGGGCCGCAAGAACCAGATCCGTGTCCATGCCAAGGACCTCGGCCATCCCATCGTGGGCGACGAGAAATACGGCTCAACCGATAACAGTCTCGGCCGTGTTTGCCTTCATGCCTACAGGCTTTGTTTCATTCATCCCACCACCGGCAAAGAACATGAGTTTGAGACACCGTTTCCTAAGGTGTTTGAAAAGCCGTTTCCACAACACTAATACTATTATCTATACCGTCATGAAAAATAGACCTTGTTTTTGAATGGTCTTATACTATCTTTGGGCATTACACATCGGGCATGGTTGTTACGACTTACGAATTCAAGCGTTAAGCATCATTGTTTTCGGGATTTAAAAAAGGAGCAACGCTCCTTTTTTTTGTTTATTCCAATTATTTAATTAACTTTGCCATTCACATTATTGAAAAACAAATCATCAGAATGATATGAATATCAACGAATTGAAACGGGTAGCTTCGCAGGTTCGCCGCGACATCATCCGCATGGTACACGGTTGCCAATCGGGACATCCAGGAGGCTCCTTGGGGGCAACCGACTTGGTCACCGCATTGTATTTCGACCAAATGCAAATCGATCCATCCAACTTCCAAATGGATGGCAAGGGCGAAGACATGTTCTTTCTCTCCAACGGACATATCAGCCCGATGTTCTATAGCATTTTGGCTCGCAGGGGCTATTTCCCAGTGAGCGAACTGGCAACTTTCCGCCGCCTCGGAACAAGGCTGCAAGGGCATCCCACTACCGCTGAAGGGCTGCCAGGCGTCCGCATCGCCTCCGGCTCGCTCGGACAAGGATTGTCCGTGGCCGTGGGCGCTGCCCAGGCCAAACGCTTGAACAACGATCCGCACCTTGTCTTCGTGCTCATGGGCGACGGCGAACAGGATGAAGGACAAATCTGGGAAGCCGCCATGTATGCTGGTGCCAAGAAAATAGACAACCTCGTCGGCATCCTCGACTACAACAAGAAACAGATCGACGGTCCCACAGATGTCGTGATGAACCTCGGCGACATGAGAGCCAAATACGAAGCCTTCGGCTGGAAAGTCATTGAGCTTAACGGCAACGACATGCAGCAAGTGGTGGATGCTCTCAACGAAGCACGCAAAGGCGCTCATCAGGGCATGCCGCTGTTGCTGCTGGCTCACACCGAGATGGGTATGGGTGTGGACTTCATGATGGGCACCCACAAATGGCATGGCACTCCGCCCAACGACGAGCAGGCCGCCAACGCCCTCTCTCAACTTGAAGAAACCTTTGGCGACTATTAATACTAGTTCAGTTAAACCTTGAAATTTTGAAATAATGGAATACGAAAAAAAAGATACTAGATCGGGATTTGGCGAAGGCTTGCTTGAAGCGGGCCGTCGCAACCCCAAAGTGGTCGCTTTCTGCGCCGACCTTACCGGCTCATTGAAGATGGGCGATTTCGCCAAGGAGTTCCCTGACCGGTTTTTCCAAACCGGCATCGCCGAGGCCAACATGACCAACATGGCAGCCGGCATGGCTTTGAGCGGCTTCGTGCCGTTCACAGGCACCTTCGCGGCCTTTGCAACAGGCCGCGTGTATGACCAGATACGCCAGTGCGTGGCCTATTCCAACAAAAACGTCAAGATTGCCGCCTCCCATGCAGGCGTGACCCTTGGCGAAGACGGTGCCACCCACCAGATTCTCGAAGACATCGGGCTGATGAAGATGCTGCCCAACATGACAGTCATCGTGCCCTGCGACTTCAACCAGACCAAAAATGCCACCATCGCCGCAGCCGAATACGAAGGCCCCGTCTATCTACGCTTCGGTCGCCCGAAAGTGCCGAACTTTACGCCTGCCGATGAGAAGTTCGTGATAGGGAAGGCCCAAATGCTTCAGGAAGGTACGGATGTCACCATCTTCGCTTGCGGACACCTCGTATGGAAAGCCATTCAAGCTCTCCCAAACTTGAAAGAGAATGGCATCAACGCTGAACTCATCAACATCCACACCATCAAACCATTGGACGTTGAATCCGTGCTGAAATCCGTCGCCAAGACCCGTTGTGTGGTCACTGCCGAAGAGCATCAACGCAATGGTGGCTTGGGCGACAGCATAGCACAAGTGTTGGCACTGAACAATCCCGTACCCATGGAAATGGTTGCCGTTGACGATGTTTTCGGACAAAGCGGCACTCCTGATGAACTGATGAAGGCCTATCACCTCGACACCCCAGATATCGTTGAGGCCGTGAAAAAAGTGATCAAAAGAAAATAACCAAATAAACCAACTGTATATGAGAAAGTCAGTCTTATCCTTATTGCTATTTTTGCTATTGTTCTCGCTGAGTTTCGTCGCTTGTTCGCAATCGGAAAAGAAAACTGAAGAACCGAAAGCACACAATGTGATCTATATGATCGGCGACGGCATGGGATTGCCCCAGGTGTTTGCCACCATGCTGGCAACAGGTGATGACTTGGCATTCTGCCAATTCCCCTATATCGGCGTGGTTGACACCCGATCCGCCAGCAACGACATCACTGATTCGGCCGCCGGCGGCACTGCTCTCGCCTGTGACAAGAAAACCAAGAATGGAATGGTAGGCATGGATGTTGACACCTTGGCCATGGAAACCATCTTGGAAGCCCTCGCCGACCAAGGAAAGAGCACCGGCATCGTGGTCACCTGCTACTCGGGACATGCCACACCTGCCGACTTCTACGCTAAAGTGCCAAAACGTTCCATGTATGAGGATATCGCCATCCAGATGGCCGAATCGGATAAACTCAACGTCATGATTGCCGGCGGCCGCAAGCATTTCGAAAACCGCAAAGACAGCATCAACCTCCTTGACCGCATGGAGAATGAACTGGGATGGAAGATCTATGACACGTTGGCCGACATTGACACTACCTGCATGAAATATGCCGTACTAGCTTCCAATGGACACATGCCCCAGGCTCCGGAACGCGGCGATTTCCTGCCAGAAGGTGTGAAGACTGCCTTGAAGACCTTGTCTCAAGACGAAGACGGATTCTTCTTGATGGTGGAGGGCTCGCAGATCGACTTTGCATGCCATGCACACGACTCTGCCAACATGGTGGAGGAGACTGCGGATTTCAGCAAGGCGGTCCAGATTGCCCTTGATTTCGCAAAAGCCGACGGCAACACCTTGCTGGTGGTAACGGCCGACCATGAGACGGGTGGGCTCACGATGATCGATCCTGAAGGCCATTACTCCAATGTCTCTTTTAACTATTCCACTGGCAGCCACACATGCCTTCCCGTGATGATCTATGCATACGGTCCAGGTGCTGAACAATTCACTGGATGGATGCAGAACTGTGAGGTGAAAGGCAAAATCATGAAAGCCTGCGGCTTTGATTCGGCTGTCGTTGAATCCACTAAAAAAGTTGACCCCGTCAAAGGAAGCTTTGACTCCAATAGGGAAAACTGATTGGGAACAGAAAACCTATCTTAATTCTCAAGATAGGTATATCCGTACAGTCCCGATCTGTAGTTGGAAAGGAATTCTTTCCCTTCCTCAACGGAAATCTTGCCTTCCTTGACGCACTTGGTCACCCAGGTCTCCACGGTACGGACCAACTTCTTCGGGCTATACTGCACGTATTCAAGTACATCGGCAACGGTCTCGCCATCAATGACTTGATCAATATAGTAACCCTTTTCGTCCACAGAGACGTGAACGGCGTTGGTATCGCCAAACAAGTTGTGAAGGTCGCCTAAAATTTCTTGATAAGCACCTACCAAAAACACGCCAATATAATAATGCTCCTTTTCGCTGAAGCTATGTAACGGAATGGTGTGCTGAGTGGACTTGGCAACGAAGTTGGTGATCTTGCCGTCACTGTCACAGGTGATGTCCTGCAAGGTGGCCAGATGGGTTGGGTTCTCGTCCAAGCGTTGAATCGGAATGATAGGGAAGAGCTGATCGATAGCCCAAAGATCGGGCAAGGACTGGAACAGTGAGAAATTGCAGAAATATTTGTCAGCCAACAACTTGGGCAACGAAGTAAAGTCTTCGGGAACACGTTTTAGGCTGTTGGCAATATGGTTCACCTCACGGGCGATGCTCCAGAACAGCCTTTCTATCTTGGCGCGCGACTTGAGGTCAAGCAATCCCAGGCTGAACAGGTTGAGTGCCTCTTCACGAATCTCCTGGGCATCGTGCCATATCTCCAACGAGGAGCTCTTGTTCAATTCATCCCACGACTCGTAGAGTTCCTTGATCAGCTCGTGATCATCTTCTTCGGGCTCTTCGTTGTCGTCCCATTCGGGCAGGGAGGTCTTTTCCAACACTTCAAAAATGAGCACGGAATGATGCGCTGTCAAAGCACGTCCCGACTCGCAGATGACGTTGGGATGGGGCAGTTCGTTCTTGTCACAGGCATCGACAATAGTGTAGATGGCATTGTTGGCATATTCTTGGATGCTATAGTTTACCGAACTTGCACTGCTTGAACTGGTGCCGTCATAGTCAACGCCAAGGCCGCCGCCCATATCCACAAACTCGATGTTGTAACCCATCTTGTGAAGTTGGACATAGAACTGTGCCGCTTCACGCAAAGCCACATTGATCTTCTTGATCTTGCTAACCTGGCTGCCAATGTGGTAATGCACAAGTTTAAGGCAGTCCTTCATGTCATGTTCCTCAAGGAAGTCGAGGGCTTCAAGTAGTTCAGAAGAGGTGAGACCGAACTTGCTTCCGTCGCCGCCTGATTCTTCCCATTTGCCCGCACCTGAACTTGCCAACTTGATGCGCACGCCAAGGTTGGGAGTGACCTTCAGACGCCTGGCAATCTTAGCGGTGGTCTTCAACTCATTCAACTTCTCGATGACGATGATGATCTTACGGCCCATCTTTTGTGCCAGCAAGGCAAGTTCGATAAACTCTTCGTCTTTGTAGCCATTGCACACGATAAGCGAGTCGGAGTCAGTACCAAGAGCCAGGATAGCGTGAAGCTCGGGCTTTGAGCCGGCCTCCAAACCGATGTTGCATTTCTTGCCGTGGCTGACAATCTCTTCGACCACAGGACGCATCTGATTCACCTTGATGGGCATCACCACAAAGTTCTGTCCGTGGAACTCATATTCCTTGGCAGCTTCCTTGAAACAGGAGTCAATCCTGTTGATACGGTCGTCGAGGATGTCGGGAAAACGGATCAGCATGGGCGCAGAGACATCCCTGAGCGCCAATTCGTCAACTAGGTTGGGAAGGTCAACCGATGCACATCCCTCTTTGGGAGTCACCGTCATGTGACCGTTCTCATTAATCGAAAAATACGTACCGCCCCAGCCTTTCACATTGTAAAGGTCCTCGGAGTCTTCAATGCGCCATTTTCTCATTGGTTCGTTTGTTTGGATCAATAACAGTCTGCAAATATATTTATTTTTGTTTTCCATCTCCGCATTTTTCCGAAAAAGCCGTATTTTTGTGTCATGAAGAAAAAACTGATCATCGACGCTGGATCCACCAAGATGGAATGGGTCATGATGGAAGGGGGACACTTGATCCGTCGTTTCGTGACCTCAGGTTTCAATCCCAATTATGCCGGACCTGAGAAACTAAAGACGATCCTTCTCCATGAATTTCCAATGGATCTGGAGTCGCCTGATTCCATTGCGTATTATGGCACGGGCTGCGGCTCAGAGACCAATTGCGCTATGGTGGAAGGCTGTTTGCGTTCCCGTTTTACAGATGCCGAGATCTATGTTTCACACGACTTGATGGGGGCAGCGGTAGCCTTGTTTGGCCAGGGTAGAGGCATTGCCTGTATCTTGGGTACGGGCGCCAATTCCTGTCTTTATAAAGACGGGAAGATCCTTGATAAAGCCGTCTCCTTGGGCTATTTGGTGGGAGATGAAGGCAGCGGTTGCTACATTGGAAGAAAACTGGTAAGATCCTATTTTTATGGATTGATGCCCAATGATTTAAGAGCTTTATTTGAAGCAAAATATCAATTAGATTTAAGGTCGTTTATTGATCGGGTTTATCACCAACCTGAGGCCTCAAAATATCTTGCCGGATTCACCCGTTTCGCAGGCGAGTACAAGGATCATCCTTTTGTCCGACAACTGGTAAAAGAATGCCTTGATGACTTTATTGACGTCTTCGTGATGCGATATCAAGACTGCCGTGAACTGCCTATCGGCTTTGTGGGTTCCGTGGCGTACTATTTACACGATTTGTTAAAAGAATGTATGGAAAAGGAAGGGGTGATGATGAGCGAAG
The DNA here is from genome assembly GCA_017537965.1 of Bacteroidales bacterium. Lineage (GTDB taxonomy): Bacteria > Bacteroidota > Bacteroidia > Bacteroidales > F082 > Limimorpha. Next base: position 69,854 of record JAFYJV010000011.1, on the reverse strand, counting down.
TAATGCGATCACCCATGGATGGTTTGATCCGTTATTTCAGTGTCGATTGATTTGGGCTCAATCCAATGATAATCAGTATCTTTTCTCAGCCAAGTCATCTGCCGTTTGGCATAATGCCTGGTGTTGAGCTTGATTTGTTCAACAGCTTCCATCAAAGTGCATTTTTCGTCGAAATAATCAAACAGTTCCTTGTAACCCACTGTGTTAAGGGCATTTCTATGCCGATAGGGGTAAAGCCGACGCGCTTCCTCCACCAGCCCTTGTGAAAGCATCATCTCCACCCTTTGGTTGATGCGATTGTTAAGTTCCTGCCTATCCCATTGCAATGCATATTTTACAATCTTGAAATCGCGAGGAGCACTAGTGCTGGTGCGGAACGAAGTGAAGGTTTTTCCTGTCTGACAACAAACCTCCAGCGCTCTTTGAAGACGACGCGGATTCTTCTGATCAACAACCATCCAATACTCGGGATCAAGTCGTTGAACCTCCATTTGCAATGCAGCCAGGCCACCATCCTTGTAAAGTGACGCTACCTTCTGACGGATTGCCGCGTCAATGTCGGGCATAGTGTCGATACCTTTGCATACCGCATCGATAAAAAGCCCTGATCCACCAGTTAGAATCACCACGTCGTGCTGTAGGAACAATTCCTTCAGCAACTTCATGACATCCTTTTCGTATTGGGCAACATCATAATCATCCAAAATACTGATATGATGAACAAAATAATGTCTTACCTCATGTAATTCTTTAGGTGTAGGAGCCGCTGTCCCAATGCTCATTTCCTTGTAAAACTGACGGCTGTCGGCGTTGATAATCACGGTGTCAAAGGCTTTGGCCAACTTGATGGCGGCAGCCGTCTTTCCCGAAGCCGTAGGACCGGCAATGACGATCAAAGTCTTTGATAATTCCTCACTCCTAACTCCTAACTCCTCACTCATAACTATAGCTTGTTTGGCACCGGGCCGTTGTTGTTGACCACCACAGGAGCTTCCATCTCTTTTACGACGCTCAAACCTTGCTCGGCACCGACTTTTTTCATAAAAGCGTACGCTTCTTCGAAGTTGTTGCCGATGACGCCATCGAGAACGGCTTCGCGAATGGCATTCTTGATGATGCCCACCTCTCGTCCCGCAGAGATTCCAAAAGTCTCCATGATGGCGTTCCCGTCAATGGGCGGCTGCCAGTTGCGCAAGTGATCCTTGGCCTCGATCTCCTTGAGTTTTTCTTGGACAATCTCAAAGTTACGATGGTATTTCTTGATTTTTTCCTCGTTTTTCGAAGTGATATCGGCATGACAAAGCAACATGAGGTCGTCAATGTCGTCGCCAGCATCGAAAAGCAGCCTCCTGACAGCGGAGTCAGTGACAATGTCCTCGGCAAGGACGATAGGGCGGAGATGGAGCAGCACCAACTTCTCCACATATTTCATCTTTTCGTTCAGCGGGAGTTTCAGTTGGGCAAAGATCTTAGGCACCATCTTAGAGCCTTTGAACTCGTGGCCGTGGAAGGTCCAGCCGATCCCATCCTCCCATCGTTTGGTCTGAGGCTTGGCAATATCGTGCAGCAAGGCGGCCCAGCGCAGCCAAAGGTTGTCGCTCTTTTCCGCCACCTGGTCGAGCACTTGCATGGTGTGGTAGAAGTTGTCCTTGTGACCCTTGCCGTGAATGACCTCCACGCCCTTCAACAGGGTGAGTTGGGGGAGGACATACTTCAGCAATCCGCACTCATCCAGAAGGATGAACCCTGTTGAAGGGCGTGGAGCCATCATGATCTTGTTCAACTCCTCAGTGATGCGTTCCATGGAGACGATCTTGATGCGTTCCGCATTGCGCGTAATGGAATAGAACGACTCGGGCTCGATATAGAAATGCAACTGGGTAGCGAAACGGATGGCACGCATCATGCGCAACGGGTCGTCGGAATAGGTGACGTCGGGATCGAGCGGCGTGCGGATGGTCAGTTCCTCAAGATCCTCCATGCCGTTGAAAGGGTCGAGAAAAGCCCCAAAGTCCTCTTCATTGAGGCTGACCGCCATGGCATTGATGGTGAAGTCACGTCTGTTCTGATCGTCTTCGAGGGTGCCGTTTTCCACGACAGGCTTTCGGCTGTTGCGGTCGTACGACTCACGCCTTGCACCGACAAACTCTATCTCAATGCCCTTGTAATAGATCATGGCGGTGCCAAATGCACCGTAATACTTCGCCTCCTTGTTGCCAGGCAGGTATGAAGCCACCTTTTTTGCAAGGGCGATGCCACTTCCCACGGTCACCACGTCGATGTCGTTGGACTTCCTTCGAAGCAAAAGGTCGCGGACATAACCGCCAATCACATAGCCTTTCACACCTAGTTCCTTGCAGCATCGGGAGATGAGCCGAAACAAGGGGTTGTCGATATGTTGCTTGAAATCGTATTCCATGATCTTATTTGAACGAAAGCCTTATGCCGACGCCTCCTCCAAGACCTTTGTCTCAGCGGGATTGCAACGGATGGTGATCTCTTGGGTGTCGTCGTTGAGGTCGATGCTGACAGTACTGCCTGCGGGCATCGGCGTCTTGATGAGCTCTTCGGCCAGGACATCCTCCACATATTTCTGGATGGCACGTTTCAGCGGACGGGCACCAAATTGATCGTCCCAGCCCTTTTCCGCAATGAAATCCTTGGCCTTCTCGGTGAGTTCCAGTCGATAGCCCATCTCCTCCACACGCTTAAAGACGTTGTGCAATTCAATGTCGATGATCTTGTGAATATCCTCGCGTTTCAATGAGTTGAACATGATCACGTCGTCGATACGGTTGAGGAACTCCGGTGCGAAAGTGCGTTTCAATGCATTTTCAATGACACTGTGGGAGTATTCGTCGGCAGCGTTGCGCTTGGCTTCTGTTCCGAATCCCACTCCTTGGCCGAACTCCTTGAGCTGTCGGCTCCCGATGTTGGAGGTCATGATAATGATGGTGTTCTTGAAATCGACCTTGCGCCCGAGACTGTCGGTGAGTTGTCCGTCGTCGAGCACCTGCAACAAGAGGTGGAACACATCGGGATGAGCCTTCTCGATCTCATCAAGAAGAACGATGGAGTAGGGCTTGCGACGCACTTTCTCGGTCAGCTGTCCACCTTCTTCATAGCCAACATATCCTGGAGGCGCTCCCACGAGACGCGACACTGCAAACTTCTCCATGTATTCGCTCATGTCGATTCGGATCAAAGCTTCCTCTGAGTCGAAGAGGTATTTTGCCAACACTTTGGCGAGATAAGTCTTTCCAACGCCAGTAGGGCCGAGGAAGATGAACGACCCGATAGGCTTGTTGGGATCCTTGAGTCCGGCACGGTTTCTCCGGATTGCCCTGGTGACTTTCTTGATGGCATCGTCCTGTCCGATGACAGTGCCTGCAAGTTCCTGTTCCATAGCCAACAGTCGCGATCCTTCGTTTTGGGCAATGCGTTGGACCGGCACTCCAGTCATCATGGCGACGACCTCGGCAACATCTTGTTCTGTCACTGTCTGCCGGTGCGTCAGGTTGTCTTTTTCCCAGTCTTTCTTGACCTTTTCAAGTCGGTCCATGGCCTTCACCTCTTGGTCACGGAATTTACCCGCATCCTCAAACTTCTGTTCAGAGATGGCCTGTTTCTTCTGCTTCCTGATGGTTTCGATCTCCTGTTCCAAAACGGTGATCTCCTCAGGGACGTTGATATTGCGGATGTGCACCCTCGCTCCGGCTTCATCAAGGGCATCGATGGCCTTGTCGGGCAAGTGACGGTCCGACATGTAGCGGTTGGTCAGCTTCACGCAAGCCTCAATGGCCTCGGGCGTATATGACACCAGATGATGGTCCTCGTATTTTTGCTTGATGTTGTTCAGAATCTCAACGGTTTCCTCGGGAGAGGTCGGATCCACCAGGATTTTCTGAAAACGGCGTTCCAAAGCGCCGTCCTTCTCGATATATTGTCGATACTCGTCAAGGGTTGTGGATCCGATGCACTGCAACTCGCCACGGGCGAGGGCAGGTTTGAACATGTTGGATGCGTCAAGCGATCCGTTGGCATTGCCCGCGCCCACGAGAGTATGTATCTCGTCGATAAACAGGATGACATCCGGATTCTTCTCCAACTCATTGAGGATAGCCTTGATGCGTTCCTCAAACTGTCCACGGTATTTCGTACCAGCCACCACGCTGCCGATGTCAAGCATGATGATGCGTTTATTGAATAAGGTGCGTGAAACCTTATGCTGTGTGATGCGTATGGCCAAACCCTCGGCAATCGCTGACTTGCCCACGCCCGGCTCCCCGATAAGGATGGGGTTATTCTTCTTGCGACGGCTCAAGATCTGCGCGATGCGCTCCAACTCCGTGTCACGTCCCACGATGGGATCCAAACGGCCTTCCTCGGCTGCACGTGTCAGGTCCCGTCCGAAATTGTCGAGCACCGGGGTCTTGCTCTTGAGGTTGCTCGTTTTCTTGGGTTTTTCTTGGGGAGGTGGCAAGGTGTCGTCATCGTAATCATCATCGTCGCTCCCGAAAATGTCTTGTGGCGCTTCCTGGGGCGCCGACTGCGGAGGCACATCCTTGCCGTTTTCCGCGTTGTATTTAAGGAGTTCAGCCTTGAAGTTCTCATGCGTGATTCCTTCAAACTCCAGATTTTGTGAGATGATGTTGTTCCGCTCATGGAGGATGGCAAGCATGAGATGCTCCGACCTGACCAACTCGCTGCGGAATTCCTTGGCGATGATATAGGAATATTTCAAAACCCTTTCAGCCTGCTTGGTCAACGGAAGATTGTCCATGGCCGGCTTGGCGGGGTTGACGACCCTGATGGAGGCTTCCAGTTTCTGCTGGAAGATTTCGATGTTGAGATTAAGGTTGACCAGCAACTGAATAGCACAGCTGCCACCTTCTTTCAACATGCCTAAAAAAAGATGTTCCAATCCAATGTACGCGTTTCCCAGCCGCAACGCCTCGCTATGGCTGAATGACATGATGTCACGTACTCGTGGGGAGAATTTGGCATCCATATATGAGAATGTTGAGTTTTTGTTTGCATTAATCCGATGCAAAGTTAATAACAAAAATCGCTCCTCGCTTATTTTTATGGGCAAAATGACAAATTTTCATGTTTTTTGAATTTTTAGGTGGGGGTTAAAGGTATTTTTTGTAAATTTGCACCTGCTAAAAAAACAGCCCTTAAATTTGAAATCTTGAAATATCGGAATCTTGAAATTTAGAAATTGATTTTATGGAAGAAGAAAACCTCTCTGGAGAAAAAATCATACGAGTAAACCTTGAGAATCAGATGAAGTCGGCTTACATCGACTATTCGATGTCGGTCATCATCTCGCGCGCCTTGCCCGATGTTAGGGACGGACTGAAGCCCGTGCATCGCCGTGTCCTATACGGCATGTTGGGCATGGGCGTCACTTCGCACAGCGGCTACAAAAAGTCGGCAAGAATCGTCGGTGAGGTCCTTGGTAAGTACCATCCTCACGGCGACTCCTCAGTATATGACGCCATGGTGCGTATGGCACAGCCATGGTCGCTTCGCTATCCGTTGGTGGATGGCCAGGGAAACTTCGGTTCCGTTGACGGTGACAGCCCCGCTGCCATGCGTTATACCGAAGCCCGTCTCAAGAAGATCGGAGAAGAGATGCTCGACGACTTGGAGAAAGACACCGTCGATTTCCAAAATAACTTTGACGACTCACTGCAAGAGCCCACAGTGCTGCCGACGCAGATCCCCGCTTTGCTGGTCAATGGATCCAACGGCATCGCCGTCGGCATGGCCACCAACATGGCACCCCATAACCTCAGTGAATGCGTCGATGGCATCATCGCCTATATCGACAACAACGACATCACCATCCAAGAGTTGATGGAATACATCAAAGCGCCCGACTTCCCGACAGCCGGCGTCATCTATGGCTATGAGGGGGTCCGCGAAGCGTTTGAGACGGGTAGGGGACGCATCGTGGTTCGCGGCGAGGCCAGCATCGAAGAGCACAACGGCCACGAGCGCATCATCGCCACCTCCATCCCATATCAGGTCAACAAAGCCGACATGATCAAGAAGACCGCCGACCTGGTCAACGACAAGAAACTGGACGGCATCGCCGACATCCGCGACGAGTCAGACCGCAAGGGCATCCGCATCGTTTATGAGTTGAAGCGTGACGCCAACGCAGAGATCGTCCTGAACAAGCTCTACCAGATGACCGCCCTCCAGAGCTCATTCAACGTGAACAACGTAGCTTTGGTCAATGGCCGTCCTTACACGCTGAATCTGAAAGACTTGATCAAGCATTTCGTGGATCATCGCCATCAAGTGGTGATTCGCCGCACCCAGTTCGACTTGAAGAAGGCAGAGGAACGCGCCCATATCCTGGAAGGTCTTGCACGTGCCATCGACATTGTGGATGAAATCATCGCCACCATCCGCGCCTGCAAAGGCGGCTCTGCCGAAGCCAAGCAAGCCATCATGGAGAAGTTCGGCTTCGACGACCCACAGGCATCTGCCATCGTGGCATACCGCCTTGGTCAGTTGGCCGGACTTGAGATCAAGAAGATCATGGACGAGTTGGAAGAACTCGAGGAAAAAATCCGTCATTTCCACAACGTTCTACAAAATGTGGACATGCAGTTCCAGATCATCAAGGATGAATTGCTGGAAATCAAGAATAAATATGGCGATGCTCGCAGGACCCAGATCGTTCCCGCTGCTGGCGAGTTCCGCATTGAGGATATGATCGCCGACGACACAGTGGTTGTCACCATCTCCCATCTCGGCTATGTGAAACGCACCCCGCTTCGCGAATACCGCCGCCAGAGCAGGGGAGGCAAGGGATCGAAAGGCTCCTCGACTCGCGACACCGACTTCATCGAACATATCTTCACCTGCACCAATCACAACTACCTGCTGTTCTTTACGGAACAAGGCAAGTGCTACTGGCTAAGGGCTTTCGAGATCCCCGAAGAAGGCAAGAACAGCAAAGGCAGGGCCATCCAAAACCTGTTGAATGTCGATAAAGACAACAAGGTAATTACTACCCTCAATGTCAAGGATCTGAAGGACGAAGAGTTCATCAACAACAACTATGTGATCCTTTGCACCAAGAAAGGTATCATCAAGAAGACCACTTTGGAGGCCTATTCACGCCCACGCAAGGCTGGCATCAACGCCATCAACATCCGTGAGGGAGATGAACTGCTGACGGCCAACTTGACCAGCGGCGAAGACGAGGTCTTGATGGCATTACGCTCTGGTAAAGCCGTGAGATTCAATGAGAAGACCGTCCGTCCGATGGGTCGTACCGCCTCCGGTGTGAAGGGCATCACCTTGGCATCCGAACAAGACGAGGTCATCGGAATGATTTGCCTGCACAGTCCTGAACAGACCGTGTTGGTGGTTTCTGAAAAGGGATTTGGCAAACGTAGCGGCATTGACGACTATCGTGTGACCAACCGTGGTGGCAAGGGCGTCAAGACATTGAATATCACGGAAAAGACTGGCGATCTGATTGCCATCAAGGACGTGACCGACGATGATGACCTTATTATTATTAACAAGTCGGGCATCCTGATCCGCATTGGTGCCGATACGCTGCGTGTGATGGGCAGAGCAACCCAAGGTGTCAAGCTCATCGACCTCCGAGGCAATGACGAGATCGCCGCTGTCACTAAGGTGAAACGCGAAGACGAGGACGAAGAAGCAGAGGTCCAGTATGACGAGGAAGGCAACCCGATCATGCCTGAAACGGCAGTGGGAGAGGAGCCCAACATCGAAAACAGCACGGAGGATCAACCAGAGACCACCGAAGAATAATTTTGGAACGGTAATTGATAAAACAAGTATCTTGAAGTTCAAGAAATTAGTTTGTATAACAATAAATTGAAAAACAATGAAAAAAGTAATGATTTTATTGGCTGTCATTCTCTCAGCGAATGTGATGATGGCCCAGAAGACCGACCGTACCAATGCGTACATGTACAACAAGAACGGTCAGTATGAAAAAGCGGCTGAATCCATCGAGAAGTGCGTGAACCACGAGTCCTTCCTTGGCATGAAGCCAAAGGATCAAGCTCAGGCATGGCTGTATCGCGGTATGATTTACCTCAACATCCACCAGTCGGCCGAACTTGCACCCAAATATCCCGATGCACTGGAGAAGGCATACGAGGCGCTTCAGAACTGCATCAAGGCTGATCCTGGCTATGCCAAGGACAACGCTCAGGATGTTTATCCACGCGTGGCTGCTATCGCTGTGAACTACTTCCAGGACGGCGTGACCAACTTCAACAACAAGGTGTATCCCGAAGCTGGTGCCAGTTTCAGAAAATCGTATGAGATCTCTTTAAGCGGTACCAATCCTGATACCGTTGCTTTGGTCAACGCAGCGCTTTCATATCAAAGAGCCAGCATGTTCGAAGATGCACTTGTCAACTACAATGAGTTGAAAGATCTCGGATACAACAACGTTGACCTCTATAAGAACTTGGCTGCCTGCTACAACGGCATGGGCGATCAAGAAAAAGGCATTGAGACTATTCAGCAGGGTCTTGATAAATTCCCTGGTGATGCCGGTTTGATCATCGAGAAGGTGAACGTTTATCTGAAACAAGGTAGAGGCGAAGAAGCACTTGCTGACCTCAACAAGCTTCAGGAACTCGATCCCGACAACCCGTCGATCCTGTTCATCCTTGGAACCATCTTCGGTGATGAGAAGAATGACATTTTTGACGGTCAAAAAGCTATTGACTATTACATGCAAGCCATCAACATCAACCCGAACTATTATGATGCGGTTTACAACCTTGGCGCAATGTACATCACTTTGTCAAACAAGCTGAAGGCTGAAGCAAACGAGATCACCGGTTTCTCAAAGGCTGAGATTGAAAGATATGACTCACTGGTACACCAAGCCGAGGATCTTGTCCGCACTGGTCTTCCATACGTGAAACAAGCTTATGACGCACAACCTTCTGATGACATCAAGCATGTTTTGAAGAGCATGTATGTGCAGCTGAACATGATGGAAGAGGCCAAAGCCTTGGAAAACCAATAATTCATTGAATTGAAATATTCAAAATGGGGGTTTGGGGTAGAGATATCTCGAACCCTCTTTTCTTGTTCCAATAATTTCAATTTAACATAATATTGATTATATTGGAACAGGGCGTTTCGAGACAAAATACAAGGATTGAAAATATTTTGGAAAAGAATTCCACAAACAGCAATACTTTGACAAAGGGTGAGTATATTTGCAACGGAAAACAAATTTAGAAATATTTATCAAAATAATCGCAACTATGGAAATCATCGGAAAAGTCGTAAGACTCGGCGGTCTAACCGAAGGCACAAGTGCCCGCGGCCCCTGGCGTAAACAAGATCTAATCATCGAAACTGACGAACAATTCCCCAAGACAGTATGTCTGACTTGCTGGACAAACCAAATCGACGAAATCCAAAACATGGTTCCCGGTCAAATGGTCAAAGCACAAATAGATATCTCTTCACGGGAATTTAATGGTAAATGGTACACGGATGTGCGCGTGTGGCGTTTCGATCCTGTCGGTGCAACAACACCAGCCTCCGCTCCAGTCCAAAGTGCTCCATATCATCCTCAAACAGCACACCCCACACCTGCAGCATCTTCACCTTCAGAAGAACCATACTTTGGCGCCGACAACAACGGCGACGATTTACCGTTCTAAACACTGGCTTCCAGTTTCTGACTTCTGGCTTCCTGGAACAACTTCCACTGCGCACGAGTACGTACCATGTTGTGCTCGGGATACCTTGTTTTATAATAGGTGTCACCGTTGATATAATCAGCAAAAAACCGAACCGCCTGCATGTATGGGAACAATGTCGCAGCGTATGGCAAATTCTCACGCTCTATGGGTGTCAAGAAAGTTTTTGTGCCTTCAAGATAGCCATTCAGAAACGCGTCATAGATCTCCAAATTGAAGTGGATATTGCCGAGATCAGGATCGTCCTCAGCACCAGTATTGGCGGCAGAACGCAGGAAATCGCCGAAATCGGAAAAGACGAAACTTGGCATAATAGTATCTAAATCGATGATACACAACACATTACCTTCTTTATCGAAGAGCATGTTGTTCACCTTTGTGTCGCAATGGCAAATACGTTTCGGCAACTTGCCTTCACGGAACAATCGCTCGCCAAGACACATCTCATAGGCTAAGTCTTTGATTTTCTTGACATAATCTTGGACTTCCTGGTCACTCATCCGACCAACAGGGTCGGCAGCGATGGCTTCGTCCAACTGCTTCAGCCGGAACTCAATGTTGTGGAAATTGGGAATGATCTCCCCTATCGGCTCCTTCACATCCGACAGCAGCGACTCAAAATCACCGAAGGAACGGCCCGCGTCGTAAGCGGATTGTGGTGTGACGGCTTCTTGAGTGACCGAGTCGGCAATGAAATCCATCACACGCCAGTACTCCTCCCCAACTTTCACGTATGTCTTCCCAGTGTCTGCCTTCAAGAAATGCAACACACGACGATCGATGTGGCTCAGTCCAGCCTGTTCGTATTTGCGACGGATATGGTTGGTAACTATTTCAATATTGCGTTGAAGCATCTCCACGTCAGTGAACACCTTGTCATTGATATGTTGCAACACATATTTGGGCTGTTCATGTCCGTTTATCATGATCTTATAGGTATCGTTGATCAGTCCATTGCCCATAGGCTGGATACTAGTAACTTGTGCCACATCGACGAAGTGGGCGGCAATGGGAAAAAAAGGATTCTTTTCGCTCATGGTCGTTTATTTTTTGACAAAGATACGAAACATTTCCTATCTTTGTTGCTCAATCAACAATACTATTCCTATGAAAACGAAACTTTTCGCATTTTTATGTGCCGTTGTCTGCCTCTTGTCGGCATGTACAAACAATAAAGAGGATCGACATGGAAATTACGTCATCAAGGACAACACCATCGTCTTTGACGAGCCTCAACGCCAGGATGGCCAAAAAAGCGTCCTCCAATTCACCGTTGACCCCATTGAGAATGTACGCATCGGCTACATCGGCCTCGGTATGCGCGGCTATGATGCCGTTGACCGTATCACTTATATCGATGGCGTGACCGTCGTGGCATTGTGCGACATTGAACCTGACCGCGTAGAAGCCGTGCAGACCAACATCTTAGAAGCCAGAGGCCTGCCCCGTGCTGCCGCCTACACTGGACGCGAGGGATGGAAAGAGCTTTGCGAGCGCGATGACATCGACTTGGTTTATATCTGTACCGACTGGAAGAACCATGTCCCGATGTCGGTATATGCCATGCAACACGGCAAGCATGTAGCCGTGGAAGTGCCTGCCGCCACTTCTCTAGAAGAATGCTGGCAACTCGTCGATGTGGCCGAACAGACCCAACGCCACTGCATGATGCTGGAGAACTGCTGCTACGACTTCTTCGAGTTGACTGCCCTCAACATGGCTCAACAAGGCATGTTCGGCGAGCTCATACACGGCGAGGGAGCCTACATCCACAACCTGGAACCCTTTTGGCATGAGTATTATGAAAACTGGCGCCTGGAATTCAACCAAAACCATGCGGGCGACGTGTATCCCACCCATGGCCTCGGCCCCCTCTGCCAGGCTTTCAACATCCACCGCGGCGACCGCATGAAAACCCTGACCTCCATGAGCACGCCATCATACAATGGGAAAAAGATTGCCAAGGAGATGATGAATGTGGACGAGTTTGCGAATGGCGACATGACCACCACCATGATCCAGACAGAGAAAGGCAAGACCTTGCTCATCGAGCATAACGTCTATACGTATCGCCCCTATAACCGCCTGTATCAGCTCACTGGTACGGATGGCTTTGCCAACAAGTATCCCATTGAAGGCTTCACGGTCTTGGAAGATAAGCTGCCTCAAGGTTTTCTTGCCGAAGGTCAGCGCCTGAACCCTCATGGTTTCGTCCCAGCCGAGGTGCGCGACAAGATCTTGAAAGAATACCTCCATCCCATCGCAGTTGAAATCGAAGAAAAAGCCAAGGAAGTGGGCGGTCACGGCGGCATGGATTTCATCATGGACTATCGCCTGATTTACTGCCTGCAAAATGGCTTGCCGCTTGACCAGGATGTATATGATGCCGCCGAATGGTCCTGCCTAGGCGAGCTCACAGCTGCCTCCATCGCCAACGGCGGTATGCCGGTGGCGATGCCTGACTTCACCAGAGGTGATTGGAACAAGATCCAAGGGTATAAGCACGCAACAAAATGATCTAAAAACAAATAGTTGAAAATAAGAGGCCGTTTGTCCCAAACGGCCTCTTATTTTGCTGCCACCGACTTGAAAAAGATCTCCGCGTCCTTCCAGACGGTGTAGTCACGGGCATAAAGCAGGTTGAGTTGGTTATAGACAGCGGCGTCAGCTGTAGAAACCGTGCGCGCATCGTCTCCGACGTTCCGCTCCATGAGTGAAGCCGGTGTATAGATGCCACGACGGATCTTGGGGAGTTTCTGGATCTCATCGCTGTTGCAATAACCCACCCAAGTACGACGGCCCAACAAGACCAATATGGCATCCTTCAAGAAACGGATGGGTCGCTTCACCACCAATGCCAAAGGCAGCCAGAACACCAAGCTGAAAATGGAAAGGACCACATCCAACAACCTTTTGTTGCGTCGGTTGGCCACCGTATCAATGGCCTTGATGTCAACGGTATAGAGATCTCCCCTAGTGTTGATGCTGTTGCTTCCGATGATGGAAAGACTGTCTTCAGGAGCAATCTTATAGTCCACATTGGACGCATGCCACTCCACCATTTTGTCAATGATGACCTGATGAGGCACGTCCTTTGAGCAGAAGATGACTTCGGTAATCTTATAGATATTGATGATGTCAGGCACCTGGTTTATCCTACCAATGAAACCATCAGGCGTCTCCCCTTTTGGATCCGAGCTGACCAGCCCTATGAAGTCAGGCTTGATGGAGGTACTTTGGATCAGCGACTCCACTCGATGTGCCTCATCGGGATTGCCAATCAACACGAAACGCTTCTTGGCGTTGCGTTTCGATAGGAACGACTCCTTCCCCATCCAAATGCCGACAAGTCGAGTGACGCTCATCTCCAAGGCGAGCCATAACGTGCCGAAGAGGATCAAGGCACGGGAGAAGCGGAGCGACTCAGGCAGCAAGGCGTAGAGCATCAGCACAAAGACGCTGCCGATGGCGATGCCAAAGACACTCTTTCCAATACTGTAAGGCTTGTCGTATCCACCTGTGAAATAGGTGCTTAGCAGCCAAATCAAGATATAGGCGGGCAAGACCAAGGCAAACAACGTGGTGGGATAGCTTCCAATGCCTTCATAAACGGTCATCTTGCCCCAATAGTAGCTGATGGCGGCCAACCCTCCATAACCCAACACGGCGTCAAGGAACGGGATGGCGATCTTGTGGAAAAGCTGTGACACCAAGGCAAGAAAAGCCTTGAAATAGATGGCCAAATTAATAAAGAAGGAGAACCAGAAGGCGCGCTTTTGGCCAAAATGTTTCTTGGCGAAGATCTCCATGGCCTTGTAAAACACCAACACGTAATTGACGCTGGTCTTCTTGGTACTCTCCCCTTTATAGTGGATGATGCGCGTCTCAGGGAAATAGTAGTTCTTGTAGCCCCCTTGGGTGATGCGGTACGAGAGGTCAATGTCTTCGCCGTACATGAAGAAGGTCTCGTCAAGCAACCCCACCTTGTCGAGCGTCTCACGACGCATCAGCATGAAGGCACCTGCCAAGATCTCCACTTCGTTGGTCTCGTCGTTGGAGAGATGACCCATGTAATAATGTGCGAAACGCTTGGAGTGAGGAAACAGCTTGGCCAAGCCGAACATCTTGTAGAAAGCAGCGGCCGGGGTGGGCAGTCCACGTTTGGATTCGGGCAGGAAATTACCCTTGCCGTCCACCATCTTCACACCCAAACCACCGGCATCGGGATGGGCATCCATGAAGGCAAGACATTTGCTAAAAGTGTCGTCCTCCACAACAGTGTCGGGATTGAGCAACAACACATACTCGCCGCTGGAGACTTTGATGGCCTGGTTGTTGGCTCGACTAAATCCCAGGTTCTCCTTGTTGGCAATGACCTTCACCTCTGGGAACTTCTCCGACAACATCTTCAAAGAGCCGTCAACGGAGTTGTTGTCAACAACAAACACTTCCCCATCAATGCCTTGCAAGGCGCGACGCACCGAATACAGACACTGCTCAAGAAAGTATTCTACATTGTAATTGACGATGACGACGGAGATCTTCATGGCTAAAAAAGTGTCCAAAATTAGGAATTTTTCCCGAAAGGACATCTAATTAACGATTATTCCCCAAAAGAATTGTAATTTTGACCCGAAAAACTCGTTAGGTCTCGTATGGAAGAACAACCCAAAGCTTCATTACGTTTCGGCATCTTGGTTGACGACCTCACGCTGGAAGCGTGGAAGGTGGAAACCGTCAGGAAGCTTGTGAAAGGCGGCATGACGCTCGCTTTGGTGATCCGTAACGACACAAAGCCGGAACAAAATGGACTTCATAGAAAATTGAAGGACTATCCATACCGAAAGTTGTTTTTCCAAATATGGAACCACTACCTGTTCAAACCCGAATCCAAGAAGATGGTCCCCTTGGTTCCTGCTTTGTCATTACTAGGTCTGAACCTCATGGAAATACCCACTTTGGATTGCGAGCCAGTCCAAAAAGGTATTTCAACCTATTTGTTAGATAAAGATATAGAACTAATTAAGAATCAGAATCTTGACTTTATCATAAGATTTGGATTCAACATCCTTCGCGGGGAGATTTTGAACGTGGCGAGATACGGGGTTTGGTCCTATCATCACGACGACGAGATGCGCTACCGTGGTGGTCCCCCAGGATTCTGGGAGTGGATGGGCGACGATCCCTGCAACGGGATTTTGTTACAACGCCTGACGGAATCGCTCGACAAAGGCTATGTCCTCAAAAAACGGCAATATCCTACGATCCTTCATTCCTATCGGGCACATCTCGACCAGCTGTATTTCGATAGTACCGACATGTCTTTGCAGGTCTGCCGTGAGTTGTTGCAATCCGGTGTCTTGGATGAGCACCTGTCGGAATCGAAGGCTCCCATCTATCATGCGCCAAACAATGTTAAGATGCTGGAATACTGGATCAAATGCGTGACGCGACGTTGCCGTTTCCACCTGCATGACTTGTTCAAGCAAGAGGACTGGGATGTGGGATTTGTGGAAGCACCGTTGTCACGCTTTATTGAATCCCCATTGGATTTTGAGACCAAGATCCGTTGGTTTAGGCGGAAACGGCTGTCGGAATATTATGCCGATCCATTCATAATTACCACAAAAAAAGACACTTATATCTTCTTCGAACAATATGATTACCGAACAGGAAAGGGATGTATCCAAGCAACAAGATTGTCGGACGACTTCAAGAAACACCACACGGTGTTGACGGAACCCTTCCACCTCTCCTATCCGTTTGTGTTTGAACACGAAGGAGTTGTGTATTGCCTTCCCGAAGCCAACGAGTCGAACAGGCTGATCCTGTACCGCTTTGACGAAAAGACAATGCGACTGGAACAGGCATGTGTGCTGATGGATCACATCAAGGCAGTGGATCCCACCCTGGTGTATGTTGAAGGACGTTGGAACCTGTTCTTGACCAAAAAAGATTTCCCAAGCGTGAAGCTGTACCGATATCTCGCAGACGATCTGAAAGGACCTTATAAACCGTTCCATGGCAATCCCGTGAAAGCAGATTGTGCCAGTGCCCGGATGGCAGGACGTTTCTTCGAGTACAATGGTTCGTTGATACGACCCTCACAGGAATGCGTTCGATACTATGGAACCGCTGTATGTCTTAACCGAGTGGACAAAATCACCGATGACCAGTATCACGAAACGCTTGCAAACACGATCGAACCATTCAGAAGATCCCCATTCAAGCAAGGCTTGCACACTTTGAACGGCAACGGACAATTCACTGTATTTGACGGAAAACGCTGGGAGTTCACACTGTCGGGAATGTTTCATCAGTTGGGCAACAAGATAAACAAGAAAGGCAAACGGCATGTTTAAGAAAATACTTGGAACGGGCATGACAAGAGTGATGAACCTGTTGATAGGCTTCATCACGATGATGATGGGCACTAGAGTGCTCGGATCCACTGAATGGGGAATTGGTTTCACCGTGCTGACCGATGTCACCTTCCTGCTGATCGGCATCGAGTTCCTGGCAGGCAGCGGGTTGGTGTACTTCACCCCCAGAAAGAAACTCTCCACCTTGATGTTGGTCTCCTATAGCTGGATCCTTATGGTGATGGCATTCTATGTGTTGCTGTTTTTCACCTTGTCTTTCTTCCCTCTGGTTTTTGACCGAATCGTACCCAAAGGTTATGAGGTGATCACCTTGCTGCTCACCTTGGTGTATAGCTTCCATAACTTCAACTTAAACGTTTTCCTCGGCAAGGAGAAAGTCGGCACATTTAACTGGATCTTCCTCTTGCAGATCTTCATACAGGTGAGTTCCATGGCTTTGTTCATCTTCGTGTTTCATCTCCATGACGCCCGTGCCTTTGTTTATTCCTTATTGTGTGGCTATTCCGTGGCTTTTATCGTGGGCTTCATCCTGATGTTGCCCATGGTGAAACACGAGGGGTATGATCCCATTATGGCTACTGCTAAGGAGATGCTACGATATGGCTATGTGATTCAGCTTTCCACTCTGGTGAGCACTTTGAACCGTCGTATGAGCATTTACCTGCTTCGTCAACATTGTTCATCCTCGTCGGTGGGCGTCTATGGCGCTGGCACTCAGGTTGGAGAAGGCGTGAAGGTGTTTGGCTTGAGCATCTCTATGGTCCAGTTTTCGAGACTGAGCAATCTCACCGACGAGGAAAAGATCGTGAAGCTGACCATCAAATTCCTGAAACTCACCGTAGTGCTGACCTTGATCGCCTTGTTGGTCATCGCCTGCCTTCCAGTGAGCCTCTTTACATGGCTTTTCTCGGATGAATTCGGTCAGGTGAAGGAGATCATCCTGCTGATGTCGCCAGGCTTGCTCTTCCTCTCCGCCCAGATGATCTTCTCCCATTATTTCTCCGGCACTGGCATCCCGAAATACAACCTATTTGCCGCCTTGACAGGATTGGCCGTGACCATCCCCTGCACCTTCCTGATGATCCCCTCCATGGGTATCGTGGGGGCAGCCATCGCCTTCTCCTGCACCTATACCGCCATCATGCTATACCAATGGTTCACCTTCAAGCGACTCACCGGAGTCAAGGCAAAAGATTTGTTACTGACCAAAGAGGATTGGATTTGGTGCAAAGAGGAATTTTTCGCTATCTTTGCAAAAAAATAACGACGCATGGAAAACGACATATTAGAAGAGAACAACGATATTTTCAACCAGCCTGAAATCCCACCGACAGTGGAAAGACGATATGGCGACGACGACATCATCCATCTTGAGGACATGGAGCACATCCGTCTCCGTCCCGGCATGTATATCGGCAAACTCGGCGATGGCGCCTCGCAGGACGATGGCATCTATGTGTTGATCAAGGAGGTGATGGACAACTCCATCGACGAATTCACCTCGGGCTTTGGAAAAAAGATCGAACTCCATATCGACAAAAACGAAAAGAAAGTGTCCATCCGCGACTATGGGCGAGGCATTCCGTTGGGGAAACTGGTGGAAGCCGTCTCTCAGCTGAATACGGGAGCCAAATACGACAGCAAGGTTTTCCAGAAGTCCGTGGGACTGAACGGTGTGGGTACCAAAGCCGTCAATGCGCTCTCATCCTATTTCAAGGTGCAGTCCATCCGCGAAGGCAAGACACGCATCGTGGAATTCTCGCAAGGTAAGATGACTTCTGATTCTGGCATCGTGCCGTACAACAATGCAGAGGAATCGGGCACCTTGGTGGAGTTCATCCCCGACAGCGCCAAGTTCGGCAATTTCCATTATGTGGACGACTATGTTGAAAAGCGTGTGTGGAACTATGCCTATCTGAACCGCGGCCTGACTTTGTTCTACAACGACAAGCGCTATTTCTCCAAGAACGGCTTGCTGGACCTTCTCAACAACAACATGGAAGGCGAAGGGCTCTACCCCATCATCCATATCAAGGACGGCGACTTCGAGGCTGCTTTCACTCATGTGAACGGCCAGTCGAGCGACTATTTCTATTCGTTTGTCAACGGCCAACACACCACCGAGGGCGGCACCCACCAATCGGCATTCCGCGAGGCATACGCACGTGTGATCCGTGAGTTCTATCAAAAAGAATACGAGCCTGCCGACATCCGCCAAGGCTTGATATGCGCCATGTGTGTGAGGATACAAGAGCCCGTCTTTGAAGCCCAAACGAAGACCAAGCTTGGCTCCACCCATCTGGCCCCCAACAATCCCGACGGCAGCAACGACAGCCCCTTCCTCAAGACCTACGTGTTCGACATCCTGAAACGCCATCTCGACAACTATCTGCACAAGAATCCCGAGACGGTCGGCGTGCTGCAACAGAAGATCCAGGCGAATGAGAAAGAACGCAAAGAGATCGCTGGCATCAAGAAAGCAGCTCGTGAAAGTGCCAAGAAGGTCAGCCTGAACAACAAGAAACTCCGCGACTGCCGCATCCACTTGAACACCAATCACGAGAAAAGACTAGAGAGCACCATCTTCATCACTGAGGGCGACTCCGCTTCCGGAAGCATCACCAAGAGCCGTGACGTGCAGACCCAGGCAGTGTTCAGCTTGAGAGGAAAGCCATTGAACTGTCTGGGCATGACCAAGAAAGTATGCTATGAGAACGAGGAATTCAACCTGCTACAAGCCGCATTGAATATCGACGAAGACATTGAGAACCTGCGCTATAACAACATCGTGATCGCCACCGATGCCGATGTTGACGGAATGCACATCCGTCTGCTGATGCTGACATTCTTCCTCCAGTTCTATCCCGACGTGGTACGCAACGGCCATGTTTACATACTGCAAACCCCATTGTTCAGGGTACGCAACAAGAAAGAGACCTTCTACTGCTATACTGAAGAGGAAAGAATCAACTCCATCGTGAAATGCGGCAAGCAGGCCGAGATCACCCGTTTCAAAGGCTTGGGCGAGATCTCACCCGACGAGTTCAGGACCTTCATCGGACCCAACATGCGGTTGGAGCCAGTCATCTTGCAATATGACTTCGGCATCAAGGAACTACTGAAGTACTATATGGGCAACAACACCCCGGAACGCCAAAAGTTTATCATCGAGAATCTAAGGATTGAAGACGATACTTATATTGATAAGTTAGAAGTAAGAAGTTAGGAGAAAGAAGTAAGAAGGTTATTTGGGGGGGTATAAAAAGAAGGATTTAAAAATCGAAAACACTAAATAACAGAATTATGAAGATTAATACAAAGCTTTTGATCATGGGAAGCGTGATTGCCTTAGCAGCTTGCACAGAGAAACCGGAACCTCGTTATCAAGTGCCGGCTTATCCCGACACCTATCAGGACACTAGCGTGGTGGACGATTATTTTGGAACCAAGGTCGCCGATCCATACCGTTGGTTGGAGAACGACACCTCAGAGCAGACGACCGCCTGGGTCGATGCCCAGCGTGCCGTGACTGACGACTACCTGAGTCACATCCCATTCCGCGGCGCCATCAAGGACCGACTGATGAACTTGATGAACTATGAACGTTACAGCGTGCCTTCAAAGCGCTTCGGACGCTATCTCTTCAGCAAGAACGACGGCTTGCAGAACCAGAGTGTGCTTTACATCCAGAATGGTCCCGACGCCGAGCCCGAGGTGCTGCTCGACCCCAACAAGCTCTCCGATGACGGCACCGTGGCCTTCGGAGGCGGTTCCATGTCGAACGACGGAAAGTATTTCGCCTATACGATCCAACGCAGCGGATCCGACTGGGTAGAGATCTACGTGATGGACATCGCCACCAAGGAGCTCCTCCCCGACCATATCGAATGGGCCAAGTTCACCGGCGCCTCTTGGTTCAAGGACGGCTTCTACTATTCAGCCTATGATGCTCCCGTAGAAGGCAAGGAATTCTCCAACGTGAACGAAAACCACAAGGTGTATTACCACAAGTTGGGCACGCCTCAGTCGGAAGACGAACTCTTCTATGAGAACCCCAACCAGCCACGATTCTTCCATTCAGTGGCCGTCACCGACGACGAGAAGTACTGCTTCTTGTTCGAGAGCGGCGCCGGTTCAGGCAATTCGTTGCTGATCAAGGACATGTCAAATCCCAAGAATCCCTTCCTCCGCATCACAGACGACCAAGACCACTTCTACAGTCCGTTTGACGTGGTGAACGACCAGATCTATATCTTCACCAATTTTGGTGCCGACAAGGGTCGCGTATGCCGTGTCAACGCCAAGGCGCCTCAGATCGCCAACTGGGAAGAGATCGTCCCTGAATCGGAGAATGTCATTGTCTCCGCTGAGTTGGCCGCAGGCAAGATGATCGTGACCTTCGACAAAGACGCTGCCAACCACGCCTTCGTTTACACCCTCGATGGCGAGATGCTGCATGAGATCGAGTTGCCCACCTTCGGCGAGGTTGGCTTTAGTGGACGTTACGAGGAAGAGGAGGTTTACTATGGCTTCACCTCGTTCGTGTATCCCATGACGGTCTTCAAATATGACATGGAAACCAACAAATCCACTGTGTTCCGTGCTCCGGCGGTGGACTTCAAGCCCGAGAACTACACCACCGAACAAGTGTTTGTCATCAGCAAAGACGGTACCAAAGTGCCTATGTTCCTGACTTATAAGAAAGGCTTGAAGAAAGATGGTCAGAACCCCACCTTGCTTTATGGATATGGCGGTTTCAACATCACTTTGAACCCTGGATTCTCAGTCTCACGTCTCCCCTTCCTTGAGAACGGTGGCATCTATGCCCAGATGAACCTTCGCGGTGGCAACGAGTATGGAGAGGAATGGCATCTTGCCGGCACGAAGCTGGAGAAACAGAATGTCTTCGACGACTGCATCGCCTGTGCCGAATACCTGATCCAAAATGGCTACACCTCTTCCGACTACCTCGCCTTGAACGGCGGCTCCAACGGAGGACTTCTGGTCGGTGCTGTAGTGAACCAACGTCCCGACTTGTTCCGTGTTGCCGTCCCTCAGGTCGGCGTGATGGACATGCTCCGCTACCATCTGTTCACTATCGGCTGGAACTGGGCAAGCGACTATGGTACCAGCGAAGACGACGAAGAGATGTTCAAGGCGTTGTATGCCTATTCTCCCTTGCACACCATCAAGAGCGGCGAGGATGTACATTATCCCGCCATCATGGTGACCACCGCCGACCACGACGACCGTGTGGTTCCTGCACATTCGTTCAAGTATGCTGCCGCTCTTCAAGCTGCCCAAACAGGCGACGAGCCCAAGATCATCCGTATTGAGACCAAGGCAGGTCACGGTGGCGGCAAACCCATCGCCAAGGTGATCGAAGAGACAGCCGACATCTACTCGTTCATCCTATACAACATGGGACTGAAATACCCTACTAAGTAATTTTCCTTCCATCACTTCCAAACGCTCTGGCACACTGCTGTTGATCCATACGGGATTGGCAGCAGTGTGCTATGTTTTAATATCGCTGGTCAACCATTATCTGTTCACGTGGAAACCAATGGCACCTTGTTTCTATAAAAGCGAACGCCTGTTCAGTAAATCAGCATGACATCATCGACAAAGAGATCGACAGCAGTATCGCCTCGTCCAGGAATGGCATTGGTGGTAATGGTGAAAAGCAGGTAGCGCGGGTCGTCGCACGGTCCGTTTTTTACAAACGGGATAGAGAGCCTGCGCCAGACGAGATTGCCACCTGCAGGGCTGGTGCGCTTGAATGTGGTTTTGGCTGTGGCTACGAGTTTATCGGCTGGCTCCACTGTACCATCAGCGATCAACTTGAAGTCGGCGTCGCCATGAATCACCGTCTTGACCATAGCCTCTTGCATGGGGTCGTCGCATCGGAAACAGATCCATACCACAAGAGAATCGGGAACGACCGATATGGGTGTGCAAAAGCGTTTGTCGGAACGTTGCGTATAGTTGTAATTGCCTTTACCTGTGACGGTCATGCTACCCGCATTCATTCTTCCGTTGGTCAGGTTGCCATTGGCTGTGATTCCTACGACCGACACCGGCCAAACCCTTACACTCTTCCCTCCTGTGCTGCCCGGTCGAGAATGGGGCGAAGCTTCGATCTGTTGTGAAAGGAAGGAGTTGAAAGTACCCGTGGCAGATTTTGTGGAATGCCAATGTACTGGCTCTGTGGAGCGGCTGTCCTTGCCAAAGTTCTCCCAACGCTCAAAACCCCGATTCTCCAACTGGATGCCGTACTGAGCACTGGCAAACAAGGCACTGATACAGAGAAATACCGTTACGACAATCTTCTTCATATAAGTCAATTGGATGGTAAAATTACTATTTTTCCAAAAGTGCCGCTTTTTTTCTTGCTTTTTTCCAAAAAAACGTACTTTTGCTTTTTTAAAAATAATACTATGTGTGGAATTGTTGCTTATGTAGGTCACGAAGAGGCCTATCCCATCTTGATTGAGGGACTGAAACGTCTTGAATACAGGGGGTATGACAGTGCTGGAGTTGCATTGTTGAACCAAAAGGACGAACTCAACATTTATAAGACAAAAGGCAAGGTCGCCGATTTGGAAACCTTTGCTTCAGGGAAAGACATCAGCGGACACATCGGCATCGCCCATACCCGTTGGGCCACCCATGGAGAACCCAACCAGGTGAACGCCCATCCACACCGTTCCAACTCAGGCCATATCGCATTGATCCATAACGGCATCATCGAGAACTACCTGAGTCTGCGCAAAGAGCTGGAGAAGCGAGGCTATACCTTTCAATCTTCCACTGACACTGAAGTCCTGACCAACCTGATCGAGGATGTGCAGCAGAGCGAACACGTCGATTTGTTCGAAGCGGTGCGCATCGCCTTGAACCATGTGGTCGGTGCCTATGCGATTGTAGTGATTGAGAAGGATCATCCCGACCAGCTGATCGCGGCTCGCAAAGGAAGTCCCATGGTAATTGGCATTGGCGATGGGGAGTATTACATCGCCTCCGATGCAACGCCTATCGTAGGCCGCACGCAGAAAGTGGTCTATATCGACGACGAGCAGGTAGTTCGTGTAAAAATGGGTGAAGAACTGCACATCAAGACCATCCAAGACGTAGAGGCCATCCCTTACGTGCAGGAGCTGAAGATGAATCTCGACAGCATTGAGAAGGCTGGTTTCGACCACTTCATGATGAAAGAGATTTACGAGCAGCCTACCATCGTACGAGACACCATGCGCGGACGTCTGCATCCCGAAGCCAACACCGTGCGCTTGGGAGGCATCCTGAAATACGAGAAACAATTGCTTTATGCCGACAACATCGTGTTTGTGGCCTGTGGCACCTCATGGCACGCCAGCCTCGTGGGCAGCTATCTCATCGAAAAACTGGCCAAGATCCGTGTCAAGGTGGAATATGCTTCGGAGTTCCGTTACCGTGATCCTGTCATCACACCGCATGACGTGGTGATCGCGGTCTCGCAGTCAGGCGAGACCGCCGATACCTTGGCCGCTATCCAGCTGGCCAAGGAGAAAGGCGCCGTGGTGCTGGGCATCTGCAACGTCATCGGCTCTTCCATCTCGAGAGCGACCGACGCAGGCATCTATACCCATGCAGGTCCTGAGATCGGCGTGGCCTCCACAAAGGCATTCACCTCACAAGTGACCGTGATGGCCATGCTGGCTTTGCGTCTTGCAGAACTGAAAGGCTCTATGAAAGACGAAGAGCGCATGGAATTCATCCAGGAACTGGACCGCATCCCAGAGAAGATCCAATGGACGCTTGACCACAGCGGTCATGTGAAAGATATCGCCGAGAAGTACAAGGACGTGCGCAACATGCTCTATCTAGGCCGTCTGCAAAACTATCCAGTGGCCCTTGAAGGCGCCTTGAAGTTGAAGGAGATCTCCTATATCCACGCCGAAGGTTATCCTGCCGCAGAGATGAAGCATGGTCCTATCGCTTTGATTGACAAAGACATGCCTGTGGTGTTCATCGCCACCAACCATAGCACCTACGAGAAGGTGCTCAGCAACATCCAAGAAGTGAAGGCACGAGACGGCAAGATCATCGCCGTGATAAGCGAAAAAGACGTCCTTGCCCGCAAGATGGCGGATTATGTCATCGAGATCCCCGAAACGGAATGCCTCTACTCGCCCCTATTGGCTACAGTACCGTTGCAGATCCTCGCCTACCACATCGCCGTGATGCGCGGCTGCAACGTTGACCAGCCAAGAAACCTGGCCAAGTCCGTCACAGTGGAATGACCCACGCAGTCCACTTACTTACCAGAAATAGAAAAAGCTGACGATCCTACAAAAGCATTCCCTCCACCATGTCTGTTTCCGTTCAAGGTCCACGTCCTTGGTACGGCTGCGGAACACATGAAGATAATAAAAGAAGTTGTGGCTGCGCCATTCACAGACGAGCGACTTCATGCTACGCACGGCCACAGCCAAGTCAGGATCGCAATGCTCTCTTATGTTGTTCAGAAACGTGCGCATGTCCTCCTTGCTCCTGATCTGATAGGAGTCGTAAATATGGGTGTTGTCGTATGAGAGAGTAGCTCGATCGCTCATTGTCAAAAAACCGTATTAGCTAGACATGACCATAAGAGTCAGTAAAAGTCTTTTCGTTGAAGTTTTTTACGGCTACAAAGATAGTGTTTTTTATCTTTGCGGAAAATATCCAACCCATGAAAGTACTCAGCACCGAACAAATCCGCCAAGCAGACCAATATACCATCCAGAACGAGCCCATCTCCTCTGTTGACCTGATGGAACGTGCCGCCACCAAAGCATTTGAGTGGCTCATGCCTCGAATTGGCAACGACGACAAGATATCCATATTCTGTGGCATGGGCAACAACGGTGGCGATGGCTTGGTGTTGGCCAGACTATTTTATTGCAAAGGCATCACCTCGAAAGTATTTATGGTGCGCTATTCGGAAAAGATGAGTCTGGACTGCGAAGCCAATTACAAACGGCTTAAGGAAGAAACCAAAGTGCCCATCCTTGATATCCGTTCGAAAGACGACTTCCCTGCCATATCTGAGAATGAAATCATTATCGATGCCATATTCGGTTCAGGGCTGAACCGCCCCATCGAAGGCATGGCAGGTGACTTAATCGAATATCTCAACGACCAAAATGCCATCAATATCGCCATTGACATTGCCTCTGGCCTTATTGCTGACGCCCCCTGCACCAATAATGTCATCTTCCAAGCTGATTATACCCTCACTTTCCAGACTCCGAAACTTGCTTTTCTGATGCCAGAAAACGACATTTACACAGGTCAGTTGGAGATTCTCGATATCCAATTGCATCCTAAATTTTTAGATGAAGTAACAACAATCAACTTATTGATTGACAAAAAGATGGTTTTAAACATGCTTCATCCAAGAATGAAGTTTTCACACAAAGGCACCTATGGTCACGCCCTGTTGATCGCCGGATCGGAAGGCAAGACAGGAGCAGCCATCTTGGGTGCCAAATCGTGCCTTCGGACAGGTGTCGGCCTGCTTTCGGTGAAGCTGCCTCAGTCAGCATGGACACCGCTCCAGACCGCCGTTCCCGAGGCCATGATCCATGTCGATGACAAGTTGGATGCCTTCAACGCCATTGGAATCGGTCCCGGGTTGGGTAAAGCCGAAGAGACCCAACGCGCCTTGAAATGTCTGATCCAGGAATGCCATGTTCCCTTGGTGATGGATGCCGATGCGCTCAACATCCTCTCCGAAAACAAGACATGGCTGGCGTTTCTGCCGGCAAAGACCATCCTGACGCCCCATCCCAAGGAGTTTGCGCGACTGTTCGGCGAAACGGACACTTCGTTTGAAAGGCTTGAGTTACAGCGAGAGATGGCCAAGAAATACGACATCATCATCGTGCTAAAAGGCGCAAACACCTCCACGGCATTACCCAACGGCACCGTGTTCTTCAACAGCACAGGCAATCCTGGCATGGCCACGGCAGGCAGCGGCGACGTGCTCACCGGCATGATCCTCTCTCTCCTCGCACAACGTTACGAACCTGAGGAAGCCGCTGTGTTGGGCGTCTTTCTACATGGCTTGGCGGGTGATCTTGCGGCGGAGGAACTCAGCCAAGAGGCCATGATCGCCTCTGATATCACAGAACATATTGGCAAAGCCTATTTGACATTGCAGCAATCATGAAAAAGAAAAAAGAACCCGAGTATTTGAACGACGTCCTCATCGTCGATGCCGGCAGCGAAGGTATGTCGGTTGCCAAACCCGAAGGCAGAGTGGTTTTCATCCCTTTCGGCGTACCAGGCGACATCGTTGACATAGAAGTATTCAAGAAGAAGAAAAACTATTTCGAGGGAAGGATCCTGAGATTCAAGAAATATTCTGATAAACGAGTCGATCCTGTGTGCCAGCATTTCGGCCTTTGTGGAGGCTGCAAATGGCAACATCTCGGCTACGAATGGCAGTTGTACTACAAGCAGAAGCAGGTCAAGGACAACTTCGACCGCATCGGGAAGATCGACTACCCTGGAACCCAACCCATCCTAGGATGTGAGAGGCAGTATTTCTACCGCAACAAGTTGGAATATGCCTTCTCCAACCGAAAATGGCTCACCGACGGCGCTCCATCAGGCACCTACGGAGAAGACGAAGTCAAAGGGCTCGGCTTCCACCTTCCTTCTCTATTTGACCGCGTGGTTGACGTGGAGAGATGCCATCTCCAAGCAGATCCTTCCAACGACATCCGCTTGTTTGTCAGGCAGTTCACCATGGATCACGGACTATCCTATTATAGCGTACGCCATCACGAAGGCTTGATGCGCAATTTGGTGATCCGCTGCAACTCCAAGGGTGAGTTCATGGTCATCTTGGTCATCAGCGAAGAGAACGCCGTCGTCCGCAACGAGCTGATCCCAGCCTTGGAAAGCCAGTTCCCACAGATCGTCTCCCTGCTGCTCATCATCAACAACAAGCTGAACGACGTCATCAACGACCTGCCTTTTGAATGCCTGAAGGGCGATCCATATCTCATTGAGACCATGGCTTCTCCCCGTCCCGGCTTCCCCGACTTGAAGTTCCGCATCGGCCCGGTTTCCTTCTTCCAAACCAATGTCTATCAAGCAGAAAGGCTGTACCATGCCGCTTTCGATCTAGCCAATGTCAAAGGCGACGAGCTGATGTATGACCTCTACACTGGAACGGGCACCATCGCCCAGTATTTCTCCCGTTTCGTGAGACGCGTAGTAGGCATCGAGTATGTGGAGGAAGCCATCGCCGACGCCAAGGTGAATGCGTCCATCAACGGGATCGACAACTGCACTTTCTATGCAGGCGACATGGCCAAGATCTTCACCGACGAGTTCATCGAAGCCAACGGAAAACCCGACTTTATCGTGACCGACCCGCCACGCGCCGGCATGGCAGAGAAAGTTGTCGATCAGCTGCTTAAGATCCGCGCCTCGAAGATTGTTTATGTAAGTTGCAACCCTGCCACCCAGGCGCGGGATCTTCAACGTCTGTGCGAGTCATATCAAGTGAAAGCCGTACAGCCCGTTGATATGTTTCCACATACCCAGCATGTGGAAAACATCACCCTTTTGGAACTGAAACCTGAGGAATAAGCTCGTTGACGGCGGCAGCCAAAGCCTCCACGTCAACGTCCTCCCCTTTGACGGTTAACATGGCCTTTTCATAAAAAGGCAACCTTTCCGAATAGTGCTGTTGGATGAATTCCAGCAGCATCTCGGGCGATTGGTCGGTAATGAGGGGACGCTTCACCTTGGCGTGAAGCAGACGGTCATAGGAAGTCTTAGGGCTCACCTTCAGAAAGACCGTGATTCCATGCTGGTTCATCCAATCCATATTGTCATTGTAACACGCAGTACCCCCTCCTGTTGAAATCACCGCATTGTCAAACCGCTCGGTCGATTGAAGGATCTGGCTTTCCAGCTTGCGATACAATGGCTCGTCGTATTTATGGAAAAAACCATCCGTTGAAATCTTGAATCGCTCCTCAAATAGATGGTCGGTGTCGAAGCAATCCATCCCAAGACAATGTGCCAAACGTCTAGCTACAGTCGTCTTGCCTGCACCCATATATCCGACAATGTAGATCCTCATGGAAGCAGTTATTACCTCTTGTCGTAATTGTCCAATACGTTTTGGAGCGAATCAGCTTCCAACCTAAGCCGCTGGGTCTCCATGCCATATTCATGGATGACTTCAGGAGAGCCATACACACAAGACATCTCACGCTCCTTGACACGGGCACGAATCTGGGCAATCCTTTCCTTCAATTCTTTTTTCGTCATCTCGTGCTCATTCGATTCCTGATTGGCAGGATCCTCATTGTTTGTAGGAGCATTCTTGTGGGTGCAACAGGCACCGACAACCACAGCGAGCACCGCCATGATGGCAATCCAAACTTTATTTCCGATTCTTTTCATATTGATTGTGTTTTATTGATAGCAAAGGTAATCAAATTCTCGACCAAACACGTCTCGTAATCAACAGTTTTTTCAACATACCTTGTTGATAATTCGTGCGCGTGCGATCTTTATTATAAAAAGGCATTTGTCTATTTTTGTTTTTGGAGGTTTCTATGGTAGAAATAATGTAAAATATTAAATATCAATCTATTAAATTTCTTATTATGAAAAGAAAATGTACCATTTTATTGGCAGCGATGCTCATTGCCCTCATGACCCCATTATGGGGACAACAGCGCACGGTATCCGTAATCGATTTTTCCGAACAAGGATATGAAAACGGACAAGATGTCAATGGTGAAGTCATCGACATTGACGCTAACGTCAGTGTCGTATTTAACAAAGCTGATGGAGGAACCGCTCCGGCGTATTATTCAACAGGAACATCCATCCGAGCTTACGCAGGCAACACGGTGGAGTTCTCAGCTGCTTCTGGGGTGATTTCCAGTATTGTCATCACTCCCGGTTCCGGCGACAAAACCAATGAAGTCACCGCTGACGTTGGCGATTTGGAGTATCCTGTTTGGACAGGGTCATCGGGTTCGGTTGTCTTGACCATCCAAGGGACATCGGGACATCGCCGTATTAAAGCGATTGAAGTGACATACGATGACGGCGGCACAGTGGTTGAAAGCGTCTCGACGCCCACGTTCTCTCCTGCTGGAGGCACCTATTATGAAGCCCAGACGGTGAGCATCCAATGCGCTACGGCTGGTGCTTCCATCTACTACACCTTGGACGGCGGCACGCCCACTACGGGAAGTCTGCTTTATTCCGGCCCCTTTACGGTAAACGAGACCACCACGGTGAAGGCAATAGGTGTAAAAGACGGCTTCCAAAACAGCGCTGTCGCTACCACGACTTACACGATTCAAGAGCCCACCACTACCACAGCCATCACCATCGCCGAGGCCAGGGCACTGGCTTTGAATGAATACGCCCAGGTGGAAGGTGTCGTCACCTTCATTGATGGCAAGAACGTGTACATCCAAGATGCCACAGCCGGCATCGACCTGTTTCTCACCAGCAATGTGCCCAGCACACTCGCTTTGGGCGACATGGTTTCCGCTTACGGCAAGAGAGCCGACTACAAAGGCCTTGTTGAGCTTTCGGGCATCAACCCCAGCGACGCCAGCCAATTCAGCGTGTTATCTAGTGGCCACGAGCTCCCCTTAGCGGTGAAAACTATCGCCGAGATACTCAGCGACCATGAAAACGGCACTGATGCGTTGCAATCGACCCGTGTTCAGATCGTGGATGCCACTGTCGGCACCATCAACTTTTCCAACAACACCACAATCATCCAGGATGACCAGACACTCAACATCTATAAGATGCCTGCCGTGGACGGTCTTGCCTCGGGCGATGTGATCACGGTGACCGGCGTCGTGGGCTGCTTCAACGCACCTCAACTGCGTGTCAATAGCACCGACGACGTGATTGTCCAAAGCACTCCCACTCTCTCCGTCGCCACACCAGTCTTCAACCCAGAAGGCGGCTCGTTCACTGCACCTGTCACAGTAAGCATCAGTTGCGCCACCGAAGGTGCCACCATTCATTATACCCTTAACGGCACAAGCCCCACAGCGTCCAGCCCGGTTTATTCCACACCTTTTACCATTAGCACTACCACCACGGTAAAGGCCATGGCTGTAAAAGAAGGCATGAACGACAGCGAGGTTGCAGAAGCCACCTATTCCCTCCCCACTGT
Organism: Bacteroidales bacterium; assembly: GCA_017537965.1. Taxonomy (GTDB): domain Bacteria; phylum Bacteroidota; class Bacteroidia; order Bacteroidales; family F082; genus Limimorpha. Next base: position 39,525 of record JAFYJV010000011.1, on the reverse strand, counting down.
TCTGACCATAGCTGAGGCTCGCGCCTTGAACAACGGGGAATTTGCGCTCGTTGAAGGCGTGGTGACCTTCATCGACGGCCGTAACATCTATGCCCAAGATGCCACTGCCGGTATCGTCCTCTACCTGAACAGCAACACGGTGCCCTCAACGCTCGCCATTGGCGACCAGGTACGCGCATACGGCAAGAAAGCAGTGTACAAAGGACTGGTCGAACTCTCCGACATCAACGGCGGCGACGAGGCCTGTTTCCAAGTGCTTAGTTCTGGGAACACCCTGCCCTTGGCAGTCAAGACCGTCGAAGAATGCCTCATTGGCGGTGCCGACCTGCTGCAAAGCACCCGTGTCATGATTCAGGATGCCGTCATCGGCGACATCAACACCTCCGGCAACACCGTACTGACCCAGGGAGGCCAAAGCATCAACATCTATAGGATTCCCGCCTTGACTGACATCGAAGCGAATAGCCATGTCAACGTCACCGCAGTGATCGGCTACTTCAACGCACCTCAACTTCGCGTGGCAAGCGCCGCCGACGTCTTGGCACTGAATGCCAACCTGTTCGTGACACCCATGAGCCTCCAAGGCTTTACATACGAACAAGGCGAAGGCCCGTCAGTCCCTCAATCGTTCACCGTCAGCGGACAGTATCTGGCTCCTGATGTCACGGTATCAGCCGTACAGTATTTTGAACTAAGCCTCACCCCACAAGGTACCTATACGGCTTCGTTGAACTTGACGACTACGGGTGGCGTTTTGGAGGAGACCACCCTTTATGTACGCATGGTAGCCGATCTTACAATGGACAACTATACTTCAAACGTCACGGTGACAAGCGGTGAAGATGAAGTTTCCTTGTCATTGAGCGGAGCGGTCACCATGAGCAACATGGTTTCAACTCCAGTATTGAGTTTAGCTTCTGGAGCCTACATGACTCCTCAAACGGTGTCCATCACCTGTGAAACGGAAGGTGCCGTGATCCATTACACCACCGATGGCACCGATCCAACAGAAAGCAGCCCGGTCTATACGGCTCCTATCGCAGTGGATCAAAGTATGACCATCAAAGCAATAGGAATGAGACTGAACTGGATGAACAGTTATGTCGCCAGCGCCACTTACGAGATCCTCACTCCAATCACCATCGCCGAGGCACGTCAGCTTGCCAACAACCAATATGCCACGGTTGAAGGCATCGTGACCATGATCGACAACCGCAACGTCTATGTCCAAGACAAAACGGCAGGCATCGTGCTTTATTTAAACAACAATACAATTCCCGCCAATTTGGCTGTTGGAGACCGTGTGCGCAGCTACGGAAAGAAGACCGTCTATTCAGGCCTTGTGGAACTCTCGGGCATCAATGGCAACAATGAGAATGTGTTCATGATCCTTTCGTCGGGCAACACGCTACCGTTGAAGAACAAGACCATCGCACAGCTCCAAGCCGACTACCAAGGTGACAACATGTTGCAATCGACCCGTGTCCGCATCGTCAATGCAACCATCAGAAGCATCAATCCCAATGGCAACTCGCAGATCACTCAAGGCGACGCTCAGATAAACATCTACAAGATGCCTGTTGTTGACGGCCTTGTCGTGGGTGACTTCGTCACAGTAACTGGTGTGGTTGGTTGCTTCAATGCGCCTCAACTCCTGGTACGCAACAGCGAAGATGTGACTTACACCCATCGTCCTACTATTGCTGTTACGCCCAACGCCCTTTCAGGATTCGAATATGTTGTCGGCCAGGGCCCATCTGCCGAACAGACGCTCTCTGTCAATGGCACCAACCTCAGTGGCAACATCAGGGTGGCTGCTTCAGAACACTATGAGATCTCGTTGGCTTCAGGGACTCAGTTCATGCCTGCTGAAGCAATCGTCTTCTTCCCTGTGGATGGCGAAGTTAACGCAGCAACAGTGTATGTACGTTTGAAAGAAGGTCTTGCCTTAGGACAATACAACAACGAAAGCATCTCCGTCACCTCTGAAGGAGCTGACGAAGTGGTGGCCACCTGCTCTGGAAGCGTCCACGAGCAAGGCACTCCAGGTGACAATGACTGGAGAAGGATCCACAGTATCAGTGAGTTGGCTGAAGGCAACCGCATCATCATCGCCGCCCGATACGACAACGAAAACACAAACTGTTACTATGCCATGACTGCTTCCACCAGCGGCAAGCCCGAAGGGGTGTTCTTCACCTCCACGACGTCGGGCGCTGATGAAGTCTTGCCTTCTGAAATCAGCGGTAATGCCGAAACTTTTGCTTGGACTCTGGGCATCGTAGGCGATAAATACACCTTTACCAACACTGGTGGATCCGTACTGGGTTATTCTTCCAGCACCAACTTCGCCACTGGAGGAGACAACATCGCTTGGAGCATCAACGAAGGCGTCTCCATCGACACGGGTGTGATGGTCTCCAACTACGCTGGATTCAACATCATCAACGGCAATGTCACCAATAGGGCTGCTGCGTTGAACACCAACCACAATTTCGGTCCCTACTCCACTTCCAACATGACCAATGGCAACGGTGCCAACTATAACTTCTACCTCGACATTTTCGTTAACAGCACCAGCGTTACTCCTACGGTGAGTGCTCCCGTATTCTCACCTGAAGCCGGTGTCTATTACGAAGCCCAGGAAGTGTCGTTGCAGTGTGCCACCGAAGGAGCGGTCATCTATTTCAGCAACGTCTCCGAAGAAGGACCTTGGACAGCATACGAGGCTCCTATCCTTGTCGCTTCCGACATGACTCTTTGGGCATACGCCGAAAAGGACGACTATAACCCCAGCGCTGTGGTCAGTGCAGAGTATGTCATTCGCGACAACATGGTAATTCTTTTCGACCAAGATTGGGAAGGCGACTGGAACGGCTGGACGGAAGTCAGCGTGTATGGCGAGCCACAGTGGACCATCGGCTCATACAGTGGCAACCATTATGCATACGCCAATGCCTACAACCAAGGCGCCACCGAGGACTGGCTGATTTCTCCCGCCTTCGACCTTGACGCCAACCCAGGAGCCGTACTCAGCTTCCGTACCGCACGCAACTACAACGGTCCCAACATCGAAGTCTATTTCTCCAACGATTATGACGGACAGAATCCCACCAACGCAACATGGCAACCCATTGCTTGCGCACTCTCACAAGGCAGCTGGAACTGGGTGGAAACAGGTGAGCTTTCGTTGGATGCCTTCAGCGGAAGCAACTGCTACATCGGCTATAGATACACCTCTACGGAAGATGCCGCCGCAGGCTGGGAAGTTGACGACATCACGCTTTACAGCGGTGGCAGCAGCAATGACCCATACCTCGTTGCAACGCCGAATGCCTTGAGTGGATTCAGCCACATCGTTGGTGAAGGCCCATCTGGAGCTCAGACCTTTGAACTGAGCGGTGGGTACTTCCTACCGCTTCCTGGTGGCGGCTATGGCTCTGTGTACCTTACCCTTGGCGACAACGATTTCGAGATGTCACTTGACGGTGAGGAATACCATCACATCCTCTCCATTGAATTGGATGAGACGCTGCAACTAGAACCCACAACAATCTATGTCAGGTTGAACGGAGACGAGATAGGACAATACAGCACCGTCATCAACATTGAGGAACCCTCAGGAGTCAGTATTGAGGTTGCCCTCTCCGGTGAGGTACTGAGTGCCGACCAGCCCTTTATCGAGGAATTCATGCCCATGTATATCCAAGGCAACAACGGCTCGAACAACAACCGTGTCCCGGTTGCCATCGCCGTTTATATCGAGAACCTTGAGCCCAATACCACCTACCGTTATGTCAACCAGTTAGTGGACGATAACGACGGTCCCGAGACCGCTGGCGCAGGCAATGTGATCTATGCCAATCCTGACGGCTTCTACCGCACCACCAGCCCCAGCCTCTCCTCAGAAGGCGGCTATGGTGAGTTTACGACCGACGAATATGGAATGGGCTTTGCTTGGTTCATCAACGAGCCGACAGCCAACACCCGTTTCACACCAGGCAACCACGTCTATCTGCGTATTCGTATCAATGACGGTCATGACGGCACGGCAGTGAACCATGTCTTCACGACCACCGACTATGCAACCGTGTTGAATTTCGGTACGGAATCAGGCGCCAACCAAGGCACCGCCTTCTATGCCAAGTCGGAAGAGGCGCCCATGTCGTTTGCGATGTTGTTCTCAAACGATGATGACATGCGTCCCATTTACTCAACAAGCATCGAAGCCACTGGCATAGACTACACGGGAATCAACCAATATGCCGATTTCTATCAAGAGGAAGTCTCTGGCAAGAACGGCTACTTTGGAGGCATCCTCCCGAACGACAATGCCGATGGTGTCTTTGCTATCTGGATACTGGATTTGGAGAGCTATGTCATCAACGATTATTACTCCGAAGACGGCCTCTGGGGCGTTACCAACACAGTCAACCCGACGGGCGGTCTTGACCAGCCTCTCTTCATCGACCTCACCGAGTGGAGTGTTGAAGAGGTGGCATCCATGGACGTGAAGGTCTGGAATGCCGACCAAGAGATCACTGTCGAGAATGGTGAAGACAGCCGTCTCGTGATGACCGTTTACAACGTCCTCGGCCAGCCGGTGATGCACAAGAGCATTGCAGCAAACAGCAATGCACACATTAATCACAGCCTCTCCGAAGGCGTGTATGTCGTCACCTTGCAACATGCTACAGGCATGACTTCCACGAAGATCGTGGTCAGATAATCCATAAGCCGTAAGGGAATGTAATCCAGGGGGCGTTCCGCCCCCTGGATTTTTTTATCTATTTACCGATGCAAAAGCGGCTGAAGACGGATCCGAGCACCTCCTCGGTGGTGATCTCACCTGTGATGGATCCAAGGTAATAAAGCGCTTCCCTCAGGTCTTGGGCTACGAGATCGGTAGGCAGCCCGTCGTCAAGGCCGCGCCTCACGGCATCCAAGCTCTGGCCTGCATGGCTCAAAGCCTCGTAATGCCGCACATTGGTCACCAACGTCTCATTTTGGTGGACACGCCAACGCTGCTGAATCTCTTTCAAAGTCTGTCGAAGAGCGTCCATTCCATTGCCTGTCTTGGCAGAGAGCGTCTGGATATACACATGGGCGGCATCATCTCCCAATGTCTCACAGACCATGTTCTTGATCTCATCGATGGCCTCAGCGGCGGTGTCGGGACAACGGTCCGACTTGTTCAACAACAGGACCAGCGTTTGATGCGCGGGATCGGCCTTGTTGAGGATGAAACGAGCCGCCGCTTTCATGGCTTCCAACCCTTGGGTGATGTCAACCATGCCAAGGACAATCTCCGCCTCATGGATCTTGCGGAAAGTCCGTTCGATGCCAATTTTTTCAATGGTCTCCTCCGTCTCGCGAATGCCTGCCGTATCGATAAAACGGAACAGGATGCCATCGAGGTTCATCACCTCCTCGATGGTATCGCGGGTAGTGCCGGCGATATCCGACACGATGGCACGGTCCTCTCCCAAGAGTGCATTCAGCAAAGTCGATTTCCCAGTGTTGGTCTCACCCACAATGGCAACAGGAATCCCGTTCTTGATGGCGTTACCCCAACGGAACGAATCCGTCAAACGCTTGACATGGTTTTGGGTCTTATCCAGCAATGATCTCAGTCGGCTTCGATCGGCAAACTCCACGTCTTCTTCAGAGAAGTCCAGCTCGAGTTCCATCAAGGAGGTGATCTCCAACAACCCTGAACGAAGCGTTTGCAGTTCCTTTGAGAACCCACCTTTGAGTTGGTTCATGGCAAGACGGTGTGCAGCCTCGCTTTGGGATGCGATAATGTCGGCCACAGCCTCCGCCTGTGCCAGATCGAACCTGCGGTTGACAAACGCACGTCGCGTAAACTCTCCAGCCATGGCCATACGTGCGCCCTGTTCAACGAGGAGCTCCAGCAGCCGCTGTTGAACGTATATGGATCCATGCGTGCTGATCTCAACGGCGTCTTCGCCGGTAAAGGAATGTGGGGCATTGAAGAAAGTCACCAACACCTCGTCAAGAAGCTCTCCAGCATGTTCCGACGAAGCAGGAAAAACGATGTTTCCGTAGTAACTGTGGTGGGATTTGATCTTCTCCATCGAGACGGGCTGTCCGTTTCGTTGAAACAGGCCACATGCGATCTCATGCGACTTCGGGCCCGATATCCTGACCACGGCGATCGCCCCCATGCCAGGCGGGGTGGCAACGGCACAAATGGTATCGTCAGATAAAAAACTCGTTCTCATGGCTATGTTTTTGTTGGCAAAGATACGCTATTTTGTATTTTTGCGTCATGAAAAGGTATTTTATCCATCTAGCCTACAACGGAAAGAACTACTGCGGATGGCAGATCCAGCCCCATGCGCCCAGCGTCCAAGCTGAATTGGAGCGTTGTCTTGGACTGAAGCTCGGTCAGCCAGTCCACCTCACGGGATGCGGTCGCACCGACACTGGAGTCCATGCCCGTAGTTTCTATGCACACTTCGACCTGGAAGATCCTATTGACGACTGTGTGGAACTGGCCTACCGACTGAATGTCTTCTTGCCATCCGACATCGTGGTTTTCAAGATTTGGGAAGTCGATCCCAACCTCCATGCCCGTTTCGACGCCCTTTCACGCACCTATCATTACTACATCTCACAAAGCAAAAATCCCTTTCATCAAGACGACGCCTTCGCTCTTTTCGGGCCATTGGATGTCGAGAGGATGCAACAGGCTGCCGACCTCCTCTTTGAGTACAAGGACTTCACCAGCTTCAGCAAACTCCACACCCAGGTCAAGACCAACAACTGTAACATCATGGAAGCACGCTGGTTTGAGCAAGACGGTCTGTTGGTGTTTCGCATCAAGGCTGACAGGTTTTTGCGCAACATGGTGCGGGCCGTGGTGGGCACCCTGCTTGAGGTTGGCAAAGGAAAGATGACGCTTGGGGAGTTCCGCGACGTCCTTGAAAAAAAAGACCGATGCGCCGCCGGGGAGTCGGTACCCGCCCATGCCCTTTTCCTCGAAGAAGTAACCTACCCACAGGAAGCTAACGTTTGACCAATACTCCTGATTCTCAAATACAAACCATTAGCTGTGAGTGCCAACTCGCCGTATGACGACGTTTCCTCATGCACCATCGGCGTTGTCATGCTTCCGAACTCCATGCGCAACCGTTGGATCTCAAGAGAACTCGGAAGTGCCTCCAGGGCCTGAAGATAGTACTCCATCAGCACCTCGTATAGACTGTCAAAATGAAGCAGGATCCGGTTGCGCATCGCCCGATGCCAGGGATTCAATTCCAAGGTCTCGCCTGCCTCCAACAAGGTGACATAAACCAAGAAACGGTCCTTTTGCCTTTTGGCGCACACCCTATAGGTAACAGCCTGCATTCCAAGCGCCTTGGCCATCTCCTCTTGCGGAATCGCCATCCGATGGTCGAGCAACGACAGGAGCATACGATAAAAGATGAATCGGTTGCGGACAATGAACTGCTGATCGGCGTATGCAATGGCAGTTGACAAAATATGCGTCATGGCTTCCTCAGTCAGGGCCTTCTCGTCTTCCCTAGCATGTATCATGGCATTGAACAAGACGTCTTTCTCCCGTTCCATCTCCTTGGCCCGATTCAACAAATAGTTGCGATAGGTACTCAACACCCAGCCGAAGAATGCTTGTCTATTACGAATACGTTCCAGGATGGAGAACGGCTGTTGCGACACAGTCCTATTGCCTTCATAAAGATAGAGATAAAAATCATCGATGGTGTCCTCAAACTCGTCAACCAGGCCAAAGCCATGATTGTCATAGACTCTGCGAAGCGCTCTAGCCAAACGCTTTTTCAGCAAATAGTAAACCGCTTCCGAATAGTCCCCTTTTCTGTCAAGGATGGATTCGCAATAACTGGAGGGCTCATACCGCTCCCATGCTTCTCTATTATTCATTCCATGCAAATATTTTAAATAATTCTACAAATATAGAGATTATTTAAATATCTACAAGTGGATGAAAATTATTTTTTATAAATATTGACTTGTTTTGTGGTCTTGTTTCCCACAGCATCCTTCACAACGATCTTCACGCAGTTCTTGCCTGCTTTGAGATGACTGTCAACTTCATAATACAGCAAATCGTTTTTGGCATCGTACTGTCCCAGCAGCCATTGGTCGTTTGCATACATGTCATAAGTCTCGATGCCCGTCATGTCATCACTGATTTTACATCTTAAAGTATTACTAGAAGTAATTGTATCATTTTCTTTGAAATTCAACGATTTGATTACAGGCGCAATTGAATCGATCTTCAAGGCATACTGGCCGAGGTTCCGTGTAGAGGTCTCCATGTAACCATCGCTGCACATCTTGCCTCCAAGGGACGAAACTTTGCCATTGCTGTCGTAATATGCGATGAACATTTTAGAGTTTTTGGCCCATTTCTCATTGGGCTTGATACGGACTTTGAAAAGCTTGAAGACAGCTTGTGTGTCCTCGCCAAAGCGATAGCAGCGTGAGCAACATCCTTTGGGATCGGCGGCACCCGTTTTCATCCAAGTGTCCCTGAAGAGTGTACCCTTCTCCGTGTTTACTTGAAAGTCCTCGATTTCGATCTTGTTATTGAGACTCCCATCGGCTTTTACGAAATACTGGCTACGTGACAGCGGCTCCTTCTCGACGGTGACAGGCTCGGTACCAACTAAGCCAAACGATGCGGAAGAAACGTTACCTGCATAGTCGGTGATCTTGAAGCACACCCTTACCGTATCGCCCTCCTCCACCTTGACCACACCTTTTTTCACTACATACATGGAGAGTTTGTTGAAAGGATCCACTTCCGTGCGAACGTAGCGATTTCCCTTCTCTTTGTAGCGTTTGTAGTCGATCAGGCTATTGATGTATTTCGGCTCGCTATAGGAGAAGCTGTCGCATTCAAACTTGAAGCTTAGCACATCGTCAAGATAGAGTTCATAGGTATAAGGGCCGTTTTTGTTGGGCGAAGTGCCCACTTGGTCGTCGGTATTGATGCCAAAGGCGATGCGACCGTTAGCATAGACATATTCCCTGTCCTTAAGCATATAATTGGTTTTCTTACCCTCCACGGTGCAATAGATTGGCTGGTCGTTGCGCTCAACTGTCGAAGTGTCGTCAACCGGATAAACCGAAATGCCTTTGATGTTGGGTCGCACATCGTCAGCCACATTCAATCCAAAATAGAGCGGGTTGACCGGTTTCTCGCTTGCCGTATGCCTGATCTCATAGTGGAGATGCGGCCCGCCAGAGCCACCCGAATTGCCAGTATAGCCGATGAAGTCGCCCGCCTTGATAGGAAACGTTTCCTTTGAGGGATAGATGGTCGCCGAGAACGACTTGTTACGGTATTGATAGTCTTTCACATACTTGGCGATGGCCTTGTTAAAACGCTGAAGATGGGCATACACCGAAGTGAAGCCGTCGTTGTGAGTGATATAGACGACATTGCCATATCCGTATGGCGAAACACCGATTCGGCTGACATAGCCGTCGGCAACAGCATAGACGTTCTTTCCCTCCACGCCTTGGGTCTTGATGTCAACACCGGCATGGAAACTATTGCTGCGAAGCTCAGCGAAAGTCGCACTCAAATAAATGGGAATGTCGAGCGGTGAGGGATACTGTGGAAACACCTCCTGGGCGCGTCCCGAGACCGCCAGCAGAAACAAGAGGAAAAGAAGACCTGTCTTTTTCATTTGGATTCGTTTAAAAAGCAAATATACGACAATTTGTCGAAATGCAATTGCCCATTGAAGATAAAAAACTATTTTTGCAGGCATTCTTATATTGAATTGTTTGCGATGAACTATTACGCCTCCAAAAAGAATAAAGAACGACTCCATATTCCTCTGATCACTTTGATTATCAGGCTATTGATCGTCCTCCTCCTGTTTTCGCTAAGCCGCTGGCTGATCTATCTTTTCAACCTCGACTTCTTCAACCATCTGAGTCTGGGCGAGTCGTTCCGATTGTATTTTGTAGGGATGCGTTTCGACCTGGTAGTCATCGCATACGCCAACATTCCCGTTATCCTTTACTATTGCCTTCCCTTCAAGTTCATCTATCGAAGGGGCTTCCAAAGGATCATGAACATCTACTATGTACTGGTCAACTCCGTCATCTTGCTATTCAACATGATTGACGTGATCTACTTCCGCTTTATCGGCAAGCGCATGACCTCGGAGTTCTTCCAGTTTTTCGGAAACTCTGACGAGAACATCGGCCCCATCATCGGGCAGGTCTTCGTCGATTACTGGTACATGTTGGTTTTGACCTTGCTACTGGTGTTGGTCCTTGTGGTGGTCGTTCGCAGAACCCCCTTGCGACAAGAAACCGCTGTCATCACCAACCGTTGGTATTTCATCCAATGGATCTCGCTGATGGTCATGGCATTGCTCACGCCTCTTGCCTGTCGCGGCGGACTGCAGTCGAAGCCTGTCAACCTGATGACCGCATTGAAATATGCCGATTCACAGAACGTCCCTATTGTCATCAACACGCCGTTCTCGATGGTGAAGAGTTCCACAAGCAAGGTGTTAAGCGAGGTGCATTACTATGAGCCGGAGGAAATGACCTTCTCTCCCGTTCATTTTTCCTCCGCTGCAAACCGTTTCGTCACCGACAGTCTGGAGTACGCTCCCAACTTGGTTTATTTGGTACTTGAGAGCTTCGGTCAGGAGATGATCACCTATTATAACAAGGACCGTCGGTATCAGCTGACGCCTTTCCTGGATTCACTGTTGGCGCAGAGTCTCACCTTCGACGGCCGTGCCAACGGCCGTCGATCCATCGAGGCCTTGCCTTCGCTCCTCTCCGGCATCCCGTCGTTGATGGAGGTGGATCTGACTTCGTCTCCCTATTTCAGCAACAAGGTGGACGGCCTAGGCAACACCTTGAAGGCTCACGGATATCACACCTCCATGTTCCATGGGGGCAACAACGGAACCATGAATTTCGACGTCTATGCGAAAAACGCCGGATTCGACGATTATTATGGACGAAACGAGTATGGCAACGACGATGACTTTGACGGTCGCTGGGGCATCTTCGACGGTCCCTTCCTCCAGTATTTCCTGCATCAAGTCGGTTCCATGCCACAGCCATTCGCATCTGTGGTATACACCCTCTCCTCCCATCATCCCTATACCCTTCCCAAGGGCTTCGAGCTGCCCAAGAAAGCCTACCTGTGGAGCGGATTCGAGAAGACCGTCTATTATGCCGACTGTGCCTTGCGCGACTTCTTCGAAGAGGCCTCGCAACAGCCTTGGTTTGACAGTACCTTGTTTGTCATCACCTCAGACCATGCCAACACCGAGCATTACCTGTCAGAATACAGCAACCTATGGGGCATGTATTCCATTCCCATCGCGTTCTTCATGCCTTCGCGGATACCTGCCCAACAGAGCAACGAACTCGTGCAGCAGGCTGACCTCAACCTCTCCATCCTCTCTGCCCTGGGCGTGAACGACACGGTGTTCTCCTTTGGACGCAACGTCTTCGACTCCCTCACGGAACCTTCCTTCATCGCTTATCTGAACCAGACCTACCAATATAGCGACGGACATTACTTGATCCAATCCGACGGCAAGCATACCATCGGAGTGTTCAACATACAGGCCGACCGCGGATTGAACGACAACCTCGTGGACCGCATCCAATGCCCCGATCTCTCCAAGATGCTGAGGGAACGGCTTCAAGAATACAACAACAGACTGATATTTAATCAATTGTATATTGACAAAGAGGCTTTGCATGAACAAGAAGAAGATACGATTCATCCTCAACCCGATTGCTGGCAAGACACATTGGACACAGTTGCCGGAACAGATTGAGCAGCATCTTGACAGCAGCCGGTTCATCTACGACCTCCATGTCACAGAATATGCGGGGCATGCCGTTGAGTTGGCACGCGAAGCTGTAGAACAGCTGTATGACATTGTCGCCGTCGCCGGAGGCGACGGCTCCATCAACGAAGTGGGCACCTGCCTCATCGGCACCGATATTGCCTTGGCAGTCCTTCCCTGCGGCTCGGGCAACGGGCTGTCACGTTGCCTGGACATCCCACGCGACCCCGTCAAAGCCTTGGAACGAATCAACCGCAAAGCGGTATGCCAGATCGACACGGTACTGGTGAACGAGAAGCCTTTCATCAGCATCGGCGGCACCGGCTACGACGCCCAAGTGGCTGACGACTACGCAAAAGACCCCCGTCGGGGTTTCGAGACCTACTTCCGGTACATCGTCCGCAACTACTTCACCTTGCATGAAAAGACATATACCATCATACTTCCCGACCGCTCCTTCACCACCGATGCCTTCTTCATTTCCTTCGCCAACTCCAACCAGATGGGCTACGACGTGCCCATCTCCCCGAAAGCCTCGTTGTGGGACGGATTGGTGGACCTCTGCATCGTCAGGAAACCCAACGCCTTGGAGTTGCCCATCGTCGGAGGATATTTTATCAGCAAACACATGGACAAGGCACCCAAAGTGGACATCATCCAAACGGCCTCGGCGGTGATTGTCAGGCCAGAACCCGCCGTGGTCAACATCGACGGTGAAGCCATCATGTTTGACAAGGACCTGCATATCAAGATCAACCCACTCTCACTCAACGTCATAGTGTAATTCAAAAAAAACCGATATCCATGATAACCAAACTCATCGAACTATTGTACAACCTGTTCAAGAGCATGGGCGTAAGCGACTACTACGCGGTTGCGCTGTCACAAGGCATCTCCTTTGTTGTCCTGTTGGTCCTCGGCGTCCTGCTGCTCTACCTCTCCCGATTTATCATCAAGCAAACGGTGTACAAGGTCATCGTGAAAACGGAATCAAAATACGACGACCAGATCATCAACAACAAGGTGCTGATGCGACTCTGTCTCTTGATTCCCGCAGTGTTGGCCATGAAATACTACGCCGATGTGCTGCCCAGCTTCCCCAACATACAACACTTTGTGTTCAACTGTTGCATCATCTACATCATCGTGGTGATCACCATGGTGCTGTTCTCCATAGTAAATGCCGGCAACGACATCTACAACATGCACCAAACCGCCAAGATGAAGCCCATGACCGGCGTCGTGCAAACCATCAAGATCATCCTCATCGTGTTCTGTGTCCTCTTGATCATTTCCTTCCTGATGGGCAAGAGAGTCAGCTCTGTCATCATCGGCTTGGGAACCCTCTCAGCAGTGTTGCTGCTGCTATTCCAGAACGTGATCCTGGGATTCGTCGGAAGCATACAGCTGACCATCAACGACATGCTTCGTATCGGCGACTGGATTGTCATGGGGCAGGCCGACGGCACCGTGACGGAGATCAACCTGACCACTGTCAAAGTGCAGAACTTCGACAACACCATCACCACCATCCCGACCTCATCCATGGTCACCAACCAATTCACCAACTGGAGGGGCATGTCGGAAGGCGGCGGTCGCCGTATCATGAGAAGTGTGACCATCGACGTCTCATCGGTGAAATTCTGCACTCCAGAGATGATCGAACGCTTCAGAGGCATCGAGAGGATCAGCCAGTACATCGACCAAAAGGAAGAAGACATCACTGAATACAACAAAGCCAACAAGGTCGATACCAGCAACGTCCTCAACGGCCGCCAACAGACCAACCTGGGTGTATTCAGAGCCTATATCCTGGCATACATCAACGCCAATCCCAAGCTCAACCACAACATGACCATGATGGTCCGACAGTTGCAGCCCAATGAGTTCGGCATCCCGTTGCAGGTATATGCCTTCAGCATGGACAAGGAATGGACCAAATACGAGGAGATCCAAAGCGACATATTCGACCATATCATCGCCGCCGCTCCCCTGTTTGATCTGAAGATATTCCAAAGAAAGGTGTAAGATGAGTGACGGTTTTGTCAGTCCAGGGAAACGATTCACCGACCGATACCTACAGGTGATGTTCTCCTCGCTTCGGGATGCGACGCCCGAGCAGGTGCAGGAGGAGCTGGAGCTTTGCCGTAACATCAACCGTAAACCCGTCAGAGTCCCCCGTTATTTCAAAAAGAGTTTCTCGGAGACTTCCTTCAAAGCCGCCAACGGATTCAACATGCAAGTATTCTCCACCCCTCATTATCCGAAGGGCGGCGACGGCCTTGTCCTCTATCTCCATGGCGGTGCCTGCATCTATCAGCCCGTCTTCTTCCATTGGCGTTTCGTGCATGACCTTGCTGTGAGGACCCATGACGTCTTCCTCATGCCCATCTACCCCAAGGCACCCGAATACCAGTGTGCTTTCAATATGGAGGTCATGATGGATTTCTACGAGCGCGAGGTGCTTCCAAGAAAGGCAAAACGGGTGATCCTCATGGGCGACTCCATAGGGGCTTGCATAGCCTTGACTATGGCGCAGGAGATCCATCGCCGAGGATGGACTCCCATCAATGGACTAGTGATGGTCTCCCCTTCGGTAGATATCACCTATCCTCGTGTTGACCAGATGATGGCCATTCAGCCACTTGACACCATGCTCAAGTTGGATCGGATTCAGACCTTGATGAATCTCTGGAGAGGCGACCTCCCCGCCAACCATCCTTGGGCCAGTCCCATCTATGGAGACTTGACCTGCCTTCCCGAACGCACCGTGTTGGTTTACGGTGGACACGAGATCCTGAAGGTGGATGCGGAGATGCTGGTTGAGAAGCTCCAACAACTGGGAAGACCTATATTTGCAAAAGAATACGATGGCATGTTCCACACCTTCCCGATGTTTCCCGTAAAAGAAGGCTTCGACGCCATCCGCGAGATCGTCAGGCGGACAGGTCCCGAAAAGCCAAGAAGATCATAACGCCTCGCGGATGGCGATAAGCTGACGCAGCAACGGCTCCACCTTGTCGAGAGGCAACATGTTGGCTCCATCGGACTTGGCGTGAGCTGGATCGGGATGCGTCTCCATGAAGATGCCGTCGGCACCGGCAGCGATGCCTGCCTTGGCCATGACAGCAATCAGCTCCGGACGTCCACCAGTGACGCCAGAGGTCTGGTTTGGCTGTTGCAGCGAATGGGTCACGTCAAGCACGACCGGCACGTTGAAGCCTTGCATCACCGGTATGTTACGATAGTCAACTACGAGGTCCTGGTATCCGAACATGGATCCTCTCTCGGTGAGCATCACCTTGTCGTTGCCTGATCGGCGCACCTTCTCGACGGCGAAGCCCATGCTTTCGCCGGAGACGAACTGCCCCTTCTTGACGTTCACTACCTTTCCCGTCTTGGCGGCGGCCACCAGCAAGTCGGTCTGACGACACAGGAAGGCCGGTATCTGGAGGATGTCCGCCACCTGGGCCGCCATGGCGGCCTCCTCAGGGGCATGGATGTCGGTGACGACAGGAATGCCAAGGCTCTCACGCACCTTTTCTAGCACCTTCAGCGCCTTCTCGTCGCCGATGCCCGTGAAAGAGTCCAGCCTCGAACGGTTCGCCTTGCGGTATGAAGCCTTGAAGACAAAGGGGATTCCGAGGCGCTGACAGGTCTCTGCCAACTGTTCCGCGACGCGAAGCGGAGCGGACTCATCTTCGATGACACAAGGACCAGCCAACAAGAAGAAACGACGGTCCTTTTTATATGGATACGCAATCATCATCGTATTTTTTTGCAAAACTATGAATATTTTTCTTATTTTTGAAGCCTTGTATGGAAATAACAAAACACATCCAATCATGAAACACTTGAGAAAACTCTTCCTTGTCATGGCTTTGACCGCCCTTGCAATTGGAAACGCCTCTGCACAATATGTCACCACACACGCCAAGGCGGCCATGCCAGGCCAACAAAACGGCTTGTACTACTCCTTGCCCCGCACCGTCCTGCAACTGAATTTCATCATCGAGGAAACCCAGTTTCTGGAAGGCCCATACAGTCAGTATGCCAACTATATCGGCGCACAAGACTATGTCATGGAAGACAGCAAGGAATATGAGCTCAAAGGAGTCACGATGACCTCCAAGGCGGAGCCAGATCCCCAAGCCACCTTCTTCGTCGCCATGACACCCAAGAAAGACAACACCACGAGTTTCTGTCTCACCCCACAAGGCATCCTACAAGGTGTTGGAATGGAATGCCCCGCCTATGATCCCGATATCGTCGTTACTCCAACGATTCCTCAAGAATGTTCCCAGGAAGAGAACTTCAACTTCCGTTACGGCTCAGTGAACGCCAGAGGTGAAGAGCAGGCAGCCCGTTCCGCAGCAGACATGATCAACAGGATCCGCGAAGAGAAACTCAAACTCATCACAGGATTCCAGGAGACAGCCTTCACCCTCGACACCTATCGCCAGATGTATGCCGACTTGGATGCCATGGAAAACGATTATCTTAGCCTGTTCGTTGGCAAGAAATTGAGCAAGACCATCGTCAAGACCGTCTATGTCACACCCAACAAGGAAGTCACAACACAAAGCGTTGCCAAGTTCTCATCTGAAGATGGACTCACCGTCGGGACATCTGGTTACGGCGATGTCATCACCGTACAACTCATCTCCTTGCAGACCACTGGAACCATCAACTCACCCAGCCAGTCGGCAGTGGAGTCGCTAAGCCTCGAAAACAAACTGTTTTACCGCATTCCCGAGATCGCCAATGTCAAGGTAAGCATGGGTGGAAAAACACTGTTGGAAAGCCGTGAGACCATCGCACAATACGGCGTGTTCATGCTAGCTCCTCTTGCCAAGACCAAATTGATGATGGATCCCAGGACGGGACAGATCGTCAGCTTAGGGATGGAGTGACCTTTCGGCTGCAAGCCCACAAGCCCAAGAATGTCAACAACCCATTGAGGATCAGTATCTCAAATCCAAACTGATAGCCCCATAAGAGTTCCTTTGAATAGCTCTTCAGCAGGTAGCTGATGATAGGTGATGCTATGGCGATAAACGGCACCGCCTTGTCGATGACTTTCCTGTTTTTCACGAACAGCCCGAAGGTGTACAAGCCCAACAGCGGACCATACGTCAAGCCGGCAATGTCGAAGACCTTGTCGATGAGCGACTCGTTGTGGAAAGGCCTGAACAAGATGATCACCAACAGATACAACAAGGCGAAAGCCACATGGATAAGCTTGCGGTATCTTGTCACTTGCTGCTCACTATAGCCTTTCTTTTCGAAATGAAGGAAATCATAACAGAAAGTCGTGGTCAAGGCGGTAAGCGTGCCGTCGGCGCTGGAATAACCCGCAGCGACAAGACCCAAGACGAAAACCACGGCAGTAAAGGTACTCAGCGAGAACGCCACCGATGGGAAGATCTTGTCGTTGACCACCACCCCACTGGCATTGACAGGCAATGCCAGACCCGTCTGATGTGCGTAATAGATCAAGGCAGCGCCAAGGCTGAGGAAGACAAGATTCACAAGGATGAACAAGCCCGATGAAGTCATCACATTCTTTTGCGCATCACGCAGGTTCTTACAAGTCAAGTTCTTCTGCATCATATCCTGATCCAAACCCGTCATGGTGATCGTGATGAAAGCGCCACTGAGGATCTGTTTCAACCAGAATTTATTGTGTGTCCAATCTGTCTCGAACATCTTGGTGTAACCCTCTGCTTCCGCTGCTTTCAAGATGTCGCCGATGCCACTCCCCAGATTTCTGGTGATATAGACCACGGTGAGCACTGCAGCAAGTATCAGGAATGTGGTTTGCAAGGTATCGGTCCAAACCACGGTCTTAATCCCTCCTTTGAAGGTATAAAGCAATATGATGACAATGAACACAATGGCTGGCACCCAGAAAGGAATGCCCCAAGCCTTGAACACATATTCATAGAGCACGAAGACCACCAGATACATCCTCAAGGCCGATCCCAACAGCCTCGAAAGCAGGAAAAACGCCGCTCCCGTACGCTCGGAATGCACACCGAAACGCATCTCCAGATAGGAGTAGATGGAAGTGAGATTCAACTTGTAATAAAGCGGCAACAGCACGAGGGCGATGACCGCATAGCCGATGACATAGCCCAACACAATGCCAATGTAGGTGAACTGCCCGGAATAGACGCCACCGGGAACAGACATGAAGGTAACCCCCGACAAGGACGCGCCGATCATGCCGTATGCCACGACAAACCAAGGAGACTTGCGATTGCCTTTGAAGAAAGCGTCGTTGTTGGATTTCCGCGAAGTAAAGTGCGCGATGACGAACAACAGCGCAGTATAGATGACGAATACTGTGAAAACGATGGTGGGTGTCATAATGTCAATGCTTGTGAGAAAGAGTATAAGGAAGGGAAGCTGTCATCGGCATCGGGATGCTCTTCACCAATGAAAACCGTGTGGACTCCTGCGTTGCGACCGAATTCGACATCGGTATCGCCATCACCGACCATGATACACTTTTGCAGATCCATTTCAGGAGCTAGTTCCTTGGCCATGAAAGCCATCTTCGGGCTGGGCTTGCGATAATTGTCAGGTTCGGTGGACAGTTGCGGACAGACGAGGATGCCATCGATGCGGCCTCCATGACATTCAATTTCGGCACACATGCGGTCATGGATCTCATCAAGTTGCTCCATGGTCATCAGTCCCTTCCCAATCCCTTGCTGGTTGGTGATGATGAAGATGTACTTGAATCGTTGCGCCAACACCCGCATGGCATCCAACACACCAGGCAGAAACTCAAACTGCTCCCAAGTCGTGACATATCCGTCAACGATGCGTCTGTTGACGACCCCATCACGGTCCAGCAACAACGACCAGTCTTCTTGTATGGTTCGATCCCAGTTGACGTTCATCCGAAAAGCTCTTTTTCGATGTTTTCGCAAATGACATGTCCAATCAAGATATGACATTCCTGAATACGGGGAGTGTCGTCGCTTGGCACATTCAGCAAAAGGTCGCAATGCTGTCGGAGTTCTCCGCCTTTGCTCCCTGTAAAAGCGACAACCTTCACTCCTATCGACTTGGCGACTTTAGCAGCTTCAAGGATATTCTTCGAGTTGCCCGATGTGCTGATGGCCACCAGCACATCGCCTTCATGGGCACAGCCCTCAATAAGTCGGGCGTACGTCCTGTCGTAGCCATAGTCATTGGCAACAGCCGTAAGGAAACTCGAGTTGACATGGAGGGCTTCTGCGGGCAACGGCTTGCGGTCAATATAAAAGCGTCCGCTGAGTTCCGCCGCCAGATGCTGCGCATCGGCGGCGCTCCCTCCGTTGCCCGCAAACCAGATCTTTCCACCCTTGCGGAGCGATTCCACACAAAGGTCGATGGTGTCTTCCACCTTGTCAATGAGGACATTGTCGCTAAGAAACAGCTGTTTAGTCTGTATAGAGCCTTCCATGGCTCTTTTGATGTCGGAAATGTGTTTTGTCATATTTGAAATTTTAAGCAAAGATATGAAAAATTAAACTTATCTTTGCCACGTTTTATCAATCACTGATTATGAAATTCTATGATCTTGATTCCGTCTTCACTTTCGGCAAGTACGAAGGGATGACCATTGCCGAGGTCTATGAGAAGGACCCCAAATACATCAAATATTGTGAGGAGAACATCGACGAGTTCTATGTCTCCCCTTCCGTGAAACGCGAGTTGAAGTCCTTGGGAAGAGCCATCAGCGACTCCGCCTTGTTGGATATGGACTTTGACAAAATGAGCGACGAAGAGATCGACACCTTCATGCACGACATGGACGATAACGATGAGTTCAGCGAAGAGAAGTTGGAAGAAGATTTCGACTGGGACAATGCCGACATCCCAGATGACAGTCCATTCGACGAATTTGAAGACGAGTTCGATGAGGACGAATTTGACGAATTCGGCAATGAGTTTGGCGACTCCTTCGGTGGCGACAGCTACGATGGAAATCTAGATGACCTTTATTAAGTTAGGAGTTAGGAGTTAGAAGTTAGGAGTTAGGGATTTCTTTCGGTCGAAGCTTAACTCCTCACTCCTAATTCCTAACTCATCAAATCCTTTCCGCAATGGAATAAACCCTCTTGTCCCTTTGTGTCGAGGTAATCATCTCGGCGAGGAAACCTGTGCTGAAAAGCTGCACGCCCACGATCATGGCCAAGATGCCAAGATAGAACAAAGGACGGCTGGTCATCGCGATATAACTGTGTCCAAAATACTTTGTACAGACAAGATAAACGGCGATGATGAAACCGGCAAGGAAAGTCAACGAACCCAGTAACCCGAAGAAGTGCATGGGGCGATTGCTGAACTTCGAAATGAAGTTGATCGTGATCAAGTCAAGGTAACCACGCACGAAACGGCTCATTCCGAATTTGCTCTTACCATACAGGCGTTTCTGATGATGGACCACCTTCTCCCCTATGTTGGAGAAGCCGTTCATCTTGGCGATGACAGGGATGTAACGATGCATCTCACCATAGACTTGGATGCTTTTCACCAGATCAAGACGGTAAGCCTTCAGACCACAGTTAAAGTCATGAAGCTTGATGCCCGACATGCGGCGTGTGGTCCAGTTGAAGAATTTCGAAGGGATGTTTTTCATCATCTTGGAGTCGTAGCGCACCTTCTTCCATCCAGAGACCAGATCGTAGCCGTCTTCCTTGATCATACGGTAAAGCTCTGGGATCTCATCGGGGCTATCCTGCAAGTCAGCATCCATGGTGATCACCACATCGCCCTGCACCACCTTGAAGCCTTCGTTCAATGCCGGAGACTTGCCATAGTTTTTCCTGAATCGCAACGCGTGGACGTTGGGGTTGTTTTTGGCGAGATCTTGTATGATCTTCCAGGAGTTGTCGGTGGAGCCATCGTCAACGAAGACAATCTCATAGCTGAGGTTTTCTTTTTCAACGACACGGCGAATCCACGCTTCGAGCTCGGGAAGCGATTCGGCTTCATTCAGCAACGGGATGACAATTGACAGGTCCATGATGTTGTTTTTGCAAAGATAAACAAAAAAGGGTAAGCTACTTACATCGCACCGCTACAACCACCTACCCTTGCTACCTTCCGGTCCTGGGGGATTTCAGCAGGAGCTGGTCGTATAAGACTTACCCGATGCAAAAGTACATCTTTTTATTGAATTGGCAAGTGAATTCTATTCTTTTTTCAACAATGACCGTAACTCGAACCATCGAAGCAGTGGGTGCAGATCTCGCACTTAGGCAAGCCGATGGCTTTCTCAAGGATGTCGATCGTATTGAATTTCAAAGAGTCCACGCCAAGATGCTTGCGAATCTCTTCGACCATGGCGGCATATTCGGATGAGTTGTGATCACAATATTTCTCCAAGTTCTTCGTCGAGTCGCCCTCAAGTTGCTCAATGATTCTTCGAGTAATCAGCTCCAATTCCGTCTTAGAGGCCGAGAAGTTGAGGAATGGACATCCGTAAAGCAGCGGAGGACAGCTGATCCTTACATTGACTTTGTCGGCGCCATAGTCGTACAACATCTTCACATTGTCTCTCAGCTGGGTGCCACGCACGATGGAGTCGTCACAGAAGACCACCCTCTTCCCTTTCAGCAAGGCATGGTTGGGGATCAACTTCATCTTGGCAACATGTTCGCGTTGACTTTGGTTGACAGGCATGAAACTCCTCGACCAGGTCGGCGTGTATTTGACCACGCCACGCTTGTAAGGCAGCCGTCTCCCATTGGAGAAGCCCACTGCCATGCCAATGCCGGAGTCTGGGATGGCAGAGACATAGTCAGCGTCCACATCGTCAGCCTTGCCGAATTCGCAACCATTACGATAACGCATGTCCTCAACGTTGATATTCTCGTAATCGGAGGCCGGGAAACCATAATAAATCCAAAGGAAGGAGCATATCTGCTTCCTTGGCTGAGGAGCCAGCATCTGTTCAATGCCATCGGCACTGATCTTCACGATCTCACCGGGGCCCACATTGCGCACCGTAGTGTAGTCGAGATTGATGTAACTATGACTCTCAAAGGCAACCGCATAGCCGTCGTCGTCCTTTCCAATGACAATGGGAGTACGTCCATAGAAATCGCGTGCAGCGATGATGCCATCCTCAGTAAGGATAAGCATGGAGCATGAACCCTTGATCTTTTGATAGACATTCTTGATGCCATCGACGAAATCCTCCCCTTGCGTGATCAACAAGGCGACCAACTCCGTCGGATTAGTCCAACCCGAACTCAACTCGGTGAACTGTTGACGGTTTTCGAGACAATGCTGCACCAATTCATCAATGTTGTTGATCTTGGCTACCGTGACAATACCGAACTTGCCCAAATGTGAATTCACCACGATGGGCTGGGCATCCGTATCACTGATGACACCGATCCCCATGTTGCCTTGGAACTTTGGCAATTCATCACAGAACTTCGTCCTGAAATAGGTGTTCTCAATGTCATGGATGGAACGGAAAAACTGGTCACCGATACGGGTAACCATTCCTGCACGTTTTGTTCCAAGATGTGAATGATAATCAATGCCATAGAACAAATCCGTGGCACAAGGTCGTTTGGAAACGACACCGAAGAAACCTCCCATAGTCTGCTGTTTTTTGAAAGCGCAAAACTATAAAAATTCTTTATGGCGCAACCAAAAAAACTGATAATAATAACAAAGAAACCAATAGCGTTGGAACAGCGACAGTTACGCCGATTTTCAAGAATTTTAGATAGCCGAATCTCAAACCGTGCTCATTGAGGATGGAACTCCACATGATGCCCGCCAGCGCACCGATAGGCGTCAGGAACGCGCCAATATTCGAACCGATGACGGTGGCATAAACCGCCTCGGAAAGCACAGATGGATCACATGACTGCATGACAGAGCAGAACAACACACTCATGGGGATGTTGTTGACGATGTTAGCCGCCAAGAAAGAGCTGATGCCATATTTAAAAGAGGTGTATTGGGATCCCAAGAAGTTGCCAATGGCCGACGTCACTCCTTTTTCCGATAGGACGATGGTCATGACGAACATGGAGAGCACAAAAGGGATCAACTGCCATGGCGCTCTTTTTATGCATGCGAGAAGTTCATCGGGGACATGACGGCGACTCAAGTCGATGACAAGGCACCAAAGCATTAGACTCAGCACCGCCAACGCCGACACAAGCCACATCTCAATGCCAAGATAAGAAGAGACGGCCAGCATCACCGTGCAAAATGCCAGGTGTACGATGCCAACCCAAAGGCTGAGCCGATCTTTGATGACGACCTCTTCCGCCTCACCGCGTAAAGGTTCTTTCAAGTGTCTGCGCGAAGTAAGATAAAGCATCAGGAATGCGGTGAGACCTGCACCAATAGTCGGCAACCACATCACATCCAGGTATTCCATGAAGCCGATGCCATGAGAGGTCCCAAGATAGATGTTGGTCGGGTTGCCGATGATAAAGGCCATCGACCAGGTGTTGGCTGCGACAAACTCCGTGGCAAGGTATGGGATGGCATTGATCTTGGCATTATTAGCGAAATAACAGATGAATGGCGTGAATGACAGGATGATGACGTCGTTGGAAGTAAACACTGTCAGGACCGACACGATGAGATAAAGGTAGATGAACAGCTTTAGCTGGTTATGTCCTGCCCTTTTCAAGGTCTTGTTGGCCAAGTAACGGAAAAATCCCAACTCGTCAAGATAGATCGACAAGATGGTCATGGAGATGAACAGGACCAGGATTTTCAACGGGTTGATGGCATCGTTGCTGACCAAGGCTCCTCCCACCGTGGCAAGCGGCACTTGCTTGGTAATGAGCAACAGCAAAGCGCCTGACAAAGCAATCACCCAATAGCTCCCAACACACAGGTGGCCTAGCCTTATTTTTGGGAAAAACAGCACGCCCAGGATCATCGCAAGGCAAGTCACAATGCAAATTGTCAAGGTCAAAGCCATATTCCCGTGTTTTTTTCGGGCTGCAAAGGTACACATTTCGTTGGTTTTTGTAATTTTGCAGCTCAAAAAAAGAGCCGATGTTTTTAGAGTTACATCCTACGAACCCCAATCCAAGGCATGTCAAGATGATTTTGGAGTGTCTTCAGGACGACGGGGTCATCATCTTCCCCACAGATACCATTTATGGCGTGGGAGGCAGCATTCGCAGTCCCAAGGTATTGGATCGCGTCTGCCGTATCAAGGGCATCAAGAAAGAGAAGGCAAACTTCTCATTTATCTTTCACGATCTCAGCATGTTGAGCGAGTTCACCAAGCCGATCAACAACGAGGTTTACAAAATGATGAAGCGGAATCTTCCCGGACCTTTCACTTTCATCCTGAATGCCAACAATAACATCCCGCGCATCTTCCAGAGCAAGAAAAAGACCATAGGCATCCGTATCCCCGACCAGCCCATCATCACCAATCTGGTGGAGGAATTAGGATCGCCGATTATGACCACTTCCTTGGTTGACGAAGAAGACGAAATGGGCCGTTACCTCACTGATCCCGAGGAGATCTACGAGAAGTACAAGGATCTGGTGGACATCGTTATCAATGGTGGTTCCGGTGAGCATGTGGCCAGCACAGTGGTGGACTGCACCGAGGAGGAACCCATGATAGTCCGTCAGGGCAAAGGCGTCTTGGATTGAGGTTGAAAGATTTTGTCATTATTCCTTGCGGAATGAAAAAAAAGGTGTAATTTTGCAGCCGCAAATCAACCAAATAGGTTGACTCGGTAGCTCAGCAGGTAGAGCACAACACTTTTAATGTTGGGGTCCTGGGTTCGAGCCCCAGCCGGGTCACCAAAAAAAGGGCTTCTTCCGAAGCCCTTTTTCTTTTTCACCAACTCTTCATCTGGAAATCCCCACAATGCGCTATGATCTCGGTGGTTCCATCGGGAAGGATCCGTTTGATACAATGGGCACGGTAATGCCAGTTTTCATCAAAATCGGGATCATCAGGCGATAATGGCTCCTCACCCACATAGACCAACGATCCGTCGTCAAGCCATTGGGCGTTGAAGCCAGTGCAATCAGTGTCTTCAAGCGGAATCTGTGTCTTGCCGTCAATGCTTGAAACACACAAGATACCGTGCGGGAAATCGCCCCACTCCAGAATGATCATGAAAAGCACCTTCATGTTGTCGGGCGACGAAGAGACGAATTCAAACTCGGGACCTTCGTAATAGTCGGGGTCGGAGATGTATTTCCTGTATTCAATCTGATCCGTGAGACAGACAGGTTCCAGGCCGTCAGTAAGATAATAGTTGGAGTCGATGGTGCTGAGATACTCACTTAACTCATCGCGGACAAATGCGACATGATCCTCTTCTTCAGCCTCTTCTGCCTTAGCCAACTCCTCTTCCTCCCATTGTTCCCAGTCCCAGTCGGTAATGGCTTCCGTGTTGATATTGTAGAGCTTCTGTTCTGTCAGCGAATAGGAATCCCAACTGAACTCATGCCACAGCCCCAACATATTACGTCCAGCATAATAGCAAAGCGGTGAACAGGTGCCATAGGTCTCAGTGACGCATTTCTCATACGGCACACCCCAGTCAATAAGCTGTTGCGGCCGTGGGGAACTCTCTTCCAAATCAATCGACCTCAGGTAAATCTTATCGTCAACGGCGACACAGTAATAAAGCTTGTTGTCTTGTGTGAAAACACAATTCACGACACTGTCCTTCTCAAATAAATAAGGAGTAGTTGTTTGTTTCTTTGAGTCATAGAAACTCAATTTGCCATTGTCAAAGAACACGATGTCACAATCGGAAAGGTTGACCGTTTCGGATCCGACTTCAGCGGCTTGTTGTTCCTGCACTTTGGAGTCATTGTTGGCCTTGGACGTTTCATGCGTCTTTTTCGAACCACAGCTGGCAAAAGCAAAAACCAGCAGCAACGCAAATAGATAGATTGTTTTTTTCATATTGAATGGTTTTTATTGTATTACTTCAAGACCACACTGCGAGCGACTACCCCGTCACGGGTAATCAATCGGATGGTATATAGTCCCTTGGGATAGGCCTCCATAGACAGGGTGCATTCCGATTCCTTTGTTTCAACAGAAGCCACCTGCTGGCCCATCGCATTATAGATCACCACACGCTGGAGGCCTTCTGCTTGGATAGTCAGCTCACCTTCCACGGGGTTGGGATAGATTAGAGCTTGATCCACGTCCATTTCATTCACACTGTACCATTGACCTTCACCGATCAAAGTATCGGAAGATGCTTCACAACCATCGCTATAAACCGCCATAATGAAATATTCCGCTTGCTCACCGATAGTAATGGTGTCCCAGTATTCGTAATGGATATTGGGAGCCTCATACTCCAAAGTTGCAATGACTGAATTGTCGCGATAAACATCGAAATGAAGAAGCTCTCCTGTTGAACCTTCCTCGGGAACGCTCCAATACAAATATAGATAACTTAACTCCCTGTCAATCGGAAAAAGGAATTGAAAATCCAAAGGAGGATTGCATTCCACCACAGGCGTCTCTCCAATCGGATTGGCTATCTCCGCCAGGCATCCGATGTTCATCTGGCAGTAACGCTGCGACATGGCCCAACTGTTGACACTGTTGCCGATCAAATCATTTGGAGTATGGATATAAGGGCTGTAGTTTTGGTAATCCTCAAAAGGATAGATGCCCATGTAACCGTGGTTGTTGAAGGAAGTGTGGTCGCTGTCGCCCTCGTTGAAGTTGACGTGACGGACTTGCATTTCCGGAAAATAGACGTTGCCTACATTGATGTAATAGTTGCCGATGGGTGCCACACTGTTAGGATAGATGCAATCGATATGTATCTGATCTCCATAGAGATAGCCGTTCATGTCATTGTTGAAATAGCCGATGATGTCCATACCTTGTTGTTGGCATCGGGATGCATAGGCCTCGCTGCCATAAAGGCCCATTTCCTCGCAGCCGTATGCGCAATAAACAATGGAATATTCAAACTCATATTGAGTAAGGATTCTCGCACTTTCGAGCACACTGGCAACACCCGTGGCATTGTCATCGGCACCTGGAGCATTGCCACTACCATACATGGATTCCCATGAGAAAGAATCGAAATGGCTTCCACAGACCACGTAGGTGTCGGGATAGAGCGTGCCACGTTGAATGCCGATCACGTTCGGCGCAGCCTGGCCACTGCCCAACCATGTGTTGGCGTAGAAGGCTTGTTGCTCCACCTCCAACCCTAGCGCCTCCATCCTACCTGCGATCCAATCTGATGCAGTGAAAGCGTTGGTGGAGTTCCAAATACGACTGTTAAGATCTTGAAGATGCTGTACGGTAGCTTCCAGCGAATCCATGTTCACTTGATTCATCATCTCGCGTATGCGTGGATCTTCCTCTGTCACTGTTGGGAAATCGCGAGTGAGTTGCGGCAGGCGTGCCTCTTTGTTGAAGATGGCCACGGCGCCATCGTTCTTGAAAGGTTTCGCCGAGCCTTTTGCTATAAAGTAATCCTTTAATTGAATTATAGCATCAATTTGATTTTCTTCAAGATAAGAATTTTGATTTGACAAAGGACAATACACCAGGGAATAGGTCTCGTTTTCAGAGAAAGCGTTCTTATCGAGCAAGACCATTGTAGAGGCATCGAAATGCCCTGCCGTGGCATAAACCTCCGAATCCGTGTAAAAATGCACGGTCAGATTTGGATCGTCGAACAAGCGCTCCAATTCGGCACGACCCGAATAGGAGATCATCACGAAATTGCCTGCCGTCATCATCATCGACAGCATCAGGGCAACAATAGTAAATAGTATTTTTTTCATATTACAATGTATTTGTATTCCATCTCATGCTTATTGTCCCTCCTTGAACCGCACGATGGCATCAATGATCTCATCGTTGTCGTCAGAAATGGTGAGGATCATGTTCTTGAAGATGCCCCGATCGCTTAGATCCTTAAGCAGCGCATAGGCGGGCATATAATTCGTATAGTAGTCTTTGCCCATGAAGATCATCGGGCTGGCATAACCCACGCTCTCATAATGGTTTTGACCCGCATCCTGGAAGATCTCCTGCATGGTGCCGGCACTACCTGGAGTATAGACGATGCCTCCCTTGGCAACTGTCACGATGCCATCCTCTCGGACGCTGTTGTCGAAATACTTGGCGATGTCGGTGGCAAAAGGCGCGGTTGGCTCATGACCATAATACCATGTCGGGATGGCGAGGCTTCGATAATCCGTGGTCAGCGGGAAACGTTCCATGACTTCGAAGGACCTGCGGAGCCAGCCCTCGTCGCAGAAGGTGGGAGAAGGTATCATCATGGCCAGGGCTTCCTCCACTTCATGATCGGGACGGCCTGCCATGTAAGCGCCCAGATGCGTTGCCTCCATGGCACCCGGGCCACCTCCTGTGACCATCAGACGCCCCATCTCGGTGAGTTTCTTGCTAAGATAGACGATCTGACGGTATTGGGGATCGTCGCGACGTCGGGCGTGTCCTCCCATGACCCCGATGACCATCTTCTCGTCATACTGGTCGAGTAACTTATACAAGGAATGCGTAATAAAATGGTCGTGCAAGGCTCGGGCCAGCGTCTCCCTGACATCCTGTCCACGTTTGCCGAAACTGATATAGTGATTGTAAACCCTCGTGTCGAAGCAGTTCTCGAAGGACGCATCGTCGTGATAGTCATATCCTTCGTAGAGCACTTTGCAGCAATACAGCCCC
Source organism: Bacteroidales bacterium (assembly GCA_017537965.1). Taxonomy (GTDB): domain Bacteria; phylum Bacteroidota; class Bacteroidia; order Bacteroidales; family F082; genus Limimorpha. The sequence continues at coordinate 10,971 of JAFYJV010000011.1, read as the reverse complement.
TTCGGATAAGTGGAGAAAGGCTTGTCCATCTTTGGGATAAAGACACACAGGTCGTCTTTGGCGATCTCTTCCAACACTCGGTTGACGATGCCTGCCGAGTCGAGTCCGAACTTGTGCATCAACGCCGACGCCTGACCCGACTCGCCAAAGCAATCCTCCATGCCGATACGGTAAACTCGGATTGGATGGCATTCGGAGAGGTATTCCGCCACTGCACCACCCAGGCCGCCAACGGCCTGGTGTTCCTCGACGGTGAAGATCATACGGGTCTCGTCGGCTGCCTTTCTCAGGATGTCACCGTCGAGAGGCTTGATGGTATGCATGTTGACGACCCTTGTGGAAATACCCATGTGCTCAAGCATGTGGGCTGCCTTAAGAGCCTCCCAGACCTCATGTCCTGTGGCGACAAGGGTGATGTCGCTACCTTCTCTCATCAGCTGGGCCTTCCCTATCTCGAAATCCTGGTCCTCGGCAGTGAAGTCTGGCACTGGCTCACGTCCGAAACGGACATACACAGGTCCGTCAAGTTCGGTGATGGCCTTCATGGTGGCAATTTTGGCTTGAGTGGCGTCGCAAGGCGATATGACCGTCATGTTGGGCAGCACCCTCATCGCGGCAATGTCTTCCAACGCCTGATGTGTAGCGCCGTCAGGGCCGACCGATACGCCGGCATGGGCACCTCCGATGACGACATGTACGTTGTTATAGCAAACAGAGATACGGATCTGGTCATTGGCACGATGGGCAGCAAAGACCCCGTATGTGCTGAAAACAGGGATCTTGCCACTCAGCGCCATGCCCGAGGCCACGGCGACAGCGTCTTGTTCTGCAATGCCCATTGAGAAGAACCTGTCGGGGAAAGCATCCCTGAAGAGATCCATGCCCACAGAGGCGGTGATGTCGGCTCCAAGTCCGACGACACGCTTATCTTGACGTGCCGCTTCCAGCACGCCTTCACCAAATCCCAGTTTGGTCGCCTTATTTCCTTTATTCTCGTATTCCATGATTCATTGTTTTCAAGATTATAGGTCTTTCAAGAACAGCTCCAGCTGCTCTTTAGACGGGACTTTCCCATGCCATTGGTTGTTGTTTTCAATGGACGGGACTCCCTTGCCCATGATGGTGTCGGCGATGATCACCGTGGGCTTTCCGCTGGTCTCATCGGCTCTTTTCAGGGCGGTTTTTATCTGGCTGAAATCGTGACCGTCGATCTCGATGGCATTCCATCCAAAGGCAACCCATTTATCTTTCAGCGGATCGATACCCATCACCTGTTCCGTCCCACCATCGATCTGGAGGCGGTTGCGGTCGATGATGGCACAGAGGTTGTCCGCTTTGTAATGGGCAGCTGCCATGGCCGACTCCCATACACTTCCCTCCTGCTGTTCGCCGTCGCCCATGACGCAGAAAACTCTGTTCGGCATACCGTCCATCTTGGCCGACAGTGCCATCCCCAACGCCACGCCGAGGCCTTGTCCGAGAGAACCGGAACATGACTCCAGGCCTGGCAGCTGAAACGCATAGCTCGGATGTCCTTGGAGACGGCTGCCCAGCTTACGGAGCGTCATCATCTCCTCCTCGGGGAAGTAGCCAGCAGCAGCAAGCGTAGCATAAAGCACTGGTGCCGTGTGACCTATCGACAAGATCAGCTTGTCGCGGCCCTCCCATTTCGGACGGGCTGGATCGTGACGCATGTGGTCAAAATACAAGACTGTAAAGACATCCACCAGATCGAGCGAGCCGCCCGTGTGTCCCGACCCTGCTTCCGCGAGGGACTTCAATATCAATTCGCGAATATGTCTTGCCTCGCGATGTAAATCAATCATATCAATCCTATTAAATCTTTGACAATGTAATAGATACATACGACCGCATAGACCAGTTTGAGAAACGTGCCTGTCAGAAATCCGACGAAGCTTCCAAACGCCGAACGCCAAGCCAGATGATCGTCAGTTCCATTGGTCTTCTCGCCGATATATGCGCCAAAAAATGGTCCGAGGAGAATTGCGATGAATCCTATGGGAAAGAGGATCGTGATGAGCAAGCCCAGGATTAGTCCTATGGTGCTGCCACGAACTCCTGCTTTGGTGCCACCCAGCTTCTTGGTTCCCCAAATCGGCACCACATAGTCGAGGACAAAAACCACCGCACCGATGATTCCCATGACCACCAAAAACTCCACGGAATAGTCGATGCCACGCACGAACGACATGGCAAGCAGTCCGAGGAAACTGAATGGCGGTCCGGCAATGCCTGGAACGATGGCGCCCACCACACCCACAAGGGAAAGCAGGAAAGCCAAGATGATCAATAACCAAGTCATAGTATTCTATTATTTAGCAAAGATAGACATTTTTCGGAAACCTTTCAATTTTCATGCAAAAATAACGCCATTCAATATTTGAAAATAATTCATCATCAATCTTGTATTTTGCAACCTATTATTATATATTTTTGCAAAATATTTCCATGATATGAAAAAAATCTTGTTCATAGCGTTATGGATGTTGCTGCGGCATCCACTTTGGGCGACCGACCTATTTCGAGTGAGCGGAGGAAGAGCTGCCGCCATGGGACGGACGTCGGTCTGCGAACGCAGCGTTTGGTCCTTGCAGAACAATCCAGCGGGAATGGCCTTTCTCAACAGTTGGCATCTCGGGCTTTACTACGAGAACCAGTGGCTCTTGCGCGAGACTGCTTTCAAAGCGGGAGCGGCGATCAAGTCGGTGCCCAACGTGGGCTGTTTCGGCGTAAGTGTCCAGCAATTCGGTGGCGGTCAATATAGCGAGAGCCGGTTGGGGTTGGCATACGCCCGAGGATTCGGGCCGTATCTTCAGTTGGGCTTGAGCGCCGACTATCTGCTATTGCACTGGGGTGAGGGGTATCCCAACCGAGGAGCGTTCAGCATCAGCTTGGGGATGCAATCACAGCTAACGGAGCGGCTCCGCGCAGGTGCCTGCATCTTTCACCCTATCCCAGTCAAGACCGCCACCCTCAACGGCGACCAGCTTCCCGTGGTGATGCGTTTCGGATTGGCTTTCCAATGCGTTGACGATTTCGTGGTACAGGTTGACGTGGAGAAGGACCGCCTCCGCTCAGGCGTACGCCTGAGCGGAGGCTTCGAATACCTGTTGCTCAAGCAATTCAGCCTTCGGGCTGGGATACAACACAACCCCGACATCCTGAGTTTCGGTGCAGCATACTCCATGAGACATCTCAAGGTGGACGTGGCGGCCCAGATGCACCAGATGCTGGGAGCATCGGTTCAGATTGGAATTAACTATGAATTCGAAAGACAGTAGTCAGAAGACAGAAGGAGGAGAATGAGAGAGTATATGAGACGGAGATGGGTATTGATATTATTGATGGGTTTTGAAGCCATGGCATTCGGACAATTCGAAGAGTCCGTCCCCTTCCCTTCGGACAGCCTCAGACCTTACTCCGACAGCTTGAGGGTCTATGGCAACATAGAGTTTCTGTACCAAAGGCTGTTCGAAGAGGCGGAAGCCCTCGCCGACGAGCCGGATGACGGCGAGGAGGCGAGCGATGCCGTCGAAGAACTACTTATTGAATACGAACACCTGAGAGGAAGTCCCGTCAACCTCAACAGCGAGGCCGCGACGAAGCTGTGCGAATTGGGGCTGCTAAGCCATTTCCAAATGGAGAGTCTCCGACAATACCGAAGATACTTCGGCGACCTGCTTTTCATCGAAGAGCTGAGGATGATCGAGGCCTTCGACGAACACACTATTGCCATCCTTGCACCCATCGTCTTTTTTGGAAAGAACGATCATATTATGGAACAAGAGAGAGTCACCCTGAGCAAAGCCGTCACAAAAGGAAAGCACCAGGTGACGGTGAACATGGCCCGCAAGTTCGACAACTCCGAAACACAAGAGGATGCGTCCGATTCATTGATGTTGGCAAGACCCAACGCCTACGAATTGGGAGACCCATGGAAAATGCAACTGAAATACAACTATCGCTATGGGTCGAGACTCAGGGCGGGCGTTGCCATGGAAAAAGACGCGGGAGAGCTACTGTTATTTGGGGCGCTCAGCGACACGCTACGGGAAACGGTGAGGAAATACCGACCGCCAGGATTCGACTTCTATGGGGCGCATTTTTACATGACTGACGGGCCATGTGGCATCAAAGAGTTGGCCTTAGGCGACTATCAACTCAGTTTCGGGCAGGGCATGACGCTATGGACGGGGCTGAGTTTCGGCAAGGCATCCGGTGGAAGCTCGGTGATGAAAAGAGCCGCCGGCGTTCGGCCAAAGGCCTCCGCCGGCGAAGGGAAGTTCTTCCGTGGTGCCGCCACCACCCTCCAATACCACACCTTCCAACTCACCGCCTTTTACTCATATCGAAAAATCGACGCCACCTTGACTGAATCCGACACCTTGACCGACGACCTTGAAGAGCAAGAACTCGTCAGTGCCTTGCAAGAAAGCGGCTACCATCGCACATTGGGAGAACTGATGAAGCGAAACACCATAAGGCAACAGGTCTGGGGCGGTCACCTCACCTACATCAGTCCACAGCTGGAGATTGGAGCCACCGCCTACCATGTAAGACTCAGCTCCATACTTGAGCCCAAACCTTCAAAATACAACCAGTTTTTCTTCCGTGGCGATCAACTCACCAACATGGGATTGGATTTCCGATGGCAGCTTCCCAAAACGGTCTTTTTCGGCGAGCTTTCCATGAGCGACAACGCCGCGTTCGCGGGACTGTTAGGCATGACCGCCAAGCCGGCAGGATACATCAACTTCACCCTACTCTACCGTAACTATGGCACCCGTTACCAAAACCTCTTCCTCGGTGCCATCAAGGAAAGCAGTCGCGGCCAAGCTGAAGAAGGCTATTATATCGGGTTGCAACTCGCCCCAGCACCCGGTTGGGATGTCATCGCACACGCCGACTTCTTCCGTTTCAAATGGTTGACGAGCCAGGTTTACACGCCATCTTGGGGACAAGAATACCAACTGAAAGTGTCGCATCAAATAAGCAACGATGCCACCATACAGCTACGATTCAAGTCAAAGACCAAGATGAAAAACTCCGCTGACGACCATGTATTCTCCCACCGCCCCATCTTCTACACCAAACGCACCTATCAGTTACATGTCAACTATGCGGTTTTGGGTAACCTACAACTCAGCAACAAGCTATCATTTGCACAATATGCCAGCGATGATTGCATCAACAGCCATGGCTATCTCGTCAGCCAGGATATCGCATACAAACCAAGAGGAAAGCCATACTACCTTAGTCTCCGATATGCCCTCTTTGAAAGCGACGACTACAACAGCAGAATCAGCATCTATGAAAACGATGTTTGGGGTTCATTCAGCATCCCCAGCTTGAGTGGCATGGGGACGAGGATCTACTTGCTGGGCAAGATCAATCTGTTCGGTTGTCTAAGTCTCTATTCAAGAATCGGGATCACCATTCTTCAAGAAAAAACCAAGACCGACTTAAAAATGGAAATCATAGGGAAATTCTGAACGTTCCAACCATCGAAATGCCCAATCATTTGAATACCAGCGCAAAGGATGTCATCCTGTCGTCACTTTGCACTAAGTTTAACATGCCATTGTGCCGCACCATGATCTGTTTGGAAAGGCTGAGGCCGATACCGGTGCCATTGGGTTTGGTAGTGTAAAACGGTACAAAGATCTCTTCATGTTGACGCAGTGGAATGGCCTTGCCGTTGTTGGCGATACGGATGACTATTTGGTCTTCTTTGTTAAGTTCTGCGGTGATCCAAATGGAGACGGCACCTGCTTGCACGGCGTTCTTGATCATGTTGTTGAACACCTGCATCAACTGGCCCTCATCGGCATAAATCAACAAGTCGGGCGTCTTAGCAGAATAAGTCAAAGTAACGCCTTGTTCTTCGAGTTTCGGACGGTTGAGTCTCAAAACCCTATCAATCAGTTCATCAACCAAAACAGCTTTTTTAGTCAATGGAACCGACTGGGTGAAATTGCGATAAGAATCCACAAATCGAATCAAGTCTTTGGAGGAAGCCGCGATCGTCTCCAGCCCTTCTTTTGCGTCAAGATTCTCATCTTTTGAAAGTGCGTCGCTCAAAGAGGCGATGGGCGCAACAGTGTTCATAATCTCGTGAGTCATTACACGGAAGAGCTTGCTCCAAGAGGCTTCCTCATTGATGGCGCTACGCCGCTCAAAGATGCCACGGATGCGGTTGAGGGCGCGATTCAAGGAAGAGGTCTCTTGAAAACGGAAGTTCAATTCATCATCTTCAAGGGCATCCATCATGTAAGAAACCTTCTTGGTGTCATGCTTTCGAGTCAGCCAGACCGAAATGACGATCGCCACTGCGACCGCCACAACGATGATTCCGATCCACCACAACGCGCTCATATTCCGTATTTCTTTAGTCGGTTATAAAGCGTTGGACGACTGATATTCAAGGATTTCGCCACCAGAGAAAGATTGCCGTTGTATTTCTTCATGGCGGCACGTATCACCTTCTCCTCAGCATTCTCCAACGACTCTTGATTTGCCGAACTCTCGACGTAGTCTTCCAGATCCACAGGGTTGATTTGAAGGTCTTTGGCCTGAATCCGCTCCCCTTCCGACAAAATCACTGCCTTCTCGATGCAGTTTTGCAATTCGCGGATGTTTCCTTTCCATTGGCAACGTTGCAGAAGTCGAACAGCTTCATCGTCAATGCTTTTCACCTCACGATGATACTTTTCAGCGAAGCGTTCCAAAAACAAGTTGGCTAGTGGAGCGATCTCATCCGTACGTTCCCTTAACGGCGGCAGTTGAAGCGTCACTGTGTTGATACGGTAATAGAGGTCCTCTCTGAACTGACCTTCACGCACCATCTTTGCCAAATCCATGTTGGTGGCACAAATCAGTCGGATATCAATAGGAATCGATTTGGTGTCTCCCACCCTTGTCACACTACGGTTTTGGAGTACACGTAACAGCTTGGCTTGCAGGTTCAAGGGGATGTTGCCGATCTCGTCAAGGAATAGTGTGGTGCCATTGGCCAACTCAAACTTCCCGACATGGTCGGCATGGGCATCGGTGAAAGACCCTTTCACATGGCCAAACAGCTCGCTCTCAAACAAGGTACCTGTAATGGATCCTATATCGACGCTCACCATGCTCTTGCCACTACGCTTTGAAAGACGATGTATTTCATTGGCCAACACATCCTTACCCGTTCCGTTCTCGCCTGTAATAAGCACCGTGGCATCAGTCGGCGCAATCTTCTCCACCATGCGATGCAGTTCTGTCATGTTTGGACTCTCGCTCCATACCATCAGCGAAGGCGTCTCCATCGGTTCCGCCTTAGGCTTTCGTTTGTTACATGCCTGTTCCAGGACACTCAATAGTTTGACGTTATCCCAAGGCTTCACGACGAAGTCGAAGGCACCGCGTTTCATGCCTTCCACAGCCAAGGCAATGTCGGCGTAAGCTGTAAATAGCACCACCTCCAGCTCTTTGAATTCACGTTTCAACTCAGAAAGCCAAAAAAGTCCCTCGTTGCCAGTGTTAATGTCGGTGTCGAAGTTCATGTCAAGCAACACCACATCCGGCTTGAAGCGTTGCATCGTGCTCATCAGTTCCTTCGGCGAGGCAATCAGTTCCACCTCCTCGAAGCGCATGGGCAAGAGGATTTTCAGTGCCGAGCGGATGCCGGCGTTGTCGTCAACGACCAGAATTTTTGATTTGAGTTTGGACATGGCTAATGGCTTGATGCTCGTGGAAACTATTCCACCATGATTTTTCTTACCGTATCATCCAGCTTTACGAAATACAATCCCGAGGGCAATGTCATCGTCTTTTTCCCGTCAATCTCCTTCCTTAAAACGACTTGCCCTAAAGAATTTGTAACGATTAGTTGTCCTTTGCCTTCCACGGTGACACTACCTGTCGTAGGATTGGGATAGACCTTGAAATCCTCCGTTTTATTCTCACCCAACTCATTAGGTCTCCAGTTGTCAATTAGTTCTTTTAAGGCTCCTAAGGCATTTAATCTTCTGCCTTCAGCCACCAAGCCGTCAAGAGAGGCAAGATGGTCGGCGCCGTCAAATAGCGATTGCCTTACCGAAAGGGAGAAATTGGCGGGGTCGTCTTTGCAGACTTGCATCATCTCCTGAGGCATTGCCGCATACATCAGTGCGATGGTGCCAGTGACTTGTGGGGTTGCCATGGAAGTACCCGTCTTGTTACCATAGCCATTGTTGGGCACAGTGGAATAGATGGTGGTACCCGGCGCCCCTATGTCGATGTTATTGATTCCGTAACCAGCACTATTGTATTTCACATCGGCTGAGGTGGTGTTGGTGACTCCAATCAGATAATTACCAGGACAAGTGGAAGGCACATCACCGACCACATCGACATTCACGTTCATGTTGGGACCTGCGCCACAACTCAATATCCCGACATTGCCCATCTCGTCATACATGGAACACCATATCGGGTAATTGTCGGGGTTGCCATAATCGACACCGAACGACGAATTGGTGGCTACAACAAATGCACCCTCCTCGCCATTGGTCTCGTTGTATCGGGCACGCATTTCCAAGACGTATGAATAGGCTTCCACAACGATAGACTCGTTGCCTGAACTACCACCTACCGGCATAACCTTTACGTTCCAATTCACACCACAAACGCCCTTACCGTTGTTACCAACCGCCCCGATAATGCCAGCTACATGGGTACCGTGGTCATTGCTGGAGATATTGCCGTTGTGGCTATAAGCATTCCAACCATGGAAATCATCCACATAACCGTTACCGTCATCATCGATTCCGTTGTTGGGAATCTCATGGTAGTTTTTCCAGAAATTCAAATCCTCATGAGACAGATAAGCCCCTCCGTCAATGACGGCCACCACAATGGTGTCGCCTATTACAGTGACACCCCCAGTAGTGAATTCCTCCCAAGCCTGTGGAAGACTCATGATAGCAGGTGCCCATTGCTGGTAATAGTACGGATCGTCAGGAACGGCTTCGCGCAGCTTGATGTTGGTATGGTTGTTTTGGATAACACGCACATCAGCGTTTGAAGCCAAACGGTCCATCTTGTCTTCTCTCAGCTCTCTGCTGTCCGTAATCTCGAAAAGCCATATATTCAACCGTTCCGAAAGTTGCCTTTTGGGCGCAATTCCGGAATTGGAGCTGACGGCAAAAGCGGATGCATCCACGCCTTGCTCCAGCCAGATGATGAACTCGTTTTCCACATACGTGGCATCGTGACTTTGAGACCCTTGCTCTTGTCCTAAAGAAACCATGGAGCAAAGCATCAAGGTCATAATGAATACAACGATAATGTTTTTTTTCATGGGATATTGCTTTTTAGTAGGACTGCAAATATACAAATAGTTATTTATATATTTTTTACTTTTGGAAAAGTGTATGGAATCCTTACAAATCGATTAAGAAGCACGAATAAAGCCGTCTAGACTTAGACGGCTTTATGATAACCAAATAATGACTTCAGATCAGTCGTTGTTGACGGGAGAGCCATTGCCGAAGCCGTCTGTCTTTTCGGGAAGGGTTTCCGTGGGTTGATCAAGCACTCGACCCTTGATGCGCAACACCACAGTGGCGTTCTTGATGGCATTGGAGGTAACCGTAACAGTCTTGTTGAAGTTGCCAGCACGATTGGTCCTATAAGTCACCTTGATGACATCCGACTCACCAGGGAGGATAGGCTCATTAGGCCAGGAAGGGATGGTACATCCGCAACTTGACTTGGGTTTTTGAATCAGCAGGGGCGCGTCGCCCGTGTTGGTGAAACGGAACTCACATTCGCCGTTGCCGTTGTAAGGCACATCGCCGTAGTCGTGGACGATTTCCTCAAATTCGATTTCAGGACCGCTCTGGGTCTTTGCGTCTTGCGCCTTGGCCGCTCCTGTCATAAGGAGCATGATGCCAAGCAGATAAATAACTCTCTTCATTGCTTTTGATTTTAATTGTGAATAATTAGTGATATGTCGCTGCAAACCAACCACCTTTGTCAAGCGGTCGGGCAGGCATTCCAAGCAATTTCGAGTAATGAAAAGTGTAAATTCTTGAAAACGAATAAGATAATAAAATGCCTCTTCCAAACGTTTTTTGGAAACAGTCCAAAGTATTTTATCCTTCCTCCATCTTTTTTCTACGTCTTCCACGCAGTTTGTCAATCATGTTGACAGTAGTGCCGAGATAGTCGGCTTCCTCTTGGCGCGAGAGCTTGAAGTAGGAAAGGATGTAGGACTTCCGCTCGTCCTCGTCCAAGTCGGGATATTTCTTCTGGAGGGTTGCCATAAGGTCTGGGTAAAGCTTGTCCACCACCTCAAGCATGGCCTCCCAATGGTTCTTGTCATCGTAAACGAACGTTTCCAAGTCTTTGAGAAGAATGGCTTTTTTGTTGCTATTCAGATAGTTATCCAATAATAGCATAATACGTTGTTCCTTCTTCAGGGCGTCCGAAAGGCGGTCGGCATAGTCCTGCTGTATTTGCTCGTGCTCAACGTGTTTCTGGGTCAAATCCTTGTTCTGCTGCTTGAAGTGGAACAGCTCGGCATTGATTTCGGCCTCGCGTTTGCGCCGTCTTGCCAAGCGGATTTGCGAAACCAACAACGCTGCCAAAACCAAAGTCGCTACCAAGCTGACGATGACGATGATGCGCTGCTTGATGATGATTTTCCGGTTCAACTCGTTCCGCATCACCTCACTGTCATATTTATGGCTGATGAGCGCCAGATTGTTCTCCTGTTGCTCTATTTCTCTTAAATTGCTGCCCTCCTCATACAGACAGCCGTATTTGCAAGCGGTTTCATAATCGCCGCGCTCTTCGGCAAAATCGGACAGGACACCGTAATAGAACCAAGTATCTTCATTAGGCTCGGTTTTGGACACAAGTTCCTCCAAACGGCTGTAATAATAATCCGCAGAATCCAAGTCGCCAGACTCAAGATAGATGTTT
>JAFYJV010000010.1 GCA_017537965.1 Bacteroidales bacterium | reverse complement strand
CAACATGTCGTACGAGGAACGGAAGATCTATGAGGACTACCGCTTCGAACGGCATTACGACGAGAACATGCTGAAAGCCGCACGCTATGTGGGCCGAGAGGAAGGACGCGAGGAAGGCTGGGAAGAAGGACGCAAAGAAGGACGAAAAGAAGGACGGGAGGAAGGACGAAAAGAAGGACGGGAGGAAGGACGCCATGAAGAGAAGATGGAAATCGTCCTGAAGATGAAAGCCGCCGGCATGGATCCCGCAGTCATTGCAGAACTCACTGGCTTTGATCCTCCTCGGAAAGATTAACGATCCACCCGCGATGTTTCTTCTAAAACCACAGGTTCTATAGGTTCGCCTGAATGAACGCCATCCCAGCCTTCAAACGCTTCAAGGTCTCCTCCTTGCCGATGAGATACATGATGTCAGTGGAACCACCCGGCGTGGCCAACAAGCCCGACATGGCGATGCGCGAAGGCCACATCAACGGACCGTACTTGATGCTATTCTCCTCGGCCACCTTGGCAAAAGTCGCACTCAAGGTCTCCTCATCCCAGGTGTCGATCCCATTCACCGCGTCGATAGTCTTCTGCAAAATATCCACCGAACTCTCCAAAGTCGATTTGTTCTTCTTGTTGACATACAACTCAACGTCATACGGCGCCACCTCGTACAAGAACTTCAGCTTCTCGGGAATCTCGGAGAACTTGTTGATACGGGGCTGCATCAACGTGGCAACCTTGTTCCACTTCTCCTCCAAGAAGGTGCCCTTCACCCCCGAATAGCCGAAAGCCATCTTCGAGAACTGCTCGAACGGCATGGCCTGGATGTGCTGGGCATTGACCCAATCCAGCTTCTGGTAGTCGAACACGGCAGGACTCTTGTGTAGTCCAGCCACAGAGAACACCTCGCAGAGTTCGTCCATCGAGAAGATCTCACGCTCGTTTTTCGGCGACCACCCAAGCAAGGCAATATAGTTGATGATGGCCTCGGGCAAGTACCCCTCCTCCACCAGAGCCTGGAAACTCACAGCCCCATGACGCTTCGAGAGCTTGCTCACTGTACCGTCGGGGTTCTTGCCGTTGATCAAAGGCAAATGGATGTAGCATGGAACCTCCCAGCCAAAGGCTTGGTAAAGCAAGATATATTTCGGGTTGGAAGAAAGATACTCACTACCTCTTATAATATGGGTGATACCCATCAGATAGTCGTCAACCACATTGGCGAAGTTATAGGTCGGCATCCCGTCGCTCTTTAACAGGATCTGGTCGTCCAAGGTCTCGTTCTCCACAGTGATCTCGCCATAGACCAAGTCGTTGAAGGTGGTGGTGCCCTCGTGCGGCACCTTTTGACGAATCACGTATGGCTTGCCTTCCGCCAAGTTACGCTGCACCTCCTCGGCGCTCAACTGGCGACAGTGGCAGTCGCTCTCAAAGGGATTTTCCTTTTCCTCTTCACCCTCGGAAGCTTCATCCTCTGTCTTCGAACAGAAGCAATAATACGCAGCTCCCTTCTCGATGAGCTTCATGGCATACTCCTTATAGATCGCCTTGCGTTCGCTCTGCACGTAAGGGCCGAAGTCGCCACCCACATCGGGACCTTCGTCGTGATGGATGTTGGCCGTCTCAAGGGTCTCGTAGATCACGCGTGTGGCATCTTCCACATAGCGTTTCTGGTCAGTGTCCTCGATACGAAGCACAAACTTCCCGTTTTGCGATCTGGCAAAGAGATAAGCATACAAGGCCGTTCTCAGGTTTCCGATATGCATGTAGCCCGTCGGACTCGGGGCAAATCTTGTTCTTACAGTCATATTGTTGATTTTTATGAGATTAACTACAATATTTCATTTAACTACGAATGTAACGAATTTGTAATTTGCTTTGATCTATTGGATTTAGCAACTTCGTTGCGAATGTCACGAAGGGAATGAAGCCAGCCTCCTTCGTAATCATTCGCAGCTTTAGCTGCCAAATTGTAGTTCAAACTCCCGAGTAATTCGTTCCATTCGTAGTTTCCTTTCATTATTATTTCTTCCAAAAGTCAGCATTCTTTATGTTTAGTTCTCCTGGGTCAAACACCGGCTCCTTCCCAGCCTTCTTCTGTTTCTCATAGGAGCGCAGCGACCTGAAGGCGATACGCGAGAGCAGTAGGATGGCGATGATGTTGATCCATGCCATGGCGCCGACACCGATGTCACCCAACGACCACATTAGGCTGGCCTTGTTAAGCGAGCCGTAGAACACGGCGGCAATGAGGCCGACCCGCAGTATCCAGATCAGCAAATGCTCTTTTCGACCCTTTCCGAAGAGATATACCAAGTTCGTTTCGGCGTAATAATAATACGCCATGATGGTGGTGAACGCAAAGAAGAAAAGTGCTATCGACACGATGAGTCCACCCACTTTGCCGCCCAGTAGCGTGCTGATGGCGGCGGTGGTATAGGATACATCGGGTTCGCCAAGTTGCGCCACTGTAGAGGTCACCAACAGCGACCCGTCGGCGGCGAAAACGTTGTAGGTCTTGCAAGCCAGGATCATCACTGCAGTGGCAGTGCAAACCAACAGGGTATCCACATAAACGGAGAAGGCTTGTACCATGCCCTGCTTCACCGGATGCGATACCTTGGCAGCGGCAGCCACGATGGGAGCAGTACCCTGCCCCGCCTCGTTGGAATAGATGCCGCGTTTGACGCCCCAGGCGATGGTGCTGCCCAAGATGCCGCCCAAAGCCTCGTTCATCCCCAAAGCACCACGAATCATGTCGCCAAACACAGCGGGTACCTCTGAGGCATGGATGACAAGGATCACGATGGCCAAAAGGATATAGAGGATGGCCATGAAGGGCGCCACGATCTGTGCCACGTTGGCGATGCGTTTCACACCGCCGATGATGACGATACCTATAAGCAAAGCCACTCCCAGACCGATCCAAGCAGGATTAATAGATAAGGTGTTGGCAAATGACATGGCGATGCCGTTCGACTGCACAGGAGGCAGGAAAAGGCCGCAGGCCACCACCGCACACACGGCAAAGACCGCCGCAAGCCACTTGGCGCGCAGACCTTTTTCTATATAATAGGCGGGACCACCGCGGTATTCGCCTTTATGGTTTTCCTTGAAGATTTGAGCTAGCGTGGCCTCGGCGAAAGCCGAGCCGGCGCCAAGGAAGGCAATGATCCACATCCAGACGATGGCGCCGGGACCGCCATAGCCGATGGCAGTGGCCACGCCGACGATGTTGCCCGTGCCCACTCTTCCCGACAGGGCCATGGCAAAAGCCTGGAACGAAGTGATACCGGTCTTCTGGGTCTTATCAGTGGAAAAGAGCAGCCGTGCCATCTCACCAAATCGGCGCACCTGGACAAAACGAGTACCAAAGGAGAAATAAAGTCCAGCCAGCAGGCATAAGCCCACGAGCGCTGGGCTCCAAACCCACCCGTTGACTGTATTGATGATCTTTTCTATCATGAAACCACAACTTAGTATTGAGAGGCAAAAATAAAAAAATCCCGCCAATTGGCGGGATTTTTTAGGATCTATCTATTTGTCATCTCGTGCGCGAGGAGCCGCTGGGGGTTCTTCCGCTGTTGCTCGAGGTGTTGGAGCCAGAGCGGCTGCTACTCGAAGAGCCTCTATTTGAGCTACTGGAAGTGCTGCTCGATGAGCTGTTGCCAGAGCGTCCGCTGTTGCTGGAGCTGTTGCTGCTCGGGCGAGCACTGGTGCCGCTGTTGTTGGAGCTGCTGGAGCTAGGACGGCTGACGTTGCTGGAGTCGTTGCGGCCTCTGGAGCTACTGCTCGAGGAACTGCTTCCAGTACGGTTACTGGTGCTGGAGCCGTTGCTGCTCGGGCGGGCGCTGCTCGATGAGCTACTGGAACTCGGGCGGCTGACGTTGCTGTTGCTGGAGCTGCTCGATGAGCTGCTGGAACTCGGGCGGTTGGTGGTAGCAGGACGGTTCAGGCTCTCCACTGCGCCACTGTTGTTGGAACTGTTGTTGGTCCCAGGTGTACTCAAGCTGCTGGCGTTGCTGCCGTGCGGGTGGACCGTAGCACCACTGCTGGGTTCCGTGTTGTGGTTGTAGCCAGGAGTCGCCACATCGGGGTGATAGTTGGCAGGATAGCCGCCGTTGCTGTGATGATAGCCATAGGTGTGGTGGGCTGGATTCATCGGAGGCAGGTCGTGCGGATGATGGTCAGGACCGGCGCCAGGAGGCGGAGGCGGCATCATCGGACGATAGCCGTCGTAGTAGTAGCGGTAGTTGCCAGGACGATGGTAGTAACGCGGGCGAGGACCGACTTTGATGACCACCCAAGGCTCGTTGCGATAGCCGTACCAGCAGAAGCGCACTGGCTCGAAGTATTCGAAGGTGGTGAAGCTAAAGAGCTCGTCACCTATCTCGTAATATGGCATCACCGTGTACATCCAAGAGGGATTCGGACGGTAAGCAGGGATGCTGATGGCGATTCTCTTAATCCTACCAGGGCAGACCCTTACATATTTCTTTGCATAGTAGTATCCATCGTCAGGATCGAGATAGATATAGACATTACCTCTGTAGGTGTAATCCCCAATGTTTTGCACATCATAATAGACAGTCACCGAATTGGCATTATAGGTCAACACGGGTTGTGAGACCAAGACCAATTCTGGCGGGAAGCCGTTCGCTGCTTTGGCGATGATCATCCCCATCACTAACAGGGAAGTCATTAAGAATTTCTTGGTTTTCATGATGCTGTTGTTTTAAGGGTTAAACATGCTACTGCTCCAGTTGCAAATACCATTCCAAAAAGACTTTATTCCTCATAAATACGATGCACTCCAGCATAATTCACATGCTGACGAGCCGACAAAAACTCCGACAAAGCCTCGTTGGAAGTGCGGTAAAGCGAGGTTCCCGGATCTTCGTGCGGGAAATCGAAAGCCGACGACATGTAGCTGTTCATCACCACCTTATAAGTGGCAGCCAGATCAAGCGGCTTGCCGTTGTCCAATGTAACCTTGCAATCCTTCATCAGTCCTTCGTCGTCCACTGAAAAAGAATAGGAGCATCCGGCACAGTAGTTCGGCCCACCGTCAGTGAAGAACGACACCGCCAAAAAATCGACGACCTCCTGCCCTGTCATGTTAAACAGCACAAGCTCGTTGTCGAAAGGATCGAGCGAGAACAGGTCCTTCAACAGAATGGGACGAACACTCAAGGTATCGAAACGGACACCTCCGAAATTCTGGAAGGCCATGTCGGCGCCAGAAAGAGCAAGGTCGGCATCGGCCATGAGATAGCCAAGGCATTCCTTGCATTCATCGATGGCAGCGTCGTTGTATCCCATCACCTTCTGGAACACCTCGTTGTTGTTGAACACATCAACCATGTCCTGGATCTCGGCTTTCTTCCCACTGGCCGATGCGATCTTGATGACTTGACTTTGCTTGTCGATCATCTTGCCTTTCTTGTCGAAAGTGAATGTGCTCAGCGTAAGATATTTCATCCTGTTCATGGCTTGGGTGACCATCACACCGTTGAAGATGCGGGTGGAGTCCACCAAAGTGTGGGAGTGACCGCCGAAGATGGCGTCAAGCTGGGGGAATTGCCCTGCCAGTTCTACATCGTCCTCAAAGCCACAATGTGAAAGGAGGAAGAGTGCGTTGCACTCATCGCGCAAGGAGAGGTATTCGGGCAACACCTCTGCGATGGGACGGAAGTGGCTGCCAGCCGCCTTGTTGGGATGGAAGTCGGGAAGCCCGTTCTGTCCCAGCTGGATGGCCCCGATGACACCGATCTTGAGTCCATTGCGCTCAAAGATGACGTAAGGCGAGTAATCCATGTTGAGGCTGTCGTCGAAAAAGACGTTGGCACAGACAAAGGGAAACTTTGCCAGGCCCATCACGTGACGCAATGACTCCACGCCCGAGTCCCATTCATGGTTGCCGAAAGCGCTGAGGTCGAAGCCCACGGCGTTCATCAGCTCGTACATGGGACGCGACGGCTCCTCGCAACGGTCGTTGATGGGATTGCCCGTGCGGTTGTCGCCCGCCGAGAACAGTAGCAGGTCGGGATGCACGGCACGGAGGCTGTCCACCACGAAAGCCAGCTTGGGAAAGTTGTCGATATTGGCATGCATGTCGTTGATGGATGCGACATAGAGTTTGGTCACCTTTGGTTGGCAGCCCATCATGCCCAAAGCCACTGCCACCAGAAATAGTAAGGAGAAACGGTTTCTCATAGCTTGAAATAGATCTTTGCGTTGGAACGGATGGATCCATCCATGGCGATGAAGTTGCCGTAAGCGTCTCTCACCTCCTTGACTTGGGTCTTGGGTGACATGTCGTGATCGCGGAAATAGGCCATGATGGCCGATTTCACTTTTGCTCCATAGTAGGTCTTTACTGGAGTGTCGTTGACAAATACTATCATTGTTCGTTTTCTAATTGGTTTTCTTGAAGTTCAGCTTTTTTCTTCTTGCTGCGCGAGACCAGCCAGACGATGAGGCCAACGACCACTACCAGAAGGATGATGGCCAGCACTGGTCGCACAGAGATCCATGCGATGGCGGTGAAGAGGCAAGTCCAAGCGATTCCGAGGACGGTGCAAGCAAATCCTAAGATGGCACCGGCACCCTTCCCGAGGAAAGGAAGCACCTTGAGCAGCGTAGGCACCAGGGAGAACATCTTCCTGAAGCCGGCAATGATGATAATGAGCAGAAGGAGGCGGATGCCCCAAGTGATGAGCTTGTTGTTCTTCTTCAAGGCTTCGAACATCTGCTCAGCAGGAACGTCACCCATGGCTACCGACGAGACCGTCTTGCCATTCTTGGGATCGACATATTGTTCGAAGGTGTTGCCTTTTACGTTGGCGATGAGTGAGATCTGCTGGTCGTTGGGCACGTAAGTGAAGGTGATGCGCACGTCGCCCACGTTGGGGTTGTCCATGTTGGAACCCATATAGACGACATTGTCCCTGACAGAGATATAGTTGACGTTGACCGTATCGGAGAGGCCCAGATGTGCCTTGACAGCGTTGTTCCATTGCTGAAGGGTGGTACTGTCCATCTCCACCGTTGCGGGCTCGTTGCCCCTGATGGCACCGACGACAAACTCAGGAAGCTTATAGGCACCGAAACTGACATTCTCGGCAAGGGTCTCCTTGTCGTCAACCACCTGATAGACGAAGTTGCGGGTTTGGTATTCAGGATCCTTGAATTTGGAACTGGCCTGGGGCGACGACACCCATTCCTTCTCATAGGTGTAAGTGGTGGTCTCTTCGGTGGCGCCACCGATCTTTTCTTTCTTGGTGGTCTTTGAATGTTCCACCCATTGGTAGTATTCCACGTCGCGACGGATGCAGAGTGCGTTTGCCTTGACGCCGAAGTTCTCGTCGGAGAGACTTTCGGAGGCGGAAGCGACACCCGTGCAGTGCACTGTTTTCCCATCAAAGTCGGGCGACACCGTGTTGATGTCAGGCATCTCCACACAGGCATCCTGGGCACGTCCTATCGCCTTATAGGTCTTGATGGCACGGTTTTCATTCCAAAAAATCAAGATGGTGGCAATAATCACCATCGCCAAGCCGATGAAGATCCCTTTGAAGGAATTCCCCACGTTTTTCCCATAAGAGGTTCTGTTTACTTCTTGATAAGCCATAAGTATTGAATTTAATAATGATTAGCGAAAAAAGTAATGCAAAAGTAATCAAATGCATTTTATGTATCAAAGTTTTTTTTCAATTCAATGGATTTTACTATTTTTGTGCATCATTTTAAAAACTATGTAATATGAGACTAGAAGGACGTAGAGAAAGTACGAATGTTGAAGACCGTCGTGGAAAGAAGACGGTTGCCGCTGCCGGAGGCCTCGGCATCGGTGGTATTCTAATCTATTTGTTAATCAGTTTTCTTGGTGGAGACCCGAGCCAGGTCTTGCAGACACAGCAGACGCAGACCGAGTACACCCAGGAACAGGACTACAGCCAGGTTGACGTGGAGCTCATGCAGTTCTGCAAGCAGATTTTGGCTGGCACCGAGGACATCTGGACGGCCGAGTTCAAGAAGATCGGAAGGACCTACATCCCGCCCAAGATGGTCATCTTCTCGGGTTCAGTCAGTTCGGGATGTGGTAGCGCCACTTCCGACAGCGGACCTTTTTATTGCTCTGCCGACCAAACAGTGTATCTCGACTTGGAGTTTTTCAAGAGCATGAAGAAACAGATCGGTGCTGACGGTGACTTTGCCTACGCCTACGTCATCGCACACGAAGTGGGTCATCATGTCCAGTACCTGTTAGGCACCCTCGAAGCCGCCCACAACAAGATGGCGCAATACGGCAAGAACAGTCAAGGCTACAACCAAACCAGCGTGCGTCTGGAGCTGCAGGCCGACTTCTATGCCGGTGTCTGGGCACACAACGACAACAAACGGTTTGGGTCACTGGAAGATGGCGACATTGAAGAGGCTCTGAATGCCGCTGCCAAGATTGGCGACGACTACCTGCAAAGACAGGCTTACGGACGCACCATGCCGGAGACCTTCAACCACGGCACTTCGGCTCAGCGTTCCAAATGGCTTAAGAAAGGCTTGTCAACGGGCGACATCACCCAAGGCGACACCTTCTCGCCCGCTTATTCGACACTGTAATTTAGTTAGGAGTTAGGAGTGAGGAGTTAGGAATTGTTTCCGAAAAGAATCTTTTTTCGGCTGATATTCCTCACTCCTAACTCCCAACTCCTCATCCCTCACTCATTAAAGAGTTCCTTCACATTGGGAGCCTCTTCCGCGCCCTCGGAGGCCTGGAAATATGGCATCTTATCGAAGTTGAACAAACCTGCAACGATGTTGTTCGGGAAACGGCGCAGGTATTGGTTGAATTCCTTTGCTTTGTCGTTGAATTCACGGCGTGCATTGGCAATTTGGTTTTCGCAGCTTTCGATGCTCTCTTGCAAGTTAATGTAAAGCGTGTTCGCCTTGAGGTCGGGATAACGCTCCACGATGACGTTGAGGTTGGCTCTCATGGTCTTCATGAGTTCGTCCTGCGTCTTCTGATAGTTCGCCAATTGCTGTTCCGTCATGTTCGACATGTCGAGGGTTGTGGCTGTAGCTTTGGCACGGGCTTCCACGATGTTCTCGAAAGCCTCGCCCTCATAGTCGGAATATTGTTTGGCCGTTGCCGCCACATTCGGGATCTGGTCGGCACGTTTCTGGTAAGCCGCCTGGACATCGCCCACGGCTTGCTCCACCGTCTCCTGCTTGGCAACGAGATTGTTGTAGATACGGACTCCCCATAGCGCACAGAGTCCCAACAACACTAAGATGATAATGATTCCACCTTTTTTCATGATGATTCTTTTTATGGATTATTAATACGTTTTGCCCTGTATTTTTGCAAAGGTATGAATTTTTACAGACGACAAACAAGAATTTTTTATCTTTGCAAGTTTAAACCAAACAATAATCTACTGGAAATGTCTGAAGAACAATATAAAAACGGAGCCATCGAATCAAAACCGAGCTTGAAAGACCCTGTCTTCAACCGAGGATGCTGCAAACTTCGCAACGAATATACATCTGGACAGAAGGTGTTGAACCGCAGTGGTTGCAAGATGAATGAATTCAACTGGATGAAGGACTACGAAGGCGTCCCCATTGAGGGTACGCCACGTATCGCCGAGGTGCGTTTTAAGAACGACCATAAGGAGTTTTATCTATACCCTGAGGATCTCGACCTCCAAGAAGGTGAGCTGGTAGCCGTGGAAGCCGCCATTGGCCATGACATCGGCATCGTCACCCTGGTGGGTGCCTTAGCCGAACGTCAGATGAAACGCAAGCGCTACCGCACTCCCATCGAAGAGATGAAAAAGGTGTATCGCAGGGCACGGGCAAACGATGTGGAGAAATGGCTTTCGGCCATCGCCTTGGAAGACAGCACGCTCTACCGCACACGCACCATCGCCGAGAACCTGGGGCTGGAGATGAAGCTGAACGACATCGAATACCAAGGCGACAAGACCAAGGCCATCTTCTATTATACCGCTGACGGACGTGTCGATTTCAGGGAGCTGATCAAGAAGCTGGCCGAGGAGTTCCACATCAGGGTGGAGATGCGCCAGATTGGCGTGCGCCAGGAATCGGCCAAGTTGGGCGGCATCGGATCCTGCGGACGCGAGCTGTGCTGCGCCTCCTGGATCAGCGACTTCCAATCGGTGACCACCAATGTGGCCCGTGTACAGCAACTGTCGCCCAACCCACAGAAACTGGCCGGACAGTGCGGCAAGCTGAAGTGCTGCCTCAACTTCGAGTATGAGAGCTACGTGGAAGCACTGAAGAACTTCTCCGACCCGAACATCGTGCTGAAGTTCAACAACGGCGACGCCGTACACCAGAAAAACGACGTGTTCAAAGGCATCATGTGGTATTCCTACACCACCGACAAGAGCAACATCATGGCCATCCCCGTCGAGAAGGTGAAGGAAATCATCGAGAAGAACAAAAGAGGAGAAAAACCTGAGAAACTGGAAGACTATGCCATTACCATGGAGCAGCATACCAATACGAACGAGGGATATAGTGAAGGGGATTTGAAGAAGCTGGAGTAGTGAGGAGTTAGGAGTTGGGGAGATTGGAAATATAGAAATAGACGATGAAAAAGATTATCATATCATTTATAGTGGCGGTATTGTTATCCGCTTGTGGGAGCCATGGGTTTGACCAACGGGTTGTGATTCCGGAGGCGGCATGGGATGTGGAAAACCGGATCCCCCTTGACGTGACGGTGAACGACACAGTCGGCATCTATTCCTTCGGGATGGGACTGAGACATCTGGAGAACTATCGGTACAGCAACCTGTATGTCTTCCTTCACACCATCATGCCCAACGGCAACATGACCCACGACACGATTCAATGCATCCTGGCCACCCCTGACGGGCAATGGGTCGGGAAGAGCAGCGGCAGCATGAGAGACGTCAAGATCACGCTGAACCCACGAATGCGTTTCCCTCTGGAGGGAACCTATCATTTCGAGATCGAACAAGCGATGCGCGAGCCTGTGCTAAAAGGCGTTTCCGACATTGGCCTATTCATTGAAAAGCAACCCTAAAAACAAGAGTTATGCAAGTCACGAGCAAGAAGAAGACAGCGAAAGGCAAAGAAGAAGGATCAAAAGCCGTCAAGGTGCTTTGGAGCATCTTCGGCATCGGTCTAGTGGTCATCATTTTGTTTTTCTTCGGTGTAGCAAAGGGCTTGTTTGGGACGATGCCCACCTTTGAAGAGCTGGAAAATCCCCAAACCAACCTGGCCACCGAGATCCTCTCGTGTGACGGCAAGGTGCTTGGCACCTACTACATAGAGAACCGTTCCAACGTCTATTACAGCGACCTTTCGCCCTATCTCCCGCAGGCCCTCATCAGCATCGAGGACGAGCGTTTCGAGAAGCACTCGGGTATCGACGGAAAATCCTTGTTCCGTGTGGCTTTCGGTGTGCTTTCGGGCAACAAGAAAGGAGGCGGCAGTACCATCACGCAACAGCTGGCGAAGAACCTATTCCCCCGTGACGAGAACCTGAGCACCGTGAAGCTTGTCATCCGCAAGTTCCAGGAATGGATCACCGCCACCAAGCTGGAATATAACTACTCCAAGGAAGAGATCGTGGCCATGTACCTCAACACCGTGGCATTCGGACACAACGCATACGGTATCCGCTCTGCGGCAAAGACCTTCTTCGACAAGACCCCGAAAGAACTCACCGTAGAAGAAGCCGCGCTGATGGCCGGTGTCGTCAACGCCCCTACCCGATTCAGCCCTGTGCGCAACCCCGAGAACGCACTGAACCGACGCAACCTAGTGCTGAAAAGCATGGTGAAAAACAACTATCTCACCCAAGAGCAATACGATTCCATCTCGTTGATTCCCATCGACATGTCGCATTTCGGAGTGATGGATCACAACACAGGACAGGCCACTTATTTCCGCGAATACCTAAGAAAAGAACTGAACGAGTGGTCCAAGACCCATACCCGTGCCGACGGCAAGCCATACAACATTTACACCGACGGACTGAAGATCTACACCACCATCGACTCGCGGATGCAGCGCTATGCCGAGGAAGCCGTCAAGGAGTTCATGGGAGGAGAACTTCAGCCCATGTTCTTCAAGCATTGGAAAGGACAGAAAAACGCACCCTTCTCGCTGAAGGACAAGGACAAGATCGACGAGCTCATCATGGCTTCGATGAAACGCAGCGACCGCTACCGCATGTTGAAGAAAGAAAACCTTTGCGAGGACTCTATAGTGTCAGAGTTCAACAAACCCGTTCCGATGACCCTTTTCTCGTGGGACGGTCCCTTCGACACCGTCATGACCCCGATGGACTCCATCCGCTATTACAAGTGGTTCTTGCAGTCGAGCCTGGTCTCCATCGAATCGCACACCGGCCATGTAAAGGCATACGTAGGCGGCATCGACTTCCGCTTCTTCAAGTACGACCATGTGACCCAAGCACAACGCCAGGTGGGATCCACCTTCAAGCCTTTCCTCTATGCCTTGGCCATGCAGGAAGGAGAATACACCCCTTGCACGAAGATCCCGAACATCCCTTACAACATCCAATTGGAGAACGGCACCTTCTGGTCGCCGAAGAACGCAGGCAAACACGTCAACGAGGAGATCACCCTGAAGTATGCCCTTGCCCAGTCGAACAACTGGATCTCGGCCTATCTGATGAACCGTTTCGGGCCGCAAGCCGTCATCAGCATGGCACGACGCATGGGTGTGGAGTCGCCCATCGACCCCGTCCCCGCCATCTGCCTCGGCGTCTGCGACTTGAAACTCATCGAGATGGTGGGTGCTATGAGCACTTTCGCCAACCAAGGTGTTTACATCAAGCCGATGTTCATCACCAAGATCGAAGACAAGAACGGCAACGTCATCGAACGCTTCTCACCGGATGAGAACGAGGCGATGAGCGAGGTGACCGCCTACAAGATGATCGAGCTGATGAAGGGCGTGGTCCAAAGCGGCACCGGCGGACGTCTGAGGTTCATGTACAACCTGAACAACCCCATTGCAGGCAAGACTGGAACCACTCAAAACCAAAGCGACGGCTATTTCATGGGCATCACTCCCGACTTGACGACCGGCGTCTGGGTGGGCGCTGAAGACCGAAGCGTACACTTCAGAAGCACCTCGTTGGGACAAGGATCGCACACTGCCCTGCCCATCTGGGCATTGTACATGAAAAAGGTCTATGCCGACCCCACCCTGCATATCAGCAAGGGCGACTTCCCAAAGCCCGTGGCACCCGACGTGGACCTGAACTTCGACTGCGGCAAGGAAGAGAGAGACTATGACGCAGTAGAATCCATTGACGTCTTCTAAGACATTGATAAAGATATTGACTTAAAAAGAAAGGAGCTTTGTCGTGGCAAGTTCTAATTTTGTTGACTACGTGAAGATCTTTTGCCGTTCGGGCAAGGGAGGAGCTGGATCGTTGCATTTCCGTCGTGAGAAATACATTCCCAAAGGCGGGCCCGACGGAGGCGACGGAGGCCGTGGCGGTGACATCATCCTCCGAGGCAACGCCCAGATGTGGACCCTGTTGCATCTTCGATATACCAAGCACCTGATGGCCGAAGACGGCGTACCTGGAGGAAGCAACCAGCTGACTGGCGCCTCAGGCAAGGATGTGTTCATCGACGTGCCCTTGGGCACGGTTGCTTACCTTTCGGACACTCATGAGATGCTTGGAGAGATCACCGAAGACGGCCAGACCATCGTGCTGCTGAAAGGCGGTCGTGGCGGCAAAGGCAACGCCTTCTTCAAGTCGGCCACTATGCAGGCTCCCAAGTTCGCTCAGCCCGGCGAGCCCTCGCAGGAGGCGTGGATCACCATGGAGCTGAAGCTTTTGGCCGACGTGGGTCTGGTGGGATTCCCCAATGCCGGAAAGTCCACCCTGCTGTCGGTGGTGTCGGCGGCACGTCCCGAGATCGCCGACTATCCTTTCACCACGCTGGTGCCTAACCTCGGCATCGTGAGCTATTACGACCACCGTTCCTTTGTCATGGCCGACATCCCTGGCATCATCGAAGGTGCCGCTGAAGGCAAAGGACTGGGAACCAGATTTTTGCGCCATATCGAAAGAAACTCCACCCTGTTGTTCATGGTGCCTGCCGACAGCAATGATGTCAAGGCCGACTATGACGTGCTGCTCAACGAGCTGAAGAAATACAATCCCGAACTATTGGACAAGGACCGTCTATTAGCCATCACGAAATGCGACTTGGCGGACGAGGACAAGATCAAAGACATCAAGAAGCACCTGCCCAAGAAGGTGCCGCACGTTTTCATCTGCTCGCTGACGGGACAAGGCATCCAAGAGCTGAAGGACTTGATTTGGTTGACCTTGAACCGAGAAGAGGAAGAATAAGCATCAACTATTTGAGTCATCATGGGTGGAATTCAAGCTATCGATTCGCAGCTGTTTCTGTATTTGAACGGATTACATGCCGACTGGCTTGATCCCGTCATGGTCGCCATCACTGGAATGCGGCTATGGATCCCGCTTTTTCTTTTGTTGCTATACCTTGTCTTCAAGAAATACGGCTTGCGAGGCTTTTGGATCCTGCTGGGGGTAGCGGTGGTGGTCGTTTGTTCCGATCAGCTCTCGGCCCATGTGTGCAAGCCATTGTTTCATAGACTAAGGCCCTGTTTCAACCCTGAGTTGGAGGGTCTGGTGCATCTTCCGAAAGGGCTGACTGGGGGGCGGTTCGGTTTTGTCTCCTCCCATGCCGCCAACACCTTTGCCGTGGCTTCATTTCTGACGGCCACTCTGTGGAAGCGTTACCGTTGGATCGGATGGGTGCTTTATGGCTGGGCGTTGTTGTCGAGTTACAGCCGAATTTACCTTGGCGTGCATTATCCAGGCGACATCCTTGCCGGCGCCGCTTTGGGGATTTTAATAGGATTGACCGTTGCGTTGGTATTGAAGAAATCAGCCCTTAAAAACCACTTGGATCGTTGAGCGCACCTCAATGCCCCAAAGTGAAGCCATCTTGGCATGATTGAGGGCTATCTCAAGGAATCCGTGGGTGCCAAACAATGCCACTGGATCGAGATGGTCCACGTCGTCGTAGCTCTCAGACAACTCTTCGATGGTATAGAGATCGCCCTTGACCTTGATGGTGAAATCCCTACCCTTCCCCACTTCGTCGAACAGTTCCCTGGAAATGTTGGTGATAAGGTTGTCATATGAGTCGATGTGCATGACGATGCCCTCGATGATGTTGTTCTTGACCGTAGCGCAGAAAGTGCCACCGTCGTTGAGCTTTTCGCGACGCGCCCCAATGGCAGAGAGCGGCTCGCCCTTGGCGATCATGACGGCCACCTTGGCAAAACGGTCGCGGGTGCTAAAGGTGTAAAAATCGGTATCCTGCTCGACATCGATGAACACCGCCTCCTCATATCCATCATCGAGGATATGGCTGAAGATGCCGTTGTCGGTAGAGATGAAGTAATGGCCATGCGCCTTGACCACCACATGGGGATTGACATCCGACTCAATGGTCTCGACGGCGATGATATGGATGGTACCTTCGGGGAAGTTACGATAGCAGTTGCGCAAGGTGAAGCCGGCCTGTGCGATATTGAATGGCAGGATATCGTGCGTGATGTCAACAATGGTGGCGTTGGGCATCTGTGACAAAATGACGCCTTTCACCGCTGCGACATAGTAATCAGAAGTGCCCCAATCGCTTGTCAAAGTGATAATAGCCATCCGTTCCTCGAAAAAATGATTATGATTGCAAAGATAACACTAATTATGGAAAAAAGAAAAAAAACAATTCATTACCTTTGCAAAAATTTACGAACAAATATGGCTGAACAGATACTTCAAATAGAAAACGTCGACCCCAAGGATCTTTATGGGCCCAACGACAAGTATCTGGACAAGGTGAAGGCCTTGTTTCCCAAGTTGAAGATCATCGCACGCGGCGACTTTGTCAAGGTGATGGGCGACGAGGAAGAGATGGAGCATTTCATCAACCGTTTCGAGATGCTGACGGTGCAGTTGGAGCGAAAGGGAAAGATCGATGAGAAAGACATCGAAGACGTGATGCTGTCACAGACCGACGATGAGTTGCACCAGAAGATGTCGGAGAGCGACGTGCTGGTATTCGGTCGCGGCGGTATGCCCATCAAGGCCATCACGGTGAACCAAAAGCGGATGGTGAGTGCCTCGGAGCACAAAGACCTGGTGTTTGCCGTCGGTCCCGCCGGCACAGGCAAGACCTATACTGCCGTTGCCTTGGCCGTAAGGGCGTTGAAAGCCCGTCAGGTGCGGAGGATCATCCTCACCCGTCCCGCCGTGGAAGCCGACGAGCACCTGGGGTTTTTGCCTGGCGACTTGAAAGACAAGCTGGATCCTTATCTCCAGCCATTATACGATGCCTTGCGCGACATGATCCCCACCTCGAAGCTGGAAGGCTATCTGGAGGACCACACCATTGAGATCGCACCCTTGGCCTTCATGCGTGGCCGCACCTTGGACCATGCCTTCGTCATCCTCGACGAGGCCCAGAACGCCACCCGAAGCCAGCTAAAAATGTTCCTCACCCGCATGGGACGCTGTGCCAAGTTCATCGTCACCGGCGACATCACCCAGATCGACCTGCCACCCAAGACTCCATCGGGACTGCCACAGGCAATGGAAGTCCTGAAGGACGTGAAAGGCATCGAGTTCATCATGCTGGATGACAAGGACGTGGTGAGGCACAAACTCGTGACGGATATCATTAACGCATATAAGAGAAGACAGGAGACAGAAGACGGAAGTCAGGAGACAGAAGAAACAACGGCATTATGAAAAGAAACTACGAATTTCACGAATTAAATGGAGGCTCATACTCCAATTTGGCAGCTAAAGCTGCAGATTATTTCGTAATCAATATTCCTTGAATAATATGAAAGCATTAACCAGAACAGACTATCAATTCCCTGGACAGACCAAGGTGTATCACGGCAAGGTCCGTGACTGTTATTTCATCAACGACGAGATCATGGTGATGGTCGCCACCGACCGCATCTCGGCCTTCGACGTCATCCTTCCCAAGGGTATTCCCTACAAGGGACAGGTGCTGAACCAGATTGCCGCGATGTTCCTCGACGCCACCGCCGACATCGTGCCCAATTGGAAGCTCGCCACCCCCGACCCGATGGTCACCGTAGGTCGCCTCTGCAAGCCCTTCCCCGTTGAGATGATCATCAGGGGCTATCTGACTGGCAGCTCATGGCGCACCTACAAGAGCGGACAGCATACCATCTGCGGCGTGCAGATCCCCGACGGCATGAAGGAACACCAACGTTTCGCCGAGCCCATCATCACCCCCACCACCAAGGCGGAGGAAGGCCACGACGAGGACATCTCCCGTGAGGAGATCATCGCCAAGGGGCTCATCAGCGAGAAAGACTACGTCCAGATTGAGAACATCACCCGCAAGCTGTTCCAGAGAGGCTCGGAGATCGCCGCCCAACATGGACTGATCCTAGTGGATACCAAATACGAGTTCGGCAAGATCGGCGACCAGGTGGTGCTGATGGACGAGATACACACCCCCGACTCGTCACGCTATTTCATCGCCGACCAGTACGAGGAGCGCTTCGCCAAGGGCGAGCCGCAGGTGCAGCTCTCCAAAGAGTTCGTCCGTGAGTGGCTGATGGCCAACGGCTTCCAAGGCAAGGAAGGGCAGCAGGTTCCCGAGATGACACCTGAATACGTGGAAAGCGTCTCCGAACGCTATATCGAGCTCTTCGAGAAGGTGACAGGACATCCATTTGAGAAGGCACCGGATTCGGAAGATCTGGCGAAACGGATTGAAAGCAATGTAAGAGCGTATTTAGGAATTAAGGATTAATAATTTAGAATTTAGAGATATGAGAAGGAAACTCCTATTTGTAATGGCGATGCTGCTGTCGGTGATGGTAGCGAAAGCCGATGAAGGCATGTGGTTGCCTTATTCGTTGAACGGCCAGAACCTGGCTGAAATGCAGGCTTTGGGCTGCAAGCTCACTGCTGAACAGATCTTCGACCTCAACCAGCCAAGCTTGAAGGATGCCATCGTCCAGTTCGGCGGCGGCTGCACTGGCGAGATCATCTCCCCCCAAGGTTTGTTGCTGACCAACCATCACTGCGGCTTGAGCTATGTACAAAAACACTCGTCTGTGGAACACGACTATCTGACCGACGGCTTCTGGGCAAAGAGCTGGGACGAAGAGTTGCCAAACCCAGGACTCTCAGTGCTGTTTTTGGACAAGGTCGCCGACATGACCTCGGAAGTGCTGAATGGTGTCAAGGACGGCATGTCAGAAGCTGAGCGTCGGGAAATCATCGAAAAGAACACCCACAACATCAAGGAAGGCTACAAGACCAAGCCTTTCCACAAGGTGGAGATCGTGCCCTTCTACAGCGGCAACCAATACATCCTTTTCGAGTATGTCGAATACAAGGACGTGCGTCTGGTGTGCTGCCCGCCATGGGGCATCGGCAAGTTCGGCGCCGACACCGACAACTGGACCTGGCCCCGTCACAAGGGCGACTTCAACATCTTCCGCGTGTACGTTGACAAAGACAACAACCCCGCCAACTATTCAAAGGACAATGTTCCGATGAAATCGAAGAAGTACCTGCCCATCAACCTCGACGGCGTGAAACCTGGCGACTATGCCATGATCCTCGGCTATCCCGGCAGCACCGACCGCTACTCCACTTCCTATACCGTGAAGAACATCATCGAAGAAGAAGGCCCGGCCATCATCGACTGCCGCACCACCAAACTCGACAACTACCGCAAGCACATGGACGCCGACCAAGAGGTGTTCATCAAATACGCATCCAAGCAAGCCAGCGTGTCGAATTACTGGAAATACTACATTGGACAGGTGAAGCAACTCAAACGCAACCACGTATATGAGCGTCGTCTTGCCCAAGAAGAGGAGTTCAAGAACTGGGTCAATGCCTTCCCACAACTCAAGTCGCAATACGGCAACATCTTTGACGGTATCGAGCAGAAATGGCAGATCTTGGACGAGATCGAGAAGTCGTTCACCTATCACCGCGAGGCGGGATGGAACGGCGGCGAGGCCATCGCTTTCAGCCGCAGGTTCATGCGTATCGACAAGATGATTGAGGACAAAGCCGAAAAAGAAGACATCAAGGCAGCAGCCGAGAAGATGCAAGGCAGCGTGGACGCCTTTTTCAAGGACTACGACATGCCATTGGACCAAGACGTGACGGCAGCCCTGCTGGGACTGTTCTACAAGAACATCCCCTCCAACTTGATGCCTAGCGAGATCTTACGTATCGGACAGGAAAACAACGGCGACTTCACCGCATACGTCGCCAAGGCCTTCGAGAAGAGCGTGTTCACCGACAAAGCCCGTCTGGAGAAGTGGATGCAGAAGCCCAAGAGCCTCAAGAAAGACCCGATCTATGCCCTTTCGATGAATATCATCGAATCCTATCAAGAGCTCTATGCCCGCTATGAAGAAGCCCTGAACCTCGGCAACGAAGGCGAACGCCTCTACATGAAGGGCCTGATAGAGATGCAGAGTGACCGCAACTTCTACCCTGACGCCAACTTCACCATGCGCTTGACATACGGCACCGTGGAGCCCTACAAAGCCGCCGACGCCGTCAACTACAACTACTACACCACCATGGACGGTGTGATGGCCAAGTACGTGCCCGGCAACTGGGAGTTCGACATCCCACAAGATGTGCGCGACCTGGTGGCCAAGAAGGATTACGGCCGTTATGCCAACGAGAACGGCGAACTGGTTGTGAACTTCATCACCACCAACGACATCACCGGCGGCAACTCAGGCAGCCCCGTCATCGACGGCGAGGGCAACCTCATCGGCTTGGCTTTCGACGGTAACTGGGAAGCCATGAGCGGCGACCTCAACTTCGAGAACAAGGTGCAACGCACCATCTGCATGGATGCGCGTTACCTGCTCTGGTGCATTGAGAAAGTCGGCAAGTGCGACAATATCATCAAGGAGTTGGTGATCAAATAAGGAATGCCTCTCTGATGAGCAGGGGTTTCATAAAAGAAGGCGACCAGGAAGAGATTCCAATGGTGCCTCTGAGGGCTTACCTCCCGGAGGGCGTGCCCAATTACGTCACAAAAGAAGGGCTCGCGGCTCTCAACGAAGAGTTGAAAAGCCTTGAGTCAGAGCGCGCCAAGGCTGGCGACAACTACATCATGGGCAACTTCATCGAGGCAAAGATGAAGTTGCTCATCAGCCGTATCAATAGCGCAGTTGAGATCGATCTCTCCAAGGCCAACAAGGAAACGGTGAGCTTTGGTGCATGGGTGCGCTACAATGGTCGCGTGGTGAGAATTGTGGGAGTGGACGAGGCCGACATAGACAAAGGCCTCATCTCTTTCATCTCACCATTGGCCAAGTCATTGACAGGAAAAAAGGCTGGAGAGATCCTTGAACTGAAAGGACCGAAAGGCACTGAAAGGATAACGGTGGAGGAAGTGTCGTTTGAGCCTTTGGCACTTACACAAATGGTGAGTGACAAACACACTGGGGCAACGGCAACAACTGAAGGCAAGGATCAAAGAACCGTCAAAAAGAAACTCGTGCAACTTGACCAGCCGCAAGAAGAGGCTCGTGAAGATGACATCGACTTGTCGGCCGCTGCAGACGAACCATGTAGATTTGAGCCTGAGGTGAATTATATGGAATTCCTTCCCATTGTCAACGAGCGTGGCAACATTGTGGGTCGGGCATTGCATTTGGAGTTGCACAAAGGAAACAAGATGCTGCACCCTGTCGTGCATTTGCATGTCCTCAGCGACAAAGGAGAGACTACCGGACGTTACTGGTGGCATGTGGCGTTTGGCGACACCCCGGAGAAGACGCTCCAGCGAAAAACGCAGGAAGTCCTTGGCTTATCGGGAGTGAAGCCATTATTGAAGAGACAATATATTAGAGAAACCAAGACCGAGAAGGAACTTGTTTACGTTTTCACAGTCGTTTCTGAAGAGAGCCTGCCACAAACCCCAGAGGGGAAAGATTACAGGGAGGTTTTTGAGAAAGATTAAAACTCTTGATGAACTATCAATCGATCTCTAGAGCCTGAAGCCGAGTCCGAAGGTGAATTCAGAGAATTTGCCGTTATTCGAACCAAAGATTTTCGACCATCCTACGAACGCCGAGATGACGTCGCCTAGGAAGATATCCACTACGCCGCCAGCTTCAACCCCTTTGATCATGCCTTCGGCACCATAGCTTCCTTGCGCAGGCAAGACGCGATACGTGCCCATGGAGCCATAACCCACATTGGCAGTAAAGTGAAGGATATCAACAAAGTTATAGGTCAAACCGCCCATTATGGAGAAACGGTGACGACGGCCATCCATATCGGAGACGCTCTTAAAAAGCCGGTTGAAGTCGGACTTTACGTGGACTTCTGCGCCAAAGGTGTCGCCAATCAATCCAAGCCTAACGGCTCCCGATTGCTTGCTGTAGCCCATTCCAACATAAAGATAATCCTGGGCTTTCATCGGCAAGGCGAAGCCGATAGCAAGCAGCACGACAAGCAAAAAACGATATTTCATAAGGCTTACTGTTTTGCGTTAAACAATGTTTGAACCTCAGATGCCGACAGGGCACGGTTATAGGTGCGGAAGTTGTCAATCTTACCGTTGTACTTCTTGGCACTGTTTGAATTGGTACCCAAATAAGTGGCATTGACTTCACTACTCCAACTGAAATTGTCATTGGTTGCCGTCTCAAACAGCACACCGTCCAAATAAATCATCGCCAAGCTACCGTTGATGGTAACGGTAAGCATGTGCCATTGGTTGTTCAGATAGGAGGCTATGGAGTTGGTAGCAAACCGCGCGCTATAGTTGGAACTTGTCAAATACTCAATGCTAGAAGTATTGGTCAAGAAATAACTGTATCTATAATCACCAGTGCTACTACCAATCAAGAACTGGTCGTTCCTACCGGTTTTAAACCAAAGGTTGATCGAATAGATATTGGTAGAGGGAAGGAAGTTGTCGGTAACCATCATGAAAGAGTTGCCATCGAAGTCGAGTGAGCGTCCCTCATTGCCTGGGGTATCGGTAGAAGTTGTAGTTCCGGCATAGATGGCTTCGAAATTGCCAGTATAATCTGTCATGTTGTCGTCATCGAACGTGAAGTAGCAATAGAGACCATTGTTTACAACGACACTATTGTCAACGTAGGTGGCCGACACGTTGATGGTAGAGCTATTGACGTTGCCGTTGACTGTGATTGAGGTAGCGACGGGGCCGTTGATCTTGGTACGGTCGATGATGGCGGTGACGAGGCTGCCGCTGCCGGCGCTAGTAGTTCCACTCATCGGGTTGAGGACAAGCCAGTCAACGGTAGGTGGGACGATAGTCCAGTTCAGGGTGGTACCGGCGGAGCCCGTGTTTTGCACCTGGAAGGTCTTGGTGGTGGCTTCCTCACCAAAATCGATTGAACCCACGCTCAGCGCCAGGATGGGGGTTCCTGAGCCGCTCGAGGTGGCGTTGAAGGTGATAGTGGCCGAGCTGCCGGCGCCCGTCACGGTGACTGCGGTGGAAACCACGCCCGTAAACTTGCTGCGGTCGATGGTGGCCGTCACCTGGGTGCTAGCTCCACCGGCGGTGTTACC
Organism: Bacteroidales bacterium; assembly: GCA_017537965.1. Lineage (GTDB taxonomy): Bacteria > Bacteroidota > Bacteroidia > Bacteroidales > F082 > Limimorpha. The sequence continues at coordinate 5,481 of JAFYJV010000010.1, read as the reverse complement.
CGACATGGGGCTCAGCGTCAGCCAATCCACGTTGATGTTGGAACAGTTCCAGTTGAGCGAGGTGCCCGAAGGGCCAGTGTTCATCACATAGAACGGCAGCGAAGTTGACACAGTGCCGAAGTCGAGCGAAGTCTCGCTGAGCTGCAAGTGCGGTCCACTTTCACCCGAAACGCTCACGTTCACCGGAAGGACGATGGTTTGGTCGGCGCTACGAACGGTGATGTTGCCCGTGGTGTTCTGTGTGATAAGCGAACGATCGATGGCCACCTGCACGGTGACTTCCTGACCTCCGTTGAGGTTACCAGTGGAAGGTTGCACCGTCAGCCAGTTCAAGCTTTCCATGATCTCCCAGCTCATCGGAAGGGTGGTGCTGGCGTTGATGATCTTAAAGCTCAAATTGGAGAAGGTGGTGCCAAAGTCGAGGTATTCCACGCTGAGACGGAAGCCTGAAACCAATGGTTTCAGCGTCATGTCGCCCGAGGAGATGTTCCCCGACACAATGGTGATGCTCTTAGTGTTGCTTTCGAAACCATTCTTCACACCTTGCACGGTGTATTGACCGGCAGTAAGGTTATTGAACTCGTAACGGCCATCGCTACCCGTGACAGTGGAGAGACCAGTAGGGCTGAGCGAGATATTCACTCCTTGGATTGGTTCGTTGGTATTGGCATTGGTGACGATGCCTTGGATGTCGCCTGTAGAGATCTCCTTAACGCAGGACGTCATCAGGCACAGTGCGAAAATGGCAAGGACACCCCAAATAAGTCTATTAGTACGCATAGGTATATGTGTTTGGTTGTTTTATTGTTTTTATTAGTTAATACGAACACTCACAGGAAGCACAAGGGTTTGGTCGTCGCTTCTGATGATGATGTTGGCTTGGGTGTTTTGGGCAATCAACGAGCGGTCGATGTTCACAAACACGGTGACTTCCTGACCTCCCTGCAGGTTACCTGTCGACGGGCTGGTTTCCAACCAATTTAGGCTTTCTTGAATTTCCCAGCTCATTGACAACGAACTGCTTTCATTTATAATCTTGAAATTCAGCGTGTTAAAACTCGTACCAAAATCAAGGTATTCCACGTTGAGGTGGAAGCCCACTTGTGCTGGTCTTAGCATCATATCACCCGAGGCTATTGTGTTTCCTGAAATGAGAATGTTTTTGGTATTTGACTCGTAGCCGTTTTTCATGGCTTGAACGGTATATTGTCCCGCTTCGAGATTGCTGAACTCGTAACGTCCATCGCTACCTGTCACTGCGGAGAGTCCTGTAGGACTAAGCGAGATGTTGACGCCTTGGATAGGTTCGTTGGTTTGGAGGTCGGTGACGATTCCCTGGATGCCTCCACGCGGGTTGGTGTCGTCGATTTTTTCACATGAGGTCATGAGGCATAATGCGATCATCGCTATGGCGAAGCCCAATACAACTTGGATTTTCTTTTTCATGGTGCTATTCGTGTTAGTTTACTTTTTTGTCTTTGTGCAAAGATAAGTAAAAAAAATTAATATGTAGGTATTTTAACAAAAAGCTGTTTTATTGAAAGGTGCTACAGGCATCGTATTTATTGAAATAGAAGCCGATACTGAGATGGACCTCCAAGCCTCTTGAATAGCGTTTGCCTTGCAGTTGATAGGCGCTGACATTCGATGAACTTGCCATTCCGTTTTGCTCGTATTTTGAAAACGTATCCGTGAAGCCCCAGTTCAATGCCGCATCTGCCTTGACAACGATGGTGATGATCGAGAGCGGAATATTGACACGTATGCCTGCGCCACCCAAAGCGCCGAAATAGGGATATTTGATAGTGGAATAATTGAGGGTGTCGCTCTGTTGAGGTGCCGTAATATTGCCATTGATAACCATACTAAAATCAGGCCCAACAAAGAGATACGGCTTTACCCGTTCGGTGATGGGGAAATAGAAGTTGACTGGCACCCTGAACGAGATGTAGTTGGCCTCCAATGCATAGGTGTGTTGTATGGTCAAGGTGTCGTTTTGAAGAGTAAAGGCATTGAAACGATACGAGAAGGAGCCTCCCCTACCCTGATAATTCAACTCTGGAGCCACGGTACATGGCCTAAGGAAAGGTATTTCAAGGAAGACCCCAAACGATTTCTTGATCATGAAACCATGCGACATTTCGCTCAGATAAGGGTTGGTATAGTACAGCCTCGGAAAGTTACAACCCAACTTTACGCCCACAACGGGGCCCTCATAAAGGGCGGCATCATTACGTGGTCTCGAAGGGTAAAAACGCTCCTGCGCCATCAAGGAAATGGCGCTCATACATAGCAACAGAAGCACGATCCGTTTAATCTCCGTCATCCTCATTTTCATCTCCTTCCTCATTATGATGACTGAACCAATCGCAAGGTTCCGACAAGCCGTCCTTGTCCTTGTAAATGAAATACCATCCGGGATTGAAAGCTCCCACCAAAGGATCGCCTCCCTCTTCCGCATCCAAAATCAAGCTGCCAAAATACAAGTCCTTGATGCCTTCCTCGGTCATCTTACCCGTGATCAAGACCAAACGGCGATGGATATGGTTGGTGCCATAGGAAAGCAGCTCACGAGTCTCGACAAAGTACAACGAAAAACGCTGTCCCGATCCGATGATATATGCGGTATCCGTCCACACGGTGCTCCCTTCGTAAAACTCCACACTAGCCACCCTGTTAAACTGGTTGACGACCTTCAAGTACATATCCATCTCCTCAGGATCGGAGAGGTCGTAGCCAATGTTGGAGGTGACGAATTGCTTTTCGCTGATCTTGTATTCCCCTTGGATGTCAGGAGGATAATAACCTTCGGGAATGTTATCGTAACCCGACAAAAAAGCGTTGAGCCAAGAGACGGAATCCACCAGCTTGGTCATGGGACGCACATACGATTCAGAGCCTATGAAGACGATAGTGTCCTGGGGATCCGGGGTACAGCAAGACAACCCAACAACACTGACAAGGAATACTATGTAAATCAGTTTTTTCATCTTGATATGATCAAACGTTCCATAAAGATACCATCCGAAGTAGTGATCTCAACCACATACACACCTACTGACAAGTCTAACAATCCGACGGTTGTTTCGTCATTGTGATCTGGTTTGATCGTCTTGACCACTTGTCCCATAGTATTGATAATCTGTAAATTGGTTAGATTCGGAGCTTGTATTGTCACCTCTGTCAGCGCAGGATTCGGGAACATAAGCACCTCTGTTACCTCATCTTCTTTCGTGAACTCGGTCGATGAGATGTCCATCGAAAGCAGGTCATCACATCCAGAGAGTGTGGTTGCATGGGCGGTCAAGGTAGCTGTTCCCATGGTCCTAACGACAAGTATGCAATGGAAATTGCTGACTTGCATGATGAGCCAGTCGGGATCGGTGCATTCCCATTCGATAGGTCCAAGATCGACATCGGTGGAGTCAACCACATAATAATTGTAGATGCCATGCCAAAGATCCGAAGCGTAATATACATCGGAATAGCCCAAAATGTGGATGTCCGGATTGATGATGGTCAGGTCGAGACGGATGATCGAGTCACAACCATGTTGCGAGACAAGGGTATCTGTATAATAACCTGATTCATAATAAATTGAATCAAGCCATTCATAATCGTCACATGCAGTTATCGTGATGGTCTCGTCGAATTCATTGACAACGGTGAGATTCAAGACGATGGTGCTGTCGCAGACCGGGCCAGGGATGACATGGTCATAGAAGCCATCATCTGTATAGGTATGTCCATACCATCCGTAATACTCACAAGCTGTCATGGCGATGGTGTCATAATAGGGCTCTTCAATGGTCAGGTAAAGGGTGTCAACGCTCGGACAGCCCAGGTCGTTATCATATTCGTAAGTGTAAACGCCCGTAGTATAACAGGTAAAGCCATGCCAATTGAAGTATTCGCATTCTGAAATCCAAAACGTTTCGTGGGTGCCATGGTTGATGGTCAGGTGGAGGGTAACGATGGAGTCGCAGCCCAAGTAGCTACCATCTTCAAAGACATGGGTGTAATCACCAGAAGTATCATAGTCCTCACCGTACCACTCGAACGATTCGCAGGCAATCGCCAAGGTATCACCTTGAAGCACGGGCTCTATCGTCAAATGAAGTGTCACAATCGAGTCGCAACCCAAATAGCTGGCGTTTTCAAAGACATGAGTGTATTCGCCAGATACTTCATACTCTTCGCCATACCATTCGAACGACTCGCAAGTGAGCATTGTTGTGTCGCCTGGCAAAACTGGGATGATCATCAAATGGAGCACCAATGTTGAGTCATTGCCCAGGTAGCCGCCGCCTTCGAAAACATGGGGATAATCGCCGGATTCCGAATAGGTCTCACCATACCACTCGAACGGCTCGCAGGTGACGACTGTCGTGTCGCCCGGCAAGGACGGCAGCACCGTCAAGTGGAGCATCACGGTCGAGTCGCAGCCCAGGTAGCTTCCATCCTCGAAGGTATGGGGATAGTCGCCTGACTCGGGATAGGTCTGGCCATACCATTCAAACGGGACGCCCACGACAACAGTCGTGTCGCCTTGGAGCACGGGCTCTATCGTCAAGTGGAGCGTCACGATCGAGTCGCAACCCAAGTAGCTGGCATTCTCTAAGACATGGGTATAGTCGCCGGATTCGGGATAGGTCTCGCCATACCACTCGAAGGGTTCGCAAGTGAGCATCGTTGTGTCGCCAGGCAGAACTGGGATCACCGTCAAGTGGAGAACCACAATCGAGTCATTGCCGGTACAGCTACCACCCTCAATGGTGTGAGGATAGTCACCCGTTTCGGGATAGGTCTCGCCGTACCATTCGAACGGCTCACAGGTGACGACTGTCGTGTCGCCTGGCAAGGACGGAAGCACCGTCAGGTGCAGCATCACCGTCGAGTCGCAGCCCAGGTAGCTTCCATCCTCAAAGGTATGGGGATAGTCGCCTGACTCGGGATAGGTCTGGCCATACCATTCAAACGGGACGCCCACGACCACTGTCGTATCGCCCTGGAGCACCGGCTCTATTGTCAAGTGGAGTGTCACGATCGAGTCGCAGCCCAAGTAGCTGGCATTCTCTAAGACATGGGTATAGTCGCCGGATTCGGGATAGGTCTCGCCATACCACTCGAAGGGTTCGCAAGTGAGCATCGTTGTGTCGCCAGGCAAAACCGGGATCACCGTCAGGTGGAGAACCACAATCGAGTCATTGCCGGTACAGCTACCTCCCTCAATGGTGTGAGGATAGTCACCCGTTTCGGGATAGGTATCACCGTACCATTCGAACGGCTCGCAGGTGACGACCGTCGTGTCGCCTGGCAAAGACGGCAGCACCGTCAGGTGAAGCATCACCGTCGAGTCGCAGCCCAAGTAGCTGGCATTCTCGAAGGTATGGGGATAGTCGCCCGACTCGGGATAGGTGTCGCCATACCATTCAAACGGGACGCCCACGACCACTGTCGTGTCGCCTTGGAGAACAGGTT
>JAFYJV010000009.1 GCA_017537965.1 Bacteroidales bacterium | reverse complement strand
GTCGAGGTCTATAACGCCCTCGGCGCCCTCGTCGGATCGTTCCAGCTCAACGGCAACAGCGAACTCGAAGGACTCCACACCACAGGCATGTACACCGTCAAGGTCACCGACCGCAACGGCAACGTGGACTTCGTTAAACTCGTAGTGAAGTGACTTGTTGGAAAGAAATGATTCAAAAAGCCCCGCCCTCAAGAGGGCGGGGCTTTTTGTCTAATAAATTATAAAGTCGTTGATTTCACCGCAACTGCCACGGACTTGCCGAGTTCATAGAGTTTGTCCCAGTCTTCTTCGCGAATGGGAGCTCCTTTTACTTCGACACTCTCGGCAACGAGGTTCCACTGACCTTCTTCGGCACACTTGGCAAGGGTTTTAACACCGCCGCCACTCCAGCTCATGCCGCCAAAGAGACCATAGCATTTGTTCTTCGGCTTGAACTCATTGATCTCGTGAGTTAAAAGGGTCATGTTGGGAAACATGTTTGCATAATGGGCACAGGCCCCGAGGATGACGCCTTTGTATTTCCAGATGTCGCTCATGATGAAGCTGACCTCGGTCTTGGCAACGTCATAGACCTTTACCTCTTTGATGCCAGCCTCAGCGGCGCCACGTGCCACGATGTCGGCCATCACGCCGGTGTTGCCATGCATTGAACCGTAAACGATGACAATACCTTCCTCGCCGTCATGCTTGCTCCATTGGGTGTATTTACCTATAACCCAGTCAAGGTTGCTGCGCCAGACCAGTCCATGTGACGGGGCAATCATCTTAAGATTCAACCCTCCGAGTTTCTCGATGGCTTTCAAGGCTTGCATGGCTACCTTGCCGACGATGTTGGCATAGTAACGGCGCATGTCGTCTTCATAGCAAGCGAGGTTGACTTGGTCGTCGAAGATGCCGCCGTTGAGCACGCCGAAGCCACCAAAAGCATCGTTGCTGAACACGATGCCGCTGGTTTGTTCATAGGTCACCATCGATTCAGGCCAGTGAACCATGGGCACCATGAAAAACTGCAAGACATGGGTCCCCAAGTTCAAGGTTTCCCCCTCGGCCACGATTTTTTTGTTTTCGATGGGGCCGTAGAAAGCTTCCAAAGGCGCGAAGGTCTTGGCATTGCCCACCACCTGTATCTCGGGCCATTCACGTAATACGGCGGCAATGCTGCTGCTGTGGTCGGGCTCGTCGTGATTAATAATAAGGTAATCGACCTTGCGGCCTTTCAAAACGGACTTCACCTTGAAAAGGTATTCCTCGATGAAACCTGCTTCTACAGGGTCGATGAGGGCGACCTTTTCGTCCACGATGAGGTAGGAGTTGTACGAAACCCCGTTGGGCAGTTCGATATGGTTCTCAAAACGGTCGCTACGACGGTCGTTGACGCCGACGTAGTAGATGTTATCAATAAGGTTGATTTGCTTCATATCATTCTCTATTGGAACGTTATGACACGGCGTTCCAGGTTCGTTGTTTGTTGTCGTATTATTTTGCAGAGACGGGCCGAGGCACGTCTCTTTAGCTAAAAAACCTCCTCAAAATCCTCCACACCATGTTTGCACAATGGACACACGAAGTCGTCGGGGAGGGAATCCCCTTCATAAACATAGCCGCATACCTTGCATTCCCAGCGGCGTTTGCCGTCTTTGGGCTTCTCGGCCTGAGGCTGTGGCTTGGGCTTGATGTTCTTTTGGTAGTAGTCGTAAGTCACAGATGGCTTGTCTGACAACACTTGGGCATCAAGTACATCTGCGATGAACATGGTGTGCGTGCCGAAGTCGATGCTTTTGTTGACACGGCAAGCCAGGAAGGCGTTGGCGTACTTGGGAAGATAGAGTACATGGTTTACGGCGCGGTGCTCTGTCTCACAGTCGGCAAACTTGTTCACCTTTCGGCCTGATTGGAATCCGAAGTGTTCAAAGACCTTCATTGGCGTTTCGATGGTAAGCATGTTGACATTGAACACACACGAATCCTTGATAAGGTCGTGCGTATAGTTGCCTTTGTTGACCGTAACAGATACCTGCAACGGGTTGCTGGTGACTTGGGTCACCGTATTCACGATGCAGCCGTTGTCAATGTTATCGTAGTTGGTGGTTAGGACATAAAGCCCGTAACCAATGTTGAATAAGGCTTTGGTGTCCATTATTCCATCACAGAAAAACTATCCTTGCCGATGCCGCAAAGTGGGCAGCTCCAGCTGTCAGGGATCTCTTCGAATGGGGTGCCGGGAGCGATGCCGCTGTCGGGATCGCCTTTCTCTGGGTCATAGATGTAACCACAGACGTCGCAAACGTATTTTTTCATAAGATTGAGTTTAGTTTTAAAATATTAGAAGTTTTTATTTGAGTCACAAAGATATGTTTTTTTTTGTAATCAACAAAAAATCTTTATCTTTACAGCCAAATCAGTTTTTATCAAAAAAGAATCATTATGAAAAAATCATTACTTCTTATCCTGTCGGTGATGGCGTTTGCCGGCATGAGTGTTGCGCAAGATGTGTACACTTCTGGTTATTACTACAACGGTCATAATACAATGAATGCCGCTGTTTACAAGAACGGAGAGTTGCTCTATTATACAGGTAACGATCCCACAAAGAGTCATTCATCCTCTGATGTGCTTTTCATTGACGGTAATGTCTTTTGGGTGGACAACTGTTACAGTATTGGATATGACTACGGCGATGTATTCAAGAACGACAGTCGTTACCTGAGCACTCCCTTAGGCTCCGGAGGTTACATCTCCCGCCTGTTTACCGATGGCAACGACCTTTATGCCGCAGGTACCGTACTCGTTGATGACGTTCAGAGACCTGCAATATGGCGAAACGACGATTCCAATCCTTACATTGTCTTTGACACCGAAGGAAACCCTGGTTATGTTTTTGATGCCTTGATCGTGGACGGTCTTATCCTTGCATGTGGTTATGAGACGATCTCTGGGGTTGATGTGGGAATGGTATGGAATTCCATCGGTGAGTCATATAGTTTCGGTGAAGACATCATTCTCGAAGCCATGGCTTTCTATAACGGTGATGTTTATTGTGCAGCCACTGATTTCAGCACCAATCACGGCGTGGTCTACAAGAATGGATACGAACTTTGCACCCTAACCACCAACGGTGGCGCATATTATATCAGTATCGATGCAGGCGACGTTTATGTTACAGGCACCGATTATGATGATGGCACCGACAGGGTTTGGAAAAACGGAGAGAAGCTGTATGACTGTTATTATGCTATGAACATCGAGGCCAATAGCGAGGGTGTCTTCTATGTAGGATATAATGAAAATGACCGTGGCCAAGTCTGGAAAGACGGTGCGTCGCTCTACGAAATTGATGGATGCGAAATGCTGGAAGGTATCTCTATCGACCTCTCCTGCCAAGATGAAACCTCGCGCTCTCTGCCTTTCTACGAAGGCTTCGAGACGGGAGCCACCGATTGGACTTGTTGGCATGTTCGCGACGATGACCAGAGTAACGGAGTTGAGGCCTCCTATTGGCACAGGGGTGGCATAAATCAGGATGTCGAGCCCGCCTCAGGTGAACACTTTGCTTGGCATGGATACAATAGTGAATTTGACCAGGAAGGCTGGCTCATCAGTCCTTTCATCCAACTTCCATCAGATTGCAATATTACATTGACTTTCAAGAGCTTCGAGAAGTATGTTCCCGACTATTATCATGAAGCCGTATGGGTGGGTAACGAGGATTCTGAACACGAGGTGTGGGTGCAAAATGATCCTGTAAATGAATGGAAGACCGTTACCATCGACCTTTCCGACTATCAAGGGCAACTTGTCGCCATCGGCTTCTTATACCAAGGCAAAGACGCAAACTGTTGGTGCATCGATGACGTGAACATCACAAGCAATATTGGGGTGGGAGAAAGTGAGGCCGAAAGTCTTGCTGTTTATCCCAATCCCGCTCGTGAGAGCATCCGCATCGAAGGCCTTGATGCAGACAGCGAAGTGCAGATTTACAATATCGTGGGCGAGCTGGTCAAGACGGCTTGTGTCGGTGCCGGCCAGGAAATTGGAATTGGCGAATTGTCAGAAGGCCTTTATATGGTGCGTTGTGACAACACGACATTGCGTTTTGTGAAGGAATAAACAACCTTTGCAGTCGCTAAGAACGAAATATGACTGAGATTGTGGATCAGGAGCCTCTCAGGAGAAAGTGGAGATGGAAAAAAGAAAAACCCAAGGAAAAACCAGTCTATTTCCCTGATGGCCATCTTTCTGATTTTGTCGCCATTGACTTTGAGGCGGCCAATGCGGCGTTTACCAGTGCCTGTAGCATGGGGCTGGTCATCGTTCGCGACGACGAGATTGTGGAGCGGTATTATGGTCTCATGAAGCCAGTGCCGAACCATTATGATTGGTATAACACCAAGGTTCACGGTATCAAAAAAGCCGATACCGACAAGTCACCGACGTTTCCCTATCTTTGGGGCCAGGTGAAGGACGAGGTTGAAGGTCTGCCTTTTGTGGCGCATGGGATGCTTTTTGACCAGCATGTACTTCGCGCCTTGCATGAATTGTACAAGATCCCGTATCCCAATTATAAGTTTTATTGTACCCACGAAGGCTCCAAGAAGTACCTTCCAGACTTGGAGAACCACAAACTACAAACGGTGGCCAGGCATTTTGGTTATGACTTGTCACAGCATCACAACGCTTTGGCAGATGCCGAGGCCTGCGCTGTCATCGCAATGAATATCTTTTGATAGAAGAAGTCAGAAGGCAGAAGAAAGAAGTAAGAAGTAAGAATTATTTCTTTAGGAAATATAAGAAATACTACTTATCTTTGCCCCAACTAAACTATATCGTCATGTTCGAAATTATCCGTAAAGAGACTTTCGCCGCGGAGACCTACCTGATGGACGTTGCGGCGCCACGTATTGCTCATTCCGCATTGCCGGGACAATTCCTTATTATTAAAATGGAGGAGAACTCAGAACGTATTCCGCTGACTATCAGTGACTATCATCGTGAGAAAGGCATCGTTACCATTGTCTTCAAGGCCATCGGCGAATCCACACGCAAGATGGCGGAATACAAGGTTGGTGATCGTTTTGCGGATGTGGTTGGCCCATTGGGTAAGCCGTCTGAGTTCGTCAACATGACTGCCGAGGAACTTCGTAAGCGATCATTCGTTTTCATCGGCGGCGGCGTGGGCATTGCGCCCATCTATCCTCAGGTCAAGTGGCTGTATGAACATGGCTGCATGTCGGATTGTATCATCGGTGCCCGCACCAAGGATCTTTTGATTTTTGAGAAAGAGTTGTCGAGCGTGTGCAATCTTTATGTCACTTCCGATGACGGCTCCACGGGCCGCAAGGGGTTGGTGACAGATGTGTTGCGTCAGCTGGTGGCCAGTGGCAAGCAATATGACGAGGCGGTGGCCATCGGTCCCATGATCATGATGAAGTTCGCCACAAAGACATGCGAGGAGCTTGGCATCCGTTGCACGGTGTCCCTCAATAGTATAATGGTGGATGGCACCGGTATGTGTGGTGCCTGCCGTGTGAGCATTGGAGGCAAAACCAAGTTTACTTGCATCGACGGCCCTGAGTTCCTGGGCAGCGATGTCGATTTCGACGGTGCCATGAAGCGTCAGGCCATGTATAACAACGTTGTGACCCGCAAACAACTCGAGGCAGAGGAGAAAGCCGAAGGGCATCAGTGCCATATCGGCGGCATCTCTGAGGAGACTTTCGATAAGAAACACAGGGTACCCGTGCCGGAACAAGATCCCAAGGTGCGTGCCCATAACTTCGATGAGGTGTGCTTGGGCTATTCGGCCGACATGGCCATCATGGAGGCACAACGCTGCCTCAACTGCAAGAACCCGCAGTGCGTTGCACATTGCCCCGTCAACGTAAACATCCCTGGCTTCATTGCCCGTGTCGCCAAAGGCGACTTCGAAGGTGCTGCCGGCGTCATCAGCTGCGATTCGGCGTTGCCTGCCGTCTGTGGCCGTGTGTGTCCGCAAGAGACGCAATGTGAAGGTAGCTGTGTCATGGGCAAGAAGTTCGAACCCATCGCTATCGGCAAGTTGGAACGTTTCGTGGGAGACTATGCCATAGAACATGACTTGCATTTCGACAATCCTGGCATCAAGAACGGCCATAAAGTGGCCATCATCGGTAGCGGTCCCTCAGGCTTGACATGTGCCAAGGACCTGCTGTCGATGGGTTATGACGTCACCATCTTTGAGGCTTTGCATGAGTTGGGCGGTGTGCTGGTCTATGGTATCCCGTCGTTCCGTCTGCCAAAGGACACCGTGGTGAAGAAAGAGGTGGAGAGCGTACGTCGTCTGGGTGCCAAGTTCGAGAAAGACGTGGTGGTGGGTCGTACCATTACCATCGATGAGCTGATGCACCGTGAAGGCTTTGAGGCCGTGTTTGTGGGTTCGGGCGCTGGCTTCCCGATGATGCTCAACGTGCCGGGCGAGAACCTCTGCGGTGTGGTCTCGGCCAACGAGTTCCTGACCAGAAACAATCTACTTTTTGCCTATAAGAAAGGTTATGAGACCCCGAACTTCGTCGGCAAGAAGGTCGCAGTCGTTGGTGGTGGCAATGTGGCCATGGATGCTGCTCGTACCGCCTTGCGACTCGGTGCCGAGGTGCATATCGTCTATCGTCGTTCCGAAGCCGAGCTTCCTGCTCGTGTTGAGGAGGTTCACCATGCCAAAGAAGAGGGCGTGTTGTTCGACCTGCTCACGGCTCCCGTGGAGGTCTTGGGCGATGAGAACGGCTGGGTGAAGGGCTTCAAGTGTGTCCGTTGCGAGTTAGGCGAGCCCGATGCCTCTGGCCGTCGCAGCCCCGTTCCGGTGCCGGGCTCTGAGTTCATCCTCGACGTGGACATGATCATCATGGCCTTGGGTACTTCGCCGAATCCGTTGATCGGCAGCACCACGCGCAATCTCGATCTCAACCGCAAGGGTTGCATCGTGGCCGATGAGATGGGCGCTACCTCTCGTCCGGGCATCTTTGCTGGCGGCGACGCCGTCAGCGGCGCCGCCACGGTCATCCTCGCCATGGGTGCCGGAAAGAAAGCCGCGAAGGCCATTGATGAATACATTAAAAAGAGTTAGGAGTTAGAAGTGAGGAATTAGGGATGAGGAATGGAACTTTTGCTGAAAGCCATTCCTCACTCCTAACTCCTCATTGTTTCAGTTCTACATAGAAGACCGTTGGATCGTCGTCTTCGCAGAACGACTCGTCAGTGTAGTACTGGCCGGGCTTGTCATCGTCGGTGAACAAATTCAGCGTGACTTTCTTGAAAGGGATGGGCTTTCCCTCGTCGCTGTATTTTTGAATGTCTTTTGGAGTCAATCCCTCCAGTTCCATCATCTTCAGCATCATGGCTAGGTCGAGGTTGACGTTGAGCAGTTCTTGTTTCCACTCAATGCTGATGACCGCAGTGGTGTACAGCTTGAAATTCTTGACTTCGATGGCTTTCATGGGAAAAATTATTGAGATTTGCTGCAAAGATGGAAAAAATGCACGATTCTTGGACGTGGTTCATCCGTTTTTTTTAATTTTGAAGCCAATTTTAAACAGAATCACTATGCGTAAAAGATTGATCATGTTTGCTGCGGCAATGTTGCTGGCTTGGTCGGCTGTTGCCCAAAATATCGAGACTTTGGATGTCTCCAAGGAAAAAGACGGGCAGTTTGTCCGCACTATTGGTGACCGTCGTGTCGAAGGCACTGTAAAGAAAGGCGTGAAGGAAGGTACGTGGTATGAATATGAACAAGCAAAGGATCTTCTCCGCCGTATTGTTCAGTATCAAAATGGTCGCTTGAATGGGACACTTCTTGAGATCGACGAAAGCGGTCTTGTGGTGAAGAAGATGGAGTATGTTGACGACAAATTGGATGGATCGACATATACCTGGACATCGGGAGGCCGTCTTTGCAGCAAGAACTCGTATAAGCGTGGTGAACTTGACGGAGAGCAGATTGCACGTTACGACAACGGCAATAATCAGGAAGTGTCATACTACAAAAACGGACTTCGCGAAGGAGAGACAGTTTGGTATGACAGAAATGGAGGGAAACGGATGACGATCAATTACAAAAAAGGTCTTTTTGAAGGAAAGCAGGAGACTTTCTATCCCACTGGCGGCATTAAGACCTCCAAGATGTTCAAAAACAATGTCCAAGACGGGCCAGCCCTTGAATATTATGAGGGAGGTGACCTGAAGTCGGAGAGCAACTATAAAAAAGGTGTTCTTTCGGGCAAGGAAAAGACTTTCAAGGAACAACATCCATACTCCGAGAAGAAGGCTGTTGAAGATGAAAAAGCTATTCAGAAGGAGAAAAATGATAAAAAACTGATGCCTTCCGATAGCAATAAGACATCAAAGGACATCAAAAACTCCAAGATGGAAAAAAAGAATGGCAAGGAAGGCGGTTTGTCTAAAAAAGTGAAGAAAAGCTGATAACGTATTATTCGTACGTATTAATGCGTCGTTTTCGATGATGCATGAAGAATGCCATACGATGGATATTGATCTGGATCCTGGGCATGGCGGCTGATGCCGTCCATGCCCAGGATACCATCACGCTCGACGCTGTCAACGTCACCGCCGACCATTATGCCGCTGAGGCGCTGAAACCTCTTGTGATGCGCAAGGTGGACTCGCTCGTCCTTCAGGACAAGAGCACCTCCAACCTTTCAGAACTGCTTATCCAACATAGCCCTGTCTTTATCAAAACCTATGGACCGGGAGGTATCTCCACCGCCTCGTTCCGTGGCACCACCGCTAGCCACACCTTGGTGTTATGGAACGGCTTCCAACTGAACGCCCCGACTCTAGGACAGGTTGACTTCAGCACTATCCCCGTGTTTTTGGCCGATGACATCGACCTGAAGTGGGGAAGTGGCACCTCCAACAACAGCGGCGGGCTGGGCGGATCGGTCAACATCGACAACAAAACCGGCTTTGGCAAAGGCCTAATCCTTGACCTGAAACAAACCTACGGCAGCTTCAACACTTTAGGCAGCTTCGTCACTGCTGGCTATGGCGGCAAGAAAGTCGCTTTCAGGGTGAAGGCCTACCGAAACTCTTCCGACAACGACTTCCTTTACTATAACACCGGAGTGTTTCCTTACCAATGGATGAAACAACGCAATGCGGAGTTCGTCGATTTTGGGGTGATGCCTGAAATGAGCGTGATGCTTCCTAATGGTGTCCTTTCTGCCTCTTCATGGAATCAATGGAACAACCGCAATCTCCCCCCCATCATGCCAAACGTATTCAACACCACCACTGAGGAATGGACTCGCGACAACTTCTCGAGGAACTTCTTGTCCTACAAGCGTTTTTGGGAAAATGGCAACTTACAGCTCAAGTCGGCGGCATTTATTGAAAACCAGCGGTATTACTTGAGGGTGTGGAATTTGCAGACGGGTGATAGCGTCACGGGTAAAGACTCCCAAAACCATGCGATGGTGTTCCATCAGATAGCCGACCTTGAACAACAGCTGTTCCCGTCATGGAAGATGAAAGCCAAACTGCAATGGGACCGCGAAAGTGTCAACTCCAACAACTACAAGGACACTAAAAACCGCAATGTGGTCTCTTTCTATACCGCCCTCGAAGGTCAACCGGTGGAACGTATGGAGCTTGCCTTGACGGCCCGGTACGATATCGTTGATGGAAAGTCGATGGGCGTGTTCCCCACTGCTACTTGGACTTACCGTTTCCCGATGGGATTGGGCTTTACTTTGGGTTATAGCCATAATTACCGCAATCCATCGCTGAACGACCTTTACTGGAATCCAGGTGGCAACCCTGACTTGCTGGCGGAAAATGGACGTACAGGCGATCTGGCACTCAGTTATTTGATGAAAAAAGGAGGGTGGAAACTAGATCTTCGCTCGGGGTGTTACCTTTCGAAGGTGAAGAACTGGATTCAGTGGGTGCCGACCAACTACCGTTTCTGGGTACCCGAGAATGTGGCCAAAGTCTTCGCTCGGGGTGTGGAGACCCATATCGACTTGCATTATTCGCAAGGCGACTGGGAGTCGAATCTATCGGGCAATTATGTCTTTACCTTCACCACCGACGAGAGTGAGAACGCTCAGCATTACGGCATTCAAGGGAAACAGTTGATCTACATCCCGCGCCATCATGGCAACCTCTTCGCCAGTCTTAGATGGAAGGCATGGGACATGCGCTATACCCTTGAGATGACGGGGTATCGCAGCACCTCGTATGCCGATCAGGAGACCTTTCCGCTTAATCCATACGTGTTACATCATCTCTCCGTGGGAAGACAACTGAAACGATTCCGCCTTGAACTTCGATGCCACAACTTCACCGATGTCAGCTACCAGAATGTCCTTTGGCGTGCCATGCCGGGTCGCAGTTTCGAGGTGATGGTGAATTACAAGTGGTGACGGAATTGTCGGAAGAAAAGATCGGATAAGATCTCCGAAGTTTTTGTCACGAATTGGTTTTATTGATATCATTCTTTTTGTATCTTTGCAAGTTATTATAAATACCAATTGATACCTAAAAAGATGAACAATAAACTATTGGATAAAGACCTCCTATATCTGGTGGCAGACATCGACCTTGCCGACTGGGGGAGAAAGGAAATCGAAGTTTCTGAACATGAGATGCCTGGCCTCATGGCCTTGCGCAAGAAATATGGCGATACCAAGCCGCTGAAGGGTGCCAAGATCATGGGTTCCCTCCACATGACCATCCAGACGGCCTGTCTCATCGAGACGCTGGTCGAGTTGGGTGCCACGGTGCGTTGGTGCAGTTGCAACATATATTCAACCCAAGACCATGCCGCTGCCGCCATTGCCAAGACGGGCACCGCAGTCTTCGCTTGGAAAGGGGAGACCCTTGAGGACTATTGGTGGTGCACCAAACGGGCCATCACTTTCCCTGACGGTACAGGTCCCGACCTGATCGTGGACGACGGTGGCGATGCCACTTTACTCATTCACAAAGGCTTTGCCTGCGAGAACGACCCCAAACTGTTGGATGCACCTTGCGGAAGTGAGGAAGAGAAAGCATTGATGAGCGTCATCAAGGCTACGTATAAAGAGAATCCCACCTTCTGGCATGCCGTGGTAAAAGGCTGGAAGGGCGTTTCCGAAGAGACTACTACCGGCGTACACCGCCTCTACCAAATGCAAGAACGCGGTGAACTGTTGGTGCCGGCTATCAACGTGAACGACTCCGTCACCAAGTCGAAGTTTGACAACCTCTATGGCTGTCGTGAATCGTTGGCCGACGGCATCAAGCGCGCCACCGACGTGATGATCGCCGGCAAGGTGGTCGTGGTTTGCGGCTACGGAGAAGTGGGCAAAGGCTGCTCGCATTCCATGAAGAGCTATGGCGCTCGTGTGCTTGTCACTGAGATCGACCCAATTTGCGCCCTGCAAGCCGCCATGGAAGGCTTCGAGGTCACCACGATGGAAGAGGCCGTCAAGGAAGGCAACATCTTTGTCACGACCACAGGCAACTGCGATGTCATCACGCTGGAACACATCCTCAAGATGAAGGATCAAGCCATCGTGTGCAACATCGGTCACTTCGACAATGAGATCCAGGTGGATCGCCTCGAAAAGACAGAGCATCTGAAAGAGAAGATCAATATCAAACCTCAAGTTGATAAATATGTGTTCGACGACGGCCACTGCATCTTCCTGCTGGCCTCAGGCCGACTGGTCAACCTGGGCTGCGCTACGGGCCACGCCAGCTTCGTGATGAGCAACTCGTTCACCAACCAGACCTTGGCACAGATGGATCTCTGGGAGAAACGCGACGAATACAAGGTGGGCGTGTATTGCCTGCCCAAATACCTCGATGAAGAGGTGGCGCGTCTGCATCTTGAGAAGATCGGCGTGAAGCTCACCAAGCTTACCCAGAAGCAGGCCGATTATATCGGTGTGCCTGTCGAGGGACCGTACAAATCGGACATCTACCGCTATTGATCCTTGACGGATGGTGTCATGAGAATCGCCGTTAACACTCGGTTGTTGCTGAAAGGCAAGCTGGAGGGCATCGGATGGGTGGCCTGCGAGACGTTGAAGCGTATCGTGTTGGCGCATCCTGAAGTGGAGTTTTACTTCCTCTTCGACCGCCAGCCCGACCCGATGTTTCTCTTTGCCGATAACGTGAAGCCGGTGGTGCTCTTTCCTCAGGCAAGGCATCCGTTTTTGTTCATCTGGTTTTTCGAGTTTTCGGTGGCAAGGGCGCTGAGGAAGATCAAGCCGGATCTCTTCTATTCGCCTGACGGCTATCTGAGCTTGAGAAGCAAGGTGCCTCAAGTGGTGGAATTCCATGACTTGAACTTCGAGCATTTCCCGAACGACATGCCGAAGATCCATCTATGGCATTACAAGAAGTTCTTCCCGAAGTTCGCCCACAAGGCAAGTCGCATTGTGACGGTGTCGGAGTTTTCCAAGCAGGACATTGTAGATTGCTATCAAGTCGATCCCGGGAAGATCGACGTGGCCTACAATGGTGTGAATGAGATCTTCGAGCCGTTGCCCGATGCCGAGAAGGAGGAAATACGTGCCAAGTACAGCGATGGACACCCGTATTTCATGTTTGTGGGTTCCCTGCATCCAAGGAAAAACTTGGCTAGGCTGTTTGCTGCCTTTGACCGTTTCAAGACACATTGTCAGAATGATGTCAAGTTGTTGATTGTAGGGGAGAAGCGCTGGTGGACGGAGCCGATACAGAAAGCATTCGAGGCCATGCATTGTCAGGAAGATGTGATCTTTACGGGTCGCCTGAGTGCGGAGGATCTGCACAAGGTGACAGCCGCTGCATTGGCTTCGGTGTATGTGTCCTATTTCGAGGGCTTTGGCATCCCGATTTTGGAAGCCTTCAAGTGTGATACGCCTGTCATCACTTCCAATGTCACCTCCATGCCCGAGGTGGCTGGCGATGCCGCTTTACTGGTGGATCCTTTCAACGAGGATGCCATCGCTGAGGCGATGAGGAAGATGCTGGATGAGAGCGTTCGCGCTGAATTGATTGCCAAAGGCCGTGAGCGAGCCAAGGATTTCTCATGGGATCAGACGGCGGAGACCATCTGGCAAAGCCTTATGAAACTAAATTGTAAGAATTAAACTCACTGTATCATGGAACAGATCATCATGTATCCCGACGCTGATAATTCGAAGGAACCTGTCGATTGGAAGATGGTTCAAGGCCAGCATATCACCGCCTTGGTCCGAAACATTCTTGTACTCGGCTCGGGTGGTCGCGAACATGCACTGGCATGGAAGCTGGCCCAAGGCGATGGTGCCAAGGTGTTCATCGCTCCTGGCAATGCGGGCACCGCTGAAGTCGGGACCAACGTAAACATCAAGGTCAACGATTTTGAAGGCATCAAGCGTTTTTGTCTGGAACAGGAGATCGGCCTTGTTGTGGTCGGCCCGGAACAGCCACTTGTGGATGGCATCGTTGACTTTTTCAAGGGTGACGCACAGCTTCAAAAGGTCAGGATCGTCGGTCCCGACCGTCGCGGTGCCCGACTCGAAGGCAGCAAGGCATTTGCCAAGGTCTTCATGGAAAAGAATGGCATACCTACCGCTCGTTGCCTTGCTGTGACGAAAGACAACATCGGCGACGGTCTCGCATTTCTGGCCACCCTCAAGGCTCCCTTCGTGTTGAAAGCCGATGGCCTCGCGGCAGGAAAAGGTGTCCTTATCCTGGATTCGATGGAAGAAGCCTGCCGCGAACTGGAAGGGATGATCCATGGCAAGTTTGGCGACGCCTCGTCAACCGTGGTCATCGAGGAATTCCTCAAAGGCATTGAATGCTCGGTGTTTGTGCTTACCGACGGCCAACATTACCTGCTGCTTCCCGAAGCCAAGGACTACAAGCGTATCGGCGATGGCGACAAGGGCTTGAACACTGGAGGCATGGGGGCTGTGTCGCCTGTCCCGTTCTGCACTCCTGAGTTCTTGAAAAAAGTGGAAGAGCGCATCGTGAAGCCCACTTTGAAAGGCTTGAGGGCAGAAGATGTTGACTATAAGGGCTTCATCTTCCTCGGATTGATGAACGTCGGCGGTGATCCTTACGTCATCGAATACAATGTCCGCATGGGCGATCCGGAGACAGAGGCGGTGATGACCCGTATCGAAGGCGACTTCGCCGATATGCTCTATGCTTGCGCCGATGGGACCCTCGACAAGGTGCATTTTGCCAAGAGCGACAAGACGGCGGTCACGGTGATGCTGGTCTCTGGCGGCTATCCTGAAGCCTACGAAAAAGGCAAGGCGATGTCAGGCATGGATCAATTAAAAAATTGTGTAGCCTTCCATGCGGGGACTGCCTTCAATGCCGAAGGGCAGGTGGTGACAGCCGGTGGACGTGTCATCGCTGTCACGGCTCAGGGCAGCTCTATTGAGGAAGCCCGTGCCATTGCTTATCGCAATGTGGAGCACATCCGCTTTGAGGGAGAAAATCACCGTAATGATATAGGTTTGGATTTGATGAAATTGTCCCTGTAGCAATGATAAGGTTTTTCAGGCAGAGTTATATTATCCAATATGTGGTCATCGCGATGCTTTGTATCGTGATGTGGATCCCGTCGTTTGTCACAGGTTACGTGGACGCGACCTGGCGTAGTCCGGTGACACCGCTATACAATCTGGTGGCCGACATCTTGGACTTTTGGCCGTATGCCCTGTTGTTGTTTGCCTTTCTCCTTAATGCCTTCGAGGCGCTATTCTTCAATTCCATCTTGGCTTCCAATCAGATTATCAGCAAAGTAAGTACTCTTGGAGCCGTGGTCTTCCTATTAATGATGAACCTTACACCAGCGCAGACCACCTTCTATCCAATGCTGTTGGCATCAGTGTTTCTGTTGATGTTTATCCATACGCTGTTTTCAATCTATCAGACTCAGCGTCCGGAGTTGTATCTGTTCAACGCGGGCATCTATCT
Organism: Bacteroidales bacterium; assembly: GCA_017537965.1. Classification (GTDB taxonomy): domain Bacteria; phylum Bacteroidota; class Bacteroidia; order Bacteroidales; family F082; genus Limimorpha. Next base: position 68,660 of record JAFYJV010000009.1, on the reverse strand, counting down.
TTCATTCGCTTCGATGTGTTACTTTCCCTCGTTGTTGCTGGCGGTTTGGGGCATCATCGCTTTGGCTCTCATCCATAAGGGTTCCTTGCGTTTGCATCTAATTCCATTCCTTGGAATACTGCTTCCTTATTTCTTTTACTTTGCGGTTCATTTCCTGATGGGCGACCTGATGCCTCGGCTTCAGGCATACGTTGACTATTTTAGCGGCTTGCGTCTCGCCTCGGAAGGTTTCGAGTTGTTCCAAGTGGTCTTGTTGGCCTTTTTGTTGCTGGTGTCGGCCATGCCTTTGCTGATGCCTCGCAACTACAGTTTCGAGAAAACCGTTTCAGTCCGAACCAAGGTGATGATGACGATCATCCTGCTCCTGTTTGGGATATTCATGCTTTTCCTCGGAGGCGATCCCATGCAGACGGGTGTGCTGTTCATCGCTTTGAGCGTGCTGTTCTCGTATGAGCTGGCATACATCGACGGACTCCGTTGGTCCAACGTCACTTTCGCGATCTTCATGGTGGCAGTGATATTCTTGCATTATTGGCCATTATTCCATTCAGCATGAATCTTTTGAATCATTATTCCGATTTGATAGAAGCGGGTTGTGACGAAGCTGGACGTGGTTGCCTTGCCGGTCCAGTGGTGGCAGGTGCCGTCATCTTGAAGCCTGGCGCTGATTATCCCGAGTTGGACGACTCCAAGAAGCTGACAGAAAAAAAGCGGTATGCGTTGCGAGAGCTGATCATGCGAGAGGCCTTGGCATACGGTGTGGGTATCGTCACGGCTGAGGAGATCGATGAGATCAATATCCTCAATGCCTCATTCCTGGCGATGCATAGGGCCATCGATCAGTTGAAGGTGCGACCGGAATTTCTGCTTATCGACGGTAACCGTTTCAAGAAATACCATGAGTTGAAATATATGTGTGTGGTGGGGGGCGACGCCAAATACCAATCCATCGCAGCGGCTTCCATTTTGGCCAAGACGACCCGTGACCGATTGATGGAGGAGTATGACAAGCGGTTCCCCATGTATCACTGGAAAAAGAACAAGGGCTATCCTACCCCGGAACACAAGCAGGCCATCGCCGAATATGGCATTACGGAGCTGCATCGCAAAACCTTTAACATGGCGATTCAGCTGAAACTCGATCTATAACTTACGGTCGTCTTGAATTGTTGAAAACAATTCCCATTTCTCGTTGCCTTTTTTGGAAAATAGATGTAACTTTGCTTGTCCGTTATTCCTATGAAGAAGCATCTGAAACATCTTTGGCTCTTGTTGGCATTTGGCCTGTTGACTTTCTCCTGTTCAAGGAAGGAGACAACAGTTTTTGACGCCATCCCACTCGAGACCGAGGCTTTTTTGGAGACGTCTGATGTGTCGGCATTTCTCAAGGAAATACAAGGGAAAGCTTATATGGAGCCTTTTATGAAAGCTGATGACGACGTGGCTTGGGTCAGCGACTTGACCATGCTTCTTGATAGCTTGTTGCAAACGGATCCCGGGCTTCGCACATCGATTCTTCAGTCAAGGATGGTTGTTGCTTCGATGCCAACAGGTGAGAAGCGTAGTTGTCTTTTGTTGGCATGTCTTCCCCAGAAGATGAAAGACACGGAGCTGAAGCGTTTTTTCAAGAACAACGGCATTGAGGCGGATCTCCGACAGAAAGGAAAAACGGAGTGCTATCTCCTAAAAGGACTTGAAACCCTTTATGTTTTCGTCACAGGGCCATTTTTGGGGATGAGCCGTGACATGGAGGCGGTCGAGATGGTTTTCCAGCAACTGGACAATCCCGTCAAAATCGATGCGGAAGAAGATGTCCATCGGCTTCAAAAGACCCTAGGGCAGAACGTCAAGGCTCACCTTTATTATCACGATGAACGTGGATGGGCTGCCTTGGATGTCATCCCAGGGCAAGAAGAGGTGGTGATGAACGGTTATGCCGTAGCCGCAGACTCCACTTCAAGTTTGAGACCGCTGAAATACCAGCTGCCTGTCAAAAATTCCATTGTGAACATCTTGCCGTTCAACACGAAACTGATGCTGCATTTCGGAATGTCGGACTATGCATCCTATTGGCAGTCGTTTTGCGACGAGGAGAATGTGAATGCGTTCAATAAGAAGTATGGCATCGATGTGGAGAACAAATTGTTGAACTTCCTTTCGGAAGTGTCGTTTGACATCATCGGGGAGGAGCGCCATGAGGTCTTCGTGGGCCGTATGAACGATCCTTCGGCGGTGATCAAGTTCATGGATAAACTGGCTGCAAAAACGGGCATTAACGCATCTCAAACCTGTCAGGGTTATGTGATCTGCGACTTGGGAGAGCGGGATATCGTGCCCGCCGTGTTCGGCCCGGTGTTCAAGTCCATCAAAAGGTGCTGCTACTCCATCGTTGACCAGTATTTGGTGATCACCTCCTCAGTCAACGCTATGCAAGACATCATCGCGTGTTACCGTTCGGGACGGACCCTCGATTTGAATGAGAATTTCAAGATGTTCCAGCAACGCATGTTGGAGTCGTGCAACATTACCCTATTTGCCACTGGAGCAGGCAACCAACCTAAAGTGGGCGACTTGACGGGTGGGCTTTTGGATCGTTATCTGGATGGACATCCCAAACTGTTGGACGGTTTTCAAGCCTTTGCCCTGCAGTTTGCCTCTTCAAAAGACCTGGTCTACGCCAACCTCTGCCTTCTGCAACCTACAGCGACAAAAGACGAGAGCAACGTCCGTTGGAAAGCCAACCTCGACGCTCCCCTGCAAGGCAAGCCTTTCATTGTGGAAGCTCCATCTGGAGAGGGTGGCGATGTGATTGCCTTCGACCGAGATAATACCATGTATCTCATCAATAGCGAAGGAGAGATCCTTTGGAAACGTTCCTTGAACGAGGCACCACTAGGGGAGGTCTTCGCTGTGGATGCCTTCAACGATGGTAAGACGCAGATCCTCTTCAATACGGCACATTCGATCCATCTTATCGACCGTGAGGGTGATGATGTGTCGGGCTATCCGCTTCGACTGCCTTTCGAGGCCTCCAATGGTTTGGCTGTCTTCGACTACAATAACAACCGCGACTATCGCATTTTGCTTTGCGGCACCGACCGCCTTGTATACAATTACAATATCCAGGGTGTGGAAGTGGAAGGTTGGAACCATCACCGTTCGGAGGATCTTGTGACCCAATCCGTGCAGCATATCGTGGCCAATGACAAGGATTATCTCATCGTCTCTGACGTGAGTGGCGGTGTCCGCATCCTTGATCGTCAAGGCAGGATCCGCATCCCGCTGTCTTCTGACATGCAGAAATCGCCCAAGGCCGACATTTATGCCAATGCCACAAACCGGAGCAAGGGGCTTTTCCTGACTTCCGACAAGGAAGGCAAGCTGCTCTATGTTGCTGATGATGGCGCATTGTCTCGGACGGACTTTGGGACATATTCCGACAAGCATTTCTTCCTCTATGAGGACTTTAACGGTGACAAGGATCCTGATTTCATTTATCTTGACGGGAAAGAACTGCATGTGTTCGACCGTTTCAAAAAGGAACTCTTTGCCTATCAGTTTGATATCGACATTACCACCCAACCGGTCTTTTTCAATATCACTCGCAATAAGCGACTTCTTGGCATCGTTTCAGAAAAGTCGAGAGAAATCTATCTCATCGATCGCAAGGGGAAGATGATTGTCAACTCGGGATTGGTGGGTGAGACACCCTTTGCAGTGGGAAGCCTGAACAACGATCAGGAAATCAACCTGATTACTGGAGTCGGCAATGCATTGTTCAACTATGTAATCCATTGAAAAATGATGGGAAGAGGAAGACTGCTTTTGTTATTGCTGATGCTCTTTGCTAGTCGTTTTTCGGCTAGGGCGCAATGTGGTTTTTCCGCCGTCATTCCACAAATGGCTGGGGATAACGTTGAACTCAATGCCTATTTGGGTTTGGACGTGGTTTCATTGGACGTGCTCACGGGTGACCCGGCAGGCCGTTTCCATTACGATTCCATCCTTCCAGTGGGGATGTATTCCATTGTCGGAGAAGGATTTTATTTGGAGTTTCTTTCCATTGGGAAGCCTGTGGCACTGACGATGGACGACATCTTTGACCAACAATCCGTCCACTTTGTCGATGACCCTGTAAATACTCGGTGGTCAGATTATATGTTGTTGCGTGAGCGCTTCCATTTCGGGAACAAAGAGCCGGAGACGTTCAGGCGTTTGACCGACAGCTTGATGGGGAATGCTTCTGATTATGCAGTTAGGTTGATTCGGGTGGATCGTGAGCGGGAACTTTGGGAAGAGGACTTCCAGGATCTGGATCTGATTCCGACCAATGTGTTGACGACGAAGATGGTGCGTTTCCTTGAGCTGTCAAATGACGATTTCATTGCTGCTTCGGATCATATCCTGCAAATGGCCAAAACAAACATGACAATGTATGAGTTTGCGTTGCAATACCTGTTGGGTGGCTTTACCTCGATGGGACTGTCGGATGTGACTGACCATCTTCTGAATTTCCCGTGCTTGGCAGAAGGTGAGATCACCGAAGAAGAGGGATGCCGCTTGGTGAGCCTGACGGAGCCCTATCAGAAAGTGAAGGTGGGTGTGAAAGCTCCTGATATCCAGACTGTCACCATTGACGGCAAGCCGTATCATCTCTATGACTCCAAAGCTGAACGGGTCATCGTGTTCTTTTGGGCCGCGGACTGTGAGTATTGTCATGATTTCTTGAGAAATATCAGCAAACATCTTGACTTGGGAGGGACGTTTGAATTGGTGACTTTTGCCATTGCTGACGATGAGAAGGAGGTGCGTCGCGAGCTGAAGAGATTGAAACTGAAGGGATGGCATTGCTATGACGAGGCGCGATGGGAAGGGAAGGCTTTCCTTGACTATCATGTCGTGTCAACTCCTACGGCGTTTTTGCTTGACCGTGACAAGACCATCCTTTGTAAGCCGTATGACTGGGATGAATTGAGATCGTATTTGGGAATCAAGAATTAAGATATTAGAATTAAGTGATTAGATATGAGAATGAAACATGTTTTTCCGATTGTTCTTGTTGCGATGATGTCGCTTTGTGGATCTTTGTCGGCGCAAGATGACGAGGCACATTGGGTGGATTCCGTTTACAACAGCCTGACGCTGGAACAGCGTGTGGGTCAACTGATCTGCATGAGAGCCAACCTGCCTGACAAGCCTTTCTTTGAAGAGGTTGGACGATACATCAAGCAATACAATATCGGTGGAGTGTGTTTCTTCCGTGCCGATGCAGTGCCACAAGTGGAAAAGACCAATGAATGGCAAGCCATGGCACAGACGCCATTGATGGTGAGTATCGATGCGGAATGGGGACTGGCGATGCGTGTGAGAAACACCATCGCCTATCCTTATCAGATGACTCTTGGGGCGATCACCGACAACGAGTTGCTTTATGCCATGGGACAGCAAGTAGCTGAACAATGTGCGAGGATGGGCATTCATGTGAACTTTGCCCCAGATGCCGACGTGAACTCCAATGCTAAGAACCCCGTCATTGGAGTGCGCAGTTTTGGCGAAGATCCCAAGAACGTTGGGGAGAAAGCAGCAGCCTATGCTCTTGGGATGCAGAGCAAGGGCATGATCACCTCCATGAAACATTTCCCTGGCCATGGTGACACGGATACAGACTCGCACGTCTCGCTGCCAACGGTAAACAAGAGCCTGGAGGATGTCAAAGACGTGGAGTTGGCTCCTTTCCGTTACTTGATCGAGCGTGGCGTTAACGGTGCCATGGTGGGACATCTTTATTTCCCTGCCATCGAGGCGGTGCCAAACACTTCCTCATCCCTTTCAAAAGGCGTGGTCACAGACCTGCTTAAGAGCGAGATGGGTTTTGATGGGCTGATTTTTACGGATGGACTTGACATGAAGGGTGTATCACAGACGGTATCTGCCGACAGTGTTCCATACGTTGCCTTCCTTGCTGGCAACGATGTGTTGATCCTTCCCCATAATGTTCCGGAAGCTATCAAGCAAATCAAAGAAGGTGCTGAGCGTGATCCGGAGATTGCTGTCCGTGTGGAGGAGAGCTGCAAAAAGATCTTAAAGTATAAATATCATGCCGGATTGAACCGATATGCTCCAGTGGCCACAGGTAAGTTGGCCGATGACTTGAACAAGGTGGAGTATCTTGACCTACGCAGACAGCTCTTTGAAGAGGCTGTCACCATGCTTCGCAACGACGATGCTGTGATTCCCTTGAAGACTGGGAAGAAAATCGCCGTGGTCACCATCGGTAAGGAGAAGAGCTCGAAATCCATGGCGGATGCCTTGGCTGATGCGGGTCTGACGGTGAAGTCGTATCGTGTCAGCAGGGACGGATCCAAGGACGCATTGCTTTGGCTCAAGGATCTGGAGGCTTATGATCTCGTTGTGGTAAACGTGATGCAGACCAGCATCTTTGCCAACAAGGACTTTGGTGTCAACGAAACGACGGTTGACTTCTTCAATAAATTGGTAGCCCAGAATGATGTCATCTTGAATTTGTTCGGCTGCCCCTACGTTCTCGATCGTTTCCGTATCAATAACAGTGTGAAGGGGCTGCTCGTCGGTTATCAAGACGAAGACGAGGTGCTGGATGCTGTCAATGACATCTTGACTGGCAAGAAAAGCGCTCATGGCAAGTTGTCCGTTTCCACGGCTAAGTTCCATTGTGGCGATGGCATTCTCCCAAAGGATTTGGTTGCGGCAATGCCTGCTTCTGCTCCCGTGCTTAAGGAAGGCTCGCTCTCCATCGACCAGATTGCCTTGCCCAAGGGGATCCTCAATGCTGTTTATGAGCGTCAACTTGACTCTGTGGCTAAGCTCGGCATCGAACAAGGTGCCTATCCGGGTTGTCAGATCCTGGCCATGAAAGATGGCAAGGTGGTGTATGACAAGTGTTTTGGCACGTTTACATACGGAGGAGGGATGAAGGTTGTGCCGGAAGATGTCTATGACATCGCTTCACTTACCAAGATCTTTGCCTCTACATTGGCATTGATGAAACTTTATGAAGATGGCTTGCTAGATCTCAATAAGACCATGGGCGATTACTTCCCCTATCTGAACGCCTCCAACAAGGGAGCCATCAAGCTCATTGACGTCCTCACACACCAGTCGGGCATGAAATCGTGGATTCCTTTCCATTTGGAACTGATAGACGAGAACGGCCCGAAACCAGAGTTTTTCATCGACCATATCGATGAAACCCATACTGTTCGTGTGGCAGAGAACCTTTATTTGCTCAACGACTACAAGGAGCAGATCATCGACTCCATCATGAAAAGCCCGATGAAAGAGAAGAAATATGTGTATTGTGACATGGGGTTCTATTTCGTTCCAGAACTTGTCAAACAGCTGACCAACAAGAGTTTGGAGGAGTATCTAAGGGAGAAGTTCTATGATCCGATGCATTTGGTCAACATAGGTTATTGTCCCTTGCATTGGAGGACGCGCGAGACCATTGTCCCCACCGAGAATGACCAGACTTTCAGAAAACAGCTTTTGTGGGGTGATGTCCACGACCAGATGGCATCGTTGATGGGTGGGATCTCAGGCCATGCGGGTTTGTTTGCCAACACCCATGACTTGGCAGTGATCACCCAGATGTTGCTTGACAAAGGCAAGTTTGAAGGCAAACAGTTGCTGAAGCCTGAAACCATCCAATACTTCACCACGGCGCCATTTACCGACAACAACAATCGTCGCGGCCTTGGTTTTGACAAGTTGCCCATCGAAAAGAAAGGACCTTCGACGGCTTCAAAGTCGGCTTCCATGAGTAGCTATGGTCATACAGGCTATACCGGAACCTTCTTCTGGGCTGATCCTGAGAATCAGTTGTCCATTATCTTCCTCTCGAACCGTGTCTGTCCGAGTTCCGAACCGAACAACCTTGCAAAACTGAATATCCGGACTTTACTTCACGATATTCTTTATCAGGCTTATCCGATTCAAGAATAAGAAATTGGGATTTGGAATACTGATTTAGTTGTTTTCGGGGTTTTTAGGGAATTGGAGCCACATCTGGTAGGGCTTTCCAAGGTGTGAGACATAGGTCTTCCACATGGTTTCGATGGGTGTGCTGAGTAAGGTTTGGCTGTCGGTTTTACCGACAGCCCAGGAATTGCGTTTCAGCTCGTCCGTCAGTTGTCTGGCTTCCCATCCCGAATAACCTAAGAAGAAACGGACGTTTTCCTTGGTGGCGATACCCGTGGATATCAACTTGTTCAGTGTTTCGGTGTCGCCACCCCAGTAAAGGCCGTCCATGATGGGGAAGGAATCGGGGATGAGGTCGCCAAGGGTGTGCATGAAGAAGATCTGGTCATCGGCGACAGGGCCTCCCAAATAGACAGGGGCGTCGAAATCTTGAAAGACGTTGACGATCTCTTTCAGTCTCACATTCAGCGACTTGTTCACGATGATGCCAAAGGAACCCTCCGATTCGTTATGGTCGATAAGGAGAATGACAGCTCGCCCAAAGTGGAAATCGTCCATTGTCGGTTCGGAGAGCAGGAGGTTGCCCTGCAACGGATGAAGGGTGTTGCTGCGTATCTGGAAGAGCTGTTTGATATCCATCTGGTATTTTTTTACAAAAGTACCAACAATTCAACAATCAACAAATAATCAATTCAACAATTTCTTATTTTTGTAAAAAAATTCAAGCCTTGAAACGAGAAGAAAACCAACGGAAGTTTGATGCACTGAGAGAGGACTTTCAGACGTTCACTTTCATGAGTCAGGAAGTGGAGGTGGAGCATGGCGTGTTGTCCATGACCTTCCATTTCAGCTTGGATGAGCGTTATTATTTCCATCCGACACTGAAGTTTCCGGCTCGTCCGTTCTATCGCTGGGAATCCATTCCACGGGATCAGTTGGAATCACTCGCCTTTCATATTGGGATGGTGGAGTTGGTCAGTTATTGGAAAGCGGCTTGTCCCAAGACGGTGGTTGTCAAGCCTTTTGACCTGAAGCTTTGCCAAAAGAAATGGTGGAGGCATCTGTATTATCAAGGATTGGGAGAGTTTCGTTATTTGAATGGCATCGCCTGTTCAGAAAAGGACTTCCTAAGGATAGAGTCCGGTACCGATCGTGTTGCGCATCGGATCAGCCTTCCCTTGGAGGAGAAGACGCTGGTTCCTGTGGGTGGCGGCAAAGACTCGGTAGTGACCTTGGAGCTGTTGCGTCATGAGATGCCGGTCATACCCTTGATCTTAAATCCCCGTGGTGCTACTTTGGGCTGTGTCCATACGGCAGGTTATGCTGACGAGGGTTGTGCCATGGTTGAACGGTCTTTGGATCCGACCCTGCTGCAACTCAACAAAGAAGGATTTTTGAATGGCCATACGCCGTTCTCAGCGTTGTTGGCCTTTGTGGGACTGCTGGTCGGCTTTGGCAGTGGGTCGCGTTACATCGCCTTGTCGAACGAATCGAGTGCCAATGAATCCACCGTACCAGGTACCGACATCAACCACCAGTATAGCAAATCGATTGCCTTTGAAAAGGATTTCAGGGAGTATGTGTCCTTACATCTTAACGGGGAGATACAGTACTTTAGTTTCCTGCGTCCGCTCAACGAACTGCAGATCGCTTGGCTGTTCAGCCAATGTGCCGCTTATCATGAGGTATTCAGAAGTTGCAATGCGGGAAGCAAGACCGACTCGTGGTGCGGAAAGTGTCCCAAATGCTTGTTTACCTGGCTGATCTTGTCGCCTTTCCTTTCAAGGGAACGCTTGACAACGATTTTCGGGAAGGACCTTATGTCGGATGTCGCTTTGCGGCCAGTTTTCGAGGAATTGAACGGCACTGCTGCGGTGAAGCCGTTTGAGTGTGTGGGTACCGTGGAGGAAGTGAGAGCATGTGTGGATGCCATGGGTGATATGACGGGTAGCTTGGTGGATCCTTCTCCTGCCGGTGAGGCAACGGTGGCGACCATCTTGAGACGTTTCAACCCTGAGCATTTCCTGCCAGAGGCGTTTGAACAAATCTTAAAGAAACAATTGCATGTTTGAAAAGATATTGGACCGACTGAGTGGAAGACGCGTCCTCATCCTCGGATTCGGACGCGAAGGGAAATCCACCCTATCTTTCTTGCGAAAGTATCTCCCTGACCTGGTAGTAGGAGTAGCCGATCGCAACGAAAAGGCATTTGAAGGATCGACATCGTCAAAAGGGCTGTCGTTCCACTCTGGAGAATCTTACCTTGACGCCCTTTGCGATTATGAGGTGGTGGTGAAGACTCCAGGCATTTCTTTGCTCGGTGTTGACACGAAAGGCGTTGAGATCACTTCGCAAACAGACCTGTTTCTGAGCCAGTTTCATGAGCATACCATTGGAATCTCGGGGACGAAAGGTAAAAGCACAACAACCAGTTTGATCTATCATTTGCTGAAGTCGTCGGGTCATGATGCCATCTTGACGGGCAATATCGGCATACCTTGTTTCGATGTGATGGAGCGGATAGCAAAAGAGAGCGTGGTGGTGTATGAACTGTCGGCCCATCAACTGGAATATGTCCACAATAGTCCGAAGGTGGGAGTGCTGCTTAATGTCTTTGAGGAGCATCTGGATCATTTTGGGACTTTTGAAAGATATAGGCAGGCCAAGTTCAATCTGTTGCGTTTTATGGGAGAGGATGACTTTGCCGTGGTGCATGATTCGTTGATGATGGATACGTTGGGCTTGGGTGTCAACAACGTGACGTTCTCACGGATGGAGTTTGATATCGATGAGGAGGCGTTGCCTTTGCTTGGGCCTCATAACCTCTTGAATGTGAAGGCGGCGCTTTGTGCTTGTGCGGCTTATGGCGTTGACGTGCAAGAAGTGATCCCGTATCTATATTCTTTTAAGCCATTGGAGCATCGTTTGGAGCCGGTAGGGACTTATGGTGGAGTGCGTTTCGTGAACGACAGTATCTCCACAATTCCCCAAGCCACCATCGCCGCTTGCCAGACCTTGGGTAAAGTGGACTTCCTTTTGTTAGGCGGCTTTGATCGCGACATCGACTATATGCCGTTGGTCGAATTCTTGACGCAATTCCCTGTGGCTCATCTGTTGTTTACAGGCAAGGCGGGTGAGCGAATGATGTGTCTGATAAAGGATAGGGGCGTGACCTCTCATTGTCAGCCTTATGCCACCATGGAGGAAGCCTTCAATTACCTTAGGCTTCATGCTGCCTCTGGTGATGTTTGTCTGCTGTCGCCTGCGGCATCCAGCTACGACCAATACAAGAACTTCGAGGAACGTGGCGGTAAGTTCAAACGGTTGGCAGCAGCTTTTCAGCGCGCTTAGCAATACTTGATCAGTTGGGTTTCGAGGTCTTGAGGCCTCCTTGGCTGTTGCCGCTTGACGGTGTTACAGTGGAGTTGCTGTTGCCGCTTCCGTTTGATGGTGTGATCGTCGTGCTGTGACTTCCATTTGATGGCGTAACGGAGACGCCCGTGCCACTTGTCGAGCTGCTACTGCCGCTATTGTTGAGATGGTATCCGGCTTCTTCGGCCATTTGCTTGATGTGTTCTGCGCGTTTCTCAGTGTCGGGATGGGAGGAGAACATCTGTGCGAGAGTTCCTTGCGAGCCGGTGTTGCTGTTGAGTCTGAGCAGTACATTCAAAGCGTGATACATGGCGAAGGGATCGACATTGTTGGTGATGCAGAATTGGAAAGCAGTCTCGTCGGCTTGGGTCTCCTGACGGCGCGAATAGGCGGCGCTGGCCAGTTGTTGGCCGAGGTCGCCGAGGAATCCTTGGGAGATGCTTCCAGCCACATCACTGAGCGCGGCGATGCCGTAACGGGCTGCGACTACGAGATAAGCGGTACGATAGGCGTCGCGGACATCCTTGTTGATGAAGTGCCCGAGCTCATGGCCGATGACGGCAAACAACTCGTCGTCACTCATGACATCCATGAGTCCCGAATAGACTCGTACGCTGCCGTCGCCGCTGGCGAAAGCGTTGACGGTGTTGGATTGGTACACAGCGTAGTTGAGATCCAGATTGCCAATGTTCTTGAAACGATTCATGATGCGGTTGAGACGCTGGCTGTACTCGTTGCTGGCAGGAAGAACGGTGTTCTCCTTGTCGGTTTGTGCCATGTATTCTCTGCATAAAGATACGATCTGTGAGTCGCTGATGGTCAGTGCTTGAACAGCAGCAGCTCCTGCTTGTATGGCGGCGTTTTGGTTGACGACTTTGAGTGACGAGCAACTGGCTGTCATAAATAATAAGGTGATGATTCCAAAGAGTAACTTTTTCATGATGAGTCCTTTCTGCTTTTGATTTAATTGCAAAAATAAAAAAAATCAAAAAAAAGACAAAAAAAGCTTGCATATTAAAAAATAATTGTATTTTTGCTTTCGAAATAATATCAAAATAATATCATCTATGGAAACAAAAGAATTTGAATTTAAAGGTTTTACGATGAATGGTTTCGTCGCTTTGTTTATCTTATTTGCTATCATTGGCTTTAGTGTTTGGGGCTTGGTCGCATTTACCAACGGACAGATGTCCACGCCCGTACTATTTGTCATTGGCTTGTTTCTGGCTTGTATCCTTCCCATCGGCTTCCGCAAGTTGGAACCCAACGAGGCCATGGTGATGCTGTTCTTCGGCAAGTATAAAGGAACCTTTACCAAGACGGGTTTCCATTGGGTCAATTTCCTGATGACCTCCAAGAAAGTCTCAATGCGTGCTCGCAACCTCAATCCCGATAACATCAAGGTGAACGACAAGACGGGCAACCCCATCATGATTGGACAAATCCTCGTTTGGAAGTTGAAAGACACCTACAAGGCCATGTTTGAGATCGACTCACAGACGATGGCCGGTGGTGGCTCGGGCACGGCGCCTGTGACGGTGTCCAACCGTATGCGTGCTTTTGAGAGCTTCATCCAAGTGCAAAGTGACGCTGCCTTGCGCGAGGTTGCAGGCATGTATGCCTATGACGAGAACGAGGCCGAAAACGGTGAGTTGACACTCCGTTCAGGTGGCAAGGAAATCAATGACGTGTTGCTGTCCAAACTGAATGAGCGCCTCACCATGTCAGGCCTGGAAGTGCTGGAGGCTCGCATCAACTATCTGGCCTATTCACCCGAGATTGCCGCCGTGATGCTTCGCCGTCAGCAAGCTGCCGCTATCATCTCGGCTCGTGAGAAGATCGTGGAAGGTGCTGTCTCCATGGTCAAGATGGCGCTGGACAAGCTGAAGGACGAAGGCGTGGTTGAACTCGACGAGGAACGCAAGGCCGCCATGGTGAGCAACCTGATGGTGGTGCTCTGCGCCGATGAGTCGGCACAACCGGTGGTCAACACGGGGAGCCTTTATTGAGGATAGAAGTCAGAAGACAGAATTAAGAAGTAAGAATTATGGGCTATACTGTTTTAGCATCGGGATTGGTTCTGATTATAGCGGCATTGGTCTGCTATAGGTATCCAGATCTGATCAATCCGTACGGTGGTCTGCCGCCGGAGCGTAAGGCCTTGGTAGATATCGATGGATTGAAAAAGGTTGTTGCCATCGTAATGGCTTCGACGGGTTTTTTGTTGGTTATCACGGCTACGTTGTACATGCTCAAGGTCATTGATGAAGACGTCTGCGGCTATCTCTTGATGGGGTTGGGGCTTGCCATGATGGTACCTTTGTTCATCGCCATGAAAAAATACAACGGCTTCGGTAGTGACAGATCGGGCGAAATTCCAAGCAACAATCGCGCTCCCTTGGTTCGAATGAACCGTTTCCGTTTTGGAATGAATACTGGTTCCAAGGCCTATTGGAAGGTGTATGGGGTGCTGATGGGACTCACGTTGGTTTTTGTCGTGACCTTATTGGTGTTAAGTAGCCGTCCGCAAAAAATCATGGTAGGAGAGGAGGCAGTCAAGATTTCAGGCATGTACGGGAGCGAAATACCCATTGCCGACATTGTCTCGGTGGAATTGCTCGATGAGATGCCGGCCAGCAGGCGCATCAATGGCTCCGAATTAGGGGATAGATACAAAGGCCACTTCCAACTCAAAAGTGGAGAGAAGTGCATGGTTTTCATTCGTAAGCAAGCGCCATATATCGAAATGCGCACCAATGACAACCTTTATTATATCAATGCGGATAGCGGGGAAGAGACGAAACAATTGTATCAAGAAATCAAAGATCGGAAAAAATGAAAAAAGCAATAAGGTTCTCTATCGCCGTCTGCCTCTTTAGCTGGGCGATGGCTGTCGTGGCCCACTGGGGATTTGGCATGGGAGCAGATACTCCCGTTGGACTCAGGGTCTTCTCTATCATCTATATGTTCTTCCCGATGATCACTGCTTTGGTGCTGCAAGCCATTGACAAGGAGAAGTTCAATCATACCGGTCTGGTCAATTTCAATATCAAGTGGTCGTGGCTGGTGGCTTGGCTGTTGCCTGTCGTGATGGTGCTGCTTTGCATCCTTGTTAACGGCCTTATGCCTGGCGTGGAACTGAAATACAGTGCTGAACAACTGATCACCCAATATCATGTTCCCGAAGATCAACAGGATTTGGTTCGTGAACAGTTGGCCCGGTTTCCGGCAATTGTGATGATGGGATTGACTTTGGTCAGCGGCCTGACAATGGGTGTCTCCGTCAATGCCGTTGCCGCTTTTGGTGAGGAGTATGGTTGGCGCAATTACCTTGTCGGGGCTTTGCGTGAGGTGAAGTTCTGGAAAGCCGCCTTGTTCATCGGCGTCGTGTGGGGCATCTGGCATTTCCCGCTGATCTTGATGGGTCACAACTATCCCAACGAGCCTCAGTGGGGCGTTTTGTTGATGGTGGTGTTCTGCGTGCTGGCAAGTGTTCTTGAGTTATATTTCGTTCTGAAGACCAAGTCGATGATTGTGGCGGCGATGATGCACGGCACTATTAACGCAGTGGCGGGAATGACCATCTATTACACCTTGGGCGGCAACGACTTCCTGAACGGCATGGCTGGCTTGTCGGGTTTCATCGTCATGGCCGTGGCCATCGGCTGCCTGTGGGGCTATGACTGTTACATCGCAAAAGACCATATTTTCTCCCAGACGCTGGGAGCCTCTTTGGATCGATAGACTATGGCAAAAGAGAAAGACAACATCGGAGGCAACAAAACCTTCCTGCTCCGTGTCGATGCCGAGACGATGGCGGCTGTGGAGCAATGGGCCGCTGACGAATTCCGTTCTGTCAATGGCCAACTACAATGGATCATTGCTGAAGCGTTGAAGAAAAGTGGAAGGAAAAAGAAATGAAAAAAACCGAATGGTTATGAAAACAAGCATTAATATCATCATTCTATTGTTGTTTTTCATGGTTCAGACTTCATTTTCCCAAATCGAGGGATATTGGAAGGGGAAGCTGAACCTTGGTGTTCAACAACTGGAATTGGCTTTTGAAATCAAGACGGCTGAAGACGGCTATTCCGCCACTTTGGATGTTCCCGCACAAGGCGCATTCGATATTCCAGTGGATGCGACTATTGTCAAAGACGGCCATTTGCGGATGACAATGTCGGCAATGGGCGCTTCATACTCGGGTGTGCTGAAAGACCACACCATCGAAGGCGAATTTGCTCAACATGGCATGACAATTCCATTGAATCTTGAGAAAGGGACGAAAGAAGTGGTAAGAGTTCGCCCACAAGACCCGCAACCGCCTTTCAACTATAGCATTGAAGAAGTGGAGTTTGCCAATTTAAAAGAAGGCAACACACTCACTGGCACCCTGACGATGCCAGAAGGAGAAGGTCCGTTTCCGGCCATGGTGCTCGTCTCAGGCAGTGGCCAACAGAACCGTGATGAGGAGATGATGAACCATCGTCCGTTTTGGGTCATAGCAGATTATTGTGCCCGAAATGGCATTGCCGTGTTGCGCTATGACGACCGTGGCGTGGGCGGCTCGACAGGCGAATTGGAGAATGCCACTTCCATGGATTTCTCATATGATGCGGAAGCCGCTTTTGACTTTTTGCGTAAACAAAAGCATATCGATGCTTCACATGTTGGCATCTTGGGTCATAGTGAGGGGGGCATCATCAATTTCATGGTGTCGGCGCGTCGACCCGAGGTGAGTTTTTTGGTTTCGTTGGCGGGGTCTGCGGTGAATGGCATAGAAGTGCTCAAGGAACAGCAGGCAGCCTTACTCCGTGCCCAAGGCATGACGGAAGAAGCCATCCAATTTAGTGCCAAAGCCAATGCGCAGTTGTTCGACATTATTGCTGCCTCAAACGATA
This sequence comes from Bacteroidales bacterium, assembly GCA_017537965.1. GTDB lineage: Bacteria > Bacteroidota > Bacteroidia > Bacteroidales > F082 > Limimorpha. The sequence continues at coordinate 52,431 of JAFYJV010000009.1, read as the reverse complement.
GGGAAGAGGCTGACACGTTGTTGCGCCAGTTAGTGAAAGGTTGGGGCTACAATGAGAAATTGACCGAGCAGACCATGTCGCAATTGACTTCGCCTTGGATGTATTTTTTCCTGAAATACGACCCGACTGAGGCCATCGTGAAAACCAATTGTCCCGCCTTGCTTCTGAATGGCTCAAAAGACCTACAAGTGCTGGCTTCACAAAATCTTCCCGCATTTGAAAAAACCATTGCTGAATATGGCAAAACTAACTGGACCTTATGCGAAATGCCAGATCTGAATCATCTGTTCCAACATTGCGAAACAGGTTCTCCCAATGAATATGTCAACATTGATGAGACCATTTCGCCCGAAGTGCTGGAGATGATTGTGAGATTTGTAAAAAGTGTTGGCAAATAACAGTGAGAAAATCCTTTATAGGATTGGCTTTTTCTTCATATTTTTCTATTTTTGCTGTCAGTCAGAAAAAATAGAATGCAGTCTTATGGACACCCTGCACCTCAGGACTAATTGTTTCATTTTCCGACTAGCATCGTTGCACAACGGTCGATGATGTCGTTGGCTATTCGGAAACCAGCTTGGCAAGTTTCTTTGGCAGGGATTCCATCGTATCCCATGGAGATATGGATCGTTTCGTAAGCTACGATGACTAATCGTAAGAGTTTGCCGTCACGTTTGTTGATGGCATCCTTATAGTCGATGATATCCGGATGAGGACGATCCTTGCTTTTGAGGTGAAACACCTCTTCGAGAATGAGCAGCACCCCGTTCCAAAGGGTATTGCCTGCCATCTTGACATACTTTCGATCCAAATAGAGTTTAGTCTCATAGTCGAGTTGACCTTTTTCGTCCAACAGTTCTTTGGCGTTCGCCACATAGCGTCGGGCTTCAGAAACAGGATCCGACACGGTTTCTATCATTAAGTCTCGCATGGCAAAGAATTTAGAATTCGTATTTTAGAATTTAGAGTCATGATAATGTTTTTGTTTATTTTTTGAATACGTATCAAAATTTCTGCAAAAATAGTAAATATTTTTCAATTGTCAATAGTTTGGTGGAATTTTTTTAAGCAAAAAAAGTAATTCAAAAATGAGCATGGTTGCAAAAAAAATCCTACCTTTGCAGCCCGATTTGCTCTTTAAGTCGGAATGGTAGAAAAGCCAGAAGATCAAGTCGATAACAATTAGTCAAACCTCCTCGTGTGGATTGTCCGGCATCCAGACGGGTACAAGTAAAAAACAAAACAACAAAATGGCAGAAAACGAAAACATCATCAACGAGGCCATGCCAGCAGAAGAAACGGTCGTTGAAACTCCAGTTGAACAAGCTCCCGTAGCAAAGGCTCCCAAGGCACCGAAACAGAAACCGGTTCCGGCCGAAGATTTCGATTGGACTTCCTCACACAAGAAATTCGACAACTACTCAGCCGACGAGCGCGCTAAGCTCGAAGACAAGTATGTCGCTACCATGAACCAAGTCGCCGACCATGAGGTCATCGAAGGCACTGTGGTTGCCAAGACTGATCGCGAAGTGGTTGTCAACATCGGCTTCAAATCTGATGGTGTTATTCCAATCGCTGAATTCCGTACCAACCCGAACCTCGCCGTGGGCGACAAGGTCGAAGTCTATGTGGAAAGCCAAGAAGGCTCCAACGGACAACTCGTCCTCTCCCACAAGAAGGCCCGCATCCTCAAGTCATGGGATCGCGTCAACGCAGCCTACGAAAGTGGCGAAGTCGTCAACGGTTACGTCAAGAGCCGCACCAAGGGCGGTCTCATCGTGGACGTGTTCGGCATCGACTCCTTCCTTCCCGGATCGCAAATCGATGTCAAGCCTATCCGCGACTATGACGTGTTTGTTGACAGCGTGATGGAATTCAAGGTCGTGAAGATCAACCAGGAATACAAGAACGTGGTGGTCTCTCACAAAGCACTCATCGAAGACGAGCTTGAAGCCCAGAAGGCTGAGATCATCAGCAAGCTCGAAAAGGGTCAGGTCCTCGAAGGCGTTGTCAAGAACATCACTTCCTATGGAGTCTTCATCGACCTCGGCGGCGTTGACGGTCTCATCCACATCACCGACCTCTCTTGGGGACGTATCAACCATCCCGAAGAGATCGTCAAGTTGGATGAAAAGATCAAGGTCGTTATCCTCGACTTTGACGACAACAAGAAACGTATCGCCCTCGGTCTCAAGCAACTCACTCCTCATCCGTGGGATGCTCTTGACCCGAACCTCAAGGTGGGTGACATTGTCAAGGGTAAGGTCGTTGTCATCGCCGACTACGGTGCGTTCATCGAGATCGCTCCTGGCGTTGAAGGCCTCATCCACGTCTCTGAAATGTCATGGTCACAGCACCTCCGTACAGCTCACGACTTCCTGAAAGTCGGTGACGAGGTGGAAGCCAAGGTGCTCACTCTCGACCGTGAATAGCGCAAGATGTCTCTCGGCATGAAGCAGCTCATCCCGGATCCGTGGGCTAACATCAAGGATCGTTACCCGATCGGCTCCAAGCACACTGCTACCGTCCGTAACTTCACCAACTTCGGCATCTTTGTCGAACTGGAAGAAGGCGTTGACGGCCTCATCCACATCAGCGACCTCAGCTGGTCGAAGAAGATCAAGCATCCGGCTGAATTCACTAAGGTTGGAGAGAGCATCGACGTCGTCGTCCTCGACGTGGACGAAGAGAACCGTCGCCTCAGCCTCGGCCACAAACAGCTTGAAGAGAATCCTTGGGAAGTGTTCGAGACCGTGTTTACCGTGGGTTCTGTCCACCAAGGCACGATCATCAGCGCTGCTGACAAGGGCGTTGTCGTCTCCCTGCCTTACGGCGTGGAAGGCTTCTGCCCGAACCGTTACCTGAAGAAGGAAGACGGCACCACTGCCAAAGTCGATGAAACCCTCGACTTCAAGGTGATTGAATTCTCCAAGGAAAGCAAGAAGATCATCCTTGCCCATTCCAAGCTCTATGAAGAGAAGGAAGCCGCTGCCAAGGCTGCTGCCGACAACGCTGCCGACAAGGCTGCCAAGCAGGCTAAGCGCGCTGTCAAACAGATCAACGAGAATATCGAGCACAGCACCCTCGGTGACCTCGAAGTCCTCGCCGGTCTGAAGGAGAACCTTGAGAAGCAGGAAGCTGCTGCCAAGGATGAACCCCAAGCAGAGTAATCTTGCTTGAAAACCATGAAAAGCCGCCCTGTCCAGGACGGCTTTTCTTTTTAGAAGATAGGAGACAGAAGTCAGAAGTTAAAAGATGGTACAGAAACTAAATAGAATCATATTTACGCTTCGCGAGGGTGATGAGTTCATCCCACTGATTGCCCTGCTGAAAGCCACAGGTGTGGTGGAGTCGGGGAGTGAGGCTCAAGACGCGGTCGTTGCGGGCATGGTGCTGCGCAACGGCGAAGTGGAACTCCGTAAAAGAGCGAAGATCACCCCCGGAGAGGTGATCTTCTTCCAAAACTACGAGATCGAGGTAGAAGGAGGGGAGGAATGACACCTCCCTCCTTAATCATTCGACGACCTTCACTGAGGTGCCGACAATGTTGTAGAATACCAGCGGGTTGCCGCCGTTTTCCTCAATCTTTTGACGATAGGCCTTGATACGTGCCAGCTGTGGGTTCTCTGGAACGATGGTGTCGGAGGCTTCTGCCTGTCCAACAGCTGCGTCTTCGGCCTTTTGCTCGGTGGCACAGGTGTGTTCGCCTTCCATTTCACCGTTTTCCATGATTTCTTTTTCCCATTCATCAAGATAGGCGTTGTCGATGGTGTTGGCGATCTTCACGATGCCTTCCACGACGACGTTCTTGCCTTCCATGTCAAGGTCGAAGTCCTTCATGTTTTCACCCGCCATCACTGTGACCATCTCGTCGCTGTCAAGGCTTCCGACGAACAATTTGCGGAAACTATTGTGGCAGATGTGATTGGCGACACCTTTGATGGTGATGGCTTGATCAAGAAGTTCAGGCGCTTTCTTGTTGAAATCGCCGACAGCAATCTCTTGGATCTTGGGTTGGTTGTTGCAGGCGGCTAAGCAAGCCAAGCAAACGAAAAACAGGAATATTCTCTTCATTTTTGTATTTATTTAATGTAGAGACGGTGCATGCACCGTCTCTACCATGTTCAATTTAGATTTTGCAAACCAAATTCCTGTCGCCGTAGGCGTCGTCGATGCGGGTGACATGTGGGAAATACTTGTCCTGGACATCGCTCTTCATCGGGAAGCCGGCCTCTTCGCGGGTGAACGGGAAGTTCCACTCGTTGGCCATCAGCATCTCGGCAGTGTAAGGCGCATGAGAGATGATGTTGTCGCCTTGCGGGGCGCGGCCTTCCTCGATGTCCTTGATCTCCTCACGGATCTTGATCATGGCTTCGACGAAGCGATCCAACTCGGCAATCGGCTCGCTCTCCGTGGGTTCTACCATCAATGTTTCGTGCACTGGGAAGGCCACAGTAGGAGCGTGGAAACCGAAGTCCATCAGACGCTTGGCGATGTCGATGGCGGCCACACCAACAGTCTTGTTGATGCCATTGATGTCGAGAATCATCTCGTGTGCCACGTGTCCGTGGTTGCCGGTATAAAGGATCGGGTAGTAGTCCTTCAGACGTTCCTTCAAGTAGTTGGCGTTCATGATAGCGCCCATGGTAGCTTGCTTCAGGCCCTCTCCACCCAGCATCTTGATGTAGCAGTAGGTGATGGTGAGGATCTGAGCACTGCCAAACGGAGCCGCTGATACAGCGCCTTCTTGTTTTTCGCCGCCCGTTTTGAACAGGATGTGTGAAGGTAGATAAGGCTTCAGGTGTTCGGCTACACCGATGGGGCCAACGCCGGGACCGCCGCCACCGTGCGGGATGGCGAAGGTCTTGTGGAGGTTGAGGTGACAGACATCGGCACCGATGTAACCGGGGCTGGTCAGGCCGACTTGAGCGTTCATGTTGGCGCCGTCCATATAGACTTGTCCGCCGTTGTCGTGGACGATCTTCACGAGGGTGCGGATGCCGTCCTCATAGATACCGTGAGTAGAAGGATAGGTGACCATGAAAGCCGCTAGGTTGTCCTTATATTGCTCGGCTTTTGCCTTGGCATCTTCGAGGTTGATGTTGCCGTGCTCGTCACAGGCTACCACCACCACTTGCATACCAGCCATGGCGGCGGAAGCTGGGTTGGTGCCGTGGGCTGAAGCAGGGATCAGGCAGATATTGCGGTGACCCTGACCGTTTGCCTCTTGGTAACGGCGGATGGTGAGCAGACCGGCATATTCGCCGCTGGCACCCGAGTTAGGCATGAAGCTCATGCCCTTGAAGCCTGTGATCTCGCAGAGGTCTTTCTCCATCTCGTTGATGAGTTCGAGATAGCCTTCCACTTGGTCGGCGGGGACGAAGGGGTGGATGTTGCCGAACTCAGGCCAGCTGAGGGCGTACATCGAGGTGGCGGGGTTCAGCTTCATGGTGCAGGAACCCAACGGGATCATGCAACGATTGAGGCTGAGGTCGCGGTTCTCCAATTTCTTCATGTAACGCATCATGTCGGTCTCGCTGCGGTACTTGAAGAACAGCGGGGCTTGGAGGAACTTTGAGGTACGTTGCATCTCAGTCGGGATGCCGCTGAACTTCTGGCAGTTCGGGTCGCAAACCAGTTCCTCATGCTGTTTGCCGAGGGCTTCGGCGACGACTTGTCCGATCTCGTTGATGTCTTCGCGAGCGGTAGTCTCGTCAAGGCTGATGCCGAAGTGCTGCTTGTCGATGATGCGGAAGTTCATGCCGTGTTTCTCGGCGGTTTCCTTGATCTTGCAGGTGCAGGCGCCTTCGGGCAGTTCGAACAACAGCGTGTCGAAGAAGTATTTGTTGAGCTGCTTCACGCCGAGTTTGGCCAGTTCGGAGGTCAGCTTGCCGGCGAGGCAGTTGATATGGTGGGCGATTTCAATCAAGCCATCGGGGCCATGGTAGATGGCGTAGAAGCCCGACATGATGGCCAGCAGTGCCTGAGCGGTGCAGATATTGGACGTCGCTTTCTCGCGTTTGATATGCTGCTCGCGAGTCTGGAGAGCCAGACGGTAGGCAGGGTTGCCAAGGGCATCTTTGGAGATGCCGATGATACGACCGGGCATGTCGCGCTTATAAGCTTCTGTGGTAGCGAAGTAGCCTGCGTGTGGACCGCCGAATCCCATCGGCAGACCGAAACGCTGGTTGGAGCCAAGCACCACGTCGGCGCCCCACTCACCTGGAGGGGTGATGAGGGTGAGGCTGAGCAGGTCGGCCGCAACGGCCACTTGCATACCTTTCTCTTTCCATGCTGCGACTTTGGCGCGGTTGTCAACGATCTCGCCGAACTGACCGGGGCACTGGAGCAGGATGCCGAAGTATTCTTCGCTGCAATCGAACTTGTCGATGTCGTCCACCACGACCTCGATGCCTTGGAAGTGGGCGCGAGTCTTGATGACTTCGATGCTTTGCGGGAACACGTCGTTGGCGACGAAGAACTTATGCACGCCAGCCTTTACTTGTGCACGGCTACGGCTGTGCCAGAACATCAACATGGCCTCTGCGGCAGCAGTGCCTTCGTCCAAAAGGGATGCATTGGCCAATGGCATGGCGGTAAGATCGCTGATGACAGTCTGGAAGTTCAGCAGGGCTTCGAGACGGCCTTGCGACACTTCGGCTTGATAAGGCGTATAGGAAGTGTACCACCCGGGATTCTCAAGGATGTTACGAGTGATGACGCCTGGGGTGATGGTGTTGTAGTAACCCAAGCCGATGTAGGTGCGGAACTGCTTGTTTTTGGCGCCCAAAGCCTTGAGATGGCTGATGACTTCGTATTCATTCATGCCTTCACCGATGTTGAGCGGCTTGGGAAGACGGATTTCAGGAGCGATAATCTCGTCAACAAGTTGTTCTTGCGATGCAACGCCGATGACCTTGAGCATCTTCTCTGCATCCGATGCGGTGGGGCCGTTATGGCGCTTGATGAAATTGTCTTTAATCATTGTAATACCTTATTAATTGTAATGAAATCTGGATAAGCTAAGGATTGGTTGTTTACCTTGATGTAGGGCTTCACCTTGACTCCCAGGTTGACAGGGTCGCTTTGTGCGCCTGCCAGTTTGAAGGCGAGGTTCAAGATGGCATCCGCAGTCTCGCCACTGAACAGCTGAAACAAGTCGGTGCTGATTGGGATGGAGATCTTGCCCTGTGAGTTGGCTGGGATGCTGAAGCCTTGCGTGAAAGTGCTGCTGATAATCTCCTTGTTGTTCAAGGCGATGATGTAGTCCATCTTGCCCAAGGAAGCGGCGATACTGTTCGGGTTGTCAACGTCGATGTTGACGTTGAAGGAGACGGGAAGCTGTCTGTTCAGCAGTGAGGTGGTCACGTTCAACAACTGGGTGGCATTCAAGTTGTTCTTGTTCATGCCTTTGCTGAGGTCAATGCCCAACATGTTGATTTGGCTGATGCCATTGACGTCAAAGATGCAGTTTTTCAGGTTGATGACTTGTGCGGCTTGGTTGGCAAGTTGGGCCAACTCTTCGCAAGCCGTGAAGGATGCTGTCAGCATCACAATGGCAATAATTCTAACGATCTTTCTCATAATTTTAAATTCTATATTATTAATTTTCATTGTTTCTGTTTGCCCGTTTGCGTTCCAGCTCGTCGAGGATGATCTTGCGCAAGCGAAGGCTCTTCGGGGTGACTTCGAGGTATTCGTCGTCGCGGATGTATTCCATGTATTCTTCGAGGGAGAAGCGTACAGGAGGAATCAGACGGATGGCTTCGTCGGATCCGGAAGCACGCACATTGGTAAGATGCTTGGTCTTGTTGACGTTGATGACGATGTCGTTGGAACGGGTGTTCTCGCCGATGACTTGGCCTGCATACACGTCCTCGTTCGGGTTGACGAAAAAGACACCTCTGTCCTGGAGTTTCCAAATGGCGTATGGAATGGCTTGTCCAGTCTCCATGGAGATCAACGCACCGGTGTTGCGTGATGGCATCTCACCCTTCCAGGGCTCATAGTCCTTGAAACGGTGCGAGATGATGGCTTCGCCCTCGGTGGCGGTGAGCAGGATGTTGCGGAGACCGATGAGGCCTCTTGAAGGGATGTCGAAGTCAAGGCACATGCGGTCGCCCTTGGGCTCCATCTGGGTCATCTCGCCCTTGCGGGCACTCACTTGTTCAATGACACGTCCTGCGAAATCTTCCGGGACAAGTACTGTGAGGCATTCAATGGGTTCGCACTTCACATCGTCGATGTATTTGATGATGACCTTGGGCTGTCCAAGTTGGAATTCGTAGCCCTCGCGGCGCATGGTCTCGACAAGGATGCTGAGATGAAGGATGCCGCGGCCATAAACCATCAGCGAATCGGGAGAGTCGGTGTCCTCCACCTTCAGAGCGAGGTTCTTCTCAGTTTCTTTGTAAAGACGTTCGCGGAGATGGCGTGAAGTGACGTACTTGCCCTCTCGTCCGAAGAAGGGGGAGTTGTTGATGGTGAAGAGCATACTCATGGTGGGCTCGTCAACTTTGATAGGTGGCAACGCTTCGGGGTTCTCGTAGTCGGCCACAGTATCGCCAATCTCGAAATCTTCCAAGCCCATTAATGCCACGATGTCGCCAGCCGGGATGGGTTTCTTGGTGCGTTCCTTGCCCAGTCCCTCAAAGGTGTATAACTCTTTGATGGTTGACTTGACCACGCTACCGTCGTGTTTTACCAATGACACGTTCATGCCAGCTTGCAGGGTGCCTCTCTTCAGACGGCCTACGGCGATGCGGCCAACATAGGAGCTGTAATCCAACGAGGTGATCAGCATCTGGGGCGTGCCTTCCTCGTATTTGGCTTCAGGGATGGTGTCGATGATGGTATCCAGCAGGTAGGAGACGTCGCTAGTTATGTTGTTGGGATCGTCTGACATCCAGCCTTGCTTGGAGGAACCATAAACGGTGGGGAAGTCCAGCTGGTCTTCGGTGGCGCCAAGGTTGAACATCAAGTCGAACACTGCTTCCTGCACCTCGTCGGGACGACAGTTGGGCTTGTCAACCTTGTTGATGACGACGATGGGCTTCAGTCCGAGCTCGATGGCCTTTTGCAGCACGAAACGCGTCTGAGGCATGGGGCCTTCGAACGCATCCACCAAAAGGAGAACGCCGTCGGCCATGTTCAGCACACGTTCCACCTCGCCTCCGAAATCGGCATGGCCAGGGGTGTCGATGATGTTGATCTTCACATCCTTGTAACGCACTGAGACGTTTTTGGAGAGGATAGTGATGCCACGTTCGCGCTCCAGATCGTTGTTGTCGAGGATGAGTTGCCCAGGGGCTTCATCCGACTCCTTGAAAAGCTTGGATTGGTAGAGGATGCGATCCACCAAGGTTGTCTTGCCGTGGTCAACGTGGGCAATAATAGCTATATTTCTGATACTCTGCATTTTAAATAAAAATCTCCATAAATTAGATCAAACTACAAAGATAGGAAACAATCTTAAATTATCTGGGAATTGTCGCAAAATCCTTTAGTGATAGATGAATTTTTTTGATTTTTTCTTGTTATGTTGAAAATTATCTCTATCTTTGGAGAAAATTTTTCACGACATAATGAGCGAGCTTACACGATCGGTGTTGAGACAGTACTGGGGCTATCCGTCGTTTCGTCCGTTGCAGGAGGAGATCGTCGATGCCATAGTGGATGGGCGTGATACCCTTGCACTGTTGCCTACGGGAGGAGGCAAGTCGATCTGTTTCCAAGTGCCTGCCCTTTCGATGGAAGGGATGTGTATTGTGGTGACGCCGCTCATTGCCTTGATGAAAGATCAGGTGGCGCATCTAGTGGAAAGGGGCATCCCAGCGGCAGCCATCTATTCGGGTATGCATCCCGACCAGGTGGAACTAACCTATAACCAAGCGGTGTTCGGCAGGCTGAAGTTCCTGTATGTGTCTCCTGAACGTTTGTTGACAGAACAGTTTCTGGAGGCGGTGAAACGGATGAAGGTATGTCTGCTGGCGGTCGATGAGTCGCATTGCATCTCGCAGTGGGGCTATGACTTCCGGCCTCCTTACCTGAAGATTGCTGAATTGAGGCCTTTTATCCCGACGACGCCTGTGTTGGCGCTGACGGCTACAGCTACTGCCAAGGTGGTTGACGATATTCAGTTTCGGTTGGGCTTTCGGCAGAAGAATGTGTTTAAAAGCGGTTTTGAACGGAACAACCTTACCTATAATGTGTATCATGAAGCGGATAAAAACGGGGTGTTGTACCGCAAACTGAAATCCATGAAGGAAGGTAGCGCCATCGTGTATGTGCGGAACAGGAGGAAGACTCAAGCCGTGGCTGAGTGGCTTAGTTCAGTGGGTATCTCCGCCACCTTTTATCACGCGGGACTTGATGCCGCGACCCGTGACCAGCGGCAGGATATGTGGGTGAAAGGGAAGGTGAAGGTCATGGTCGCCACCAATGCTTTTGGGATGGGTATTGACAAGCCTGATGTACGCCTGGTGATCCATCTCGACCTGCCCGAGAGCATAGAAGCCTATTTCCAGGAAGCAGGGAGGGCAGGTCGAGACCTGAAGCCGTCGGAGGCGTTCCTGCTGGTCTCCGAGGTGGATGTCAAGCAACTGGAGGAACACTTTTTACAGTCGTACCCGGAGATGGAACGGATCAAGGCGATTTACCGCGCCTTGGGGAATTATCTGGAGATTCCTGTGGGAGCGGGCCAAGGAATGGCATATCCTTTTGTCATGGCCGAGTTTGCGCGAAACTATGGCTTTGGCGTTATGGAGGTGTTCAGTACGTTGAGGCTCTTGGAAAAAGAGGGGATGCTGGCATTGTCCGACAGTTTTGACGAACCTTCCAAGGTATGGATCAAGGCGTCGAGGGAGGAATTGTACCGTTTTCAGGTGGAATATCCACAATTCGATGACCTTATAAAATACATGCTGCGCTCTCTTCCTGGCGTGTTGAGTGATTTCGTAAAAGTGAGCGAGGAAACAGTTGCGATGAAGACAGGAATGAAAGTGGAGCAAGTCATTGCCCAACTTCGGCAGTTGGAGTCTTATCGTTTCCTTACGTATATTCCCAGGAATGAGAAGCCTCAGCTGATTTTTTTGACAGAGTTGGTCGATACAAGGTATTTTACCTTGTCAAAAGAAAACTATGCGGATCGCAAGAAAGATGCTGCTGAGCGTGTGAAAGCTGTGATTGACTTCGTGAGCAACGACCAAGAGTGTCGTAGCGTGCAGCTGCTTCGTTATTTCAACGACCTCAACGGGAAGCCATGCGGTCGATGTGATGTCTGCGTGAGCCATGCGCTTCATGAGTTGTCGACGGGGAAATATGAGCAGATCAGCGGCGATTTGCTTGCATTGTTAAAGGAAAGCCCATTGACGGTTTATGGTGCCACTCAGGCATGTCATGACTACGAGGAAGAGGAGGTGGTGGAGGCGATCCGTTGGATGATTGACAACGGCGTCTTGGACAAGGATCGTGACGAGAGGCTGACGGTACGTCAGGCTGGCCAGAAGGGGAAATGATTCTTGGTTTATGAGTCACCGGTTTCAAAAAACGAGGGCGACCCTTGTGGGGTCGCCCTCGTGGTGTTGGTAAAATTCCGAATATTACTTCAGAATATTAGCAGCTGGTTTGAATTTGACCACCTTCTTGGCAGCGATCTTGATGGACTTGCCAGTTCTCGGGTTGTGACCTTTTCTAGCAGGACGGACGGTGGTGGCGAGGGTGCCGAAGCCCACGAGGGCGATCTTACCGTCTTTCTTCATTTCTGCCTTGGCAACTGCGATCATAGCGTCGAGAGCCTTCTTGGAGTCAACTTTCGTCATGCCGGCTTTAGCAGCAATGGCATCGATTAATTCAGCTTTATTCATCGTAATAATGTTAATTAGGTTAGTAATGCGTTTTTTTACCGTTACAAAGATAGTTTAAAAAACTAATTTGCAAGTGGTTTTGAAGAAAAAATGAACTTTTTTTTCGTTCGAACGCAAGTTTTCTGTGTAAAAAAATTCAAATCTTGGCTTTCCAACGTCCTTCGAGGCGAAATCCTCTTAAAAAATCTTCTATGTCCATCGGTTTTTTCCCCGCTTGTTGGATGGTCGTGAGGTGTATATAACCGTCTTTGGCAGCAATCTTCAGATAGGTCTTTTGGTCGCTTAGCACCGTTCTTGTCGTTTCTTTTGGATTTCCTTTTTCAATGATGGCTTTGTAAACCTTTAGTTCGACAACCGATCCTTCAGAGTTTTCCAGGCGTGTATGGGCTGCTGGATAGGGGGAGAGGCCTCTAATGTGGTTATAGATGGTTTTGCATCCTTTTTCCCAAGGGATATAGCAAAACTCCTTGAAGATTTTTGGGGCATCTTTAAGGGTTTCACCTTCCGTTAGTTTTTCTTGGGCAATTGGCTGAATGTTACCTTGCTCAATTTTCCGTATGGTTTCTACTACGAGTCGGTTGCCAAGCAGCATGAGTTCGTCGTGTAGTTCTCCTGCTGTCTCGTCGGGCCTGATTTCTACACGCTCTTGCAGTATTATTTCTCCTTTATCGATTTCTTCGTTGAGGAAGAAAGTGGTCAGTCCTGTCCACGTCTCACCATTGATAATGGCGTGGTTGATGGGGGCAGCGCCGCGATATTGTGGAAGGAGAGAAGCATGCAAGTTGAAGGTGCCGAGTCTGGGCATTTTCCAGACGGCAGCCGGGAGCATCCTGAAGGCCACTACGACGAATAGGTCGGCATGGTACGACTCCAGCGCATGAAGAAAGTCGGGATCTTTGAGTTTCTCGGGCTGGAGAAGAGGCAAATGATGTTCCATGGCGGCTTTCTTCACCTCGGAACACTGGATTTTTTTGCCGCGTCCAGCGGGTTTGTCGGGGGTGGTGACTACGGCGGCGACGTCATAGCCGGCAGTGAGGATGGCCTCCAACTGAGAGGCGGCGAACTCAGGGGTTCCGAAGTAAATGATGCGCATGGGTGTAAGGGTTTTTGAAGATAAAAAAAGCCTGATTCGGGGAATCAGGCTTTTGTAGGTATTGTTATGAGCGATTATTTCAGTTTAGCCTCCATGTTGGCGATGTTCTTGCTGATCTCGAAAGCTTCGTTGCTCAACGGATAGTCATTCTTCAAGGTCTTGTAGCAATTCAAGGCCTTGGCATAGTCGCCGAGGATTTCGTAGGTCATGCCCGCTTTGGTGAGGAACATCGGGCCGGTGAAGCTGTTCTTCGACTTGTTGGCGGCCTTGTCATAATAAGCGGCGGCGTTGTTCATGTCGTCAAGCTCCATGTAGCAGTCGCCAATGGCGCCAAGTGCCATCGGGGCGAGGATCTCGTCCTTGCCGTTGAACTTCTTCAGATAGTCGATGGCTTCGTTATAGTTGCCGAGTTTCATGTTGCTGATGCCAGCGTAGTAAGCGGCCAACTTGCCAGTCTTGGTGTTGCTGTATTGGTCGTAAACCTCGGTGAATCCCAAATAGTTGCCATCGCCAGTGAGGGCGGCTTCGTAAGATTCTTTCTCGAAATATCTCTGTGCGGTGAAGATTTCTTTGCTCGCATTGCGGTCTTTCCTGTCGTTCAACGCTTTGAGGCCCCAAATGATGCCAGCAATCACGATGACAGCACCAATGATGCCGTAAATGAGTTTCTGATGCTCTTCAATCCAAAGTTCGGTCTTGCTCAATGCGGATTCGACATTCTCCAGTCTTTCTTCGCCTTTGATTTCTTCTTTCTTCTTGTTTGCCATATCAATTCAAAATTTTCGGACTGCAAAAATAGGAAATTAACTCATCATTGCAACAAAAAACTTGTTTTTTTTATTTTTGCGGATCAAATCATTGTCATTATGATCCAGAGAGACAAAGCCCTGCTTGATTTTCTATACCAGTTTATCTCTGACGAGCGCAAGCAGCGTTTTGAGGAGGTGCTTGCATACCGTACGCGCCATATCACGGTGGTGTTGGAGGATATCTTCCAGCCGCACAATGCCAGCGCTGTCATGCGCAGTTGCGACCTGACTGGTATCCAGGACGTCCATGTCGTTGAAAACAACTTCACCTATGATATTAATCCCGACGTGGTGATGGGGAGTACCAAGTGGCTTAACATCCGTCGCTACAATGAGTTGGATTTCAATACCCCAACGGTCATTGAGCATCTGAAGACAAATGGCTATCAGATTGTGGCCACCTGTCCGCATCGCGACGACTTCATGCCTGAGACCTTGCCTTTAGACAAACCTATAGCCCTGGTTTTTGGCACTGAGAAGACAGGTATCACCGATTATGTGATGGAACACGCCGACCATTTTGTCCGCATTCCCATGTGTGGTTTTACTGAGAGCTACAACATCAGCGTGTCGGCAGCTTTGCTGGTTTATGTCTTGACCCACCGTCTTCATGAGATGACGGATGTTGATTGGCACCTTACTGAGGAGGAAAAAAACGAAGTGCGCCTCGAATGGTCACGGCGCACCTTGAATCGTATTCGTCAGTATGAACGGAAGTTCAATGAACTCCACCCAGAGTTTAGTTGATAAAGGTTATTCTGCTGGGATGATGGTCTTATCCCTTTTTCTTTTCTACCCAAATCCAGAGTCGCCACATCAGATAGCCCCAGGCGAAGAAGAGGACGTAATAGATCCACTTGGGGACGGAGGTTTGTAAATCACCGTTTGGCTCTATCTGTTGGTATTGCTCGGCGGGGATGTCGGCATAGTAATAGGCGCCGGCGCCGAAGTCGTAACCATCTACGAGACCGAGTCGGTTGGCCATGATCCAGCCGGCCAAAAACAAAGTGATTACCATCACGACGATGGTAATCACTTTGAATATTTTGTGGTTTTTGTTCATCATTTGAACATGTCGAGGTTCGGAATCTCAAAGATCTTGCCTGAGAGAAGGAACCACACGGCAAACAGGGTGAGGAGGATGTTGAACACTTGGCCCACGATGTAGAGCCAAAGCACCTTGCCGCCTTGCATCTGCTTGAAGAGGCTCTTGAAGTTGGTGTCGAGGCCGATGCTGGTGAAAGCCAACACGAAAGCCCAGTTCTTATATTGGTCGAGGACACCCTTGTTGATGGTGCTCACGGTAGCACCGTCGGTAAGAGGCAGGATGATGAAGGAGGCGACCAACGAGGCCACGAAGAAACCGATGATGAACTTCGGGAAGCGGTTCCAGATCTCGCCGGCTCCGACCTTGCGGTCGTCGGTCTTGTCCACCTTGGTGGCGAAGAAGATGGCCACAAAGAAGGCGATGAAGCCGATGAGGATGTTTTGGATGGATTTCACGAGGACGGCGGCCTGTTCGGCTTCCTCGCCGAGGGCGTTGCCTGCCAGCACCACTGCACCAGTGGAGTCCACGGTGCCGCCGATGAGGGCTCCACCCATGAGTTGGCTCATGCCGCAGGCGCGGATGATCATGGGTTCGAATACCATCATCAAAATGGTGAAGATGATGGAGATGGAGATGGCCAGCGAGAGGTCTTCCTTCTTAGCCTTAGCGGCTGCTCCAGTGGCGATGGCGGCACTGGTACCACACACCGAAGTAGCGGAGGCCAAAGTGATGACCAACGGCTTGTTGTCGAGCTTCAGCACCTTAGTGCCGAACCACCACATGAAGATAATGACGATAGGTGTCACGATCCATGCGATGCCGAGGCCGTAGAGACCGAACTTGGCGATGTTGCTGAACAGCACCGAGAAGCCCATGATGACCAGACCGGTCTTGATGTAGAACTCAGTACGGATGGCAGGTTTCAGCCATTCGGGTGTGCCGACGGTGTTGGAGATCAACAGTCCGATGAGCAAGGCCCAGAAAGCCCACTCGAGGTAACGGTTCAGCGTGAACTCGGCGCTCACCAGACGCACCACGATGCAGATGATGAACAGCACGACGAAGGCAGGGATGAACTTGCCGATTTTCTCGCCTTGCAGCTTGATGCCGATGGCAAACAGGATGCCCAGAACCAGGAAAGTACGGAGCAGCTTGATCCAGAAGGCGCCGTTGAATTGATCAATCAATGATTTCTTTTCGTCCACGTTCTCCCACCAGTGCCAGGTGCCGAACTTGGCAGCGGTGAAGTCGAAGGATTGGGTCAGGACGGCGACGCAGCCGATGGCGATGATAATGAAACCAATCCATACGGCCAGCCAGTCTTCCTTTTTCCAAAGGTTGGATGCTTTATTGTTTCCCATTATTCTTACTCCTTTCTTCTTTCTTCTTTCTTCTTAATTAAAACTTATAATTCAACATGGTCACCACGCGGTGGGAATTGTTGCCTGTTTCAGGTTGGATCAGCGAATAGTCGAGTTTGAGGTTGATTGACTTCAAAGGCCAGTAGCTGATGCCGACGGTATAATAGTTGGTTCCTCCGTTATCGATAGTGACATCTTTGGCGAAATGCTCGAAACGCATGACCGGCATGAGTTTCTGGCTGCCATCCTTACCCAGTTTGAAGTTGTATCCTGCCACACCGTAGAAGCCGTTGCTTGTCATGGTTCTTTCGTCGATAATGGGATTTCCCACGCCGTTGAAAGTGCCAACTTGGTATCCGGTCAAGCCGCTGATGTACTCGCTTCGTACGATCATGTCACCATCGTTGTATTGAAGACCTGCAGTCCAGCGGTTGCGAGCGCCATGGCCGAAGTTCTTTTCAGCATCTTCCAAATACTCGGGGTCATTGCTGCCTTTATAGAATCCGTAATAATATGAACCAGTCAAAGTTAGGGCTTTCAGCATGGGATGGATCTCCAAGCGTCCCACCACGTCCTTGCGGTTGTTGTTGTCGATCACGTTAGTGCCGTTGCCGTTGAATACACCGAGGCTGTAGGTGACTAGCGGGAAGTCCTTGCCTTCGAACTTGAACAGGTTGCCTGAAGCCATGATACCGATGTCACGTCCCAGTTTGCCCACTCCGCACACATCGTTGTAACCGACAAGTTTGGTGATGATCTCACCATAGTCGAAAACCTCAAGATTCACGGGGTTGATGGGGCTTTCCAGGGTAAATGGGGTCTTGAACTGACCTGCTTGGATGGAGAATTCGTCGCAGACCTTGTATTTCAAGAAAACATCCACCAGCATAGGGGAGTTGAGGAAGTCGCCTTGGATCTTGTAGGAGAGTTTGTTGGTGAACTTTCCCTCGATCGACATACGCACGCGGCGCATTCTAAAGGTGTTGTCTTTGAGGTCGAAATCTTTGTCGAGGTTGGCTTGATAGAGACCTTGGACAAATCCCGAGATCTTTGGCCCCTCTTGGGCGTTGAGGTTCATCGGGAATAGGATAGCGATCATCCCAATGAGTAATAATAAGTTGCGTTTCATGGATAATTGAATTAAAAATGATATTTGCTCGTTTTTGATGAATTATGCGACAAAATTAGTAAAAATATTGATAGTATAAACTTTGATAGTAAATATATTTACTATTTGACCAAAAAAAGTCAGATGTGCTTTCTGACTTCGTCAAATGAGATCTTGAACCACTCGGTGTAACATTCAGGATGGACCTTCATGTCTTCTTCGATAAGATCGAGGCTCATGTATTTCCAAGCGGCCACCTCATCGGAGTTGATGACGGGAGTGTCGTCGCTTTGTCCAAAAAATACATGGTCGAACTCGTGCTCAATGAGACCCAATCCTACCGGTGCCTTATAGATAAAGGTGAACACCTCTTGCATTTCACAGGTGATGCCCATCTCTTCCAACAGTCGGCGGGAAGTGGCTTGTTTCATGGTCTCGCCGTTACGAGGGTGGCTGCAGCAGGTGTTGGTCCACAATCCCGGGGAGTGGTATTTGGTAAAAGCTCTTTGCTGGAGCAGCAGTTCGCCTTTGCTGTTGAAGATGAATATGGAGAAGGCGCGGTGGAGACGAGGCACGATGTGTGCAGCCATCTTTTCCATGATGCCTATCTGGGTATCGTTATGATCGACAAGGACTACGTATTCCATTATGTTAACTACGAATTTTACAAATAATATAAATTTATTTTGGGATGGGGATTTGGCAGCTAAAGCTGCGGATTGGTACGAATGGGGTAGAGGTTTGGGAATCGTTTATAGTAGAGACTTTCTTCTCCGAAATTAAGCAATAGCCCCAATTTGATTCCTGTCGCCTTAACATAGTTGATGATTTGAGCCTCGTGTTCGGGAAGAATGGTGGAGACGGCTTTGAGTTCTACAATGATTTTGTCATAACAGAAAAGATCTGTCACATAATACTGATTCAATAATACATCTTTGTATCGGATTTGGATTCTTTTTTGAGGGACAAAAGGGATGTTACGTTTGGTCAATTCTATTTCCATCGCTTCTTGATAAACGGATTCCAAAAAACCGAGCCCTAAGGTTTTGTGTACTTCCATGGCCGCTCCAATAATTTGAAAAGCCTCATTTTTATATATCAATCCCTCGTTCTCCATCTTTTCCACCATTCGTAAAATCGGACGCTTGCGTCCTTTCAATTCCATTCGCCTCTAAGATCTTATTATTCGTTAAATTTGTAGTTTTATTAAACGTTGAATCGTATATTGAGGATATCCCCGTCCTGGACGACGTAGGTCTTGCCTTCCACGCGGAACTTGCCGGCTTCCTTCACGGCGGCTTCTGAGCCGTACTTCAGGAAGTCCTCGGTGCTCATCACCTCGGCGCGGATGAATCCGCGCTGCAAGTCGCTGTGGATGGCGCCTGCGGCGATGGGCGCCGTATCGCCCACATGGATGGTCCAGGCTCTCGTCTCATCGGGACCCGTGGTAAAGAAGGAATGGAGGTTCAGGGTGTGATAGGCAGTGCGCACCAGCTTGTTTACACCAGGCTCGCTCAACCCCGCATCTTCCATGAAGAGCTGACGGTCGTCGGCATCCAACTCGGCAATCTCTGCCTCCAGTTTTCCAGCGATGATGAGCATGTCCTGGCCTTCCTTCAAGGCAGCTTTCACGGCATCGGAATACTTGTTTCCCGTAGTGGCGGAGGCGTCGTCGACATTGCAGACGTAGAGGATGGGTTTGGCGGTGAGCAGTTGGAGATCTTGGATGTATTTCCGGTCTTCGGCATCGACCTTGGCGTCGCGGGCGTTGCCCATGTTCTCGAGCACCTCCTTATAGACACTCAGCACATCGAAGGCCTTCTTGTTGTCTTTCTCACCGTTTTTCAGCAGTTTCTGGACGCGTTCCAGCTTGCGGGTGACCAGGTCGAGGTCGCGTACTTGCAGCTCCAGATCGACGAGTTCCATGTCGCGTACTGGGTCGATGCTGCCCTCGCTGTGGGGGATGTTGGGATCGTCGAAACAGCGTAGCACGTGGATAAGGGCATCCATGGTTTGCACTTCGGCCAACAACTTGTTGCCCACGCCTTGTCCGCCCTTGCTCAAGCCAGGCAGGTCAACGATCTCCACGGTGGCGGGCACGATGCGCTTGGAGTGGGAAATGTTGTCGATGAGTTTCAAGCGGTCATCCACCACTTCACACATGCCGATATTGGATTTTGCGGCGAAGCCGATCTCTGCCTTGGTGTTTGATATACAGTTGAATATAGTGGTCTTCCCAGTGCTTGAAAGACCGATGATTCCACAATTGAGTGCCATAACGATGTGTTTTATTTTGGGCAAAAATAAGAAAAGTTGACGCTTCAAACATGAAAAAAGCTAATTTTGCAAAAAAAAGTCATGCAGGAAATGATTCTCATTCTCGACTTCGGATCGCAGGTGACCCAGTTGATAGGCCGTCGTCTTCGTGAACTCAACGTCTATTGCGAAATCCATCCGTACAACAAGATCCCTGCCATTGGCGACAACGTCAAAGGCGTCATCTTGAGCGGCAGTCCTTTCTCTGTTCGTGACAAAAATGCTCCGTATGTGAATCTGGAAGGCATCAAAGGCAGGTTGCCGCTTTTAGGCATCTGTTATGGTGCCCAGTTCATGGCCCAGCATTTCGGTGGCGAGGTGAATGGATCCATCGCCCGTGAATATGGGCGTGCCATGTTGAAGGTGGTTGACGACAAGTCGCCTCTTTTCAAGGATGTGAGTCCAACCAGTCAGGTGTGGATGAGTCATGGCGACACCATTGCCAAATTGCCCAAAGGAGCGCGAGTCATCGCATCCACAGATGACGTGGAGAACGCTGCCTATAAGATCGATGGGGAAGAGACCTACGCTGTTCAGTTCCATCCGGAGGTGTTCCACACTAAGGAAGGACCGAAGATCCTTGCCAATTTCGCCTTGGACATTTGCGGCTGCAAGGGTGACTGGACTCCGGCCTCGTTTGTGGAGAACACTGTGACTAGCCTGAAAAAGCAGCTGGGTGACGACAAGGTGATCCTCGGCCTCTCGGGCGGTGTGGACAGTACCGTGGCGGCCGTTCTGCTGAACAAGGCCATTGGCAAGAACCTGACTTGCATTTTCGTGGACAATGGCTTGCTTCGCAAGAATGAGTTTGAAGACGTGCTTGACTCCTACAAAGAAATGGGGTTGAACGTCATCGGAGTACATTCGGGATCTCTGTTCTTGGAGAAGCTGAAGGGTGTCACGGATCCTGAGGCGAAACGCAAGGCCATCGGATCGACTTTCATAGAGGTTTTCGATGCGGAAGCTCAGAAGATCGAAGGCGCTCGCTGGTTGGCTCAAGGCACCATCTATCCCGATGTCATCGAGAGCGTGAGCGTCAATGGACCGAGCTGCAAGATCAAGTCTCACCACAACGTGGGTGGACTTCCCGAGAAGATGAACCTGAAAATCGTGGAGCCGCTTCGTACCTTGTTTAAGGACGAGGTGCGCCGCGTTGGACGTTCTTTGGGTATCAAGCGCGAACTCATTGGCAGGCATCCTTTTCCCGGACCGAGTCTCGGCATCCGTATCCTAGGCGAGGTCACCGAAGAGAAGCTTCGCATCCTTCGCGATGCCGACGACATCTTCATCAAAGGCTTGAGAAACTGGCCATGTGAACTGCCTAGCGCCTCCTATCCCAACGAGATGGCCGACAACTTGTACGATAGCATCTGGCAGGCCGGCACCATGCTGCTTCCCGTGAAGTCGGTGGGCGTGATGGGAGACGAGAGAAGCTATGAATATACCATCGCTTTACGTGCAGTGATCTCGACGGATGGCATGACCGCCGATTGGGTGCATCTTCCGTATGAATTCTTGGCCAAAGTGTCAAACGACATTATTAATAAGGTGAAAGGTGTCAATAGGGTTTGCTATGACATCTCTTCCAAACCACCGGCGACAATCGAGTGGGAGTGAGTCGATTTTTGAATTTAGATTATTAAATGGTGGTGCTTCTGAATGGCCCATCTTGTGAGATACCAATGAACAAAAGAACGATCTTGTTTATCATCCTGTTGCTGAGCGTGATCATGATCTCGCCCAGAACGGCGTCTGCTCAAGAAGTGACGGTGAAGCGCGTGGAAAAAACGGTCACCATAGGCAGCAAGCAGTTTTACATGCATCATGTCAAGGCCGGCGAGACTTTGTATGCGATTGCGAAAGCCTATCACGTCACCGTAGAGGAGATTGAGATGTATAATCCGGAACTGCGACAGAATGGTTTGCAGGCTAAGATGGTCATCGGAATTCCGTACGTAGAAGAGAAGGATGAAGCGGAAACGGTGACTGAGCCGATAGTAGAGAAAAAAGACGAACCGAAAGACGAGCCAAAAGTCGAACCGAAAGTGGAGGAAAAGCCTCAAGTGGAGGCGCCGACGCCTGTTGTGGAACCAAAGCCCGAACCCGTGGTGACAACAAAACCCGTATCGCAAACAATCAGCGATACCATCGTGGAAGTGGCTGGGAAACGTTATGTGATGCATTACGTTAAGCCTGGTGAGACAGTATGGGGGCTGAGCAGGACTTTCCATGTGACGGAAGATGAGATCATATCGAAAAATCCTGAAATCAAAGAAGGCCTGAAGGCAGGCATGGTGATAGGCATCCCTGTCGTTGAGGAGGCTCCACTGGTAACGGTTAAACCTGAACCCGAGAAGGAACCTGAGAAGGAACCCGAGAAAGAACCCGAGAAGGAACCCGAGACCGAACCCGAGAAGGAACCCGAGACCGAAACTGTGACCCAACCGCTGGTGACAGTTAAACCGGTTGTAAAGGAAGAGCCTGTGGCGGTTCATGAGCCTTCCGTGAGTCCTGTGTCGCCAGATGATGAGATAGGGGACGGATATGTCATCCATACTGTAAAAAAAGCTGAGAAGACAAAAACCATGCTCAGCGCTTGGAACGTGTCGCTTGAGGAGTTCCGCCAACTGAATCCCTCGGTGGGCTCGCGAGTCTTTGTGGGACAGAAAGTGCTGATTCCTTATGTCGCAACTCCTCAAGCGCCCCAGGACGAAGAAGAGAAGCCGACTATCGACGAACCTATTGTGGAACAACCCACGGAAGAGACGACACCCGTTATGGCCGATAATCAAGGCTCTGCTGTGGAAGACGAGGTGTCACCAGGACGCTTGCTTTATTCGGACGAGAAGCCTTTGGATTGCTATTTTTCCGGAGCCAACACGGATCGGCTGTATCATGTGGCGTTGTTGGTGCCGCTATACTTGGGCGATATCGACAAATTGGATGCGTCGCGTGACCGTGCCGAAAAGACGAAGAAAACCCGTGCGCTGAAGTTCTTGCAGTTTTACGAGGGCTTCATGATGGCAGTGGATTCGCTGACTAACCATTATGGCCTGTGTTTGGAGCTGACGGTCATGGATGTCAACGAGAATACCTCCGGTGCGGAAGCGGCTGTTGAGAAACTGAGGGACGAGGACGTTGACTTGATTATCGGCCCCTTCTTTAGCAAGTCGTTTGCAATCGTGCAAGAGTATGCAGCAAGTCATGACATTCTAGTTGTCAACCCTCTTTCAGAGCGTGAGAGTGTGGTCTCCGATGCGTCTAACGTATTGAAACTGAAACCGAGCATGCAAGCCATGGTGACTGAACTTGGCGACTTGATACGGATCCGCTATCCCAAGTCGAAGGTGACGTTGATAACACCTTCAGCTGTCAAGGATTCGTTGACGGTGGAGGCACTCGACCAGATGCTGGCCACTGTGGTGCAACCCGAGGTGCAACTTTCCAATACTGAGATGCTTGAGTTGATTGCCAAAGAGAGCAGTCGCAGGAAAATGGGTAAACGCATCCTTTCCAACTTGGAGGTGGAGGGTCAGATCTTTTCTACCAAGGCACTTGAGGCACATCCCGATGACGTGACCTATTTCGAAAACCATTACCAGCACATCACATATTCCGACAATGAGTTAAAAACATTCAAAGATGACTTGTCGGCGGCTCGTGAGAATGTGTTGGTGGCGTATGGCGACGATCTGGTGTTTGCCACCAAGGTGTTGAACAACATCAACAAGTCGGCTCAAAAGTTTCCCATCACCTTGATCGGATTGCCGCAATGGGGCAATTTTGAAAATCTTCTTGTGCAGAACCTGTTGAATATGAATGCCATCTACTTTGACGACCATTTTGTGGATTTCAATGATTCGACGGTGTTGTGCTTTGTAGATGATTTTCGTTCGAAGTATGATAGCGAGCCTATGGAGTACGCATACGAAGGCTTCGATGTGGGTTGGTATTTCCTGAATGCCTTGATGGAGTTCGGGCCCCATCCCCAAGAGTGCCTGCCATATTATCATCTTCCGCTGCTTCATTCCAACTATTATTTCAACAAGAGCCGTATTCACGATGGGCTGGAGAACCGCTATTGGAACATCTATCAGTATGACAGCCATGCGGTGGAGTTGAAGCCAGTGCTGATCTACGGAGAACAGGAGGAGTGACATGCGTCGGTGGATAATATGTTTTGGCATGACGATCCTGATCGGGCTGATGGCATGTGGCGGCGACGATTCGGTGAAGAAAGATTATTGGGAGAATGGCAATATAAAATCAGAGCTTCGATACGACGGAGACCAACTGGATGGGATGTGTACTTGGTATTTTGCCAGTGGCAATCCGCAGATGGAGGTGACCTACAAGAAAAACAAGATGCATGGGCTGTTGCGCAGATGGTATGAGAACGGAAACCTTATGGAGGAGTGTTGGTACAAGGAAGGGGTTCAAGACAGCCTGACGCGCACCTATTCGCTGAATGGGATCCTGGCATCGGAGTGTTACTATGTCGATGGCAAGCTCAACGGGGAGTACAAGCGTTGGTATGAGAATGGACAGCCTTTTCAGGAGGGAAGTTATGCCGATGATATGATGGACGGGTCGTGGATGATTTTCTATGCTGATGGCAGTTTGGCTGCGACAGCGAATTTCGACCATGGAACGGGGGTGCAGACCAGCTATGCACAGGCGGGATACAAATGTCTGAGTACGCCGTATGTCGATAATTTGAAGCATGGAAAGGAGATCTATTACAACCCCGACGGGTCGGTTACGAGGGTGGCGATATATGAGGACGGTGAGTGGATTGGAGACGAATGAGAAGGGGGCAAATAATTATTTTTGCTTTCGTATCATTTATTGAATTTAAAATGCTACCTTTGCACCGAAATATTGAAAACAAACATTCATTGTTTAATAAAACCTTTTAATAATCAAGTTAATAAAATGAAAGTAAATGAAATCATGACCGCTCTGGAAGCTAAACATCCAGGCGAAAAGGAGTATTTACAGGCAGTACGCGAAGTGCTCGAATCAATCGAAGAAGTTTACAACCAACATCCTGAGTTCGAAAAGGCCAAGATCGTTGAAAGACTCGTTGAGCCTGATCGTATCTTCACTTTCCGTGTGACTTGGGTTGACCGCAATGGCGAAGTTCAGACCAACCTGGGCTACCGCGTTCAGTACAACGCCGCTCTCGGCGCTTACAAAGGCGGTTTGCGTTTCCACAAGGCTGTGAACGTTTCCATGCTGAAGTTCTTGGGCTTCGAGCAGATCTTCAAGAACTCCCTGACCAACCTGCCTCTCGGCGGTGGCAAGGGCGGTTCCGACTTCGACCCGGTTGGCAAGACCGACGAAGAAATCATGCGTTTCTGCCAAGCTTTCATGTATGAACTTTGGAGAAACATCGGTCCCGACCAAGACTCACCTGCTGGTGACGTCGGCGTTGGTGGCCGTGAGATCGGTTACCTCTATGGCGCTTACAAGAAGCTCGCCCGTGAACACAGCACTGGCGCTCTGACTGGTAAGAGCTATGGCTGGGGTGGTTCTCTTGTTCGTCCTGAAGCCACTGGTTTCGGTGCTATCTACTATGTCGAACGCATGGTGAAGCAGACTGGTGACAAGATGGAAGGCAAGCGCATCGCCCTCTCAGGCTTCGGTAACGTGGCTTGGGGTGCCGCCATCAAGGCTACCGAACTCGGTGCTAAGGTTGTTGCTTTGTCAGGTCCCGACGGCGTTTGCGAACTGCCTAACGGTATCGACAAGGAAATGATCGACTACATGCTCGAAATGCGTGCCTCGAACCGTAACAAGGTTCAAGACATGGCCGACAAGTTCCCAGCAAAGGCTATCTTCACTCCTGGCAAGAAGGCTTGGATGGTGAAGTGCGACATCGCATGCCCCTGCGCTTTCCAAAACGAGCTTGCTGAAGAGGATGCCAAGGAACTGATCGCCAATGGCGTGAAGTATGTGGCTGAAGTCTCCAACATGGGCTGCCAGCCTGGTGCAATTGCTGCATTCCAAGCTGCCAAGATCCCGTTCGGTCCTGGTAAGGCTGTCAACGCCGGTGGTGTTGCCACCTCAGGTCTCGAAATCTGCCAGAACGCCGGTCACATCAACTGGACTGCTCCTGAAGTTGATCAGAAGCTCCACAAGATCATGAACGACATCTATGACATGTGCGTGAAGTATGGTACTCAAGCTGATGGCACCATCAACTACGTGAAGGGCGCCAACATCGCCGGCTTCATGCGCGTTGCCAACGCCATGCTCGCTCAAGGCATCATCTAAACCAAAGTTCAAAGGTTTTTACGCAAAGGCGGTCGAAAGGCCGCCTTTGCTATTCTTACTTCTTACTTCTTACTTCTTACTTCTGTCTTCTAAAGAATGAAACAAACAACTCTCTGTTACCTTGAAAAAGGGGATAAGTACCTAATGCTTCACCGCACCAAAAAGGAAAACGACCTCAACCATGACAAATGGCTCGGAGTGGGCGGTAAGTTCGAGGAAGGGGAGAGCCCCGAGGACTGCATGCTGCGTGAGGTGCGGGAGGAGACGGGATTCACCGTCACTCAATGGCGCTACTGCGGCATCGTCACCTTCATCTCCGACATCTGGGAAAGTGAACACATGCACCTTTTTGTCTGTACCGACTGGACGGGCGACCAGATCGAATGCAACGAGGGCGACCTCGAATGGATTGAGAAACGACGTCTCCTCGAACTGACGATGTGGGAAGGCGACAAAATCTTCCTTGGACTCATTGACAAACAAGTGCCCTTCTTTTCCTTGAAACTGACCTACAAAGGAGATGATCTTCAAGAAGCAGTCCTCGATGGGAAAATCATAAAATGCTGACGAAATGGCGTGGTATTTGTGAATTATTAGTATTTTTGGCAAAACTATTATTCACTATGAAAAATGCATTAAGATTTCTCACGGTGATGGGACTGGTCATTTGGGCTTGTTCGTCTCAGGCACAAACGAATTTGTTGCAAGGGCATAATTGCGATTTCCAAGAATCCAATGCAAATTGGCTGGATGACACAGCCATCTCGACAGATTATACTTATGATCCTTCCTATCATGGACTCCAAAACGGTGGTGTGGAAAACGGCAGCGGCAAGTTCAGTATCACCGCTCAGGCAAATAACGGCAACCAAAACTATTTCAATTGCATAGGACATCCATCTGGACATAGCGCTGAGAAGTTCTTGGCGGTCAATGGGTTTGGTGGGAATCGTGACTATTATCACCTGTTAAACAACACCCCGAGCAATAAAAAGATCCTTCGATATACCATACAGGTCCAGCCGAACATGTTGTACGACTTTTCCTTTTGGGCAACCCATCTGACAAATGGTGACAATACGGGTCTCCCATTTGATCCTTTCGATGGACGTGTCAAGTTTCGCGTGAAATGCAATAGCGCTAATGTGTATTATGGCAATAATGAGTTGACATGGGAGCCGGAACATGTCGCCAACGCACCCAAGTGGTGCAAGTCGCCCACTTACCGTTGCCTTAGCAATAGCAACGGACAGCTGGTCATTACCCTTTATGACGATAATATTTGGACATCTGAATATGGCGACGATTTCGGTATCGACGATGCTGAATTGAAACTGGCCTCTGGCTATTCTGTCACGGCACAAGACTTTTCTGTTTCAGGTTGTAATGAAAACTATCCATTGATTAACCTGAACGATCATGTTACGATCACTCAACCAGAAGGACAACCTACTCTTTCTACCATATTCAGCATTCGCGGAAACGCCAATCAATCGTGGACTACTACGTCAAACACTGCTGTCAATACCAACCATGGATCGGCCTATTTCGATAGCAACAAAAGGATCCACTATACTCCGGATGAGGGTTATGTGGGAGACGACCAAATTCTCTATCGTGTCCAGAAATATGGCATGTCATCGGAGAAGACCATCACGCTCCATGTGCAAGGGGTTCCTTCCAATTTTGTCGTTTCCAACTTTCCTGAAGGCTACTGGTGCAAAGGGGATCCGTTGAACATCAGTTGCACCTTCGACTCCAATGGATCGAGTGCGACAAGCCAAAGATGGGAATGGGCTTTTTCGCCTACTGACAACTGGAATGAACTCAATTTGGCCGAATTTGTTGAGATTGCCAGTTACTTTGACTATTATGTGCGTTATAAGGCCGTGAATGGTTGCGGTGCCGGATATAGTGAACCGATGCTGCTTAGGGTTTGTAGCGGGCCGATATTGAATACGTCACAGATTTCTGCACCTAGTACCATTTGCGAAGGGGGATCGCTTCCCGATGCCTATCTGACGCAGGTGTGGGTGCCGGATCCTCAGGGTTGGAACAATGACGTGGGCACCAGTGGTTGGGAAGTAAAGCATGGCAATGGTCCTTGGCAACCTTTGGCGGAGGTGACGCTTGCACAGGGCGATAAGCTTCGTTTTAGGGCAGAGAACTGCTGTGATGAAGTTATGACCAACGAGGTGACTGTCAGTGTCACGGCTGGTCCTGAGTTTACACAACCGACTCCCTCTTTCTTGGATCATTATTGTGTGGATGATGTGTTGAATTTGTCCTCCATGGCGACTCCATCATACCAGACGAACGGCATCACGATCAATGACCAGTATTGGGTGCGTTCAACGGATGGGGGTGTTACCTATGATGAGATTGACGGCAATCCATATTTGGATATGAGTTGGGATGGCAACTGGATTTGTTATCGTTTGGAATGTGATTGCGGATCTGTGAACAGTGGAAATCCTTTTGTCATTCACGTTTACGAAGAGCCGGTCTTCACCGAGGATTTGGAACCTTTTGAAGGTCCTTTCTGTCCAGGAGAAACGCTTTCGCTCTCAGAGGCACCTGATTTTTATAGCTATGAAGGGACTGAGCATGGATGGGCGATCAGCACTTCATCCGATCCAAATGGGAATTATATTCCTTTGGAATTGCCTATCGCCTTGAGCGTCGATCACAACGGCAAGTGGTTGAGGCATTGGGCGAATGGATGCGGGCTTTCCTATAGTAACGCCGTGCAAATCCAAGTTAATACCCAGCCGACTTTGACATCATTAGTCATTGATGATCCCGATGTGATTTGTTCCGGTGTCGCTTTGGTTTTGCCCGAAGTTGGAGTGGCCGACTGGAATGGAGAAGCCAACGGTGAGGGATGGGAGATCTATCATAACGGCGCATGGGAGCCATACGAACCTGGTGCGACGTTGAGCATTGACTACAACGGTGCATTACTCCATTTCTGGGCCGCCAGTGAGTGCGGTAGGACTGAGACGAATCCCGCTATCATCACTGTGATACGTGGGCCTGAGTTTACCAATCCGCAACAGCTTGATTTCTCGCCTTTCTATTGTGACGGCATCCAGTTGATCATGCCTCAGGATCCCGTTTATGTGACCAACGGCAGCCAAGTCGAAGGTTATTGGGCCTATTCGGAGGACAACGTGGATTATCTGCCGATCACTGGTGCCATTGAGCTCACGGAAGAGTGGAACGGTCGCTATATCAGCTTCCTGCTTCAGAGCAACTGTGGCGATATCCGTTATCCATATCCTTTCCAATTATCGGTGTATGGCATTCCGTTGGTTGATTCGATTGCGGAGCTGGAAGGTCCTTTCTGTCCTGGAGAGGTGCTCCCATTGCCTGTTGAACCTGAATTCTCAAATACTTTTGATGGCTCGGAGCATGGATGGTCGATCAGCGACGATGACGATCAATACGGTCACTATCAATCTTTGAATGGTTCCCTTGTACTTCATCAGGAAGATGATGGACGATGGCTGCGGTATGATGTTTTCGGCTGTAGCACGGGTTATAGCAATGCGGTGCAGATCCATGTGGGCGACAAACCCAGTCTGACTCAAGTGGAGTTGAATGAGCCCGATCCTATTTGTGAAGGGAGTCCTTTGGATTCTTATTATCTCAATTCCGTTTATGTTGAGGAATGGAATCAGTTTTATTCGGAAGAGAATTACAGTCGTTGGGAGGTTTATTATCATGGCGCATGGGTGGAACTGCCCGAGTATTTCACCATTGACTATGACGGGTGCCCGATCCGTTATGTTGCGCATAATGATTGCGGCGATACCTACACTACGGAGGCGACTCTTCAGATGATTGCCGCTCCAGAAGTGGAATATGATATCGTTGAATCCATCTGTCAAGGACAATTGATCGGTTATCAATATGTTGGATCTAACAATGTCCCAGTTGAGTATTGGTTGTGGAAGTTTGAGGACGAACTGGGCAACGTGACGGAGTTTGATCCTGATTCATACCAGTTTAATGTTCCTGGCGTATATAACGTGTATTATGTAGTCGTGAATCAGTGTAATGCTGACAATCCAGTGTATAGTGGGCCTAATCGCCTGACGGTCACTCCTGGACCTGAGTTCCAACAGGAGACCTCTTGGCCTGAGAGCCTTGAGATTTGTGACGGGCAGACGCTGGGTGTCGTGTTGGATGAGGCTGGTGTGTCTGTTCCGGAGCTTGTCGATCCGTCAATATCACATACGCTTTTGGGATGGTTTGTCAAATACAAGGATGAGAATAACAACACTCATTATGATCCTTGCACGTTGGGTCAATCCATTACGGAGTCTTTCCATGGAAGCGAGCTTTGTTATGCGATGACTGGTGATTGTAGTTCGGTGCCCATTTATAGCGGTGGCATTCTTTTGCAAGTCCTGGGCCGGCCTGAGATCGTCTCGCTGAGCATGTCCCAGAGTTTTTGCAGTGGTGAGTTGTTCCCGTATGGTGTGGAGTTGGAAATCGATAATCACAACAGCAGCTGTACCGAACAGTGGCAATGGAAGATGGCGGGCCAGTCGTGGATGGATATTCCCAACTTGCCGTTGACGCTTGCCAATGAACATGACGGCATTCAGGTGCGCATGAAGATCTCTTCAACCCAATGCGGCTTTGAGGCTGTGAGCGACCCTATGGTGCTTTGGGTTGCTGGTACTCCCGAGATTATTGAAGATACAGATGATATGGTTGGTCAAATCGGCGTGTGTGGCGATGGAGCTTTGGTTGTCACTGCTCCGGAAGTTGATTGGCATCATACCACTCCTGAAGAAGGGGAGTGGCAGGTTGGCCCGACGGCCAATGGGAGCTTTGGCACAGGGCCGTTTGGTTCTGAGGGGTTGATGTTCGATGTCGGTCATGTCGCCCCCGCTTTCGATGGATGGTATGTGCGCTATCATGTGGAAGGATGTGGCGCTGAGGACAACAGCACCCCAATTCAGCTATCGGTTTACGAATCATCGGATGTGCATATCGATGGTAGCTCGGAGGTGCTAGTGATGAGCAGCTTCTGGCCAGGCGTCTATTATTACTATACGGACGTTGTGGGTGTCAATCTGAATTGGACTTTGGAGATGTTATCGCCAATACAAGACACCATGTCGCAACAAATCCCTTGGCAAATCCAAGACACCATCATCGATGGGAAAAACTGTTGCCAGTTGACGGTGACCTCTTCGGGAAGGGCTAGGCTTACTGCGGCTGTTGGCGACGGCAGCTGTGGCAACGATGTCATTCTCATCAACGCATCGTATTTTGGTGTGGATGAACAGGAGTCAGTCAATGTACAACTCTATCCGAACCCCACTGACGGATTGCTGTTTGTGAAGGGAGAGGAGCTGATGGGTGTCGTGATTTATAACCTGATGGGACAACAGGTTAAAGCCATTTCGTGTCCGATGGGCGATTTGGTGGAGGCCGATGTCCATGATTTGGCACCGGCGCTTTATGTGGTGCAAGTTCAAACAAAGAAAGGCAATAAAACCTTGTTGTTTTCTGTTTTGTAGTATATTTGCATTTTCTATCTATGAATACTATGAAAAAAGAAGGACTGATGATGGTTTTTGTGCTGCTGGCATCGTTGATGTTGCCAAGTTGTCTCAAGGAGTCGGAAGATCCTTCCAACCCTGACCAGACCATCATTCTTTTTGGCGAAGAAGCCTATATCAAAGGTTTTGAGGAGGTTTTCTTCGGGATGGATTCACTGAACGATCCGTCTGTTGATGCCAGTCTTTTTGGTCATGTGGTTCGTAATAGCGGTATCGAGCCTCCCGATATCCGTGGAGAGTATGAGTTTGCCGTCAGGAAATTGATCTATCCTCAGAACGGCTTTGAAACCCATGACGCTGTATATTTCCGTTTTGGTGGTGATTTCGATGATTGGGAGGATTATCTGCACGGCCAGCATCACATGATTACCCATTGCGATATCATGATTCCCGGCTTGGACCTGAATTCGAACCTGTTCCACACGGATACGGCATTTATCAGTGGACACGGTAATTCTTTTACGGCTTATCTGTCTCGTGAACAGGAAGTTGCTGCTCCATACGGCAATCTCGTCGCTCGTTACAAGCTTTCGCAGGGAATCGCCATCTCAGGAGAGAGGACTGTGATGGAGACCGACAGCGGATGGATACCTGACGATATTCGTGATGCCCGTTTGATGCTCTATAACAAGGATATCGAGTTGCTGAACGCTTCGGAGTTGACACAAGAGCTTGTGGACAATATCCTCATGATGAAAGGCAAACTGTTCGTTTACATGGACGAGGACAGTGTGACGGTGTTTAACAAAGGAGGACAACCATTTATTGATTGGAATGATTAGGAGGTGATGCTATGAAGAGGATTTTGTTGATGACTATGGCATGGATGATGGCGCTCCCCTTGATTGCGCAAGTGGATGCGGAGGCTCGTGAGCAGCATTTTCGCAGATATATGGGCATTGGCTTGAAGGGTGGAGTGTTCATGCCGGAGTATTTTTATGGATCCAATTCCGACTTGAACGACCTTGGGAAAGACACATTGCTCCTCAACCGCCTTCGTCCGGTGGTGGGGGTGCAGTTTGAGATGCCTGTCGGGGAAAGCAGTTATTTTGCTGCTGAGCTGATGTGGATTCAAAAGGGCGATGCGCGTCTGTTTCATAACGTGCCTTCTGACGATAGCTTGCGTTATGTAGCTCGTGTCAACTATCTTGACTTGCGGATTCCTTTTGTCTATACGTTGCCGATAAAAGGTCCCGTCCGTCCCTATGTTTTTTGTGGGATCGAGACAAGCATGGTGATGCCCTGTTTTTATTTGGACACCATTCCTCTGCTCAACAAGCCTCTCAGTAATCCTATTGAATTGAACCTTTCTGGAAATATCGCAATGGAAGACCAGTCAGTGGAAGTGAACAAGTCAAACATGGCTCCTTTCGATGCAGGTGTGTTTGTTGGACTTGGTGCCCGTTATACCGTTGACTTTGCCCGATTCTCGTTGGCCTTCAAGCTGGAGGTGGCATATAGCAGGGGGCTGTTGAATACCTTCTCCAAAAAGGAATTGGCATCGGAGGCTCCTGCTGCCAACCTTGGAGCCGGCGGCACGCATTATTCCGTTGACAGCCGCTTCAACCGTGGATTGGAGTGTACCTTGGGAGTTGTTCTTCCCTTGCATTTCCTTGGTGGCGATGCCTGCTCCAATTGGTCGAAAGAAGAACCTCGGTCCCGTTCCAGGGTACATAGGGGGTTCTGAGATTTAGAATGTGGGTTTTAGAATCAAGAGTTTTTTAACTGTCGAATAGCAATGTCTTTCCTTTATCCTCGGATGTTATGGGCTTTGGCGGCGTTGGCAATCCCGATAGCCATCCATCTCTTTAATTTCAGGAGGCACAAGCAGGTCTATTTCAGCAATACTGCCTTGTTGAAGACCATCCAGCAGGAGAATGCGAAGACAAAGAGGTTGAAATACTTGGTTACGTTTTTCCTGCGTTGCCTTTTCATCGTGGCGTTAGTGCTGGCGTTTGCTTTTCCTGTGAAGAAAGAAAGCAAGGCGCTTGTCAACACCGATGACGGAGTGGTGGGTATCTATCTCGACAACTCCATGAGCATGAAGGCACTCTCGTCGAAGACTACCTTGTTGGAAGATGCCCGTGAGTCGGCTAGACAGTTGGTGGGACAGTTTCCGCCTTCGACGCGCTATCTGTTGATGACCAATAGTTTCGAGATCCAGAATGAATATCCAATGAACCGAGAGGAGATGTTGGGGCAGCTCGACAGAATGAAGTTGGACGGCTCTCCAGTGAAGATGAATGCAGTCATCGACCGTTTTACGATGCTTCGGCATCTGCATGGCTTCGGGCCTTCGACGCTGTTTGTTTATTCGGATTTCCAGGAAAACATGTTTGACCTAGGCGGAGTAAGGCCCGATACCAGCCTTCAGCTGGTTGTAGTCCCCATGTCGGCCGAGTTGCAGTCGAACCTTTCCATCGACACGGTATGGCTCAGCTCTCCGGTGATGCAGGCGGGATTGACCAACGAACTCCATGTGCGTGTCCGCAATCAAGGTGACAAGGAGGTCAAAGGCCTTCCCGTCAGCCTGACCATGGACGGCAAGGTGACAGCCTCTGCAACGGTCGATGTGGAAGGCCAGGGCACTGCGGAGCTGGTCATGCAGTTCCTGCTCCAAGAGAATGGCGCCACTCGTTGTAGCGTCTCTGTCATGGACTATCCCATCACCTTCGATGATGCCTATCGTTTCGTCATAGAGACCCGTCCGACGCTGAAGGTGGTGGAACTCAACCGTAATGCCGCCCCATCGTGTGTTTCCCTGGTCTTTGACGACGATCCGCAATATGACTATTCCCTTATGGATCCGAGTCGTATCGACCTTGGGGAGTTGGCCAAGGCACAACTCATTGTCGTGAGTGAGGCTTCCTCGCTTAGTGAGAACCAGCTTAACGCATTGTTAGAAGATGCGGCTGAAGGGGCTTGTGTGGCCATCTTCCACGACGACGGCAAATCGGTCGATACCAATACGATGGCTGCCAGTAGCTTGGCTTTGCAACATGAATTTTTCCACGATGTCATCCTTGAGATGCCTCAACAGGCCGACTTGCCTAAGGTAAGGCAGCATGTACACATCCAGCCTGCAACCGATGCTTCCGTGTTAATCAGACTTGAAAACGGAGAACCTTTGATGACGGAACGGAAGACAGACAAAGGTCGTGTCTATGACTTTGCCACTACGCTTGACGGGCAGTGGAGCAACTTGGCCGACAATGCCCTCTTCGTGCCTTTGATGCTCAAGATGGCTCTCGTCGGAGGTGGAGTGGGACGGATTGCCTATACTCTTGGTAATGATCAGTCGCTGCTCTTCGATGACTTGGGGCCTGACGGTCTCCGGGATCTGAGGGTTCGTAATGAGGATGGTTCTTTCGAGATGATGCCTGCCCATGAGTTCAGAAACAACCGCGTCTGCGTGTTCTTCCAAGATGACTTGCCAGAGGCGGGCTTCTACGAACTTAGGAAAGACGATGTCGTGTGCCATGTGATGGCATGGAATGACAGCCGCCTCGAATCGGAGCTTCGTTTCATGGATCGTGGGAAGGTCAAGAAGGCCTTCGAGGCGGCTGGACTTCCTGTGCGTGCCGTCATGAGCACCGATGAGTTCACGGGAAAAGACATTGCCGAGGCTATGGCGCGCCAGTCGTCCCTGTGGAAGTGGTGGGTCCTGCTCGCGCTTCTCGCGCTCGCAGGGGAGGTTGCCGTGCTTCGCTTCTGGAAATGAAGTTGAAAATTTCCTTTGACCAAGAAGAAAAAAAACGTATCTTTGCCTCTTCCAAAGCGAATCCTATGGATATTGAGGAAAAGGATGAATTAAGAAATGACGAAGTGGTTGATCCTGTGGAGGATATGACCGAGCCGACGGATATCCAGCCGGAAAACGACAGTTTCCATGTGATCCCCATCAAAGGCATGTTCGAGAACTGGTTTCTCGACTATGCCTCTTACGTCATTCTGGAACGCGCTGTACCTGCCATCGAAGACGGCCTGAAACCGGTGCAGCGGCGCATCCTCCATTCCATGAATGAGCTTGACGACGGACGGTTCAACAAGGTGGCCAACATCGTAGGCAACACGATGAAATACCACCCTCACGGCGATGCCTCCATCGCTGACGCCCTGGTGCAGCTGGCGCAAAAAGACCTGCTTATCGACATGCAGGGAAACTTCGGCAACATCCTCACGGGCGACAGCGCTGCTGCCTCCCGTTATATCGAAGCCAGGCTTTCGAAATTCGCCAAAGAGGTCGTCTTCAACAAGAAGACGACCGACTGGACACCTTCTTACGACGGTCGCAACCAGGAACCAGTGTCGTTGCCTGTGAAGTTCCCTTTGCTTCTCGCTCAAGGTACTGAGGGCATCGCCGTGGGTCTTGCCTCCAAGTTCCTGCCGCATAACTTCATCGAGCTTATCGACGCCTCCATCGCCTATCTCCGTGATGAGCCTTTTGCGCTGTATCCCGACTTCCCGACAGGAGGTCTGATGGACGTCACGAACTACAACGATGGCCTCCGAGGTGGACGTGTCAAAGTGCGCGCCCGCATCAGCCAACTCGACAAGAAGACCTTGGTGATCACGGAGATTCCTTTTGGAACCACTACGGGTAGCGTGATCGAGAGCATCGTCAAGGAGAACGATAAGGGAAAGATCAAGATCAAGAAGATCGACGATAACACTGCGGAGACTTGCGAGATTGTCATCTACCTCAACCCGGGAGTGTCGCCCGACCAGACTATTGACGCATTGTATGCCTTCACCCAGTGCGAGGTTTCGATCTCGCCCAATGCATGTGTCATTGTCAACGAGCGTCCCGTCTTCATGGGCGTCAGTGAGATCCTCAAACGCTGCACCGACCGTACCATGGAACTCCTTAGCTGGGAACTTCAGATCCTGTTGGATGAACTGGAATCCGAATGGCATTGGATCTCTTTGGAGAAGATCTTCTTTGAAAAAGGCATCTACAAGGAGTTGGAAAAGAAGGACTATGCAACTTGGGAGGATCAGGTGACGGGTATCGAACGCCGCTTTGACCCTTATCGCAAACGGCTGCAACGTGAGATTACGCGCGATGACGTGTTGAAGCTTTGCGAGAAGCCGGTAAGGAAGATTTCCAAGTTCGACATCAAGAAAGCCGATGAACAGCTGGCCGACATTGAGGCGAAGATGGAGGAGGCTCGCTACAACCTTGACCATATCGTTGACTATACCATCAATTACTACACCCATATCAAGGAGAAATATGGCGATGGCCGCGAGCGCAAGACGGAGATCCGTAACTTCGACAACATCTCTGCACAGGCTGTAGCAGCCAACAACGAGAAACTATATGTAAATACTGCCGAGGGCTTCGTTTGTACCTCTGAGGGATTGAAGCGTGAAAAGAACAAGGAGGCTTATACCTTTGTCTCCGACTGCTCCGATATGGATGATATCATCGTGTTCCACGAGAAAGGCACATACATGGTGACCAAGCTGCAATCCAAGCTCTTTGTAGGTGCCAATGTGATCCATGTGGCGGTGTTCCATAAGAACGACGACAGAACCACCTATAATGCGGTGTATCGTGACGGCAAGGCGGGAAATCCGTTCTATGTCAAGCGTTTCGCCGTGACGGGCGTTACACGTGACAAGGAGTATGACCTTACCCAAGGCAAGCCCGATTCGCGAGTGGTGTATTTCACCGCCAACCCCAACGGCGAGGCGGAAGTCATCAAGGTGCAACTGCGTCCCGCTCCCAAACTCAAGAAGGCGAGTTTCGACTACGACTTCGCCCAGCTAGCCGTGAAAGG
This sequence comes from Bacteroidales bacterium, assembly GCA_017537965.1. Classification (GTDB taxonomy): domain Bacteria; phylum Bacteroidota; class Bacteroidia; order Bacteroidales; family F082; genus Limimorpha. The sequence goes on along the minus strand of JAFYJV010000009.1, from coordinate 15,185 downwards.
CCGTGCGGCACGAGGCAACTTGCTGACCAAGTATGCCATCAAAGTCGTTTTCAAGCATGACGACGGTGTATCGACCTTGACGGCGCGCGACCTATGGTATGATGACACAGTGCGACGTCTCAATGCCGACAAGCGTGGACAATATCTGGGCGCCTTCGAGGGCGATGACCGTATCTTTCAGCTTTTCAGCAATGGTGAGTTCAAGGTGACAGGTTATGACCTTTCAACGCATTTCGACGACGACATGGTGGAGATCCGCAAGTTCGATCCTGACGACATCTTCTCAGTCATTTATATCGAAGGAGAGACCCAAAAGATGTACCTGAAACGTTTCTGCATCGACCGTGATGTCAAGATGAACACCCGTTGCTCTTTCATCGGCGAGCATGAGGCGGCCAAATATCTTTCGAGTTGTACTGACGTGATGCCACGACTTTTGTTGAGTTATCAGGTCAGCGATGCCGGGAACAGTTTCCCCGATGATGAAGTCAATGTCGAGGAGTTCATTGGCATCAAGAGTTATAAGGCCAAAGGCAAACGCCTCTCAAACAGGGAGATTGAGCGTTTTGAATGGTTGGAGCCGTATGAGCCGGAAGTGCCTGAGGTTTCGGAGGAAGCGGAAGCAGATGTCCCGGAGGATGAGGATAGCTCCGAGAACCAGGTTCCCGAAAAGCCGTTCCAAGAAGCCCCGGCCCAGGAAGTTCCGACACCAGAAATACCGAGTCCAGAGCCTTTTGACGATGACAAGAAGCATGGTGGCGAACCGATTCAAATGGAATTGTTTTAGAATATGAAAATAAAGACATTGTTTATAGGTGTTTTGCTCGCAGTGCTTTTCTCGGGCTGTGGTAGCGAGTTCTGGTTGGCCAACAAGTTCGTCGTTCAATCACATCGTACGCGTGCAGCAGTTTACTTTCCCGAGGAGGCACAGGTGACCCTGATACAGAACGGGGATGGGACCTATACCAAGGTGTTGGATTCGTTGGATCAGAACGCCTTTTTGGATATCATGTATGCGGCATACGCTGATGAGATGAGGACCTTTGGGGTGGATGTCTATATTCCTGAGGATGCCGACCATGTCCCTGTTGATTCCACGCATTGGCTGGTGCTCCTTTCCAAGGTGGAGATACAAGGCCTTTTTACGGACTATGTGGACCATCTTTTCGATTTCACTGATGATTACGATTATTCGTTTTCCTTGAACACGGTCAATGTGGCGGCGTGGTTCGATATCAATGATGGGGAATGGCTTCCCGTTACCTTGTATGACGAGTGCAACCTTATGGACGATTTCAAGTCGTACGTTAGCAACGGCAACGAGGGGGCGCAGTATCATTACGACATTACTCCCATCACAACAAACGATGTTTATGACTATGCGGTGTATCTTGGGAAGCGCTATGCCACTTTCACATACAATTACATGATGAACCGTTATGTCGGCGGCGAATTGAAAAAGAAAGGTGACGCGTCTCGATTCAAGTTGCGTTGGGATCCATACGAAGAATCGCTTTATTTCCTTCTTGAGGGAGAGGGATTCATTGAGTTGGGGATTGAGAACGGCGATGTCCTCAACGACGCTAATTGAGAGATTAGTTCTTCAGTTCTTTCTCCAGTACTTCATTCATAGTGGAGGCATGGAGGGTCATGATCTTCCCACTTTTTACAAGGCTGATGCCACCAGTCTCTTCGGAGACTACGAGCACGATGCAGTCGTTGTTCTCGCTGACGCCCACGGCGGCACGGTGACGTAGGCCGTAATGCCCTGGTATCTCGCTATTGTTGGTGACAGGCAGGATGCATCGGGCGGCAACGATCTTGTTGTCGGTGATGATCATGGCGCCGTCATGCAATGGGCTGTTTTTGAAGAAGATGTTTTCAATCAATGGTTTACTGAGTTGAGCGTCGATGGTGACACCGGTCAGGACGATGTCGGCAAGGGTGTTTTGTCGGGTAAGGACGATGAGTGCGCCCTGTTTGATGCTTGACATGGCAACGCATGCCTGGCTGATGGTGTCGGTGTCCAAAGTGATGCCCTTGCTTTTCCGCCGGAAGAGCCTGAAAGTTCTCAAGTTGCCATTCTTTGTCTGTGTGCCTATGGTAAAGAGGAAACGCCGGATCTCGGGTTGGAAGATGATGATGAGGGCGATAAAACCTACACTTACAAAGGCACCCAGGATTGACGACAGGAGCTCCATCTGGAGGGCGTTGACCAATTGCCAGATGAGGAAGATGGCAACAATGCCGACGAAGATGCTGATGGCTGCGGTGCCCTTCAGCAATCGGTAAAGCGTGTAGAGCAGCGCGGCAACCAGCAGGATGTCGATGACATCGACGATGCGTATCTGTATGAATAGATCCAGCATGATTTATTCCGTTGGTTGCGCAAAATTAAAGGTTTTTTTCAATTCGACGACGTTTTTGACGTTGTGGACCCTTAAAAAGTCTGCGCCGTTCAACATAGCGATGGTGTTGAGTATGGTGGTGCAGTTCTCCAGATCCGCATCAGGCCCCAACAATTTTGGGATCATTGATTTCCGTGATATGCCAATGAGGATAGGATATTCGTGGTAACGGTAACGTTCCAAATGGCTGAGCAAGGCATAGTTGGCTTCCAGGCTTTTCCCGAAGCCGATTCCCGGATCTAGTATGATTTGTTGGTCGCCATAAGATTCCAGGATGTCACATTGTCGTTTGAAAAAGTCCAAAACGGTTTGGTGGATGTCGCCATCCAAATGGTATTGGTGCATGGTCTCTGGGGTGCCTACACAGTGCATCAGCACGTAAGGGATGTGGTTTTTCCCGATATAGGGCAGCATTTCGGAGTCGAAGAGTCCGCCAGAGATGTCGTTGATGATGTCGGCACCCTCAATCACACAGGCTTCTGCCACGTATTTGCGGAAGGTGTCGATGGAAATCATCGCTTCAGGAAAACGCAGTCGAATGGCTTTTAAAACTGGGATAACCCGTTCCATCTCCTCTTGTTCGGTGGCGATGGCGTTGTTGGGTCGTGTGGAGCAGCCTCCGATGTCGATGATGTCGGCGCCTTGTTGCAGCATTTCCTCGCAATGATTAAGTGCTTTGTCGGTGTCGTTGTATCTGCCCCCGTCGGAAAACGAGTCAGGGGTGACGTTGAGGATGCCCATGATGGCTGGGCGAGAAGGGAGGTTCATAGCGATCTTGTCTTTCTGCAAAGATAGCGATTTATGTTTTATCTAGTTGAAACGCGCTTCTATTTTTCAGCATGAGTTCGCAGCGGTCTATAATCTCGATGGCGAGGTGGATGCCGTCTTGACAAAGGTTTTTCCTTCGGTTACCATCGTAGCCCATATAGACATGGAGCGTTTCGTGGGCAGTGTTGAATAGGTCAAGCAGTTTGTGGTCGCGTCTTGAGATACTAAACCTATAGTCATCAACATCGGGATGCATTCTGTTGTTGGTTTTCACATGGAATACTGCGTCAACAATAAGCAGCACCCCATTCCATAGGGTGTTGCCAGCCATGCGTACGTATTTCCTGTCCTGATAAAGTTGGGTCTCGAAATCGAGTTTTCCATGATCTCTTAATAGTTCTTGGGCGTTTGCTACATAGCGTCGGGCTTCGCTTACGGGATCTACTACAGGTTCAATCATCAAGTCTTTCATAATGGATATGTTTTTGTTTATTTTTTGAAATCGTTATCTAAAACACTGCAAAAATAGTAATTATTTTTCATATTCTACCGAAATTCTGGTTTTTTTGGTTTTTTATGCGGAGAGTTTTTTGTATCTTTGCTTCGCAATACTTAAAGAAACATGAACAATCCCAATACCGAACAGGAATTCCAAGCCGTGCTGGCTCAGTGTCGTACCCTCTTTATCGACAAAATGAAAGATTATGGTCCGGCATGGCGCATCTTGCGCGCACCCTCGATAACGGATCAGATCTATATCAAAGTGAAACGTATCCGAACCTTGCAGACAGGAGAGGAACGCATGGTGGACGAAGGCATTGAGCCGGAGTTCATCGGTATCGTCAACTATGCGGCCATGGGCATCATCCAGCTGCAACTGGGTGCGGTTGACCAACCTGACTTGTCTTCGGAAGAGGCCGCTGCCAAGTATGACAAAGTGACCCGTGAGGCTTACGAACTCATGACCCGCAAGAACCATGACTATGGCGAAGCTTGGCGCGACATGCGCATCAGCTCCATCACCGACCTCATCATGTCGAAGGTGCTGCGAACCAAGTCCATCGAGGATCATGGGGGCAAGACCCTCGTCTCGGAAGGACTTGATGCCAATTACTATGACATGATCAACTATGCGGTCTTTGCCTTGATCCTATTGACAGAACAAAAGGAGTGCGCCGATGAGAAGCAATAACTCCTCCATCAGCTGGATCAGCATTGCCGTGGCCATCGCTTCGGCTGTGGGCATTGCCTTTATCCCCGACTATCGGCTGTGGTTTTTGGCCATCTTGTTGTTGAACATCGTTGTCAGCATCGTGTTTCGGAAGGGTTACACAAAAGAGGCCTTGACGGTATGCCGTATCCTCATAGGCTTGCTTTTCATCTTCAGCAGCTTCACAAAAGGGGTGGATCCACTAGGGACGAGATACAAGATGCTGGACTATTTTGCGGCATACCATATCGAGTGGCTGAACGACTTGGCACTGGTGCTTGCTGTGCTGATGATTCTTGCGGAGTTCCTTGTGGGTATCTGTCTTTTGACCAATGTGTGTCCCCATATCGCGGTCATAGGTGGTGTAGCTCTGATGCTGATATTCACGACAACGACGCTCTTCGACGCTCTCTACGATGTGGTGCCCGACTGCGGCTGCTTCGGCACGGCGGTGAAGATGACGAACTGGCAGACCTTTTACAAGAATCTGGTGATCGACGCGGTGTTGTTGCCTCTAATATTGAATTTCAAGAGTTTGAAAAACCGCCTCACTTGGAGAGGACAGTTGCTGATCGGCTTTGTGTATGCAGCACTGTTTGCTGGTTTCGAGATCTATAACTACCGCCATCTGCCTGTGATCGATTTCATGAATTGGAAAGTTGGGAAGCAAATGAACGAGAAACAAGAACAGGAGCAGCAGATCTACTTGACCTTCAAGAACAAGGAGACCGGGAAGACCCAGGAGTACTTGTCGCCCAACTATCCGTGGAATGATTCAGTGTGGATGAGCCAATGGGAATTCGTCGATCAACGTGTGGTGGGTGGCAACAGCTTCCTTGGCTTCTCGGCTTTGGATCAAGACGGCGATGACGTTACCGAGATGATCCTGACCACCGAAAACCTTCTGATGTTCACCTCGAACGACATGAGCAAGATCACCTTGAACGAATGGAAGAAGATCAAAAAGGTGACGGAAAATGCTGAGCAGGCTGGCTGTTATGTGATATGGGTTACCTCCTCGCCGCAGGATTATGTGGAGATGATTCAGGAACGATATCCTTTCGTTTCGGAAGTGTATTATGGAGATGAATTGGAAATCAAGACCATCGTGCGTTTCAACCCGGGGTTGATGTGGCTTGATGAGGGTCTGGTGAAGGACAAATGGAGTGCAATCGACTTCCCCGAATCTTTCAGTCACGTGTCTCGCGTCAATCAATAATATGGGATCATATATCATCAGGAAATTGCTTTACGGACTTGCGGTGCTTTGGGGTGTCGCGACACTGGTCTTTTTCCTGTTCAACATCCTTCCAGGCGATCCAGCACAGATGATGCTCGGACAGCGTGCCGATAAGGAGTCGGTGGATGCCATCCGTGAGGAGTTGGGACTGAACCAGAGTCTTGGAAAACAGTATGTGGATTATCTCAACGACTTGGTGCCGATTTCGTTCTATGATATTTCAAATGGAGAGGAGAAACTTGCAAAAGTGGCTCCCTATTCGAAAATAGCCACTTTGGGTGCGACGGCCGTGGTCCTGAAAGCACCATATTTGCGCATGTCCTATCAGAGCAAGCGCAAGGTGTCGAGCATCTTGGGAGAGGCGTTTCCCAATACTTTATTGTTGGCGGCGGTGTCCATCTCCATCGCTTTCATCTTGGGGCTGGTGATCGGCATCTTGACGGCTGTGTTGAACACGAATTTCCTGAACAAACTCACCTTGTTCATTACCACCATAGGCATGTCGCTGCCCTCGTTTTTTGCCGCCATCCTCATGGCATGGATCTTTGGCTTTATCTTGGAGGATGTGACGGGGCTGAGCATGACAGGAAGCCTCTACACGGTGGATGAATACGGAAGGGGGGAATACCTCTCCCTATCCAACCTCGTCCTGCCGGCCCTGACCTTGGGCATGAGGCCGTTGGCTGTGGTGGTGGAACTGACACGCACCTCGTTGCTTGAGGCCATGTCGATGGATTATGTCCGGACTGCCAAAGCCAAGGGGCTGAGGCCGTGGAGGGTCATCTGCGTCCATGCCTTGCGCAACGCCTTGAACCCAGTGGTGACGGCCATCTCAGGATGGTTCGCCTCGCTGCTGGCTGGTGCCGTTTTTGTGGAATATGTCTTCGACTGGAAAGGCATTGGCGTAGTGGTGGTGGATGCGCTCGAAAAATACGACTTTCCCGTGATTATGGGAGCCGTGTTGCTGATCGCCGTTATGTTGATCATCGTCAACTTGATCGTCGATATCCTCTATGGCATCATCGACCCGAGAGTAAGGATTAGTTAGAAGAAAACCAAATAGATAAAAGAGTCAAGCCGTGAGAAAACTGCTTTTTCTGTTGCTTCTGTTTCTGCCTCTGAGCTCGTCGGCACAGCTGATGGCCTGTCGCGACTTCGTTGAGGACGGCTATGATTTCTGGCTTTATCTTCCCGACAAGTATGAAAAGGCGGAGCAGTTGCCTCTTGTCATGTTTTTGCACGGAAAGAGCTTGAGCGGCGATTCCTTGGAGATGGTCTTGCGTTACGGCTGCATTCATGCCTTGATGAAAGGACGTGCCATTGATGCCATTGTGGCTGCGCCACAGGCACAGAGCGCTTGGGAGCCAGATCGGGTGATGGCGTTGTACGACTGGCTGGACGACCATTACAAGGTGGATAGCAACCGATTCTATGTGTTGGGCATGAGCATGGGTGGCTATGGCGCCTTGGATGTTGCTACGAAATATCCCGATAAGGTGGCGGCTGCCATGGCGATGTGCGGCGGAGCATCGGGAAAGACAGATTCGCTGTGTGGCTTGACTACCTTGCCGCTTTGGGTCGTCCACGGAACTGCCGACGAGTTGGTGCCGGTGGCCTGTTCCGACCGGGTGGTCGAGGCTATCCGAACCTGTGGCGACACGACCCGGCTGATCTACGACCGTCTCGAAGGCGTGAACCATTCCCGCTTGGCGCGCGTGTTCTATCTCAAACAGACCTACGAATGGCTGTTTTCCCATTCTTTGTTGGACAAGGATCGTCCCGTAAACAGGTCTTTCACTCTGACAAACGACTTGCTGGAGGTTGCATACGAAGACATGGACAATAAGTTTACCGTGAACATCGTGGAGGCGGTGTATCCTCCCCTCAGGGAGCGGAAAAAATACTATGTAGTCAAGAAAGGGGAGACCCTGGCTTCGATTGCAGTGGAGAACTACACGACAGTCTCCATCCTGTGCGAGCTCAACAATTTCAAGAAGAACGCCAAAATGTGGCCGGGCAGAAAGATTCGCGTGAAATGAGTTTTATTTGTGAATGTCACCGAAAATGCCTTATTTTGCATAAACCATAAATATCTTATACCATGAGAAGTAAAATCGTAGCAGGAAACTGGAAAATGAATATGGCTTTCGAAGAAGCCGAAGATCTGGTCAACGACATTTTAGACCGTATGGAGGAACAGGAAGAACTGAAATGCGAGGTGATCGTGTGCCCGCCGTTCCCTTATCTGGAGATGCTTACCGACATGGAGTTTGAGGAACAGCAGTTCAATGTGGGTGCGCAAAACTGCAGCGCTTACGACAAAGGCGCTTACACAGGCGAGGTGTCGGCCAAAATGCTGAAGTCGCTTGACGTGGATTACTGCATCATCGGTCACAGCGAACGGAGAAAGTATTTCGGTGAGACCAACGAGATCCTTGCCGAGAAGATCAGCCGCGTGATTGAGAATAACATGTCGCCCATCTATTGTGTGGGCGAGGTGCTTGAAGAACGTGAGGCGGGTCGTCATTTCGAGGTGGTGAAGGAACAATTGGAGAAAGGCTTGTTCCATCTTGATGGCGATGCCATCTATGACGCCATCATCGCATACGAACCCGTCTGGGCCATCGGCACTGGCAAGACCGCTACGCCTGAGCAGGCACAGGAGATGCATGCCTTTATCCGTCAGTTGGTGAAAGAGCATTATGACGAAGCCGCTGCCAACGACATACGTATCCTTTACGGAGGCAGTTGCAACGCCAAGAACGCCACGGAGCTATTCTCGCAACCCGATGTGGACGGTGGCTTGATAGGCGGTGCTTCACTCAAGGCGGACGACTTTGTCTCTATCTGTTTGCAGGCTTCCCAACTCATGGATAAGGAATGAAGACGCTTGAATACACCTTTACGACGCCTACGTCGGACATCCAGCATGACATGTTGATCACGATGCTCGGTGAGATGGGCTTTGACTCGTTCATGGACGACGACCTGGGCCTGAAGGCCTATTGTAGCGAAGATCGGCGTGACGATGCTGCAGTGGAGGAACTGTTGCTGATGGATGTCTTCAGTGGCCTGCACCTTCTTGCTGTCGAGGAGATGCCTGACAAGGATTGGAACGAGGTGTGGGAGGCTTCCTATCAGCCAGTGGTCGTCAACGAGCGATGTCGGGTGAGGGCTCCTTTCCATACTCCCGATCCGAGTTACGAGTTCGACCTTGTCATTGAACCTAAGATGTCGTTCGGTACCGCCAACCACGAGACCACGGCGCAGATCATCACGATGATGCTGGAGACCGACTTTCAAGGGAAGGATGTGCTCGACATGGGTAGTGGTACCGCAGTGCTTGCCATCCTCGCCAAAAAGCTGGGCGCAGCTCGAACTGTTGCCATCGACAACGACGAATGGGCCTATCGTAACGCTTTCACAAACGTTGCTCTCAATGGCATCGACGACATCCAGATCGTATTGGGCGACGCCAGCGCAATCGGCGACGGAAGTTTTGACATCGTTTTGGCCAACATCAATCGAAATATCCTGCTCCGCGACATGCACCTATATGTTGATGCCATGCGTCCCGGAGCCCACATCTTCTTCAGCGGCTTCTACACGGAGGACCTTGGGAGCATCCAAGAGGAGGCTTCGCGATGCGGCCTTCGCTATGCGAGACATCTCGCTAGAAACAACTGGGTGGCCGCTGAGTTTTTAAAATAACTAACATGGCATGTTGTGCCTGTTTTTGACGATATGAAAAAAATCTTGATCCTACTGATCGCATTGTTGGCAATGGCTTTCAACGGCTATTCCCAAGGGAACCGTTTTTCCACGGACAAGACGCAGTTTTTCGAGGAACTGCGTGCTTATCTGACTTCTGCGACTTCGAAAGAAGACAAAAAAGCTGCCGAAGTTATGATGCAGGACCTTCAAGGAGTCTGGAACGACCGTTATGGCGTTGATGAGGCGGGCATGGTCATTCCATTGTGTGAGACGATGTTGTCAAAAAGTGGCAACCGTGCCTACTACAACCTTTTTACCTTCGCAGAAGCGCTTCTCCATGCGCCACAAAGTGGGCTGTCGCGCGACGACCTTCGTCGTTGGTTGAGTTATACTTCGACTCATTATGGCAACCGTCCGATGAAGATGGACGGTTACCTGAAACGTTGTCGTGATCTTTTCGCTGATCATGTCATCAATGAGCGAGGCGTGACCCAGTGGATCGTCCAAGATGCCTCACTCAGTTTTCCGACCGATACTGCTTTCATTGTCGCTGTGAACCAATGCGACCTCATCTTGAAGACCTCCAAGGACCAGTCTGTCATCCACAACACGCAAGGACGTTTCCTAATGGAAGAAAACCAATGGTTGGGGAAGGGGGGAAGAGTCGATTGGAGCCGGTTTGGGATTCCTGAGGATAAGGTCTATGGCATTGTCCACGACTATCAGATCAATTTGGCAGCGTCCAACTACCGCATCGAGTCGATCGACTTCTACAACAAGGATTATTTTGCTCACGCCATCCAATGCTCTTTTGAGGATGGAGTGACCAACTCACCGCCCAACGAGAAGACCATGTTTCCCAAGGCGCTCTCCCATGACGAAAACGTGCAGTCGGGCCATCTTGAGAATGACATCGATTTCATTGGCGGATTCGGTATGGTGGGTCAGTCGGTGAGCTTCTTCGGCACTGGACAAAACCAGGCTCAACTTGTTTTTCGGCATAACAGACGCATCACCTTGAGGATGCTGGCCAAAAGGTTTATTCTCAAAGATGACAACCTGGTTTCAAACGAGGCGGCTGTCAGGATCTATCTCTATGACTCGATCACCCATTCCATTGATTCCATCTACCATAACGACTTGGGCTTCCGCTATGACATGCAGAAAGACAAGGTGCTGCTTTACCGCAGGGACAATGGCGTGGGTGCTGGCCCATATCACGATACATATCATGCATTTGACATCTTTCTTGAAGCCATCTACTGGGACAGGAATACTGATTTGATGGACTTTCGCCGTTTGGAGGGCACCAGCGGTGTGAGCGAGGGCGTCATCTCCTCGGTGAATTATTTCAGGAAGTCGGATTATCTGAAGATCCAAGCCCTGGATAAGAAGCATCCCATGGAGCATATCAACAAGTTTCTGCAGCTGTATGGCGATGAGTTTCATCGTTTCAACATCAACGATTTGGTGGGTTATCTGAAGTATCCGTTGTCGCAGGTGACCTCGCTGATACTGAACCTTCAGTCGGAAGGCTATCTTGAATACGATAAGGATACTCAGACGGTAACGGTTCTTGACCGTTTCTTCGACGTGCTTGCCTCTGATCACCAAGAATTCGATTTCGATGTCATCAGATTCCAGACTAGGGCCACCAACCGGCAGCCGAACATCCGTTTAGTGCTGAATACCAACGATATGATGGTGTTTGGCATTTGGGACGACCAGACGGGTTCAGAGATTCCGTCCATAACCTTGAGCGACTTCAAACATGTGGTTATCCTTCCTGACGACGCCAGGGTGGTGCTGAAGAAAAACAGAAATTTCAACTTCTCGGGTTGCATCATGGCTGGTATGTACGAGTTCTTCACCAAGGATTGTCTGTTTGATTACAGCACGTTTTCCATCGAGATGAAAAAGGTGGACTCGTTGCGTTTCTATGCCCGTTTCGATGGGAAGGTATATCCCGTGGAGGGTACGCTGGAACGGCTGAAAGGCACCCTGGAGATCGATGAGAAGGATAATAAATCGAGTGTGAGGCAAACGCCTGACTATCCGAGATTCCATTGCCCGGGACACTCCTATAAGTTCTATAGGGACATCAACGGTGGCGTCTTCGACCTGAAACTCCCTTTGGATTCGGTGACGGACGAGTTTTTGGCAGACAAGTTCTATTATTGTCTGGAGCCCTTCTCTGTGAACAGCCTAGACAATCTGAACAGCGAGGACATCTCATTCAAAGGACATCTCGTTTCGGGAGGCATCTTCCCGGACATCACCGAGCCACTGGTGGTGATGGACGACCACTCGTTGGGTTTCAAGCATACCATTGGCAACGGGAAGAGCGACAGCTATCCCATGTATGGTGGTCAAGGCAACTTCCACCAGGAAGTATTCCTTTCCAACGAGGGTTTCTTTGGACAAGGCGTGTTGAATGTTGAAACGGCTGATTATACGGCGCCGCGCTTTGATTTGTATCTGGATTCCGTTACCGCCGATGTGCAACAGTTTGCCATGCGTGAGCGCAGTGGTGAGGTGCCTTTCCCCAAGGCAAGTTGTGGCCCGTTGGAATTGAAATGGGACCTTTCAGACCAGTTGCTTTATACGACTACCAAGGTAGAGCCGATCTGCATGTTCGACAGCACCTATTTCCGTGGTGTCACCATGCTCTCAAACCAGGGCTACCACGGTGACGGTGAGTTGACTTTCGGACTGACCCGTTTCAATTCGAATTATTTCGACTTTGAATCCCATTCATTCGTTGCCGACTCGTCTGACTTTGTATTGTATGACGAAGACGGAAGCACCAAGGCTTTTTTGGCGGAGAACTATCGTTCCTTGGTTAACTTGGCATCGAAGAAGGTGCAGTATCAGTATTTGGACATGAAGAGCAATCTGGACTTTCCCTTGAACAAGTTCTACTGTTCTCTTCAAGAGGCTGAGTGGGACATGGACGCAAACACCATCCATCTTTTCAGTCCGTCATCTTCGTTTGCTGATTATGCCGCAGCTACCACGCATGACGAGTTGTTGTCGATCCACAATGCCGCCTCTAAATTCGTCTCCATGTTGCCCGAACACGACTCGCTGGAGTTTTTCTGCTCGAATGCCGACTACAACATGAACGACTATGTCATCCACGCTCACGATGTCAAGATTATCCGTGTGGCTGATGCCGCTTTGTTCCCTTCGGATGCCAACCTCGACATCATGCGCAACGCAGAGATCACTCCCTTGGAACATGCCTCGGTCTTGGCCGACACTCTGAACCGTCAGCATCTGTATAAAGACGCCTCGGTTACGATATTCAGTCGCAACCGTTATCTGGCGGAAGGCACCAAGGACTATCTGGACATGGAAGGTGTTGCCACGCCAGTCTATTTTGATAAGATAGAGCCGGTGGACGGCGTCACCGTTGGTCATGCCGTGGTGGCCGATTCCCTTGAGTTCCTGTTGAGTCCTTATTTCGGTTTCCAAGGAAAGGTGGTCTCGACGGCTTCATCTCCCCATGACCGATATGAAGGATCGTTCCGATTGACACAGTCGTGCCTGGGGGATACGGTGTGGTTTGTTTCGACGGCGGAGATCGATCCAGAAAGGGTGAGCATTCCCATCGACATGGACAAGATCCGCAAGGTGCGTCCCGGCTTGTTCAACGGTTTGTGCTATGAGTTTGGCAGTGGTGGAGGCTATCGTGCCAACTTCTTGAAACCCATGAACTCAGAGACAGTCATGGTGCTGATGCAGAGTGGCGATCTCAGTTACGAGGTGGATAGTTCCCGTTATGTGATAAAAGACAGTCAAAGAACTGATTACAGGTTGTCGCTATCGGACCGTTGTGTCGTCAAGGGGCATGGTGCCACCAACCTTGGTTTCGACGAAGGTCTGACCAAGATGACATGCTATGGCGATTACACGGGTTTTCCGAATGACAGTTTGGTGATGGATGTGCTCAATGTCTTCCAAGTGCCGATTTTCAACGAACAGCTTTTGAAGGACATGGCGGAGATCTATGCTGCCGTGGAAGGGGAGGCGGTGGACTTGACAAAAACCGGCTATGTGGATTATCTGCGGATGGAGCAAGGAGAAGAAGCGGCTGCCTTGTTGCGACAAGAGATTGAGCTGAACGGCTATCCTGAGATCGAGGCGAACAGTTTCTATGATCGGATGATTGTTATTCCGAACTTGCATTTGGTGTGGAATCCAGTGTTGAGGGCATTCGTGTCACAAGGCAAGATTGGCATAGGCAGTTTCGGAACGAATGTGGTAAACCGCTATGTGGACGGTTATGTTGTTTTTGACAGGCGTTTGGGCGTCATCACCTATTTCTTTGAGCATGATCTGTTTATGACCTATATCAGCTATAATTGCGGTGATGGGCAGTTGCAAATCCATGCCACTTGGGGAACGGTCAACTCGCAACTCTCGGACATGAAGGAAAAGATGCGTTCCGTGAAGTCGGGGAACTATTATTTCGAGTATGTGGTGACGCCATACGAGGCGATTACCGGATTCCTGTCGCGTTTGAAGCGTGCTGGCTTGAGATAAAAAATGAAAGGGGAATTTGAAAGATTGTTAAAAAATGCTGTGGAATTGAATTTTTTTGTATTTTTGTAAGTTCCATGAGTGGATAAGTAGAGTAATAATAATTAAATACAAGACAAATGAAATTTATCGTATCAAGCTTAAAGTTGTTGAAGAGCCTTCAAGCCATGAGTGGTGTCATTGGCTCGAACAACACATTGCCCATTTTGGATGATTTCCTGTTTCAGTTGGGGGATACAGGATTGAAGATCACTGCGTCGGATCTTGAGACTACGATGACGGTGGCTTTGCAGCCCGACATGGTGGAAGGCTCCGGCGAGGTTACCATCCCCGCTCGTCTCTTGCTTGACATCATGAAGAACTTCCCCGATGTACCGGTGACTGTCAGTGTTGCTGAAGACACGTTGGCAGTGGTGCTGAGGGCTGGCGACGGCCAGTACAAGTTGTCGGGCCACAAGAGTGACGAGTTCCCGCAGATTCCGGTGATGGACGACACTTCGACGTGGGAGATCCCTGCCGACGTATTGGCCAACGGCTTCGAGAAGACCGTGTTTGCCACTGGCAATGATGAGATCCGTCCGATCATGTCGGGCGTGCTGCTTGAGATGAAGGAAAACTACCTTACCTTTGTCGCCACCGATGCCCATAAGCTGGTGCGTTACAGAAGGATGGACGTGAAGTCGGAAGTGATGGCTTCGTTCATTATGCCCAAGAAGCCTATCAACCAGTTGAAAAACATCCTTGGCACGATGGCCGACGAACCGGTCAAGGTGGAATTCAACAGAACCAACGCCTCCTTTGTATTCGGCGACTATAAACTGGTCTGCCGTCTCATCGAAGGCCATTATCCGAACTACGAGGCGGTCATTCCTGCCAACAACCCCAACCAGTTGGTTATCGATCGTCAGTCGTTCCTGTCGGCCATTCGTCGTGTGGCTGTGTTCTCCAGCAAGGCCACCCATCAGGTGCGTTTCAAGATCACGGGTCAAGAGATCTTGCTGACTGCCGAGGACATCGACTTTTATAACGAGGCCAAGGAGCGTCTGTCGTGCAGTTATTCAGGCGATGACATAGAGATTGGCTTCAATTCCCGTTTCTTCCAGGAGATGCTCAACAACCTTGACACGGAGGAAGTGAAACTGGAGATGTCGGCTCCGAATCGTGCCGGCATCCTTGTCCCGGTTGACAACCAGAAAGAGGGAGAGGACATCCTCATGCTGTTGATGCCTGTGATGCTGAACGCCTGATTTAATTCGGAATTAAGAATGCGGAATGTGGAATAAACCTACTGGAGGCATAT
>JAFYJV010000008.1 GCA_017537965.1 Bacteroidales bacterium | reverse complement strand
CCTTGCAACAATTGCATGATGCCATCTGCGCCATCCGCGATGCCAAGCTCCCCGACCCAAAACTCATAGGCAATGCCGGTAGTTTCTTCAAGAACCCGGTAATCAAAGCAGAGCAGTTCGAGGCGTTAAGGCAGCAGTATCCCGACATGCCGCACTATGACGAGCCCGACGGCAAGGTGAAAGTGCCTGCTGGATGGCTCATCGAGCAAGCCGGATGGAAAGGTCGCCGCGAGGGCAACGTGGGCGTGTACGATAAGCAAGCCCTTGTGCTGGTGCATTATGGCGACGGCACAGGAAAAGACATCGTGGAACTCGCCCAACAGATACAGCAATCCGTTGAAGAGAAGTTTGGGATTCAGATCAGTCCTGAAGTGAATTTCATATAAATAACTCGAAAAAAACACTATTCATTTTGCATCCGATACGGGTTGGTCGTTGTTGGTCCTATTGAAGCGTTTGAAATCGCTGAAGAGCGAAAATCTTGGAAAAGTGTCAAAAATCGCCAAATTTTTATTGGAAAAGTGTCAAAATAATATGCTTTTTATCTTGGATAATGTAAAAAGACGTATCTTTGCGCATTGAAATACAACATTCTATGTTAGAAAGAAAAGCATATCAATTTCTAAGGAACTTTTTTACTAATGACAAGCGAGCGTTGTTGGTGTCTGGTGCAAGACAGGTGGGCAAGACTTTTGCCATACGTACCATTGGTAAAGAGATTTTTGAGCATGTGGTTGAAATCAATTTCCTAGAACAACCCGATGCGGTGGAACTCTTCAGCCGTCCCAAAAGCGCAGAAGAAATACTGATGCGCATCTCGGCTTTCACGAGCAAGAAGATGGTCCCCGGCAAGACCCTCATCTTCTTTGACGAGGTTCAGGAGTGTGATGAGATGGTGACAGCCATCAAGTTTCTCGTTGACGAGGGCAGCTACCGCTATGTCATGAGCGGTTCTCTCCTTGGGGTTGAGTTGAAAGACCTGCGCAGCGTCCCTGTCGGCTATATGGGTGAGTTAGAGATGTATCCTCTTGACTTAGAGGAGTTTGCAAAAGCTTTGGGCGTTAGCGACGAAGTGATGAGCCATATCAAGGGATGCTTTGACAAACAAACTCCAGTCGATGAGATAGTCCATCAAAAAATGTTGGAATTGGTCACGCTTTATATGATTGTAGGCGGAATGCCGGCAGCGGTGCAAAAATATTTGGACACCAACAATCTGCGCAATGTCCTCAACGAGCAACGCGATATCATCCGAACCTACAAGCGCGACATTACGAGGTACGAGAAAGAGCGTAAGCTTGTCATTGAGGAAATCTACAATTTGATCCCATCAGAGTTGAATGCCAAAAACAAGCGTTTTATCCTCAAAGAACTGAAAGAGAAAGCTCGTTTTGCCCGTTATGAGAGTGGCTTCCTTTGGTTGAAAGACGCTGGGGTTGCCATTCCCACCTACAACGTGGAAGCGCCAACGATGCCATTGCTGTTGAACAAGCAACACAACCTCTTCAAACTGTTTCTCAACGATGTGGGGCTGTTGACCGCCATGTATGGAGGCAACATTCAAGTGCGTTTGCTAAACAACCAGAACATCAATTATGGTGCTGCATACGAGAATCTGGTCGCCCAAGAGCTTTATGCCCACGGCTTTGCCATCGACCACGACCTCTTTTATTTCAACAGCAAAAAACAGGGAGAATTGGATTTTGTTGTGGAACATCAAGGCGAAGTGTTGCCCATTGAGGTGAAGTCGGGGAAAGATTACGATCGTCATCGTGCTTTGAGCAATATTATGAACAACGAAGAATACGCTGTTCCAAAAGCACTCGTCTTTTGCCAGGAGAACACCCAAATCAAAGACCGTTTGGTGTACCTACCCATTTACATGACCATGTTTCTCCAGCACGAAAACAACGACGAACTCACCTATCAAATTGACATGACGGGATTGAAATAATGGCGAGGATGAATCGACCTTCCTTCCTCTTGGAGGCGCTCATCGACATGGAACTCATCCTCGCCACTTCCACCCTTGAAGGCCTCTCCTACAGCGTTTACAATGTGTTTCTATCGCGATGGCTGGAGAACTTGTGATTATTTCACCTCCCTCACCAGCCGCACCGAGTTGGCGTCGCCGAAGTGGCCCTCTGTGGAAACCCACCAACCGCCACCCGTAACGACAATACGCCAATCGTTGGAAGCGGCGACTGTTGAGGAGGCATAACTGCCAAAGTTCTCATGCATCCCATCAATGAGCCGCTCACCCGCCATCGGCAAGAAGACGGCACCCGCAGGCTCCAACACCTCCGTCCAATCATTTCGTGAAACAATATTGGAGCTGCAGTCAGCCATGGCATTCACGGCATTGAAGGCATAAACAGAACTCTTCCAACGGTCGGGGAACACAACCATGCCAATCTTGCCGTCCACTTTAGCCATGACAAAACGGAAGCCCGAAGCCGTATTGCGTGAACAGAGGAGATAGGTCCACTCGTCGATGGCAAGCGTGCGCCACAGGCCTTCTTGATTGCCTCCATTGCCGATGGCGTTGTAACCCCAGTCGGCCTCGCCCGTCTCGTCATTCAAGTCGGCATCGGGATTGCCGTAGGCATGATACAGGATGTTGCTCTTGGTGTCGGGGATCTTGCACCATGGCTGGTAGTTGATCGCACCGTGGTCGCGCCCGCTGGTGCCCCATCCAAAGAGGTCGATCCAGCCATCGTAGTCGGCAGCAGCCTTGTCGTTGCCAGGACCCACGAACTCCCATTGGTGCGAGGCAAAACGCCAAGTGTCGGTAGTGGCCCTATATTGAAGGTTGCCCTGCGAGAACCACACCTGCCGGTCGGGAGCTACCGAGAAACGCGCTCCCAAGGCCCCTTCAGGATAGGCTTCGGTTCCATCAAGGGTGGTGAAGGATACCTCACGGCCATACACCGTCCCCGTCGGCGTGGTCAGGTAAGCCCTAACGTAATAGGTGGTCCCAGGCTCAAGGCCTTCCATGACAGCACGCTGCCCTTCGAGACATCCGACATGACGGTTTCTCATGCTGGGATTGTGCGAGGTGCCCCAACAGAATCCCCGATCCATACCCTTGGCAAAACGCGAGTCTGCCTCCGCCCCACATGAGGCTGAAACGGAAGTCACCTCTTCGACGGGCAAGGTGGTCACCATCGCATCCATCAACCACTCCAGACTGTCGTACTCACGTTGGCCCAGACGGCCAAGGCGAAACTCCTCCTTATAGGACTTGCAATACTGTGAGATCGCATCGGATACTCGTTGTATATGGGATTTCTGCCATTGAGCAACACTGTTTTTGAACTGCATCCGCGCTTCGCTTTCCGGCCCATAGCGGCAACACATCTCGTCGAGCATCTCATTCATCACCAAGGTCTTTTTGCGAAGGTCTTCTATCAACACCTCCCGAAAGCCTTCACCCTTCTCAGCACGCAACTGCATCGGAGAATACAGCTGCTCCATATACCAGGTCGCCTCATTGAAGTGTTTCTTTTGATCCTCAGAAAGCGCATTGTCATAGATACCTGATGTAGCCACCGCAAGAGTCTGGTTTCTTGTCGCCAAATAAAACAATGGAATCATCACAGCCACCATCGCCAGCATGGGCAGCCATTGCCATAGATGGCCGTTACGCCTCAAGGCACTGCGCACCGATTCCATGTCGGCATAGCGCCTTGTAGGATCCTTTCGGGTGCATCTGGCGGCGATATGGCGGTATCGATGTGGGAAAAGCATCCTCAACAGCAGCCCGAAGGCGAATTGGTCGGCACGACAGTCGATTTTCGCACTGTTCTCGAACTGTTCTGGTGCCATATAACTCACAGTACCGGCGGCTTGTTTCAAGATGGCATAGTCGTCGGCATCGGACAATCCAAAGTCAATGATCTTCACGTTGTTGCCATTGCGGGTGACGAGGATGTTGCTCGGCTTGAGGTCGCGGTGCAAGATCTGCTTGCTGTGGATGTAGGCCAAGGCATCAACGAGCTGATCAACGACCTTGCGCCGTACCTGTCGCGAGGGCTTGCCTTCCAAAAACACATCGAGCGTCACCCCGTCGATGTATTCCATGACGATGCAAGGACCCAGTGTGTCGTTCAACTCCTTGGCGTAGGCTTTCACGATGTTGGGATGGTCGAGCGACACCATCAGCTCATACTCCTTCTTCAACAACTCCAGATAGACGGATTGGTTCTGGTATTCAGGTTTCAGCCCTTTCAACAGAAACCACCTTCCCTGCCGCTTTACCTTCACCAACTGATTGAAGCCACGGCTCTCCAACGGATCGTATGAAGCGCTCATGTCAGATGACAAGATAAACTGGTCCAGAATGGGTCCCGATGTGCTGATGTCGTTCATGGCTGTCATTGAAAATGCAAAAATAAGCATTTTTAGAAGGCAAGACAAAAAGGACCAACAAGGACTAACGAGATTCTCCGAAAAGTTCGTTTCTTTGTAAAATCAATATGGACACGAGATTATGCAGAAGACCAGCCCAGAGATATCGGAACTCAAGAAACGGATTGAGCAGCAGTTGAAACGCAAGGTGAAGACCCCCAACGACTTCATCTTCCTCAGCGGCGCCATTTGGGAGCGCACACACCAAACCATGAGTCCCACCACGTTGAAACGGCTCTGGGGTTATGTTGACGGAGCGGATGAGACACGCAACAGCACGCTCGAGATCCTTTCCAGGTTCCTCGGCTTCGACAACTGGGACGACTTCATCAACGAGATCCACAAGAACAGCGACTCCGATCCCGTGACCTCACCTCACATCAACGCGAAAAACCTCAATGTTGGCGACCGCATATTCGTCTCCTGGAAACCCGACCGCCGCTGCACCTTCCGATATCTCGGCGACTTGAAGTTCATCGTGGAAACAGCGGAGAACTCCAAGCTGAAGGTGGGCGACACTTTCTTCGCCAGCCTTTTCATCATTGGCGAGCCGCTCTACATCTCCGATCTCACACAAGGCAACAACCCACCCTTGGCCTTTGTAGTCGGCAACAAGGATGGGTTGTGCGAATTAAAGCGGCTTTGACCTCAACAGTCCAAAGCCCCAATCAAATCCGTAACTTTCTGGAATCCATGGCGCTCACAATACGCCTTCATTCCTTCTGCAACTTTCATAGAAACAGCAGGATCGATGAAATTGGCCGTGCCAATCTCGATGGCGGAGGCGCCGGCGAGCATGAACTCCACGGCATCGGTGGCATTGCTGATGCCGCCCAGTCCCACTACAGGGATCTTCACCGCCTTGGCTACCTGCCACACCATACGCAAGGCCACGGGCTTCACACAGGCACCCGACAAGCCGCCCGTGATCACGGACAGTCTTGGTTTGCGACGCTCCGCATCAATGGCCATGCCCATCAAGGTGTTGATGAGAGAGACCGAATCGGCCCCTGAAGCCTCGGCAGCCAAAGCGATCTCAGCGATGTTGGTCACATTGGGCGAAAGCTTTACCATCAGGTGTTTGTGATATACCATACGCACCTCGGAAACCACCTGCGAGATACCTGTGGTAGTCACTCCGAAAGCCATGCCGCCTTGTTTCACGTTGGGGCAAGACACATTCAACTCGATGGCAGGAATCTTGTCCAAAACATCAACCATTTCCGCCCCGCGAACGTAATCTTCCAGACAGGAACCCGAAAGATTTAACAACACGTTGGTATCAAAGCCCTTGATGCGCGGATAAATGGTATCGATAAAGTATTGCACGCCTTTGTTTTGCAGTCCCACGCAGTTCAGCATCCCCGAAGGCGTCTCGGCCATGCGCGGATAGGGGTTGCCCTCACGAGGATGCAAGGTGGTACCCTTCACGATGATGCCACCGAGTTGCGACAGATCCACAAAGTCGGTGTATTCCTCGCCGTAGCCAAAGGTACCCGAAGCCGTCATCACGGGGTTGCGCAGCACCAGGCCGCGACCCAAGTCAATCGTCAAGTTCACCATTTCAACCTCCTTATGTTAAAAACCGGTCCTTCCTTGCACACACATACGTTGCCGTCAACGGTGTCCTCCACGCAGCAGAGGCAGGCACCGAGACCACAAGCCATCAGGTTCTCGAGCGACACTTCGCATTCGATTCCACGCTCCTTGGCGATGTCGGCCACCGCATGCATCATGCGTTTGGGTCCACAGACACAAATACGGTCGACCTGCTGTTCTTTCCATAGTGAATGGGCCGTGGTGATGCCTTTCTCGCCGCAGGAGCCATCCTCTGTAGTGACAAACACATCGCCAACCTTCTGGTATTCCTCCAGACGAGGCAAATCAGCCTTGGTCTTGCCACATAGCAGCAAGGCGGGTTTCATCCCTAGCTGTGACATCCTCTTGGCAAGGTAATAGAGTGGTGCAATGCCCACACCACCGCCAACGAGCAGCACTCGCTCCTTCGCATCGGGCGCCGAGTAGCCGTGTCCCAATGGATACACCATATTGACAGTGCTACCACATTCCAAGGCGGCCAGATGGCGTGTCCCCTCGCCCACTTTCTGGATCAAGAGGCTGATCTCGCGACGGTCAAAGTCCACATCGTGGATGGAGATGGGCCGACGCAGGTATGTCGCTGGCGAGTCGTTGACCTGAACCTGTGCAAACTGCCCCGGATCGATGTCGGGAAGCGGCTCGGGAGATCGCAAACGCAGCATCACGGCGTTGCCGAAGTCCTCCTTTTCGATCAGCTCGAAGTCGGTGATTTTTTTCATGGTTGATCGGTTTTATTTCGGTACAAAGATATACAAAAAAAGCTGCCGAAGCAGCTTTTCTGAATCTATAATTTCTCTTATTCAGCAGGCGCATCGGTGGGTTCCGCTGGCGTCTCGGGAGTTTCCTCTTGGGTCTCCTCGGTGAAATCCAGCAAGTTCTTGTCCATCAAGAGTTGGTACCAAACAAACACCTTTTTCATATCGGAAGGATAGACGGCATCCTGGTCGTAGTCCGGCATCACCTCAAGGAACTTCGCACGCAACTGGTCGTTCGAGGCTTTCTTCACGTCAAAGTCAACCTTATCGCCCATCTTGTCGTGGATGCCCTTGAAGACTTCCTTGAGCGGTTTGTCCTCATCGACAGAGAAGATGGAGATCTCCTCCAATGAGCTCATGCGGTCTTGCGCAAAAGCCGGCGAGCATTTGCCATCGAGCAGCGATTCAACAATAATTCTACCTACGGCTTGTGACTTGATCATAAACAGCCCTGGTCGGCCTGCTATAGAAACAATCTTACTTAAATCCATATTCTTTAGCTTTTAATTTCCAAAAAACGGGCAAAGATAGGAATTATTTTGAAGATTGTTTTAAATTTGTTGCTTAATTCAAAATAGACCGAACTTATGAGCGGGTTTTTCAAAAGAGTAAAAGACAACAAGACATCGACAATCCTCCAGACGCTCGTGGTCCTGTTGCTTCTTGCTGTCATCATCATCACATTAGTCAGAGTTCCCCAGCATTACCTGATGTGGACCATCTTCGGCACAGCCATACTGCTAATTGTCCTGCAATTCATCAGGTTGAAGTTTCCATTGCTGTTCATCGACAGGATCTTCGCATATCACTCAGGCAAGCAAGTGGTGCTCGCCCTGTTCGTCTTCGTCATTTGCTTTGACTTTGCCTTGTGCCTATTTCCCGGGAAAGGTTTGCGCACCACTTTCACCAACTTCATCAGCTACAAGACGATTACCGAGGAGGTCTCCGATGAAGTGGTGATCAAGTTCGACACGACTCAATACAAGCCCAATGCCAATGAAATCGCCTTCGTGGAAAAACCCGCCTTTTACAAGAAACGGTCCGACTATATCAAATACGGCATCGTTTACATATTGGGACTGGTGGTCTTCAGCGGAATGTTGATAGCCACCATCACCCGCTTCATGGCCACCAGGGCCGACCGCTACAAAAAAGGAGCCAACACCTATAAGAATATCCGCAACCATTACGTCATCCTTGGCTACGGCCCATCCTGTCCATCCATCATCCGCAATATTTCCAAACGAGGAAAGCTCGATCCAAGAACGCGATTCCTGTTGCTGACCAGCCAAGATCCAGAGACGATACGCCTCAACATCCAGTCGCAGCTACAAGATCTGGAGGAAAAAACCGTCATCTATTCGGGCGACATTGACGCGGCTTCCCATTTGGAAAGACTCAACATCAAAGACGCAATGGAAGTCTATATCTTAGGAGAAGGTCGTGAAGCGGGACGCGATTCCAGGAACTTGGAGTGCGCCAAGATGGTCAAAACCATCAGGGAACAAGCTCCGGTAAAGTCAACGCTTCCTGTCAACATACAGTTCGACAAGCCCGGTTCCTATTCCACCATCAAGCGCATCACCATGCCAAAGCAATACTACAAAAACGACAATGCCGAGGAAGTGACCTACCTCCATCCTTTCAACTTCTATGAAAACTGGGCCAGGCTGCTTTGGGGATACCATCATTTGGACTGCTACAGCCCCCTCGACCGCGGTCAAATGGTGGCATACGGCCCTGATTCCGAACCGTTGCCCACGCAAAAACATGTGCATCTGGTGATTGCCGGATTCGACGAGATGGGTGTGGCATTATTGCTTCAGGCGCTTCGTGTTTGCCATTATCCCAACTACAACGAAAGCACTGGCGCCAACAAAACACACATCACCGTTGTCGATCCAAAGATGAATGAGCTGTTGCCTGGATTCAAGTCGCAGTATCCATATCTGGAGCAGATAAGAGATATCGAGATCGACTATGAAGCAGAACGCATTGAGAGCGTTGCATTCCGGAACAAACTGGCTGACATCGCAGGACAAGCTGAGTCTTTGCTGACAATCGCCATTTGTTTCTCCGATGCCGACAGCAGCCTTTCTGCCGCCCTCACCTTACCCGAACCGGTTTATTACCAAATCATCGATGGAGAAATCGTTCCAAACAATAACACAGAAATCCTGGTGCGCCAAGAAATCAAATCGGGTTTGGCTGACGTGCTAGACGCGGAAAACGGGAAATACGCCAATGTGAAAATCTTCGGCATCATCGACAAAGGCGTCGATGACAAGCTATTGGACGACAATATGGCCATCATCATCAACGCCCATTATCATTTCAAGTACGGTTCGACACCTCCCAGGGATTTCTTCAAAATGGTGGAGGAAGACAAGGACAAGGCTTTCTCAGAAGCCGCCAAAGACTGGATTGGATTAAACGAAGACAAACGCTTCGCCAACCGCTATCAAACGGAGATCTACAAGACCTATCAGACATACCGTCCCCTGCTCGAGCGAAACCCCGAGTTGCTCTATCAGACAGAACACATGCGCTGGTGTGCGGAGCGAAGCATCACCGGATATCGCGACCAACACGACCCCGACATCAAGAGCAGTGTCTATCAGATTCATCATCTCATTGTTCCATACCACGACCTGAACGACCTTGAAAAAGGCAAGGACAAAGACGTGCTACACATCATGGACAAGGTGATTGCCTTGTCGGAAAGCCTCGAAAAGAACATACTCTAAATCCAATTCCATGAAAAAGCCGTTATTTCTCGCCTTCTCCATCATGTTATGCCTCGTCGCATCCGCCCAGACCCAACGAGGCATCGTAAAAACCATCGGTCGCCCAGGGAAACCCGGCAAAAACCTGAGCAATGTGACGGTCCAGGCCAAAGGAATGATCAACCCGGTGCTTAGCGATACCACGGGCGAGTTCAACATCTCCGTCCCAGGCAAAAAAGACGGCGACGCCATCGTATTCCTTAGAGTAAAGAAAAACGGCTTTGAGCTGAAGGACAAGGACATGATTGGCCGGCAACTGGTATGCTCTTCCCGTGTGCCCATCATCATCCAGATGGTGGATTGTGCCCAGTTGGAAGCCGACAAGAAACGCATCGAAGACAACGCCTATCGCGTAGCAGAAGAGAATTACCAGAAGAAACTGGCGGAACTAGAGCGGCAACAGCACGAAAACGAGATTTCCGCAGAGAAATACCGCAACGAGCTGCAAGGTCTCCAGGACAAATACGACAAATACCTTTCACTGATTTCCGACATGGCCGACCGTTATGCCCGAACCGACTACGACCAGCTGGACTCCATCGACTACCAGATCAACCTCTGCATCGAAAACGGGGAACTCGACAAAGCCGACTCTTTGATCCACACCGTGTTCGATCCCGAAACCGTATTGGAACGCAACCGGGCAGCCAAACGCGAAATCGAGGAAAGGATCGCCTTCGCCCAAAGCATCATCGACAAAGCCCAAGCCGACAAGGAAGCCATCCTTCAAGACATCGAATACGCCAAAAGAGTGGCCTCCCTATGCGAGAACCTCTCCCAGGAATACCTGCTCACCAACGACAAGCAACGCGCCATCGAATGCTTGGAGAAAGCCCTTCGGATCAAGAAGATCCTATATGGCGAAGAAAGCGAGGAGGCCTTGGAAACCATCCAAACCATCAACACCATCAAACCATGAGAAAAACGACGACACTACTATTGTTGCTGACCCTGTTGTGGCAATGCCTTCCCGCACAAACCCAACAAGGTCATGTAAGGTCACTTGGCCGTCCCGACAAGAAAAGCAAAGCCCTGAAAGGAGTGACCATCAGGGTGAAAGGCGAACACAACCCCGTGCTCAGCGACTCAACCGGCACATTCTCACTATTGTTGCCCGGCTTGAAAAACGGAGACGCCTATACGCTCCAACAAGTTCAAAAGTCAGGGTACGAACTGAATGAGACAAGCATCCTTGGCCAGCAGCAGGCATTCTCCGACAAAGTGCCGCTTGAAATCGTCATGGTATCCTTGAATCAGCTGCAAGCCGACAAGCAACGCATCGAGAACAACGCATACAAAGTCGCGGAAAAGAATTACAACGCAAAACTGAAACAGCTGGAGGAACAGATCAACAACCATTCGATTTCTGAAGAAAAGTATTATGAAGAACAGAGAGCCCTTCAGGAAAAATTCGAAAGGTACCAGACGCTTATCGACAATCTCGCCGACCATTATGCCCACACCGACTTCGACCTGCTGGATGAAAACGAGCGCGAAATCAACCTTTGCATCGAGAATGGCGACTTGGAACGGGCCGACTCACTCATCCATCGCCTCTTCGACCCTATCGACGTGCTTCAACGCAATATGGACGCCCTTGCCAAAATCGACAAGCAAATCGCCCAAGCCAAAGGTATGATCGAGAAAGCCAACGAAGACAAGGCCAAGGTCCTGAAACAACAAGCCAAGGACGCAGAATACCTCTATCAACTCTACACCATCGCCTTGGCACGCTATGACGATGACAAGGCCCAGCAATACATTGAAACCCGTGCAGAGCTTGACACCACCAACGGCCGATGGCAGATTGATGCAGCACAGTTTTTCTCAAGCCATCTGCAATTCCAGAAATCAATCGTCTATTTCTCCAGGGCAGCAAACCTATACCGTCAAGCAGGGCAAGAGTATGAACTCGCATTCGCGCTCTATGGACTGGGATCGCAGCTCCAAGCGGCATCTATCAACAACAAGGAAAAAGATCCAGCGGCAGAACAGGCGCTCTCTGAATCCGTTGCCATCCTACGCCGGTTGGTCCAATTCTTTCCTCAGCTTTACAACAAAAGCCTAGGCATCATCTTGACCAACCTCGGGGAGGAATACCTCAACACCCAACGCTATGAGGAAAGCGCAGCCATGCTGAAAGAAGCACAAGAAATCCTGTTTGAAGTATCCATAGAAGCACCCACTGATGAAAATGTGTATCGAGTATGCCATGCCTATAAGAAACTTGGCGATTTATACCTTGCCATGAAGAACTACTCTTTTTGCAGGATTTATCTCAATGACGCACTCATCTACAGCAAGATGCTGGCTCTGAGGAACCCCGACTATGAATATGCCTTGGCAAGTGTTTATTGCTCTTACGAATCCTATTATTACGAAATAAAAAACGACGAAAACTGCAAGAAGATGTTCCTTCAGGCAGCTGACATCTATCGCCGACTTGCCAAGAACAAACCACGCTTCTACGAGCCGTTTCTCGCCAGTGAACTCGTCAAGCAAGGCATGCGCATGATTGCTTCCATCGATTATTCCGACATTTGCCTGGGCAACAACCGCAACGAGAAGGATGTCGTCCCGTTCTTCGAAGCCCTCTATTATCTCAGTGAAGGAACAAACATCTACAGACGAACCGTAACCCTTGATCCCACTTTCGACGTTCAGTATGAGCAGGCATTGATCACACTTACATACGTTTATATGGCTTGTGATGCCGACAGCGGCTATAAAAACTTGGAAGAGCTGTTGCCTCGGTGGAAGTCCTATTACCCCGATTGTTCTGACAATCCGACCTTCGTCAACCCCTATTTCAGCGATGGCGCCGCACAAACGGAGTTTTATTTAACAGCATTGAAATATCAGGCATTCCTATGCTTCTACCATGACGAACCAAAGAAAGCCGAACAATACGCCCAAATCGCCCTTTGCCTCAACCCTTCACAAACCGACATCATCCCTGAGCTCGCCAACGCACTCCTCCTTCAAGGCAGATACGCCGAAGCCGAGAAAGTCTATCTCGAACACAAAACCGAGTTGAAAGACACCTTCAATCAACGTTTTGATGTGCTGGGAAAAGCCAATCTCATTCCCAAAAAGCACCAAAACGAAGTGAATCGCATCAAAAAACTACTGCAATAACGGACCATGGAACAACCATTCAAATACTTTGCCTTTATCAGCTACAACTCCAAGGACACCGCCTGGGGCAAGAAGCTGCAGAAGAAACTGGAGCACTACAGGATGCCCTCCACCCTATGCAGCGAGCACGGATGGCAGCGTACTCCTATCAAGCCCGTGTTCTTCGCACCTACCGACATCCAGCCCGGGGGTCTCTCCGAGGAGCTTCAGGAAAGGTTGAAGGCCTCGCAGAACCTCATCGTAATCTGCTCGCCCAACTCGGCCAAGTCGAAATGGGTGGGAAGGGAGATCGAGTTCTTCCATAGCCTTGGCCGGACCAACAACATCCATTTCTTCATCGTGGAAGGCTCACCTCACAGCGGCGATCCCGATACAGAGTGCTTCAACCCTGTCATCGACCAGCTAGGGCTGCCTGAGATTCTTGGTGCCAACATCCATGAGAAGGTTTACCGCTGGCCATGGCTTAACAAAGAACGCGCCTACGCCCAGCTCATCTCCAAACTCCTCGGGGTGGAGTTCGACACCATCTGGCAACGCCACAAACGCCGAATCATCCGCAGAGCCATCGCTTGGACTGTCGGCCTATTGGCCGTCCTCGTCACCCTGTTCGCCGTCTGGAAGATGAACCAGCCCATCGATGTACAGACCCATCTCCATGAGGCCTCCTTCCATAACGAAGCCCTGCCTCCGCTCAAAGACGCCGTCGTGACCATGACCCTCGACAACGAGACCAAGACCGATACCTTGAGGACCATGGATGCCACAGCACTTTTCGCCAACATACCCCATCGCTTCCTCAATAAACCCGTACGACTCACTGTGACTTGTCGCGATTTCCTCGACGTCGATACCACCCTACTGCTGACTCCCGACATGACGCTCGACATCCGCCGCGACCCCTCGGTATATGGCAACATCCATTTCCGGCTCTTCAACCCCAACGACGAGACTTTCTATACCAATGAGACCCTCCATGTCGGCGAGTTCGAAACTACTTCCGACGGCCAAGGCAGGGTCAGCTGTCTCATCCCTCTTGAATCGCAACGAAAATCCTATAAAATAACCACTGCATTCCCACTGCTCAACGACACCATCCACATGCCCTGCGGCGAGAACGATGTCATTCTATCGCAATGACCAATAGCTATTTGTAACGTTTCCACAAGCGATCGACCAACCACTTGGGCAAGATGGCGATCAATGGTGGCAGATAATAGTTCATGAGGCCCGGCTTGACTACACGACGCTTGTGGAACATGCCCCTTACCGCTTTACGCACAAGCCATTCAGGCGTGCCGATCAACCCGACTTTCACGCCCAACTTCAACAGCGAAGGCTTTAATTTGTAAAGAGGTGTGGCAATGGCCGCAGGACAAACCGTGGTCACACCGACACCGTAGGGACGCATCTCGAAATAGAGCGACTTGCCAAAACTCTTCAGATAGGCTTTGGTGGCGGAATAGACGGTGATGCCTGGACACGGCAGCTTGGCCGCCATCGACGACATGTTGAGGATATAGCCGCAGCCTCGTTTCTTCATCTCTTCGCCAAACAAGATACACAGACGAGTCGGCGTAAAAGTGTGCAAACGCATCATCGTGAGGACTTTGGCCTCGTTGTCGGCGGTCAGCTCTTCAAAAAAGAACATGCCAGCATTGTTGATCAAAATGTCGATTTGCAATGACTGATCATGACAAAAGGCAAAGAGATCATCGGCAGCGGATTCCGTCGCCAAGTCCATATAATGTTGTCGCACATCCACATGGTATTCGGTCACCAGCGATGATACCGCCTTCTCCAATTCCTCTTTTTGATTGCTAACCAGCAGCAGGTCGAGGCCCATCGAAGCGAACCTTTTGGCATAGCACAACCCCATGCCAGAACTGCCGCCAGTGACCAACGCCCTCATAGCTTGGCCTCCGCTTCGTCAATCTCTTTTTGTAAACGTTCGGGCAGGTTCTCCACACAATGGTGGCACTTCATCTCCAAGGTGTACATGCGTCCGATGCAATAGTTGGAATGCTTGCAGCCGCTGCGAGTGATCTCGCCGCGTTGGAGTTTGTTCACAAACTCCGTGTCGTGCACCAAGGCGCGCGCCACCTGCAAGCCCATGAAACCGGCATCAAGAACTTCCTCCATCTTCTCCTTGGAGATCAAGCCCCCCACATAGATCAGCGGCATCTTCAAGTGAGCCCGGAACACCTTGGCATCCTCCAAGAAATAGCCCTCGCTGTAAGGTCTGGTGGGGATCATCAGCCTGCCGACAAAAACCAAGCCTGCCTTGAGCCACCAGAACTTCTTCATGTCCATGTAGTAACGCAAAGTCTTGAGTGGCATGGCGCCACGCATCACCTCCATCGGGGCCTTGCTGACAAAACCGGCAGTCAGCACCAAAGCGTGAACGCCGAGACGTTCCAGCTCCTGAGCCACCTTGAGGCACTCGTCCTGCTGCATGCCACGCCTGAAGCCGTCATGCATATTCACCTTGACCACCACGCCCATGTCGTCACCGGCCACACGCATCACCTCCTCGATGACGAGTCGCATGAAACGCATCCTGTTATCCAGGCTACCCCCGAACTCATCATGGCGATGGTTGGTATAAGGCGACAGGAACTGGCTGATCAGATAGCCATGACCGGCATGGATCTCCACACAGTCGAAACCCGACTGGCGAGCCAGCTCCACGGCACGACCGAAGTCCTTCACCATGGCAAGAATCTCCTCTTTTTTGAGTTTCCTCACCAAGGTCGGAGAATACATGTTGAAACCTCCCGAAGCACCCACTGGCATACAGCCGCATGTGGCACGATGTGTCATGTTGCCGCAATGGCCAAGCTGTATAGAGGCCTTGGCACCCTCAGCATGGATGGCATCGGTGAGCCGCTTCAGCTCCGGAACGATCTCCTCACGCATCCACAGCTGGCCATCGAACGAGAGACCCGACTGACACACAGCGGCATACGCCACGGTGGTCATGCCTACGCCTCCACGGGCCACCGCCACGTGGTAGTCGAACAGATCCTGCGAAGGCCTGTTGCCGTATGCCATGTTCTCAAAAGCCGCTGAACGGATCACCCTATTGCGCAAGGTGACCGGGCCGATTTGACAGGGAGTGAAAATAGGTGATTCCATAAACAGACAATATTACCAGATAAAAGGAATGATGCGTTTCGTTTTTTTCGTGTCGAGTTCCTTTCCGAACTCCTCTTTGTAATGTTCATAAATGCGTGAAGCGCGGGGCGCGAGATTGGCGAAAGTCCACCAGGCGAACACCGCACCAGCCCACGACCAAGTCAGCACTGCAAAACCGATCCATTCGACGATCTCTCCAAAATAATTGGCGGAAGTGACATAGCGGAACATCCCATCCTTGGGGAGATAATGCCTCGAATCCCCTTCCTTGCGAAGGTTTCGGATGATCTCGTCCGACTGGATGTTGATATACATCCCGATGATAAAAACCAAAAAGCCGGCGATGAACTTAGGCGTCGTCAGCCAGTCGTAGCCATAATAATCCGAAGGCGAGAGATAGAAAATCCAACCGCCCTGCATCAGCGCATTCAAGACATTGAACACCACCCCCATAACGATGATGGAAAGCGGCATCACACTATTGCCACGGAGACGGAAAGGGAACACAAACGAACGATGGAAATAATGCAACTCAAACAAAAACAGGAAAGCGAGACGGATCAAGTCGCCACGACGGTCGGAGAAAAGCCATAGCAACAGCATGGCAATGAACACAGGCGATTCCATCAGCACCCAACCCAATTTGTTGTTGATGGCCGGGCCCCATTTCTTGTCATAGAACTTGCCGTAGCCCGCATCCACAAAAAAGAGGCTCACATACACCACCAAGGCGACGCTGGCCATGACAATCAGAAAGATATTGAATTGATGCAATGTCATGATGAAACGGAAAAAGAGCTGCAAAGATAAGGCATCGAAAAACACTTTCCAAAACAATTCGTTCAACCTTTCCATTTCCAAGAAAAAAACTATCTTTGCGCAACGATATTCATTAAAACGAAACACTACAGCTATGACATCAATGGGTGGTTGGATCCTTATTATTCTGATAGGAGTGATTGGGATGCTAGTTCAATGGAAACTCAAGTCGGTATTCAACAAATACAGCAAAGTGCTTTCCCCTGGAGGCTTGACAGGGGCGCAGATCGCGCAAAAGATGCTGAACGACAACGGCATCTACAACGTACAGATCACCAGCATCAAGGGAGAGTTGACCGATCACTACAACCCTGCGAAAAACACCGTCAACCTCAGTGAAGACGTGTACCGCACAAACAGTGTAGCCGCAGCAGCGGTAGCCGCCCACGAATGCGGACATGCCGTGCAGCACAAAGTGGGTTACGGACCGTTGCGTTTGCGCACTGCCCTCGTGCCCGCAGTCAACATCTCGTCGAAGTTCTCCATGATCGTCATCATCATCGGCCTCCTGGTCATCAACGTGTTTCCCGCTTTGTTCTGGATCGGCATTGCCATGTTTGCCATGGTGTTGCTTTTCAGCTTGGTGACGCTTCCCGTTGAGTTCAACGCCTCCAGCCGCGCCTTGGCCTGGCTGAAGTCGTCCAACTCGCTCAGCGAGGCGCAACTGTCACAGGCAAAGGAAGCCCTCCGCTGGGCAGCCAGTACCTATGTGGTGGCAGCACTGTCATCCTTGGCCACGCTGATCTACTACATCAGCATCGGCACCAGCCGTAGATAAATCCCACGTCCGTATATTTGCATTTTTCAATTTCTTAATCTAATGTATAAGTATTTTTTAATACCACTATTCACACTCACGATGTTCCTCGGCTGGCACCAGCAGTCATACGCCCAATCCGTTGAGCTGCACGCCATTGTCACCATGACAGATGGACAGGAACAGCAGTATTTTCTTACTGAAGACGACCAGATTTCCTTTGAAGGCCAAGAAACCTTGGTGATCACCACCCAAGGCGCGACCGTACAAATCAATATCGACGACATCCGCAAGATCGAGTTTGTGGACGTCATGGAAGCCCAAGAAATCAACGCATCGGCTCCCTTTTTCTATCCCAACCCAGTAAGCAAAGCCATCACATTCGGCAATATCGGACACAACCAGCTGATACGCATCTGCTCCGTAGAAGGCCGTCTGGTAAGGGAATTCCAAGCCAATCCCAATGAGCGTATCGACCTCAGCTCCCTCACACCAGGCGTGTACGTCATGAGAATCAACGACCTTAACTTTAAACTGTTGAAACAATGAGAAGAGCATTATTCATCGTGACATGTCTGATGCTCAGTCTCGGACTTCACGCACAAGAGAAGACCATCATCCTACACCATCAAGGCAGTGTGCTGTATGAAACGCCGGTAAGCAATGTCAACGGCATTGGATTTGCCAGCAGCCCGGCCTCCATGGTATTCAACAGCCAAGCCGGTCAAAACACATTCCCCGTGACGGATATCGACAGCCTCACCTTTGGCACCTATATCATCCCTGAAGGCGACGTAGTCATCATCACCTATAACGGAGACCAAGTGGATATCGTCAATCCATTTGCCAACGACGGGGTCACCGTAGAGACTGCTTCTGCCAATGTCACCGTCTATTCCACCAAATACGGAGTTCCGTACTATGTTTCAGGTGTTTCCAACGATGGTTCCCTTACTATCAATAGCAGCAGCGCATTGACCTTGACCTTGCACAACTTGACACTTTCCAGCACAACTTCTGCAGCCGTCAATATTGCCACGGCTTGCGAAGTCTCACTGGTCCTCAGCGGCACCAACACCTTGAGCGACGGGACATACAGCAACGTCAACGGTGCTTTCTATGCCGCTGGTAACGTCATCATTAACGAAGACAACGACGATGCGAACCACAAGTTGAACATCACTGGCAATGCCAAACACGGCATTTTGGTCGATGGCACCCTCACGGTAAACTCAGGCGAGATCAACATCCAGGACAGTGATAGCGACGGCATCCACGGCAACAGCGCCATGTACTGGAACAACGGCACACTCAACATCGAATCTGCCGGTTCCGACGGACTCGACATCTCCGGCGACATTGTCATCCAAGGCGGCGAGTTGACCATCAACACTTCCGCCGAGAGTGCCCGAGGCATCAAGGTGTCGGGCATCTTCTCCATGGAAGGAGGCCTCCTCAGCGTCACCACTTCAGGTAACGACAGCAAAGGCATCAAATGCGACAGTACCCTCATATTAAGCAACGGCATCGTTGAGGTCAATGTCTCCGGAGAAGGCTCCAACGGCATCTCAAGCGACACCCATATCGCCATTCAAGGCAACGCCGATGTCACCATTGTCTCCAACGCCCGCGACGGAAAAGGCTTCAAGAGCGACGGCACCTTCAGCATGAGCGGAGGCACCGTCAACATCAACCATTCTGGTGACATTTCAAAAGGCATCAAGACAGTTGGCGAGATCAATTTCAGTGGCGGATCGATCACCATCAATGCTTCGGGCAACACCGTGCTGGAGAACGTTGACAATGAAAACACACCTTCCTATTGCACCGCCATCAAGAGCGACACCGACATTGTCATCAGCAATGGCACATTCCACATCAACCTGCCCACTTCAAATCATGGTGGCAAGTCCATCAGTGCCGACGGTAGCATGACCATCAGCGGAGGCGACTTCACCATCGAGACGCACGGCAATGGAGCTGCCTACACTGTCAGCGGCAGCACAAAGGATTCTTACACATCATCCTGCCTTAAATGTGATGGCAACATGGTGATCTCAGCCGGCACCTTCAACTTGACCAGCACTGGCACGGGTGGCAAGGGCATCAATGTGGGTGGCACTCTCACCATCGGCACCTCAGGCGGCAACAATGGCGACCTTATCCTCAACGTCACCACCAGCGGCGAACGCATCACCGTTACAAGTGGAGGAGGCGGCGGATGGCCTCCTGGTGGTGGTGGAGAATATGCCAACCCAAAAGCCATCAAGAGCCAAGGCAACCTGACCATCCACAGCGGCACCCTGCGTGTCAACTGCACCCAGTCCCAGAACGAAGGAGGAGAATGCATCGAAAGCAAGGCGACGCTGACCATCAACAATGGCGACATCGAAGCCTATTCGAAGAAAGACGATGCCGTGAACGCCCGCACCAACCTCACCATCAACGGCGGTGTTTACTATGTACACAGCGATGCCAACGACGGCACCGACTCGAACGGCACCATGGCCATCAACGGTGGATTCAACATCTCGAATGGTTCCAGAGCCCCTGAAGAAGGCTTCGACTGTGACAACAACCAGTTCAAGATCGCGGGAAGCACTTCCATCGGCACTGGCGGTGGCACCAGCAACCCCACCAGCAGCGTGTGTACGCAACCCAGCGTCAAGATCAACACACAACCCAACTATGCGCTTCAGATCCTCAAATCCGACGGCACAGTCATCTGCACCTACCAATGCCCCAACATGTCGGGAGGCGGTGGAGGCCCAGGAGGAGGCCCCGGTGGCAACGGCATGGTGGTTCTTTTCACCGATCCGCAACTTCAAATGGGCAACACCTACACCATCAAATACGGCGGCACCATCAGTGGCGGCACCAACACTCATGGATACTACACTGGCAACGTCACCTATTCAGGTGGACAAACCACAACCTACACTGTCAACTCCATGTTCTCCTCGGTAAATGCCGGTGGAAACGGGTGGTAAAAACGACCCATTCCTAACCAAAACGGGCTGGCCAAATTTGGCCAGCCCGTTTTGGTTAGATGAAAAGGATCACTCTCCCAGCAGGTGCTTGAAGAGGAAGTTATCGATCTTATTGAACAGATGCATCCGGCACTCGCCATCGCCATACTCATAGCCGCCATAGATGCCGTGGTTCTTGTTGGGATAGATCATCAGGTCGAACTGCTTGCCGTTGCTAATCATGGCCTTGATGAGTTCCATTGCGTTCTGGTAGTGGACGTTGTCGTCGCCGCTGCCGTGGCAAAGCAGGTAATTACCCTTAATCATCTCGGTATTGTGCACTGGAGAGTTCTTGTCGTAACCATCAGGGTTTTCCTGAGGCGTACGCATGAAACGCTCGGTATAGACGTTGTCGTAGTAACGCCAGTTGGTCACAGGAGCCACCGAAACGGCAGTGCTGATGACCTCTGCGCCCTTGGTGATGCCGTTGGCAGCCATGAAACCGCCGTAGCTCCATCCATAGATACCGATCCGATCCGCATCCACGTAAGGCTGTTTGGCCATGTACTTCGCCAGGGTGATCATGTCCTCTGTCTCATACTTGCCGAGTTGCAGGTAGGTCATCTTCTTGAAGACCTCGCCTTGGGCACCACTGCCACGGTTGTTGATGGACACGCTGATGATGCCATGTTGTGCCAGCAATTGCAGCCACCAATAGTCGCTGTCGGCCCATGAGTTGTTCACCGTCTGATGACCGGGGCCACCATACACGTAGATCAGCACGGGATATTTCTTGTTCGGGTCGAAGTCGGGAGGCAGGATCTGCCAAGCATCCACATCGACTTGAGTGCCATCAGGCAAAGTGAAAGCAGGGTCGCTGATCTTCATCAGTTTCTTCTCGCCGAGGTTGAAGGTGTTCAGCTTTTCGGAAAACTCGTGGTTGTCTTCCAGCACGCGCACCAGCTTGCCCTTGTTGGTATAGAGTTCAAACTGACGCGGTTGGCTGATGGAAGAATTGATATTAATAAGGTAGCTGAAGTCGTTGCTGAAACGTGCCTGGTTGGTGCCTTCACGGCCAATCACCTCACGCATCTTGCCTTTCAGGTTGACGGCATAGATCTGACGATCCACAGGGGTGTTCTTGGCGGCTTGGAAATAGACTTCCTTTTTCTTCGCATCATAGCCATACACTTGAGTCACATCCCACTGTCCATCGGTAAGTTGCTTCACCAAGGTGCCATCAAGGAGATAGAGATAGATATGGTTGTAGCCGCTCTTCTCGGAAGTCATCAGGAAGCTGTTGCCGTCCTCGAGGAAGGTCCAGTCGTCGGTGATGTCGATGTAATAGTCGTTGGTCTCGTCGTAAAACACGCGGCTGGCACCAGTGGTGGCGTTGGCAGCAAGAATCTCCAAGTGGTTCTGGTGACGGTTCAGACGCTGGATGGCCAAGATATTGGGATCCTTGGTCCACTTCATGCGAGGCAGATAGATATCCGTCTCGGTTCCTGTATCCATCTTCACGCTCCTGCCCGTAGTAAGGTCATACACATAGATCTCGACGATGGAGTTGTCCTCGCCTGCCTTGGGATATTTGAAGCTGTACCACTCGGGATAGAGGCCCTCGAACTCTTCCATCTGGAATTCTCTCACTTTCGACTCGTCGAACTTCATATAGGCAATTTTCTTGCCGTCGGGCGACCAGCAGTAACCTTGCGAAAAGCTGAATTCTTCCTCATACACCCAGTCGGGGGCACCGTTGATGATATGGTTGTACAGGCCGTCGTATGTAAATTGCTTTTCTTCTCCCGTATTCAAATCCTTAATAAACAGGTTGTTGTCGCGCATGAAGGCGACTTTGGTGGCATCGGGCGAGAAGGTAGCGAGACGTTGCTTGCCGTTGTCCGACAAGGCTTGCAGCGTCTTGGTCTTCAGGTCATAGACATAATAATTGGCCGTGTAGGAATGGCGGTAGATCGACTCCATATCGGTGAGCACCAAGATTTTCGATTCGTCATCGCTCAGCTCGTAGTTCTGCATGGGAACGGGTTTCTCCTCCCCTTCCAGCACCAGATCTTTCATGTCGAAGAGGGTTTTCACCAGCTTGCCAGTCTTGTAGTTATAAACATTGAGGGCTCCTCTCTCGAAGTTGCCGTAGGTGACACCATCCTTCATGGAGTTCATGCCACGGACGCTCTTTGCGTAGAAGGTCGGCTTTTGGTAGAGGTCCTCAAGGGTGAAGTTCAGTTTTTCCTGCGCATTGGCAAAAAGGGTTCCCATCAGAAGGAACAGGCTGATAAGCAAATGTTTTCTCATGACAATAGTATTATAATGATGGGCAAAGATAAAAAAAAACATGACACAATATGAATATCACTAATTAAAACGTACCTTTGCATTTTAATGTAAATAGTTGAAAAAACCGACGAGCTCTACGGTTAATAACTGAGCATAAAACAACAATGGAAAAAATCGCAATGACCCTTATTACCATGATTATTGGAATCCAATTGACGGGCGCAACATTGAAAGGAGTAGTGCGAGACGGAGCTGGAGTCCCCATCACAGGCGCTTTTTTACATGCACCAGGGGCGGAAAACTACCTCATTACTTCTAATGACCAAGGTGAATTTGAATTTACCTTCAGAAAAAAAGGGAAATATGAAATTACAATTTCAAGGTTCGGATTCCAAACCATTACCGAAAGCGTGGAGGTTTCAAAGAAAACACAAAAAGATTTCATTTTGCCTGAACTCTCAAGAAATATTAATAATCCCCAATCACAATACTTGGTTGATGATTTTAACGATAACACAATGGATCCATTCAAATGGGGAGTACACGGAACGCATGTCAACGTCGAAGACGGTTTGCTAAAGTTTGGAAAACTGAAAAATCTGGGAGCACCTGATGTATGGGGGTTTTATGATAATTTTTGGAAGAATCCTCAGGAGGAGACGATGATAACCACTAACCCCATGGTTCTTAGGCAGGACGGTGTTATCGTCATTCTTCGTAAAGTTAAACAGCACCCTCAACGGGAGAACAATTATTCTTTCCACTATTATCAGGGTTACAGCATTAGGTTCAATGGAAAAGGCAATATGCAAATCAGCATCAACTATCTGGTGAATAAATACGCTAATACCAATAAATACGGTGTCTTTGTAAGATCAAGTATTAATGGTGTCAGTAGCCAGTCGCAATTGGCATGGAACCCGCATGAGAGCGACAAGAAATGGTTCACCGAACTGGTAATCGTTGATACGAAAAAAGGAACCGTATCCTATTGGTGTGACTTTGTTCCATTTTTCTATCCCGCAAAAATTCCGAATTTGGAATCCCAAGCCATTACCAGTTTTGATGTGAGTTTTTATGGTCAGGAATTTGAAATGGATTATGTTCATATTGCCAATGAAGGTGATTATTATGCGGCTAACGACTATGTCTCTTTTTATGAATCCCAATCTGAAAGTTTAGAAAAGGCAATCGAAAAATACAACGGGTTGTCTTATACGTACAATATGGTTGAATTTCAAGATCTAATTATTTCAAAGATCAACAACATGTCAGATGCCATCTATTGTTGTGAGAAATGCAAAGAGAATAACAATCTGGATGTTCCAAGGATGGCTCCGAAGATCGAAAAAAAGATGTTTGAAGTGATTAAATCCATCTCAGATTGTGAGACGTTTATTAAATACTATTCAGCAACGGGAGAATACACTGCATCACTTGATGACAAATTATACGGTTATGTTAGTCTGTCAAACAACATCGCTGATTGTGACACCTATCTCATGCATTTCCCTAACGGCAACCATTCAACTGTGGTAACTGCACAAAGGAATGAAATTGCGTGCTTCAACGCAGCTCAAGATGGCGGAAAAGCAGAATGCTTGGCTTACCTTACCAAATATCCCAATGGGCGATTCACCTCAGTGGTCCAAGCCAGAAAAGACGGTCTGGTGAAAGAAGAACAGCGCCAATCCCAAATCAAGATCAACTCCAACAAAGGCATCTGGAAGTTGGGCAATAAACTTTGCAATTGCACCAAAAGCGGTATTATCATGGTCACTCTTGACCAATGGAACGAAAACCGTTCCTCGTTCAAGGGCATTGTAGTGGCCAGTCCGGGAGGATCTTTTCAGGGCAACATCCTTCAGAAAGGAAAATCCATCTGGTTTGAGACCAAAGACTGGCATATTTGCCTTGATGATGAGGTTGAATCGGCTCTCAAATACGACAAAAGCAGTAGTGCAGAGGTTAAAGATGTCTTGGATCACTTATGATTTGCACTTTCTGCCCCGATATATATGGTGTGGATGCAAGCGATAAAGGTACGAAAATATCCACACAAAAACAGCTTCTTAGGTCATATCAAGAGAAAAACAGGAAGACTGCTTATAAAAAATTAACCCACTGAAAATCAGTGGGTTAATTCGATTTCGTGGGACGTACTGGACTCGAACCAGTGACCTCTGCCGTGTGAAGGCAGCGCTCTAAACCGACTGGGCTAACGTCCCTCCGATATAAAAGGACGCATGTGATGCGTCCCTACTGTGTGGGGCGAACAAGGATCGAACTTGTGACCTCATGCCTGTCAAGCATGCGCTCTAAACCAACTGAGCTACCGTCCCATTTGCGGATGCAAAAGTACACCTTTTTTTGTTATCTCCAAGAATTCGGGTAAATATTTTTTGAAAAAAATAAAAATATGCCTAACTTTGCACTCCCGATAGCGAAAGAAAATTTTTGTAAATTATTAAAAATCAAAATATTATCATCATGATACAAAACAATATCGTCCCCGTTGACATAGCGAAGAAACTCTTTGAGGAAAGCGGTTTGGCCTGCATCGGCAAGGCTGGCATCCGTGAAATCAACAAGTTGGCTCGCGACATCGAAGCCGCCTCCGGCAAGAAATTCATCCACATGGAGATCGGCAATCCCGGCTTGCCACCTGCGAAAGTGGGTGTCGAAGCCCAGATCAAAGCCCTTCAGGACGGCGTCCCCGCCAACTACCCTCCTATCGACGGCGCTCCTATTTTGAAGAAAGAAGCCTCCCGCTTCATCAAGTGTTTCCTTGACCTTGATGTCGATGCCGCCAACTGCATCCCCACCGTTGGTTCCATGCAGGGCGCCTTCGCCTCCTTCATGATCGCCGGACACACCAGCGTCAAGAAGAACACCATGCTCTTCATCGACCCAGGCTTCCCGGTGCATAAGTTCCAAAACAAGGTCTTAGGTATCCCGATGGAGCATTTCGACATCTATGAATACCGTGGCGAGAAGCTGCGCGGCAAGCTCGAAGAGATACTGAGCAAGGGTAACATCCACAGCCTGCTCTACTCCAACCCCAACAACCCGACTTGGGTGTGCCTCACCGACGAGGAGTTGCGCATCATCGGCGAACTGGCCAAGAAGTACGATGTCATCGTGATGGAAGACCTCGCCTACTTCGGCATGGACTTCCGTAAAGACTACAGCCATCCCGGCGAGGCACCGTTCCAACCTTCCGTGGGCAAGTACACGGACCAATACATCCTGATGATCTCCAGCTCAAAGGCATTCAGCTACGCCGGCGAACGTTGCGCCATCCTCGGCATCAGCGACAAGCTGGCCCAACGCCACTTCCCCGATCTGAAAGCCTTCTGCGGACAGGAGAACTTCCTCCGCGCCATCCTCTTTGGCGCCTTGCACCCGTTGAGCTCGGGCACCTCGCACTCCGCCCAATACGCTTTGGCTGCCGTGCTGAAGGCTGTCAACGACGGCACCTACCGCTATCGCGACGATGTGTTGGAATACGGCCGCAAGGCTGAGCTGATGAAGAAGGCCTTCACCGACAACGGCTTCTACATCACCTACGACAAGGACTGTGGCGAGCCCATTGCCGACGGCTTTTATTTCACCTACTGCTATCCTGGATTCACCGGCGCCGACTTGGTCGAAGAAATGCTGTACTACGGCATCTCCGCCATCTCGTTGGACACCTGCGGCAGCACCAAGCAAGGCATCCGCGCCTGCACCTCGCTCATCCAAAGGGATGAGATCCCAGTATTGGCCAAGAGGCTGGCGGCCTTTGCCAAGGATCACCCAGTGAAGGGTTGAAAAACAGAAAAAAGCAATAAAAAAGCGCTTCAAGGAAGCGCTTTTTTTATTTAAAGCCGAAAAATTCCTTCAGGCCTTTTTTGGCTTTCAATTCTTCTACAGTGAAGCCATAGTGACGGGCGGCCGAAAGAGAGAGCACATTGTCAAGGAACTCGTCATAAGGGAGCTCAAACCACTCTTCCGGGATTTCAGTACGGATGGTGCCACCGTCGTTGTGGCCACCACCCCACCACCACGACTCGTCCAATGCTGCCACGAAAGTGCCGTCATCCATGGCCTCGAACGCATACCAAGTGGTCCATTCTCTCATCCCTTCTGGAGTCTTGGGGCCCTCATAATGCGGAGCGGAATGATCGGCTTCCGAGTAGCCCTGTTCACCCTTTTGGCGCCACAGCGATACACCAGGTACCGATCGCCCGTTTCTTGGGGAATCCTTGTCAACGCAAAGGGACCATCCACATAGATGGCCTTTTTTCTGCCTTTAACACGGTTTTCTTCCGTTGTCAAATACATAATACCATGCC
This sequence comes from Bacteroidales bacterium, assembly GCA_017537965.1. Lineage (GTDB taxonomy): Bacteria > Bacteroidota > Bacteroidia > Bacteroidales > F082 > Limimorpha. Next base: position 1,456 of record JAFYJV010000008.1, on the reverse strand, counting down.
ACATTCTTTCCATTGTAGGAAAGAACATATTCATCTTTAACCCAACTCATGATATAGTATTATTTGATTCAATTATTCCACCATAATTTTCTTTACAAACCCATTCGCGTCTTTCAGCAGATACACACCACTGGAAAGGTCTGCGAGGTCGATATGATTGATCCCCTTTTGCAACGGATGTCTTACCACGGCTTTTCCTTGAAGATCGAACAATTCCACCATCACAGCTTCTTTCACTTCAATTTGGAATTTTCCATTGCTTGGATTGGGCCAAATCTTCATATAATTTTGTTCTAAATCGCCCACATTCGTGGTATTGTTGTTTTGGGTGAAAAACTTGTGTATTTCGGTCATGTAGCCAATGTCATATTGACTCTCGCTATGATACCAGGAATGGTTGCCCCCGATGACCTTGATATGCTGCACTTCGGCATCACCCTCATAGGTATAGCGCACAAAACGCAAACCGTCATTATGTGAATCAGGGAAAGTGTCGATGACCGGCTCATTAGAGCAATGATTGGCGTTGATCCAGTAATTGAGGACGGCATCCACGCTCAAGCCAAGATTACCCCCGAAATACTGCGAGTTGCCGTCGTATCCCACCACAGGGTCGGAGGTGCCGTGAATATGCAACATCCTTACCGGTGCCACTGCCAAATACGAAGCCATAGCATGCGTGATGAGTCCGCTGACAGGCGCACAAGCCGTGATACGGTCGCCATGCTCGATGGCCATGCGATGCGTCATGAAGCCGCCCATAGAGAAACCCGTGAAGAACACGCTGTCTTGATTCACGGGATATTGCACCGACAAGGAGTCGAGCAGCGCCATCAGGAAGCCCGAATCGTCAGTGGTGCTTGCGGTAAGGTAGGCGTTCCACATGGTGCCATAGCCTTCGTTCAAAGCCTGCGGAACCACCATCATCCAACCGAAATCGTCGGCAATCTGCTGGAAATGGAACTCATTGTCCAATCGTGTAATGTTGTCGCCCAATCCATGCAGGAAATACATGATTGGCATCGTTTCGTCATGTTCGGCAGGTATCTTGACCATATATTCACGTTGGACGTTTTGCCATTGGAAATGTTGGATTTGGGCGTGGATAGCACCCGTCATTATCCACAACATGACAATGAGGATCATTGGCTTTTTCATGGTAATCAAGGTTATTTCAAGGCAAAGATAGGGATATTTCCCGTCTATTATTTAAAATTATTCTAAATTACTAACGCCCTACCAAATTATTATAAAAGAGGTGTGCCATTTGGCCAAAATTCCCTAATTTCGTGGATTCAAAAAACGAACAAACAATAACTCAAAAATTTAATCAATATGGCAAAATTCAGAGGAGCCATCGTCGTTGACATCGAGCGTTGCAAAGGCTGCGGCGTATGCATCACAGCCTGCCCATGCAAGGTCATCGAACTGGCAAAAGAAGTTAACGGAAAAGGTT
>JAFYJV010000041.1 GCA_017537965.1 Bacteroidales bacterium | reverse complement strand
TGGAGCAAAGACCAATATTCAAAACGGTGTCCATCATGCCGGGCATCGACTTGCGCGCGCCGGAACGGCAGCTGACGAGCAGCGGGTTCTCGGGGTCGCCGTATTTCATGCCCATGATGTTCTCCATGTTCTTCATGCCTGCGTGGACTTCGTCCATCAAGCCGGCAGGAAGCTGGCAGTTGTTTTGGTAATAAGCGGTGCAGCATTCGGTAGTGATGGTCAAGCCAGCCGGTACGGGCAGCTTGAGCAAGCACATCTCGGCCAGGTTGGCACCTTTGCCGCCCAACTCGTTCTTCATCGAAGCATTGCCTTCAGCAGTCTTTCCACCGAAGGTGTAAACGTACTTAGTCATTGTGTTTTAATTGTTTATAGATGAATTAACTTGATATTGATCTAATCAATTTTGAAACGGCAAAAGTAATAAAAAAGAATAGGAAAACCATCACCCAAGCGTTGTTTTTTTGCTAACTTTGCAGCCTAATATCAAAATAGGACATGGGCTGTTTCACTAAACTGATTCTGACGGGATTGGGCTGGGCATTTGGTGGTCCGATCGGTGGCATTATTGGCTATGCCTTGGGTAGCCTTTTCTCAAGCAGCAATCCGATAACGTTCCGTTCAGAAGTGAATGAGCATTTTGGCAACACTGAGGAAAAACGTGATTTCAATGTGACTTTGTTGGTGCTTTCTGCTGCGGTAATGAAGGCGGATGGCAGTGTGAAGAAGTCGGAACTTGATTATGTGAAGCGGTTTTTCCTGCAAAACTTCGGACAAGAGAGAGCGGAGAACTACATCAAGATGCTTCGCGAAATCTTGGATAAGGATTATAATATTTATGACGTAAGCCGACAGGTTGGCCAATACATGGATTATTCCTCTCGATTGCAGTTGTTGCACTACCTTTTTGGCATCGCTGCATCCGATGGAAATGTGTCGAATCTTGAGATGGATGTCATTCATACCATTTCCATGTACATGGGGGTGTCGGAGTCGGATTATCTGTCAATCAAGGCCATGTTTGTGAGGGAAATCAATGCTACCGACAACGCATACAAGATTTTGGGAGTGGATCCGAGTGCCAGTGACGAGGAAGTAAAGAAAGCCTATCGTGAGATGGCTAAGAAGAACCATCCCGACTTGGTAAGCAACCTTGGCGAGGATGTGAGACAGGCGGCTGAGAAGAAGTTCCAGGAGATCAATCAGGCTTACGAGACCATCAAAAAACAACGAGGTTTGTAGATACTTGCCCGTATTGGCAAATTATTTATGGAAATGCTGGTAGTCTGTTCCACGTTTCCAGTCTCCTCCCCAAAAGAATCCACGTGCTTTCATGATACGATAACAAGCGTCGTCGTAATCGATTTTATGTGGGAAATCCTTGGTCCGATCAACATATTCGACAGCGTTGACAGGATACACCTTTTTCCCAGGGATCCAAGGGTTTTGAAGTGGGTTGATATCCACTGCCATCCCGAGGGCATGTTTTGATAATTCGGTGGTTCCGGGAACGTTTCTATAGTTGAAACAGGAAGTGTTGTTGGCCTCCATGGAAGCTTCGTCGTCGGCATCGAAATCGTCCACCAAACGAATGCTGTTGATGGGATATTCCTGATGGAACAGCTCGCAGAACACAACTAAGAGATCGTGTGCGATGGCTTTGTTGCATACCATTTCGCCTTGCTGTATCTCGCCATTGAAGTCATAATAGGGGATTGTCAGGTAACGCAGGTCTTCAACTCGTATCAAAGCCTTGTCGGGTAGCGATTTGCCCTTCATCCGAGATAGGATGTTTTCGGGGATGGGCTCTGAGATGAAGAAATGGTGATTGTAGAAAATGACGTCCTTGGTTTGCGAAAAACCACTGAACAAAAACAACATGAAGCCGAATAAAAGCAAGCCTTTCTTCATAATCTTTAAAAGTTTAACTTATTGGTTCTTAATCAATTAAAAAGTCTCCAATTGACACCAAAGAAGATTTTGCTGTCGCGCATTGGGTAATGTGGTGTGATGAAGGAGTCGTGATTTCCCGTGAGGAGGAACATGTTGCTATACTGCACATAAATGTCGGCTTGTTTTACGTTGATGGCGATGGCAGCATCGATATAGGGGAAGTTGCCCACGAGCACTTCGTTTTGCAGGTAGAAAGTCCTCAACGCTGGCATGTAGGCATCGGCGTGATACTTTGTGAAATACTGAACGGTGATGCTGGGTTGAAGGATGGCGGCTTTCTTGAAAATGGGTTGTGAGTAGCCGATTTTTAGACGGCTTTGGAAGGTGGGAAGACGCAACACGGCCTCGTTGTTGACTATGTTGAGACAGAAGAATCCCTCGAATCGGAAACGCCATAGGGAATATGCCAGACTGCCATAGAGTTCGCTGATGCTGACGATGCCGTCGTGCTGTGTAGGTCGTGCCTCAGTGTTGAAATAGATAAGGTCGTTGATGGTGGTGTTTTTCACGCCGATTTGGAAGGTCTGGTAGTGCGCATGAAGGTCCATGTTCAGATAGGTAGCAGCATGGAAGTCGTTTTCCCAGCGGAAATGGTTGGAATAGTATTTCGTTTCGAACCAGGTCGGTGATTGGTGTTTTAGGTCGATATCGAATGTTAAATATAAGTCTTTGAGGAAGTTGTGATCATTTTTTCCGAAACGTTGTTTCCACTGCCCTCTGAGGTCGAAATCGCCGATCTGGTAGCCTAATGTGACGAGTTGTGCGTGTCCGGTGACAGTGGTCAGGCCGAATAGGTTCATGACGACCCCGCCATCCAGAATGACTTGAGAGTGGCTTCTGTCCGTGACGACATCCGCTTCGAGGTAGTCGTAGCGTTTGATTTTGTAGAAATCATAGTTGATGCCTGCGTAAAGATAGAACGGAATGTCGTTGGAATAGCTTTGGTATCCTAATGAGTTCCATTTGAGGCTGTTACGAAAGGCGTGGATGATTGTGGTGTCGGTGGACCTAGCGTTGAGCAGGGTGTCAAAGGGGGCATAGAAGGGTAGGGATGCGGAAGTCTCGTTATAGAAAAGCTGGTTGCGTTGGTAGGCGAAACTATGGTTGATTCTGCCCAGTGTGAATTTGCGTTTGGTTGTTGTTTGAATGGTTGGGGCAATAGAGTCGGGAATGGAATTCCTTTGGAGTGAGTCTTTTACAACAGTGTCAACAACGGTTGAATCTATCGAAAAGATTGTGGTATCTATGGTGTTGAGTAGAAGTTGTGTTTCGTTTTCTGTGTCTTTTTTGTATTTTGGGAGCAGATTGAAGTAGTGTTGGAATCCGGCGCCCGACACTTTGACGAAGTTGCTGGCGTTGGACAGGTTGATTTGGATGACGGAGTTGTCGCTTTCAATTTGTTGTGAATAGATGCTGTCGATGACGATGCCTCCGTTTTCTTGTATGTCGAGTTTGTTTCTGAACCAATAGGCAAATGCCCTATAGCGTTGGTTTTTTGTAGTATATAACGCATTGATCCAGAAGTAGTTGTTTTCTACTTCGTTGTTGGAATAAGTGCCGGGGGAGAAGTTGATGTTATATTCGAAAGAGAGGTAGAGTCCTTGATGGATTTGTCGGCCGAAGCGGAAATTGAGGTGTTGTTCCTTGTCGCCGCTTGTCATGACATAACGGATTTCGGAGTAGGGTAGTAGTGACAGGTAGGTTTTCAGGTCTTTTTCGGTTTTGATGTAGTTGGAGAATGCTGGGAGGGAGAGGTCGAAGCCTATTCTGTGTGAGCTGTTGAACTGTAATGGTTTATGTGCCGTTCCAATGTTTGAAAGGGTGGAGTAGATGGTGAGGTCACGGTTGAGTAGGTCGAAGGTGTTGGCGTGGAAAGTTGCAGTGTCGAGGAAATGTGGTTGTGACAGTGAGATGGAGTCGAGATGGGTGGGGTAGAAGGTCACCAGGGTGGAGTCTGTGCTCTGGTTTTGTGATAAAGCACTGAAATGCAGTGATATAATTGATAATATGAGTAGCAGAAGTCTTTTCAAGACGGATTGTTTTGGAATGCAAATATACGTTAATTGTTGGAAACAAAAAAAGCCCTTTCGCTTTCGCGGAGGGCTTTTTCGTAAGGGTGGGCGGCGACCTACTTTCCCACACGGATGCAGTATCATCGGCACTGCCGGGCTTAACTTCTCTGTTCGGAATGGGAAGAGGTGTGCCCCGGCGTCATAGCCGCCACTTGTCTCATAAGGGACTTGGCGGATGAAGGAAAGACGGCAAAGCATCTCACTTTCCACTCGGATCGGAGCGGGATACCGTCCCGGCCTCTGACGGCCGGACCGGCGCGCGTCATCCCCGCCTTACGGCGGGACGCGCAAGCTCTCGGGCAATTAGTGCCGCTCGGCTCAACGTCTCGCAACGCTTCCACCTGCGGCCTATCCACGTGCTCGTCTCGCACGGCCCTCTGAGG
>JAFYJV010000040.1 GCA_017537965.1 Bacteroidales bacterium | reverse complement strand
ATTTCTACTTCGGATCAGGTACTGGAAACTCGCTATGGTGATGCACAACTTTGTTGTCATGGGGCTTGGCGCGCCAAGCCCCATGACAACAAAGTTGTGCATCACCATAGCGAGTTTCCAGTACCTGATCCGAAGTAGAAATATGTCTGAGCAGGTCGGTCAAGCACCCTGAAGTAAGGGCTGTCCCCTTGGCAAAGGAAATCGTGGGCAAAACGGTTTTGGAAAATGTTGCGTAATTCCTCAGTGTTTGCACCCATTCTTATCGGTCCGATACCTACATAGAAGACTCCCGCCCTGTATTCATCGGGATTTTCTCCATTTTTACCTAAGGCATAAGTTGCCCTGTTCGTTTCGGGATCTATGGGGGCGTTCCGGTTGTCATGGCTCACCCCAGGATCTCCAGTGAAGAGGTTGACGCCAAGACACAAAAGAGGTCCAATGCGTATCTTTGCTGCTGCGGTTCGGTAACGGTCTCCATTGTCAGCTGCAAAGATTCCCAGTAAATAATCGCCGATATGGAACATGTAATCGTTTTCGTAAATAATGCCCCAGTTTTCATTTCCTAAGATGATGGCATTGGTGGTTTGTGAGATGTCACCACTTTTAAAGTATGTCCCAGAGATGCCAATGATACCAAATAAACAGAGTTCCGTTCCAATCCTGTATTCCATCCCTTGGTAACTGTTGTCATAGAATCGCCAATAATAGGTCATGCCACCATGAACGCTGACGCTGATGGGAATGCTTTTTGGGATCCCGATTGTGACATCGAAACCAATGCCTATTTGCTGTGAACATAGGTGAATATCCAAATGGATGGCAATGGGAGAAATGGCTTTTTGTACCTCATAACCATAATCGGTGCAAAAGAGAAGGTATAATACAAAAGCAGTCCCGACAAAGGAGTTTCCGTCTGGATCAGTATAGATCAGTGGATTGTTGATGCAATAGGAATAGCGATTGAAGTTCTGTGTGAGTTCGGGCATCTGGATGTAGTTGTCAGGACTGAGCATGGACGAAGTGACGGGATCGTACAGTCTTCCATTCATATTGACGAGCCCCGTCCCTCGGATGTGTTCATGTCCGGTATAGCCTCTGTCGAACAACAGGTCGTCGCCGTTAGTGCTGTTACCCCATGCATCGAAGTTGTTTTCCTGTTCTATTGTTCCATGTTGGTCAGTGATGGTTGTCCAACTACCAAGATGGTCTTTGTGGATATAGAATAGTTTGTTATTGTTGTCAACGGTCTCAACTACGGCGAAGACGCCCGAAGGACAAGAGAGGAATGTCCTGACCACTTCGTCTTTATCGGCTTGGGTAATGAACTCGCAACCGTTCACATAGATCTTCTCTCGATGCTTGCTGTCGATATCTTCTACCATCTTGATGCGTTGATGGTCGAAACCGTAAAGATAGGAGATCTGTTTTTCGCCTTCTTTGATGGAAGTCACTTTGCCGAATGCATTGTATTCGATATCCATGCGTTCCTGTGGGAAAACACCAACGTGGGTCTGTGCCGATTTGAGAGCGTGAGGCTTTGGGCCGGAATAGTCTGTTTGGCTGAAGATCGTCTCGCCTTCACGTGTTTTTTGTATCATGCGCCCCAATTCGTCATAGCAGAACTGACTCTCGCCTTGTCCGTTGAATACGTTGGTGAGGCGGTTCAGATTGTCGTAGGTGAAGTGTTCGCTAAGGCTGTGTTTCATATCATATCGGCTTGTCATGTTGGAGAATCCATCGTACTCGTAAACATAGTCTTGGACGACTTCGTCGTCTCGTTGAGCATGGATGCCTATGAGTCGTTGGTTGGCATGATCGTAATGATATTCGGTTGTAATTCCATTTCCAGTGGTGATTTTGGTTGGTTGGCTAAAAGCGTTGGATTCATCGACCCTCCAAAGCACGTTGTCGTTTTGATCCATGATGCTTCGAATATGTCCTTCTGAGGTATAGCAGTATTGGATTCTGAAGTTGGAGGGGTATAGGATGCTGGATACTCTAGAAGCGTTGTCATAGGTGTAAGATGTCGTGTAAGTCTTTCCCAGACAATGGTCGTCAATACGGCTCAAACGCAAGTGTTCGTCGTAATCGTAGTCAATGGATTGGTTTTCTGACAAGATCTTTACGAGGAGTCCCTTCCTGCCTTCTTCTTTGCCGTATTGCCACTCGGTTGTGGTGGAGCGATTGTGTTTATTGTCCACCTCAATGCAATGGGTCTTGTTGCCGAGTTTGTCATATACATATTCTATGACATCTTGATTGGGAGTTGTTTGACGAACCAGCTCGTTGAAAGCGTTGTACACATTGGTGGTGGTTCCGTAGTCTGGATCAATAAGTAAAATCCTGTTTCCGAGGGCGTCGTAGTCCATTTCGATTCTCGTTTCGTCCAATCCTTCAATCTGGGTCCATTTGGGCTTGCCCTCTGCATTGTATTCATAAATGACGCTGACTCCATTGGCATCAGTGCATTGGATGACCCATCCCATGGTGTTGAGGGTTTTGGATTCAATTTGTTCTTCTCCACTTTGGGAGTGAAAGGAAGTGTTCGTCTGAGGCCCATCATATTGGATTATTTCATAACTGCCATCAAGATGGTCGATTCTTCGGATCCGATGAAACTGATCGTAGTCATAACTGGTGGAATTGCCAGATCTTCCTTGTTGGTACGGTAGTTTTTCCTCTTTGATCCTGCCATAGTTGTCATATTCGTAAACTGCATGAATGCTTTCTCCATTGAGGGAGTAGGTTGATTTGCTGAGGATTTCTCCTGTCATTGCGTAGGTCGTGATTTTCGTCGGCAATCCCGTTTTCTTTTCCCATCGATAGAAGGAGGATCCACTCTCGCTCCAACGGAGTGCATGACAAGTGACTGTGCTGTCGGGGTGATAAGTCCGTGAGGTGATGCCAAAGGGATCTTGCTCATAGCGTGTTTCCTGTTGGTTGCAATTGATATTGGAAATACAGTAGCTGTACACGGGGTGGTAATCCATCAAAGTAATATGACCAGCTGCATCTTTGTGCTTGGTCAATAGTCTTCGACCGTGGTTTTTGCTGAATTCAAAGGATTCAGTCCTTGATGCGACGGTGTCGTTTGGCGTGCTGACTATTTGAGTGATGATGTTCCCGCAGAGGTCATACTGATAAGTAGTCTTTTTTGTCAAACGGTCTTCTGGATGGCTTCCATCATTCGGTATTTCCGTGATGGATTTTACTTGGAAGGGCTTGGCGCTGTTGTAAGTGATCAGTTTTTGTCGATAAATGTCATCGTTACCTTGACTATGAGAGATGGTAGTAATGGAGCTTGGTCGGTTGATCAACCAACTATTGAGTATGTTGGGCGCATATTCAGTGAGGGTCTTTGTCTGGAATTCGCAATAGTCAGCCAATTGGATGTTGGGGTTGTTGGTGATTCCTTTTTTGATTTCGACCGTGCTTATGATCTCGTCGTACTTGAAAAGAACGTCGCTATTTGTTGAAACTACCGTTTCGTTGATTTCTTTTTTTAATAGGTTTTCAGGGTGGGAGACGTCGTATTCTTCTATGGTTTTGTTTGTGATAGGAACGAATACTTTGCTGTTCTTCAAGTTGTGATAGAGGAGATTGGAATAGGTGGATTTGGCCATCAGCCGATTGTCTTTGTCAAATACCGATTCCTCAGCCATTGCCAATTGAAAAACATCGTAAGAGTACATCATTTCAAATTGACGTGTCGTCCGCTTCTGCAGTTGATTGTTGCAATAGTCTTTTTGAATGGTTTTGCTGAATCCAAGGAATCCCTTTCCCTGTTTGTGGAGGAGTGCGCCATGATATTGGCATTCGGTGGTGATGGGTTTGTTTTTGATGTTATATGTCGTCAGTTTTTTCAATGCACGTAACGGGATGGGAATGCTGTAGATCTTTTGGCTGTAGTTCGAACAGGAGCTTGGACAATAGTAGAAGTCATTTTCTGATGGATTGTTTGGCTTGGGCATCAGGTATTCGTATTGAAACTCGATCTTTCTTCCAAAACCATCGGTAATTCTTTTGACTTCATGGGGTGTTGACATGGAGGGAAGATGTGAAAGAGAGTAGTTCCCTAAAAAAGACAGATTGTCTTCGCCTAGGAAGTTTCCAAGACAGATATCCATGTTGTTGAAATAATGAAACAGTGTAGTGCTGATGTGTCGGCTATATGAGAATGGAGCATCCGAACTGTTTGAGTTGAGTGGTCCGTAATATACATGGACGGTATTGCCTTCCTTGAGAATCAAGTCGGAGCATCCATTGCCGTCGAAATCGCCCACTTTGATGAATTGTTCGGTCTCGTTGGGATTGTCCAAAGTGAAATAGGGGTTGTCTGGTGTGTCGTATGGGATAGTATTGGACAATCCGTATCTGGTTTCTGAGATTCCCAATGTGTTGAATAGAGAGACGGACCAATGTGGCTCATAAGCCGACTGGTAAAACAGTGCATCCGTGATGCCGTCCCCGTTGAAATCTCCAGGATAACAGTCTTCCCAAAAACAAGGATCGCCATGGTACACTTGTGAGTAGTATGGGATGTTGTTGGAAAGCCGTAGTTTTACAATGGTCGTGGCGCCACCGCTATTCTTGTACATGATTTCCGTCGCTCCGTCGCCATTGTAGTCGGCGGGGAAGAAACGTGTCGAGGACAAATAAGCGCTCGATTCATAGGATTGAAACTCATTGGTGCTGTCGTTGTAGCGATAAACTATTGTGTGCGGGTCGCCTTGTCTTTGCTCGCTTATCAGTGCCTGAATGAGAATGGATTGCTTTCCTTCTCCAAAGAAATCACCTATCAAGAGCGATTCGAACAAGTCGTTTGCAATGGGATGGCTGGGTAATACATGTTCTGTGAACTGCATTGTTCCTGAAGGATTTTGTTTGGTGATCAGGATTTTTGTTTCGATGTGGTCGCAAAAAGGGAATAGGGCACGATTTCTTTCTGTCAGCAAGATGTCATCGCGACCGTCTCCATTGAAATCGGCCACGTAAATCCAGTTAATGTGTGGACTCAGTTGAATGGTCTTGACATGGTCAAACATTAAATTGTCTGACGATAATCCCTTGTTCAGAAACACATCGGCATGCGAATAGTAGGAGTTGTTGAGGTTGGATCTGACTGCGATCACATCGGTGTATCCGTCGCCATTAAGGTCGCCGTTGAATTTTACGGCGTGGGCGAAAGCACTCTCAATATTGCTGGTGTTGACATTGATGTTGGTCTCATTGATGATATGGATGTCGAAATTGTTGGTCCCCCATTCTATCCTTGTGGGATTAAGGTGCCTTCCTCCTGCAGAATACTTGATGGAGGTGAGTAAATGATAACAGTAGCCGTATTGGGCGTTGGGCTCTTGGTATTCAAATTGATATGATCCCATCAAGTTCCCTTGGTTCTTCACGGTGATGGTGTTTAGGATTTGATTCATCCGGTAAAGGCAGTTCCCTACATACATGGATTCGCTGTCAGTTCGAACGTTGTACTGGAATTCCACAGAGAATCTCGGGGCTATTCCGTCATTGCTATTGCCGGAATAGTCAATGCTGGTGAGCCAATACATATTTGGCGCCGTTTGATAATGGTATTCAACGAGATTGCCATAGCGGTCTTCGATGCTTTTGAGGAGCCACACATTGACATTGTTTGTGCTATTGATCAGTGCTTTGGAGTCGGAAGAATTGCCGTAGGAAAGGATCTTGCCGTCAGCGGTCCATACTTTGAAATAAGAAGGGCCGGTGAAGCCGCTTTCCGAATAAGAGACAATTTTATTCATTTGATCTTGCTCTGTCCGGTATGAGGCATTGTTGCTTCCGTAGTCTCCACTAACGCACATTAGACGTTGTCCATCCAGTGAAAAGCGATCGTCGTTATAGTTGACAGCGCTTATTTGGTTGTCGTGATAGAGCGTTTTTCCGTTTCGGGTGATTGCCGAAAGCCCTCCAAGATCCCAATTCCAGCCCAACAATCCATTCCGTTTTTGGTTGTTGTAATAAATGCATAGTTGTGGGCATAAACCGCCCAGCCCTTTGGGGAGTTCTATGGGGATGGCATAAGTGGCAGCCCCCATGGCTCCTACGTCAATGATTCCTCCGAGGGCGCCGACCACTCCGTTGTCTTGACTCAACGGTCCTCCAAAAATGCCTGTCGCTGGGGGATTGATATCATAGGCGTCAATGTCGATCAAGATATCATATCCATCATGGGCTTCTGCTTTGAATCCCGGGTTCAGAAGAATATAATCAGTTGCGTAAATATGCATGTTTTGGTCGCAATGGATTTCATCTGACAACATAAGATGGTGGTCGGCTTGTGCCATGTTCCATGCTCCAGCTAGTAGGAGAAGAAGTAAATGCTTTTTCATGAATGTCTCCCTTCTGTCTTATTGCTTGATAACTTTCCAAGTTTGAGTGCCTTCGGGAGTCCTGATTTCAAGGAAATAGATCCCATTGGATTGTCCAGACAAGTCGAAATCAGATTGGGTTCCGTGAATCTCTCTGGTTTCCAGTGTTTTGCCAGCATTGGTTGTCAAAGTTGCATGTATTTTCGAGTCGGTCTGGGGTTCTTTCAGGCGAATGCTGAATTGTCCTGTAGTTGGGTTGGGAAAGAGCTCGTAAGCAAGGTCTCGAGAATCAGCAGGTTTATTATCGTTGCTTGGGATCCGCTCAATGACGATGTTCCTTGAGGTGCGGTTTCCGCTAGCGTCGTAGGAAAACTGTACTTGACAATTGGATTTGGTTTTTATACTGTCGATCTCTTCTTGAAGCTGGATTATGTAACGAGTCATTTCTTCGATCTTCTCCATTATGAGATATTGCATTTCTTGAAGATCGTATCCTTGCTGGGTGACCTCTCTTTCTGAGGGTATTCCAGGAAGATGTTTGTGCTGGTTCACGTATTCCTCCAATTCTGCTATGCTGAGCAGGGGATAGTCGTCTGTAAAGACATGGTCGGGCCATTGGTTCACTTCTTTGACATATACTTTTGAGGAAATGATACCTCCATTGACCGCTAATGCGTAGTCGGCGACATTGTTTGCGGTGTTTATGCCAATCTTGCCGTTTAGTGTGATGTTGTTTGCGTTGAAATCCATCTTTTTTGGACTTTGAACGGTTAAGATTTCGTCTTCTTTGTTCTCAATAAAGGACGTTTTTGATCCAATTCCGATTTTCCCATCGGTAAATAGGTAGAAAGATTCTTTCCAATTAGTGATTTCTGAACCGCGTTGTGGTTGGTTTATTGCGGTTCGGATGCACAATGCTTCATTGCTGAAATCGATGGCATAAGAGGATCCTTCTTCGTCCCTTATTTCGGCGTTTTTGTATCTTTTTACATTGCAGTAGATGCCTGTCCCGCCTTGAGTGTACAGTCGGATTTTCTTTTCGTCCTTAATGCCGAAACAATAGTGATCTCCCATAAGATTCATGGCACCGGATCCGGCACTGAGTTCCATGGCCCCTGTTGGGCCCACGGCGAGTCTGTGTTCCGAGTCGAACAAGCTGAGGTATGCCGTTTGAGTTGCCTTGTTGGATGTTTCGATAAAGACTCCGACATTTTCGTTGCTGTCGGATTTGATGTGTAACTTTGCTTGAGGGCTGGTAACTGGGCCAATGGCTACTTTCCCAGTGTAATTGTTGCCAGATGCTTTTGTGATCAGCATGGTGGGTTTTTTGCTGTTTGTCCCCAATGCGATACTATTTGGAGTGCTGTTTGTCAGAGGGTAGTTGGCGGTTGTTCCAAATCCGATGGCAAATGAGTTTTGTGCACTGGCTTTTACGTATGATCCTATGGCGTAGGCGCCTACGCCTGAGGCCAAGGCGGTATTGCCAATGGCGGTGTTTGTGGATTGTGTTGCCTTGCTGTCATATCCGAAGGCAAAACTGTTGCTCCCAGAAGCCGTGCTATTGTATCCTCCGGCAAAAGAGTTGTTTCCAGAGGCTGTGTTGTTTTTGCCTATTGCTGAGGCGTAAGTGCCCGTGACAGTGCATCCAGTGCATTGAATGCAGTCGCCATTCTGAGCGGATCCATGGGAAGCAAATCCTATTGATAATACGATGGTGAGAATCGAAAGAGATAGTTTTTTATTCATAATATACTGATTTTTAATTGTTTATTTCTTTTTTGTTAATATGGCGATGGATTCGTTGGGTTTGGAGCCAGTCCACAAGCCGTACGACGAGGGACTGGCTCAAATCACTTTATAGAAGAACAAAAGCGTGCTATTTTTTGATGATTCTTTCTGAAAACAGTGTTTTGTCGTTTGCGTAGATACGATAGCAGTAGATGCCAGGGTCGAGTTTTGAAAGATCCAATAATATGGAGGCGTCGCAATTATGTATTTGTCGGTCAGTGATTAACCTGCCGAGATTGTCGTAGATCTGGCAACGGGCATCAGATAAATTCAGACCGCATAAAGGAATGGTCAAACGTCCTTCTGTAGGGTTGGGGTAGGCATGGATTTTGTCGATATAGGTATTTGAGACGCTCCATGGAATTGTTTCAAAGTCGTTTCGGCTCAGTTTGGTGATGACTGGATGGCTTTGGGTGGCGAATGAACTCATGATACAGGAGTCGTTAACAGTAATGCAGCCTCCGTCCTTAGTGGGGAAGATAAGAAAAGAGCGGAAAGCTTCATGTGTTTCATCGATGTGTCTGCCGATGATCTCCATCTTGTCGTTGAGTAGATATACACAGGCGGATCCTGGATAATACGGGATGGTGTGTTGGTGAAAGCTAAGGTAGAAAGTGCTGTCATTGGCTGTAGCCATGCAACGGTGCTTGGCAGCGTCGTCAATGGTGTCGGGCCGTTCATTGAGGTGGATGTATTCCAAGAACTTCCCTTGAGTGTTGAGTCGTGAGATGCGGAGCTTGTTGTGGTCGGCGTCGCCTCTGCTGCTGAAAAACAATGCTTCGCTATCAGAAAGCCAATGATCCGTGTAACAATCATCAAAGAGCGTGTGATCCACTTTTTCATCAATTTCTCTCCAGATAGGGTGCTCTTCTAGATAGTTGAAATCGGAATCGAAGGTGATGAAAGACATGACACCGCCATATCCCGGCACCAGACAGAGCAAAGTCTCGCTGTCATTTCTATACCACATTTGTCTCAATTGGAAATTCATCAAGAAATACTCTGGGCTCGGGTATTCTTCTACGAGGTATCGATGTGAGATCATCTCTCCCAGTCGGTTGAATTTGAAGAAGACGCCGCGGCTGTAATAGCCTCCATATTCATTGGCTTGCTTGACCGAGGAAGAGACGATGATGTTTCCGTGATTGTCGGAGGAGGCCCTGCAGGTGCCAAAACTTATTGCATCCACTTCTTTTTCAATCCTTTGTTCTGAAAGCAAGTTCAAGTTTTTGTCAAATAATAGGATTATGAGATAATCTTCTGTGTCATCAAAAAGATGTCCGGCAACAAACAAATGATGATCGTCGGTCTCCACGATACATGTGGCTTTGGAGTAGAAACCTTCTGCATCGTATATTGTTTCAGAGTGGCTTCCATCTTGGTTGATACGCATCAGTAACGTTTTGGGTCGGTCATTGTCAGGACCTTCTTGTCCCGAAAGGAATGTGACACCGTCCTCATCCACAAAGCCTGCCGAGAAATGGGTGCGCCCCAAGGGATAGCCATGATAATTGACGACCCAGCTTTGTGATGACAAATTGCCATACAGCAGGAATAATAGAATTGTGATATAGTGATGCTTTTTCATGGTGAATTGGGATTTGGACGGTGTCACAACAAGGATGACTTAAGGTTGGAGCAGGTCTTTCACTTCTCCGAATTCGTCTTTGCTTACTTGATAGAGCAGTCCGTACTCAACCTCGTTACGATGTGTCAAACCAGAACCGTCCTCGGTTTGTATTCCGGAAATCTCTATGGATACAGGTGCGTAGTTGTACAAATGATATTGTTCAGGAATGGTGGTGCTAATGATTACTTTCTCTTTTTTAAATAAAGTGTTCATGCCTTGGAAGTCAATGCAAATGTCTTCTGGGTTTTGTGTATAGAATACCCCTGGGGTATTGACTCCATCAAATACAAACCTTTTTCTGTTGATATAGATATTCCTATATCCCATGGGGGCTTCGGGAGTGTCCTCGATTAATTGGTCATGCAACTTTTCCTGAAGCTGCTTGTCAGCACCGGATGGGATGTCGGGGTCATCGCATTTTCCCATGGGAGCAGCGAACAACCAGTTGTCACTTGGATCGAAAGGTCCTTCCGGAAAGGTGGTGGGAAGGTTATAATTGCAACGTTCCCCAGTCTTCCCAATGCATTTCACTTGAGCGTAACCGTAGGTTGTTTCGGGTTGTTCAATGATGAGAGAAACAAAACCTGTCGTTTCAGAAGGATCGGAGATCAAGGCGAGTCGTGCTTCTTCAATGATTTGATTGTAGAGGTTTGCTGCATCGACGACATCTACTTCTTGACTGTTGTTTACCGGAAGAGTAAGGATGAATTCATGATCGGTGGTTTGGCTGTAGTATTGATTGGGATCGCTGTAGGTGAGGTTGAATAGATTTTCGACATCCCATAGCGCATCGGGAAGTGAAAGGGTCTCTTGACTGCGTTGGTCGGGATGTGCCTTGACAGCCTCCATCTGTTTTTGGAAGGTCCTTAGTTGTTCGATCGGAAGAGGACTCTTCTCGTTGTTCTTGTTTGGAATCAGTTGGGTGGTGCTTTCTTTGTTGCAAGCACTCAGAAACGTTGCAATGACACACAACGCAGCTGCTTTGAATAAGTGGATTTTCATAATGCTAATGATTGAGATTATTTGTTAATAAAATTGATACTGTATCGTTTGCAAAAATACAACATCTTTTGATATTGTCAAGTAATTTTTACAAAAAAATCAAATTTAATTCTACAATACAATATAATTATATGATTAACAAGCAATTATGAAACCACCCTTCTGCGAAAAAAGTTATAATTAATAAGGAGTGCTTTTTATAGGTTCAGTTTCAATTGGATTTCTTCGACTTTCTTTTGTAGCGCTTGGACAGTTTGCAGCAGTTGCTCCTCGCGAAGTTGGTTTGGTTGCGGTATTTCTGTGCTGATGTAATGGACGAATCGCCATACCTCCTTGATGTCGGTGGCGGCCAAATCGTAAGGCTTGTAGAGCGGATTGAGTGAACTCAAGGTGAGTCTGCCTTCGCTTTCTATCTTATTTTCTACGATCTTGAAGACGATGCCTTCATCCTGTGTGAGGATGATGTAAGGCAATCCGTTCCTGACATGGGTCCAGTCAAGGACGTATTCGCCGGTGATGTAGGCCCCGTCGGGGATGGGTAGCATGGAATCGCCGCTGATCTGGAAGGTACGGTACTTGCGGTCGCGGGATAGAAATGGCATGGTAAAAGTCGGCAATACCTTGATATATTCGGGATCTGCGAAACCTGTGGCATAGCCGGCTTTGGCTTTTTCAGTCACCAGCTCGATGTTCTCGTCATTGTCGTTGTTGACGGTGGTAGCCAATACGCGCAGGTTGCTGCCACGGAGATGCACGTCGAAGCCGCGTTCCAGCTGGGAAAGCTGTCCCTCACTGAAGCTGCTGAGGTCGATTTTCACCAGAGTGTCAATGGCAATGTTGAAGTATTTCGAAAAGGCAATCAAGGCTTCGAGGTTGGGCTCGGAGACCTCGTTCTCATAGCCACTCAAGGTGGATCGCTTCATGTTGAGTGCAAAAGCGACGTCGTCCTGGGTGCGACCGCGGTGCTTGCGCAAAAATTTTATGTTTGAACTGAAAAACATATCAAAAAATGATTAGATTTACGGCGAATATTTTGATTAAAAACTCGTCAAAGATACAATGAATTTTTGAATTGTCAAGTAAAAGGAGGAAAAAATATGGAACGTACGGTTTTGCATTTGGATCTGGACACTTTTTTCGTGTCGGTGGAAAGACTTGTCAATCCCTCATTGGAGGGCAAGCCGGTGATTGTGGGCGGCATGGGTGACCGCGGGGTGGTATCGACGTGCAGTTATGAGGCAAGGCGTTTTGGGGTGCATTCGGCGATGCCCATGAAGATGGCGAAGCAATTGTGCTCGCAAGCGGTGTTCATCCGGGGCGATATGGAGTTGTATAGCCGTTACTCGCGCCTGGTGACGGACATCATCGCCGACAGTGCTCCCGTCTATGAAAAGATGTCAATCGACGAGCATTACCTTGACCTAACGGGCATGGATCGCTTTCACGACTGCCAACTGTGGTCGCATGAGTTGCGGCAGAAGATCATCCGTGAGACGGGATTGCCGATTTCGTTCGGGCTCTCTGAAAACAAGACGGTGGCGAAGATTGCCACGGGGGAGGCCAAGCCTAATGGGGAGAAACGGGTTCCTGTACCTTATATTAACAACTTCCTCGATCCACTTTCAATCCAAAAAATCCCGATGGTGGGCGCCAAAACCTACGCTTTGCTGAGCTTGATGGGGGTGGAGTTGATTGGCACCTTGCGCCGTATCCCACCGGAGGCGATGGGACAGGTGCTGGGCAAGCATGGTCTTGACATCTGGAAGAAGGCCAATGGGCACGACAACACGCCGGTTTGTCCTTATCAGGAGCGAAAGTCCATCAGTAAGGAACGGACCTTCGAGCAGGACACCATTGATGTGGCGGCTATCAAGCGCTATCTGGCCAGGATGGTGGAGAGCCTGGGCTTCGACTTGCGTTCACAGCGTAAGCTGGCCGGTTGCGTGACGGTGAAGATCCGCTACTCGAATTTTGACACGCACGACATGCAGCAGCGTATCCCTTACACGGCTTTCGACCATGTGTTGCGTGACACTGTCAACGGCATTTTCGACCGCCTCTACAATCGTCGCATGATGATCCGACTGGTCGGGGTGCGATTGAGTGAACTGGTCAACGGCATGCCGCAACTGGCTTTGTTTGACGATAATATTGAGTTGACGCAACTTTATGCTGCTATGGATAAGATCAAGCGGCGGTTTGGGGAGAATGCCATAATGAGATGTTAATCGCCGTCCATTCATATAACAGCCTGTGTTACGGCACGATGCCTATCCAAGACCTGGTGGGAAGGGCAGCGGCATTGGGGTATCGTACCTTGCCGCTGACCGACATCAACACCACCATGGGTGCCGCCGACTTCGTGACGGAATGCCAACGAAAAGGGGTGAGGCCAGTGATGGGAGTGGAGGTGCGCAACGGCAACGAGTTGTTGTATGTGGCTTTGGCTAAAAACAATGCGGGATTTGCTGAGATCAATCGATTCTTGACGCAACACAACATCAGCAAACAGCCTTATCCGGAAACGGCACCCGAGTGGGGAAACGTCTTCGTGATCTATCCTTTTGGGAAGCGGAAACTTGCCCAGCTGAACGAGTACGAATTCTTGGGCGTGCGTTTCTCTCAACTGACCAAGCTGTACAGATGCACCTCGTTTGAGAAGCTGGTGGCCATGCAGCCCATCACCTTTGCCGAGGCGGACGACTTCAAGTTGCATCAGTGTTTGCGGGCCGTCGACGAGAATGTGTTGATCTCACGCCTGGATCCCAAGGCTTGTGCCGCTCCCGATGAGATCTTGCTGTCCCTCGAACGGTATAAGACAACATTTGCCTTGTATCCACAACTCATAGAGAATGCCGAACGCATCTTGGATGTCTGCGAGATCAACTTGGACGACCTTCCGAAAAACAAGCGTTGCTTTACCGACAATGTGTATGACGACCGCGAGCTGCTGCGCAAGCTGGCTTTCGACGGCATGGTCTATCGTTACGGGACTGCCAACAAGACTGCTTACAGACGTGTTGAAAAGGAGTTGGAGATCATTGAAAAAATGGGTTTTTGCGCCTATTTCCTCATCGCCTGGGACATCGTGCGTTTCGCCATCTCGCAAGGTTTTTATCATGTGGGTCGGGGCAGTGGCGCCAATAGTGTGGTGGCCTATTGCCTGAAAATCACGGATGTGGATCCCATTGAGCTGGACCTGTACTTCGAGCGTTTCCTCAACCCCAAGCGGAGCAGTCCGCCCGACTTCGACCTTGACTTCTCGTGGCGCGACCGTGACAAAGTCATCGAGTACATCTTCAAAAGATACGGCTACGATCATGTGGCCTTGTTGGGTGCCACAGTCACCTTTCAGGAAAATTCCATCAGTCGTGAAATAGGGAAGGTGTTCGGCCTGCCCAAGGGTGAAGCCGACCCGATGGAACGCATCCGCGACTTTCCCCGCCAGCGCTCCATCCATGCGGGCGGCGTGCTGATCACCGAGGAGCCCATCACCAACTACGCCGCTCTCGACTTGCCCCCCAAGGGGTTTCCCACTACGCAATACGACATGTATTCCGCCGAGAAGCTGGGACTCATCAAAATCGACATCCTCAGTCAGCGTGGCATTGCCCACATCCGCGATGCCGTGGAGTTGGTGGAACGTAACCATGGTGTGCGCATCGACATCCATCAGGTAGAGGCGCTGAAAGAGGACGAACTGGTAAAGCGGCAACTGCTTAAAGCCGAGACCTGCGGCTGCTTCTATATCGAGAGTCCTGCCATGCGTGGCCTGTTGCGCAAGTTGCGCTGTTCCGACTACAAGACCCTGGTGGCGGCCAGCTCCATCATCCGTCCCGGCGTGGCCCGATCGGGCATGATGCGTGAATACATCCATCGCTTCCATCATCCTGAATCGGTGGATTATAGACATCCGCTCTTGAAGGAACTGCTGGGCGAGACCTACGGCGTGATGATCTATCAAGAGGACGTGCTCAAGGTGGGACATTATTTCGCAGGCTTGGACTTGGCTGAGGCCGATGTGCTGCGTCGCATGATGGGACACAAGATGCGCGACAAGTCGGAGTTTGAGGCGGTGACCAAACGTTTCTTCGACAACTGCAAAGCCAAGGGTTATCCCGATGCTTTGGCGCAGGAGCTGTGGCGGCAAATCGAGTCGTTTTCGGGCTATTCCTTCTCGAAGGCGCATTCGGCATCCTACGCGGTGGAAAGCTACCAGAGCCTTTACCTGAAAAGCCATTTCCCTTTGGAGTTTCAAGTGGCGGTGATCAACAATTTCGGGGGCTTTTATCGAACGTGGTTCTACTTCAACGAAGCGCGGCGCATGGGAGCAAAGGTGCATCTACCTTGTGTCAACCATAGTGATTATTTGACTATCTTGGAGGGGAATACCGTCTTTATGGGCTTCGTCCATCTGCAGGGGATCGAGCGGCATTTTGTGGAGTGTTTCGTTGCGGACCGTAATGCCCATGGCTTCTTTAAGGATCTTGACGATTTCATCAACAGGGTATCGTTCAGCATGGAGCAACTCGTCCTGCTGATTCGAAGCGGGGCGTTTGGTTTTACCAAGAAGACCAAGGCCGAGTTGCTATGGCAGGCCTATCTTTATAAAGGCCAAACCAAAACAGAACAACCAGAATCTTTGTTTAGAGTTGAGAACCAACGTTTTAGTTTTCCCGACTTCAAGACCAACGCCTTGCAAAATGCATACGACGAGATTGAGTTGTACGGCTTCCCCGTTTCTATGACTTGGTTCGACTTGTTGGAAACCTCATTTCGTGGTGAGCTGATGGCTTCGCAGATGTTGCGCTTCGTGGGGAGGCGTTTCCGTATGCTGGGCAAGCTGGTCACCATCAAATATGTCCGAACATGCAAAGGTGAGCCGATGGCGTTGGGCACTTTCGTGGATGCCACTGGAGAGGCCTTCGACACGGTACATTTTCCGCAGACGTACAAAGCATGGCCTTTTCAAGGCGATGGGGTATATCTGCTCTTGGGCAAGGTAACGGAAGAATTCGGCCAGCCTTCTTTGGAAGTGGAAAAAATGGCTAAGATGCCGTATAAACCCCGTCCGAAAACTGTCGATATTGAAAAATAGTTGTATCTTTGCAACCACTATCAAAAAAAATAGCTATGAAAAATTGGAGATTGTTTTTCGTATTGTTGATGGGCGTTATCTTGTTGGCCTCCTGCCAGAAGCAAGAGGGAGATGTCCCTGGCTCTTGGATTTCTGCTGACGGAAACAAGGCATTGGTCAAGTGCACCATCGCAAATAATGTTGACTTTGCGGCATATACAATCAAGTTGGATTTAGAGGCAATGCATGTCGAAAGGATTCAGATCGACCAAATGGATTTAGAATATGCTATTGGAGATCTGACAACGGATTCGGCCTGGTCAGACTTGAAGAAAATCACTCTTCTCAAAGATACCATCCTCACTTCCTCTATGGAAATAAAAGACACCTTGTGGAACTTGATTCCTGAAACTACTTATAGTTATTTGGTGATGCTCTCTGATTTGATTGTCACGGATACAGCGGTTTCAGGGAGTTTCAAGACTTTGGATCCGGGCGCTCCGATAGTGGTCATTGATTCCATTTTGATGGACAACGGACGTATTAATTGCTATGCATCAGCTTCTGGTCATTGGAGATCCATGCAGGACGAGTGCGTTTATAAGATTTACTATGGAAACGATACGTTAAGTGTTGATAATGTGATTGATCCAGTGACGTTACTGAGTGACACTTTGGAGAATGATACGGTGACGGTCTCCTTTGTCGGTGACATATCACTTACTCCAGAGGAAGTCTGGTTTAAGGCGTATGCGATGAATAGTTGGGAGCGTGAAGCATGGAGCACAGCAGCCAGTTACCTGTTTTCCAGCCAACCGGTAGCCTCTACGATAAAAGCGGATACACTTAGTGCAACGAGTGTGAAATTGTTCGGAAAGACACAAAAAGGTTTGCAAAATGTTCCGTTGCATGAAGCAGGATTCTTGTTGGCGACGCATCCCGAGCCATCTATCTTGAACGATAGTGTTATCAGGGTAGCCAATGCGATTTGGGATAAACGTTATGATACCATCGTGGAGAACCTGACACCAAATACTACTTATTATTTCCGCGCATATCTGAGAATCACTGACGAAAACGGAGCCGTTTACATGGGTGATGTTTTGACGTTCCACACCTCGTCTTTGGGAGGGGAGTTGTCGTTGGAAGTGACGATGGATGTTTTGCCCTCGTTAGTTACCGATATGGCCTATACAGCAAATAGTTTGTTGGTGTCGGCTCACTATGCGGGCGAACTGGGAACACATCAAATTACGGAAATGGGTTTTGTGTATAGACAAAAAGGCATAGACGATGAAGAGGAGTTGACAATTGAGCATTGTCTTGGCTCCGCAATGGGTGTTCCCGTGAGTGATCTCACTCAAGTGCCATCGATCGTTGTCGCCATGTTGCCCGACAATTCGTTTGCTGCCCAGGTGAATGAATTGGAGGCGGCGACAGAATATGTTTTCAGGGCATACGTTGTTGTTGACGGAGACGGTGTGAAGCGTTACAGCGAGAATACTGTTGAAATCAGCACGAAAGAACAGT
Organism: Bacteroidales bacterium; assembly: GCA_017537965.1. GTDB lineage: Bacteria > Bacteroidota > Bacteroidia > Bacteroidales > F082 > Limimorpha. The sequence continues at coordinate 3,615 of JAFYJV010000040.1, read as the reverse complement.
AACTTAACAGCATGAAGAGAGGGGCTTTGCTGGTCGGCGTTTGCCTGATGATGTTGATGGCGTCGGCACAGCAGAAAGGCCGTGTGGCTGGTGTCGTACGTGATGCCGAGACGGGGGAGACACTGATCGGTGTCGCAGTCTATGAAAAACAGCTTAAGATCGGCGCGACCACCAATGGGAAGGGCGCTTATGAACTAGAACTTCCGTACGGGGAGCATCTTCTGCAATACTCCTATGTGGGCTATCATTCTGTTGAGAAAAGTGTCATTGTCGGATCCAAGCCTGTGACAATAAACATAAAGCTTCAGCAAGATGTAACAACCCTTTCGGAGGTGGAGGTGACTGACCAAAAGACCGACAGAAATGTCTCGCAGATGGCCATGAGCGTGCAAAGCCTCGACATGATAACCATCAAGAAAATTCCTGCCTTGATGGGAGAGGTGGATGTGATCAAGACCATACAGCTTTTGCCTGGCGTCCAAGCTGCCTCGGAAGGCTCTTCAGGCTTCAGTGTACGTGGTGGCGGAACCGACCAAAACCTCATTCTGCTGGATGACGCTCCTATTTATAATGCTTCCCATTTCCTGGGTTTCTTCTCGGTGTTCAACAACGACGTGGTCAAAGAAGCCACCTTGTACAAAGGCGACATCCCTGCCAATTACGGAGGGCGTCTCTCATCTGTTCTTGACGTGAAAGTGAAGGACGAGATGCCAAAGAAACTCAGTGGACAGGGTGGCATGGGACTGGTAACTAGTCGGTTGACTTTGGAGACCCCACTCTTCAACAATCAGACTTCCTTGTTGTTGGGTGGACGAACCACATACGCAGGGCTGGTCATCCCCTTCATGGGCGATGACGTGAAAGGCTCCGACATCTATTTCTACGACCTCAACGCCAAGGTGACACAGCGGATTAACGACAACAATCGACTCTTTCTCTCTGCTTATCATGGAAGAGACCGTTTCCAAGTGATGAATATGATGGGACTCGGCTATGGCAATTCAAGTGCTACGTTGCGATGGAACCATATCTTTGGCGACAGACTTGCTTCAAACCTTTCTTTGGTGGGTACAAAATACAGCTATGACATCGATATTTGGTTTGATCCATACGATTTTACCTTAACCGCCGGCTCTCAAAGTGTAGGGCTCGACTATGATTTCACCATGTTGTGGAACGAAAACCATACTTCACGCTGGGGATTGACATCCACTTATCTTTCGCTTGAGCAAGGGCGTCTTGAGGACCGTGGAGGCGCTTTGGCGCAATACCTGAATCTTGACAGCATGACCGTGGTGAGGCGCAAAGGACTTGAACACGCTTTGTATTTTACTCATGACCACATGATCAGTCCAAGTTTCTCAATGCGTTACGGACTTCGGCTCTCCTGTTTCCAGAACATTGGCGCTGAGGATTTCTTTGTCTTCAATGACAACTATCAAGTGGCCGATACCATCCATTACGACAAGGGCGAGATCTTCAACACGGAATTCCATGCCGAGCCCAGGTTGGCATCCATGTATCGTATTGATGAAGTCTCCTCGGTGAAAGCGTCCTATTCTCGCACCTACCAGTATGTGCAGGTGGCTTCTGCAGCAACGGGCGGCTTGCCTTTCGATGTTTGGTTCCCGATCAGTCCCAATGTCAAACCGCAACAATGCGACCAGTATGCAATTGGGTATTTCCGGAATTTCATGAACGACGCTGTGGAGAGTTCAGTGGAGCTTTATTACAAAGACCTGAACGATGTCATGGATTTCAAGGATAACGCAATGACGTACGGCAATGTGTTGATCGACGGTGAATTGCGTGCTGGAAAGGGACGTTCCTTTGGAGTGGAGTTTTTGGTCAGGAAGAATGTCGGAAAACTTACTGGTTGGATTTCCTATACCTATTCCCGTTCCTATCGAACTATCCCAGGCATCAATTTCGGGAAAGAATACCGCTCGCCATACGACCGTCCGCATAACTTCGTCATCGTGGCAAACTATGACGTCACGCCTCGCTTGAGTGTCGCTGCCAACTGGATTTACAACACGGGACAGCCAGTGACTTTTCCATACGGGCAATATACGTTGGGAGGGGTGACATACGCCATCTACAATGGCAGCCGCAATGAGAGCAGATATCCAGCATATCATCGTTTGGACCTCTCGTTGACTTGGCAGTTGCCTGATCGTCGTTGGAAACGCTGGGACAGCGAGTTGAACGTGTCGGTGTATAATGCATACGCCCATCACAACACTTGGGCGGTCACTTTCAAACAGGATGAGGATAACGGAGGCGTGAAGACTGAGAAGATGTATCTTTTCTCCACTGTGCCGTCCATTTCGTATCAATTCAAATTCTGAACGCCATGAAGAAACTGAAACTTATCGTTTTGCTATTGCTCCTTGGGCTGTTCTCATGCACGGAGGACATCCTTATCGATCTGGAGGAAGGTAGTCCGTTGATTGGCGTGGAAGGCTCATTTACCGACGAGTACAAACGGCATGAGGTAATCTTGAGCTATACGGCTGATTTCTATAATGCTGAAGCCATCAGGATGGTCACTGGTGCCAGAGTGGTGGTGACCGATGGAGTGGACACCATACCCTACTTGGAGCAAGCGGATCAGCCTGGTCATTATCTTACCGATTCGGTGGCTGGAAGGAAAAACACATTGTACCGCTTGTTGGTGGATGTACCTGACGAGGTTGAGGGTTTCAAGCATCTTTTTGCCGAGAGTTACATGGCCGACAATGTTGAGGTGATCGACTCGCTGGTACTGAAGCCATTCAATTTGTTTCCGGGTGTTCCGATGCGGGATACGATATTCATGATCTATCCCTATTTCCAAAGCCTTCCCGATCCGTCTATCGTATATTTGGTCCGTCTTTTCGAGGATGGTGTTTCCAAGTCGGATACGTTGACCAGGGTGCTGGCTATTCCGATGGCAGGCTATGCTGGGTATTATGTGAATGGTCCCGAGTTTTTGCTCACTAATATGGAGATTGCCGTGGGGATGATTGCGACCAGTGAACTGCATGATAACGAGGTGATCCGTCTCGACTTGCTGAGCATTCCCTTGGACTACATGACCTTTGTGTATAACTTAAGCATGTCGATGGGTAGCAATCCATTGATGGGGCCGCCCACCAATGTGATCACCAATATCCAGCCTGCTGGTTCCGCCGTTGGCTGGTTCTATGCCGCTTCGGTGGCATCGGTGGAGATGGTTTATCGTATGGAATAGAAAAAGCCGCCCCTAGGGGCGGCTTTTTTTCACGTTCATAAGCCTGGGAATCAAGCTTCCTTCACGTTGTCCATGCCAACTTGGACGGCTTGCATGTTCAGCGGAATGAGCTTGTGGGCGCGCTCCGGCAGGGAGTGACGCAGGCCCTCTTCGACGTTCTTGTTGTCGATGATGGGGCGCAACTTCAGGAAAGCTCCCAAGATGATCATGTTGAACACCTTGCTGTTGCCCATGTCGGAAGCGAGTTGGGCGCCTTCGATAGTGTAGATGTGAATGTCCTTGCGGGTAGGCTTCTTGGTGATGCCGTTGGGATCATAAAGGAGGTAGCCGCCGGGTTTCACTTTGTCCTCGAACTTGTCGAGCGACTGCTGATTGAGGAT
>JAFYJV010000007.1 GCA_017537965.1 Bacteroidales bacterium | reverse complement strand
TCGGCAGTGGATTGCAAGAGATCCGTGACTATTCATTTGCCCAATGCTATGCACTAGAGCACATTTCAAAACTACCTGAATCATTAACAGTATTAGATAATGGAGCCTTTGATAGATGCGGTCTTCTCTGTGATTCAATAGTCATACCACCTCTTGTCACAACAATAGGTGAAAGAGCATTTGCATATTGTCAAATTCCATCTGTTGTCATTTCAGAAGGTGTCACGACCATCAAACGTGGAGCTTTCTCTTCATGTCCAATAGGAGCGCTTCATGTACCTTCTACCTTGGTTTCAATAAGCCCTGAAAACAACGCTTACGGAGAAGGAGCTTTCCATAATTGCTCAAGACTTCAATCCATCACTGTCGACGAGGCCAACCCAATTTACGACAGTCGCGGCAACTGCAACGCCTTGATTGAGACTGCCACAAACACTTTGCTCAAAGGATGCAAAAACACCGTCACTCCAGATGACATAGCTATAATTGGCCACAATGCATTTTTGTCAATTAATGAGTTAAACACCATTACCATTCCAAACTCTGTTGAACGATTAGAGACAAGTGCTTTCGCCGGTTGTAATTCCTTGACAACAATCACTTTACCATCAAATATCTCATATATTGGCGATGGCGCATTGAATTGTTGTGGTTTAACTTCCATCGTAAGCAAGTCTCCCACCCCACCAACTGCCTACAATTCCCTCTGGGAATATGGATATGACAATAGTTTCATGGGAGTAAACCGCGACATTCCCATTTATATTCCTATTGGAACCATGGATGCTTATTCAAATGCTCCAGGTTGGGATTATTTTACCAATTTTATTGAATCGGAGATGAACCTCGAAGGCGAATGGTACTACGAAATCGAGAAAGAGGACGGCAGCATCACCTACCAGCACTTGCAGTGCGTCGGCGACACCACCCTCGACAGCCACAAAGCCAAGGTAATAGTGCGTACTAACCAAATCTATGACAAACAAAACCAAAATGAGATTTCTCGCGAATGTATTTTCGAGGAAGATAATATAGTGTATTGGTGGAACAAGGAATTACAGGAATTCACCATGCTTTACGACCTTGGCGCCGAAGTGGGCGACGAATGGAAAATCCATGTCAAACACGACAGCATCACGATGCATGTGGATGCCATAGAATACATTGAATATGAAGGCAGGACCTATAAGATGCTGCATGTGAGCGATCCGGACGGCCTCTTCTCCGGCAGCATTGTCTGCGGTATCGGCCACCTCACCAGTTTCTTCCCGGAACGGCTGATGAACCGAGACAAGAGCTACCGCGTGGAAGGCCTTCGCTGCTTCTGGGTGAAGGACGAACTGGTCTTCAAATATGGCGACGAAGACTGCGATGCTGTCTATGCCGAATGGCACAACGGCATTGTGGAGACAATAGGGTATGAAACGTTTGCGGTGTATCCCAATCCAACCGATGGCGTACTCTTTGTAGAGACGCAAAGCATTAAGTCTCTACCAAACCAGACCTACCGCATCACCAACCTGATAGGACAAACCGTCCTTTTAGGCAGCATCAACGCCGAAACCCAATACATCGACATCAAAAACCTGCCCAGCGGCATGTATTTTATCACCATAGGCGGACAGACCGTGAAATTTGTAGTGAAATGAAAACGCGGCGCTTGATCTTGGCAATGTTCCTTGTCCTGATGACGGGCTTCGCGGCCTGCCACCGAGGCGCACGCAGCATACAAGAAGCCGAAACATTATTCCAACAAGGCGTGGAACAACGCGCCAACAAGCAGTCGGAAGCCGCTGCTGGGAGCTTCAGCCGCGCACTGCTTGCCATCGAACGCTGCGACATGGACAAGCCTGAGGTGCAACGGTTGAAAGCGCAGGTGGAGGACCAACTCGGCGCCATGTACTGGAAACACGGCCTTGCTGAAGAGGCTTTGACGTTGCATGTTGATGCCGTGGCCGTGTCTCGTAAACTCGACGAACCGAAGCTGCTAATGACCGCTTTGCGCAACTGCGGCAGGGTGACGGCCTCGCTGCAACGTATCGACGAAGCCCGAGCTTATTACGAGGAATCCAAGCAAATTGCAGAAAAACAGAACGATAGATCTTTCTGTAACGAGTTGCTGATGGAGACCAGCCACGACCTCTATCTGGAGAACGGCGACTATACACAAGCTATTGAGAACGCTTCCCGAGCTCTTGCTGGTGGCGCCGAACAAGGATTCTGCAATCTGGTCATAGGCCTGTCATACTACTACCTTGACGAAAACGACACGGCCTTGGTCTTTCTCCACGAGGCCTCCCAAAGTGAGAAGCCGAGCGTCCGCATGTCGGCCTACCAAGCCTTGTATCTGATCTATCAGAATGCAGGCGACTACCAGCAAGCGCTCCAATGCCATGAGCTTTTCAATGAGAACATGTCCCAGGCCGACCGGCAGTTCCGTAGTGAAGAGGTACAGCGCATCAAAGGGGAATACGACCTACAGATGCAGAAAAACACCCTCCAGGCTGAGCAAAAACTCAAGAGCCTCTATCTCTACCTTGTCCTCATCGTTTTGTTGGTCGTCTTGGCGGGCACCCTGCTGCTTTTGCGGCAAAGGACCCTCAGCAGCAAGCTCAAATCCGAAGAGATGAAGAACCAGCTGGAAGTAGCCTTGAAGAAGAATAAAGTATATGTCACCGCCCTGGCCCTCACTGAGCAAATCACAGCCTCGACGCTGGACTTCGACCTGAGCGAAAGCGAGTGGGACGATTTCGTGACACTTATCGATAAGGTGTATGGCAACTTCACCCAACGCCTCATGGCACAATACCCCACTTTGAATAAGAGTGATTTGCAGATCTGTTGTCTCACCCGCCAAGGCTTCAGTAATCAGGTCATCTCTATCTTGATGAATATCCAAACCAGTTCCTACGCCCGCCGCAAGTCACGTATCAAACAAGAAAAAATGAATGGCCTCAACGATGAAAGGAGTTTTGAAGAGATTATCAATTCGTTATGATAATAGCTATCCAATAGCTACGGTGTTTCAAAACAATCAGATTATCAATTGGTTACAATTGTTGTTTATGACTTATTGATAGCTATTCCATCCAAACCCCTTGACAAGGTCCGTTTTCGACCTAACTTTGCAACATGGTTAGTTCGAAACGGCATATCATCCTTTGGATCCTTGCAGTGGCAACCTTTTTCTGCTCCTGCCAATACCATTTGCGGCAGTTAGAAAAAGCCAAGGAATTATATCAACAAGGTCTCGAACTGTCAACCGATAACTCGGTGGCAGCGGCGGAATCCTATAGCCAGGCCTTGTTGTTGCTTGACCGTTGCGACCAAACACTGCCCGAGGTGCGCCGCCTGAAAGGTCAAGTTGAAGACCAACTCGGCACACGCTACTGGAAACACGGCTTGAAAGAAGAAGCCCTACGTCTCCATCTGGATGCGGTTGAGCTGTTCCGTCCGTTGCACGATTCCACCTTATTAATGAACGCCTTGCGTAACGCGGGTAGGGTAGCCGCGTCGCTTCATGAAGTGGATCAGGCAAAACAGTATTACGATGAATCGTTGGCCATCGCTATCAGATTAAACGATACGGGATCGGCAAACGACCTCTTGCTTGAAATAGCTCGCGATGTCGCTATGGAACAAGGTGCGTATGAGAAAGTGATCGAGATGGTTGCCCAGGCCCTTGCAGGAGGAGCACGCCCCGATCTGTGTCACCTCACCCTGGGCATGGCCCATTATTATCTTGAAAACGACCCTCTTGCCATCGGTTACCTGAACCAAGCCACTCAAAGTGACAAAGCGGGGGTGCGAATGCCGGCCTATCAAGGCTTGTACCTGATCTATGAGTTGCAGGGCGATTACCCCATGGCGTTGCAATGTTTTGAAAAGTACAACGAGAACATGATGCAAGCCCACAAGGAACAGCGCAATGAGGAAATGCAACGCATCAAAACGGATTATGAGCTACAGGTGCAAAAGAGCACCATGCAGTCGGAACAGAAGCTGAAGTCCGTTTACTTGTATTTGGTCGTAGGATTGCTGTTGGTGGCCTTGTTGGGGACCCTCTTGCTCTTGCGTCAGAAAACTTTGAAAAACAAGCTCAAAGACGAAGAGAGCCAACGGCAATTGGAGGTGGCTTTGAAGAAAAACAAGGTCTTTGTTACCGCTTTGGCGCTTGCGGAACAAATCACGGCAAGCACCGTTGACTTCAATCTCGAAGAAAAAGAATGGAACGACTACTTGGAGTTGATCGACATGGTTTATGGCGACTTTACCAAGAAACTGATGGAGCGATATCCCACCTTGACCAAGACCGACTTGCAGATCTGTAGCCTCACCCGACAGGGTTTTAGCAACCAGGTCATCTCCATCATGATGAACCTCCAGACCAACTCCTATGCCCGCCGCAAATACCGCATCAAGCAGGAGAAGATGAACGGCGCGCTGGATGAGCGCAGCTTTGAAGAGATTATCAATGAAATATGACGGGGAAGAAGACAGAAGTAAGAAGTAAGAAGAAAGAATTCAAAATATAAAACCATGAAAAGACCAGCTATTATCATGATCCTTTGCCTCGGCTGCCTCAGTGGCCTCTTGGCACAAAACATTTGGAAACCCATTGGAATGGAAGGCGCATTCCTCGGTGTCTCCGCAGACGGCAGTATTTTCAGCAACTGGGGCTATAGTGGCCTCCATCGTTCGCAAGACGAAGGTACAACATGGGAGCCAAACTACGAATTGAGTTATGTCAGTTCAAAACATTTCACGATCAATGACCATAACCGCATCTTCATTTTCAATGAAAACAGTCACAAACTCTGCTACTCCGACGACAACGGCGACACTTGGCAAGAGCAGGCGTCAGGCATCTCCACCAATTGGGTAGAGGGAATGCATTCGCTATCCAACGACACCATTGTAATGGTTAATAATGAAAAGTTCTTCTGGACCTTGGATGGCGGCGATTCGTGGAACGAAACCAACATCGGTTTCCTGCATGACATGGTTTTTACCTGCATCCTCGCCGACCATGCCGGAAATGTTTATATCAGCATCACCAATGCGGTCCCTATTTATGAATTGGGCATCTATACCGCCAATTTCAATGACATTGATAACTGGACCTGGCTGCTCGAAGGCGCTTATATTAACCACATGGAGTTGGATCCCGAAGGCAATGTGGTGGCAGGCGGTTACGGACAATACCAGCAGCAACCCGGCATCTATCTTGTTCCTGACTGGCGGTTCACCGTGGCCGACAACGGCATCGTCTATGACCTTCACAACGTGGGCGATGATGGCTATGATTATGCCGTGTTGCGCTATTCCGCGGATCATGGCGAGACTTTCAATGAATATGGAGAGGCGCTGCCGCTTTACTCGCCTGTTCCTGGGGGCTTGGGCGATGGCGCTATTATCAAAGGTCGGGACGGACATTTGTATTATTCTGGACACGGTGAGTATAAGAAAAGCGTTTTCAACACCAACGACATCAACTACATCGAAGGCGAAGTCGTTATTTCAGCAACAGTTCCTTGCCTCACGCAACCCTATCCGGAATGGCTGGCCATCCGTACGGCCGACAACCGCGAATATTGTGTCATGGTGGATGGCTTCCGGCCCAACCCCACCAATATGGATGAACTCATCGTGCGCTACGACACCATCCCTGTGGGATCCGTCATAGGGGCTTTTGGAACTATCAAGGAGATGGAATACGACTTGGATAATGAGATGGAATACGACTTGGATAATGGGACTACGAGTAGCTTTACGGTGATGGATGTCCAGCAGACCACGGCACATCGTTATGATGCCATTACTGCGATGCTTGATCCTATGGGTGATAAAGTGAAGTTTCAACTCCCGAATCCTCCTTATACAACCTATTACATCACCATCAATGGTGAAAAACAAGACTGGCCGCTGGTTTTCAATGGCGTGACGTATGACGACACCGACCTTCATACTTTCATTGGGCACTGTGAGGTCATGCTGGATCCATACGCAAATCAGTTTAATGGAATGGAACTGCAAGATATCCAGCCGTTTAGGAACTATACTTTCCAAATGGAAGGTGGCACCCTGTCCACCATTTGGGACCCGCTCTGTCTTACTTTGCCTTGCGAGGATCAGCATTTTCTATTTGTCCGATGGGGTGATTTCATCATTCCCACTCCAGATTATCTGATGCACAATGGCAGGCTTTTCAAAGACACGTATATCAACAACGATGTTTTCAGGGAAGACATGTTTGTTGCGGTCAAAGGAATACAGCACGTTCGTTACGATATTTATGGCGACGAGGTAAATACCGTCGAATTGGTCGAAATGGACGCGGAAGAAGAAACCACCATGACGGGTACCGTTGACTGGGCACCGATGCCATACACTTCATACATTCCTGTTCCCAGTCTGGAGCTTGCCTTTGTGGCGAATGGAAAGACCTATTACCTCGACAATCCAACCGACGGAGGCGAGTGGTTCCTCGTGGGCAACGACACGGTTTATGCCGGGCAAGAGATCACTGCGACGTTTACTACGAAACTGTTGATCGACAACGGTTTGGATTTCTATTATCGCATCCATATCAATCAAGTGGAATCTGCCAACGAGTTCTTCCCTCTGGGCACCGAATGGTACTATGAGATCAAGCATCTGAATGGCGATGTCACCTACCAGCATCTTGAATATACCGCCGATACCACCATCAACAGCCGTCGCACCAAAATCTTGGTGGAGACCAACACGATGTACGACAAGGATGTGGCGACCCATGAATACATCTATGAGGATGGCAATCGGATCTATTGGTGGAACAAGGACTTGCAGGAGTTCACCCTGCTTTATGACTTCGGTGCCGATGTGGGTGACGAATGGGTGATCAATGTGGGACTGGGTGAAATCACCGTGCATGTGGATGCCGTGCAAAACGTCTCTTACAACGGCGCTACCTATCGGATGCTCAACGTGAGCGATCCAGACGACTTCTTCAGTGGCGATATCCTCTGTGGCATCGGCCATCTGAAAAGCTTCTTCCCCCAAGACGTTGTTCCTGTAGGCAAGGACTATGAGGTGGATGGCTTGCGATGCTTCTGGCAGGACGGCGAGCTGATCCTGACTCTCGGCGAAGAAGACTGCGATGCCGTCTATTATGAGATCCATGTCGTGGATGAAAACGATGCCATGCCCTTCATGGTCTATCCCAACCCCGCCGCCGACCATCTGTTCGTCATCCCGAATACCGTAAAACCGTCATCCTCCTACCGCATCACCAACCTTTTTGGTCAAACCCTAATGACGGGAACCCTCATCAACCCGTCCATCGATGTCTCCTCTTTATCCAATGGGATCTATTTTCTAAAAATCGACCAGTCAACGATTAGATTTGTGGTAAATCAATAAAAAAAGAAAAGCAAAAAAGAACTATCTTTGCCGAAAGTCAACACATTGCTTTCGGTAAAAATGAAAAGAACGTTTCTAGCCATTCCCATCGCTGTCGGGACAGAATATCCCGCCTTGGTGCAGCGACTCCAGAAAAACCTGGAACATGAACGCCGTAACATCAATTGGTGCAAGACCGACCAAATCCACCTTACCTTGAAATTCGTGGGCGATACCCCCGACCAAGACGTCCCGATAATCATCGAGGCTTGCCAAAAAGTGGCTAAGAACCACTTGCCATTCACCATGGATTTCAACCGCACGGGTATCTTTGGTAGCAACCACTCGCCTCGTGTGTTATGGCTGGGAATGAAAGATGAACCCAAGGCACTCTATGAACTTGAAGAGGATGTACTTGACGCTTTCGACAGCGTGGGCTACCTCCGCGACAGGCAGAACTTCGTGCCGCATCTCACCGTGTGCCGCATCAAGCAACTGATCGACAAACCCTTCTTCCAACAGGTTTATCAAGGCATCGAACAGAAGACCTATCTCCATGCCGATGTCAAGGAAATCGTCTATTATCAAAGCTTCCTCCAACCAACCGGCGCTTTTTATAAGACTTTGAAAAGGATTCCTTTGGGAGATTCAAAATAATTCCCTATTTTTGCGAACGATACAACCTGTTTCAGGTTTCTCTAAATTCAAAATTCATAATTCTAAATTACAATATAATGGAAATCAGAAAGTTAGAACAAATGTTCGAGGTTTTGCGCAGCAAACCCAAGAAACGCCTTGTGGCCGCCTATGCCAACGACGACCACACCATCTGTGCCGTCAACGCGGCCGTCAAAGAAGGTCTGATCGACGCCACCCTTATCGGTGACGAATACACCATCGCCGAAGTGTGCAAGGCCGAGAACATTGACATCGCCAATTTCACCATCATCCACGAGCCCGTTGACGTGAAGGCCGCCGCCATGGCCTGCGACCTGATCAACGCCGGTGAAGCCGACATCCTGATGAAGGGCCTCCTCCCGACCGACAAGTACATGCGCGCCATCCTCAACAAGGAACGTGGCCTCTGCCCGCCCAACGTGACCCTGGCCCATGTCGCCGTCATTGAAAACCCCAACTACCACAAGTTGATGGTCGTCTCCGACTGCGCCATCATCCCGTTGCCCGACATCAAACAGAAGCAACAATTGGTCAAATATGTCACCGACGTCGCCAAGAAACTCGGTGTCAGCTGCCCGAAGGTTGCCATGGTGACCGCCACCGAACAGATGAGTGCCAATATCCCTGCCTGTGTCGATGCCGCCATTATCTCTAAGATGAACGAGCGTGGCCAGATCAAGGGTTGCGTTGTGGAAGGCCCCATCAGCCTCGATCTCGCCACCGACGCCGAGACCGCTGCCATCAAGGGCATGAAGAGCCCCGTGGCCGGCGACGCCGACTGCCTCGTGTTCCCCAACCTCGAAGCATCCAACGTGTTCTATAAGTGCTGCTCCAAGTTCGACAAGAGCGAAATCGGTGCCATGCTTATGGGAGCCAAGGTGCCTTGTGTGCTCTCGTCCCGTGGCGACACGTCGAAGACGAAACTTTATTCCATCGCTTTGGCTGCCATGCTGGCTTAATTGCTAACTCTAAACCCAAACAATATGTACAAACTTCTAATCATCAACCCAGGTTCCACATCAACGAAAGTTGCTGTCTTCCAAGATAAAGAACAGGTCTTCAAGAAAAACATCAAGCATTCCGTTGAAGACCTTGCGAAATTCGATAGGATTTCCGACCAGTTTTCTTATCGTAAAGACATGATCCTTAATGAGTTGAAAAACGAAGGCGTAAACATTGACGGCTTGAGCGCTGTCGTGGGCCGTGGCGGTCTGCTGCATCCGCTCACCTCAGGAGTTTACGAGGTGAACGAGGTCATGATCCGCGACCTTACCGCCGCCTCATACGGTGAACATGCCTGCAACCTCGGCGGCTTGATTGCCAACGACATTGCCAAGGAATATGGCGTGAAGGCCTATATCGCCGACCCCGTCGTCGTCGATGAAATGGAAGATGTGGCACGCTATTCGGGTCACCCGCTGTTTCCACGCATCTCTATCTTCCATGCCCTTAACCAAAAGATGATTGCCCGTCAACACGCTGAGGCGGTGGGCAAGAAATACGAAGACCTTAACCTCATCGGTGTGCATCTCGGTGGTGGCATCTCGGTGGGTGCCCACAAGAAAGGCCGTGTGGTCGATGTCAACAACGCCTTGAACGGCGACGGTCCTTTCACCCCTGAACGTTCCGGCGCCCTGCCGTCGGGACCTTTGATGAAGGCTTGCTTCAGCGGCAAATACACCAAGAAGGATGTTGACCTCATGCTGAAGGGACAAGGTGGTTTCGTCGCTTATCTCGGCACCAACGACGCCCTTGAGGTGGAAAACGCCGTGAAGGCTGGTAACAAGGAATGGGAGAAGGTATATCGTGCCATGGCCTATCAAGTGGCCAAGGAGATCGGCGGTCTCGCCGCTTCGGCCCTCGATATGGATGTTGATGGCATCTTCATCACAGGCGGCATGGCCTACGACAAGACCTTCTGCAGCATCGTCAAGGAGCATGTGGAGAAGATAGCCCCAGTCTATGTCTATCCTGGCGAGGATGAGATGAAAGCCTTGGCCTTTAACGGCTTGAGAGTACTCAACGGCGAAGAGGCCGCAAAGGATTATCAAGGATAATGATTCTTGAGACTTTGTGAACATAAAAAACCACCGCATTTGCGGTGGTTTTTTTGTTCATCGGAATCGTCCAAAGATTATTCTTCCTCGGTTTTTGGGAACAACTGGGTCACGATTTCATCATCGGCATAGAAGATGTTGGCCAATTCTTCAGGAACAATGTCTGCATAATTGGTGATGTCTTCATAAGCGCTCTTCAGTTGGTCAACCGTTTCATCTTGGAATTCTTCACCGGCTTCGCGTTGAGCAACCAAAGCTTTGACGATGCCGTCGAATTTTTCGATGTAGGGCTGCATGATTTCACCACATTTGGCATACTCGATCTTGTTGTACTCGGTTGCCCTCTCTGAGATGGAGTTCATGAGTTGCTCCATGCCCTCGGCGGTCATGCCTTTGTAGATGCCGTTTTCGTCTTTTCCGAAAGTCTCGTCGAGCTTCTGACCGAACTGCTCTTTTTCATCGGCGAAGGAATGGACGAAGTTCACCAAGTCGGCAGCGTTGTCAATGGCGTTGATCTTGGCCTCTGCCTGAGTGAAGAAATCGTTGACTTGCTTCAGAATGGTTTCCGAAGGATTCTTGGTGCAGGAGCTGAGGACAAAGCCAAGCACGACAGCTCCAAGGATAAGTGTAAGTTTTTTCATCTTTTTGTGTAATAAATTGGTTAATAGATGTTTCTTTTTTTGTAAAAAGCAGGCGCAAAGGTAAAAAAAATATAAAATGCTCCTATTAATTTATTAGGATTTCAATTGAAAATGATATTTTTGCAATGTGAAAAAGAAGCTTTTTGGCATCGTATGCGTAATGTTGGCAGTATATTTGCTGTTCATCTCGATGGACGTCCATGTCTGCTTTCATCGTTGTAGCGAAAACCATCATGTTACTAGTAGTTTCGGTGATGCGTCTGCGCTTTGTTTGCATTGTGCCGGTCATCATCACGATCACGAAAAGGCTATTTGTCATGATGATCATGGTGCAATTGCGCATTTCGAGGCTAAATGTTGCTGTGAAGATTTTCAATATGAAATCAAGTTTGCCGACGGTTTTACTTTTTCCACCGAGAAGCCTTTGCAGGTTTTCCTCCCTTGTCTCATGCTGCTGGATGCTACTTGTGTTGTTTGGGAAGAAAGTTTTGTGTTGCCGGTTCGTCGCTTCACGCGGGAGAAAATCCCTGTTTTCCTGTCAGGGCGTTTAATGACGATTTTTTTCTCACATCTAAAACTTAATCCTCTGGTTTTCTGATTTTTACTAATTGTTGAAACGATTGGTATATTGCCGCTACCATGTCATGGTAAATAAAGTGCGGCATGCATAACAAATACAAATTTTTAATTCTTAAAATCATGAAAACCAAATCATACCTTATAATATTAGTTTTATTATCCTTGTGTTCTTTCCTGACTCCTGTTTTTGCACAAGGTATTATTGAAGGCACCGTCTATGAAGAGGTGGACGGAAAGAAACAGCCTCTTCCAGGTGTCAATGTCTATTGGAAAATCGCCAATGTCGGCACCGTGACCGATGAGCATGGGCATTATAGCATTGAGATCCATCCCACTTACAAATGTCTTGTCTTCTCTTTCGTGGGTTACGAGAACGACACGGTTCACCACATGGATCACCCCGTGCATTACGACCATGTCATGACCACTCCGCTCACCTTGGATGAGGTGGAGGTTGCGGCTCGTCAAAAGGCCCAGTTTGTCTCCGCTCTCGATCCGCATCATGTGGAGCATATCACCGGCGAGGCCTTGCGTCGCTGCGCTTGCTGCAGCCTCGCCGAGAGTTTCGAGACCAACGCCTCGGTTGACGTGGCCTATGCCGACGCCGTCACGGGAGCCAAGCAGATAGAGTTGCTTGGCTTAGGTGGCGTCTATACCCAGATGATGACGGAGAACATGCCCAACTTCCGCGGTCTGGCTTCTGCCTTTGGCTTGGGCTATGTCCCAGGCACCTGGATGCATGGCATCTCAGTCTCCAAAGGCACTTCTTCCGTCCGTAACGGCTATGAGTCGATCAGCGGACAGATCAACGTCGATTTCAAGGAACCCGAGAACGACCATGCAGAGAAAGTGTTCGTCAATGGATTTGTCAACACTATGGCCATGACGGAGCTTAATTTCAACACCCGTGTCAATGTAGGGGAGAAGGACGGCCTTTTATTGCTCGGTCATGTGGGTCACAACTTCATGAAGATGGACGGCAACGGCGATGGATTCCTTGATGATCCTATGACCACGCAATACAGCGCTTTCCTCCGTTACAACCATCCCAATACAGGACATTTCGGTTGCAAACTTGGCATCAAGGCTCTGAAAGAAAACCGTATTAGTGGACAGATGGACTTCGATCCAGCTCATCGCTTCGACGAAGGCTATGACCGTTATGGCATCGGCATCAACACCGAGCGCTATGAAGCCTTCGCCAAGACGGGCTTCATCTTCGACCGGCCCGAGACCAGCCTCGGTATCCAACAACAGGTGACTTACCATAAACTGGATTCTTATTTCGGCTTGAAAGATTACGATGCCACCCAGTTGTCCTACTACGTCAATGTCCTTTTCGACTCTTATATCGTCAACGACCACCACAAATACTCCGTAGGCGCCAGCTATTCCTACGACCGTTATGACGAGTATCAGAATTTCTTGTTCTCCACCCTTGACGCCGCCCCGAAACATCGTGTGGAGCAAGTGCCGGGTGCCTTCGCTGAGTACGTCTTTAGCGACGACCATCACTGGACCGCAATTGCGGGTTTCCGTGCCGACTACAACAGCTATTACGACAAGTTGTATTACACACCAAGGCTTCATGTGCGTTTCCGCGGTCACGACGAACTGGCCGTGCGTCTCTCAGCTGGCAAGGGCTACCGCTCGCCCAACGTCTTGGCGGAGAACTCCACCATGTTGGCTTCGTCAAGGGCCATCCTATTCTTGGAGCAACCCCAGATGGAAGAGGCTTGGAACTACGGCTTCAATCTGTCGAAGCATTTCGATGTAGGGGAGAAGGAGATACAGTTGCTGGTGGATGCCTACCGCACCGACTTCGTCAACCAGATCGTCCTCGACCGCGATGCCGATGCCCACGAGATCCGCATCTACAACCTCAATGGGAAATCCTATTCCAACTGTGCCCAGATCCAACTGGACTATGAGTTGTTCCATAATTTTGACGTCTCGGCTGCCTTCCGTTACACCGACGTGAAGATGACCATCAACGATTCCCTTCGTGAGAAGCCCTTCGTCAACCGTTACAAGGGCTTGTTGACGTTGTCCTATGCCCCAAGCACCTGGCAGTTCGACCTCATCACCCAGTTCAACGGCGACAGCCGCATCCCCGACATGAGCGGCAACGCCACTGCTGTCGCCGACGGCCAGGAGATGGAACGCTCACCTTTTTATGTCATTATGAACGCGCAGGTCACCAAGAAACTTGGCAAGCACTGGGAACTCTATGCCGGTGGCGAGAACCTTACCAACTACAAGCAGGAACATCCTTTGGTCTCCGCCTCGAATCCTTTCGGCAACGACTTCGACGCCTCCATGGTCTGGGGTCCGCTTAGCGGCATCAGAGGCTATCTCGGCTTCCGCTATCAGTTGAAATAGTTGATAGCGATCAAACTGCTTCTGACTTCTATCTTCTAGCTTCTGTCTTCTTCATGGCTTCACACCTATTTATGATGTCATTGGCGATGTTTTATCTTGCCTTGGTCAGCGCCGCAGCACCCAAGATGGCGGCCTCGTTGTCGGGCAGTTCCGAGACCTTGACCTCCACGCTGCCGTCATACACGAAGCAGAGGTTCTTCTTGAATGACTCACGAACGGGTTTCAGCAACACCTCGCCGGCCTTCACGGGTCCACCCATGAGGAAGATGGCCTCGGGACCGCTGAAGGCAACGGCGTTGGCCATGGCGATACCCAGCCATTGGCCTGTCTTCTCAAAGACCTCTAGCGCCAGTGGGTCGCCTTCCTTGGCGGCGTCACCCACGTCTTTGCTGGTCAGCAGCTCCTTGTCGATTTGCGACAACACACCTTTATAATCTGGATGCTGGTCCAGCAGTTCCAAGGCGGTGCGTCTGATACCCGTTGCAGAGGTGTAGGTCTCCAGGCAGCCTTGTCTGCCGCAGCCGCAGGGCCGACCTCCGGGGATCAGTATGGCATGGCCCAGCTCACCGGCGCCGCCTGTCTTGCCGTGTACCAGCTTGCCGTCCACCACGATGCCGCTTCCCACGCCTGTACCCAGGGTGAACATCACGAAATGCTTCATGCCCTTGGCACCGCCATATACCAACTCGCCGTATGCCGCCGCGTTGGCGTCATTAGACACCGTCACGGGCACGTCGAGATGCTTGTGAAACAACGCTGGTAGGTCGATGATTCCCTTGAAGTTCAAGTTTGTGGCGTTCTCGATGCAACCTGTGTAAAAATTGCCTGCCGGTGCCGCCACGCCGATGCCGTCGATAGCCTTCACGCATTCTTCATTCATCATGGCTTTGATGGCTTCGCAGATGTCTGCCACATAAAGGGCGGCGTCATGATACTTCGCCGTGGGTAGGTTCTTCCGTGCGATGCAGCAGCCATCGGCACTCACCAGTCCGATATCCGTGTTCGTCCCACCGATATCAATTCCAATGGAATAGATGTTCGTCATAGTCAATCAAGTTTTTGAAGTTGCTAAAATAATGAATTTAATTATCTTTGCGCCATAATCTTTCTAAGTATGAAAAAAATCTATTTACTGACGCCTTTGGCCTTGTTGCTTTTCGCTTGCAACCAGCCCAAAGAGACAAAAGCACCAGTCCAGGATGCTGGACAACAGCCCGCCGCCATTGTCACCGATACGCCCAAGCCTGCCGAAACTGTCCGCCTCGAACTGGAAGAATCGACGTTTGTCCGCGACACCACCGCACCGCTGGGCTCTCCGCAAAATCCCCTCAAGGTGGAGCCGGGAAAGCCTATCGACTTCTCAAAAATCTTTCAAAACAACCAAGCGACCCGTTCGTTTGGCGACAAAGCTGCCATGCAGATCGACTCCATTGCCATGAAGGCGGCACAAGGCGACATCAACAACATGTTTCTCTATGGCGCTTGTTATGAATATGGATGGGGTGTTGGTCAAGACTTCAGCAAGGCGCTCGAATGGTATCGGAAAGCAGCTGAACATGGTCAGAAGAATGCTTTCGGTGCCATTGGTGGACTATATCGTCTCGGCCATGGCGTACCCGTTGACGGCAAACAGGCCTTCGACTGGTTCCTTAAAGGTGCCGAACGTGATGACAACAACTCCATGCTCTGCGTAGGCAACTGCTACTATGCCGGTATTGGCGTCAAGAAAGATCTGGCTCAAGCTGTCCATTGGTGGGAAGCTGCAGCTGACGAAGGGAATGCCTTCGCCTTCAGTCAGATGGGCGATGCCTACTATGGAGGGCTCGGCGTAGAACCCGATCTCGAGAAAGCTGTTGAATACTATACTAAGGCGGTGGAGAAAGGCGTTCCCAATGCGCAATATCGTCTCGGCGTCCTCCATTTCTACGGACAAGGCGTCGAGCAGGACTCTGTCTATTCCAAGCTGCTCATCACTAAGGCTCGCGACAACGGCGTGGAGCTGGCACAGCAGTTTTTTGAGAAGCATTTTAAGTGAGAAGACAGAATCTAGAAGTCAGGAGACAAAAGGCTTGTTTAATCGAATCATTTGAAATATGAAAAAAGAATATTTGTTGTTGCTATTGGCTATGGCGTTTGCCGTTAGCACCATGGCCCAGCATAAGGGCATGAAAACGTATTCCAATGAGAAATACCAATATGCGGTCAACATCCCCGAGAGTTTTGGCGGCATGGGTGAGTCTCCTGCGGGTGACGGACAGACTTTCGTTTCCCTTGACGGCGAAAACCACATCCAGGTCTATGGTGGATATAACGCCCAAACCCTCTTTGGCACCACCTTTGACGAGGAATACGATGCCGAACTTAAAAAACTCAACGACCGCCACGTGGAACTCCTTGACCAAGGTACCATGGACGACCCCGACGGAGAGTTTGACGATGCCTTTGTCTTGGTTTATCTCGAAGACGGACTTTACCATTATCGCCGTACAGTCTGGTGGAGGGATCGTTTCGCCACCGTCGAGATTGTTTTCTATAAAGAAGACAAGGCGGACTTCGACAACCTCCTCATCGACCGTATCCTTTATTCGCTTGGGCCTGACGATGATAGTGTGCTGACTGAGTCGGAGAAAGTGCTCGGCTGGCACGACAGTGACGCTGAAGTCAACGTCTATAAGTCTGATGGTAAACCCACTATCGGAGACTTCTTCCTTAGCTTTGCCGCCTCTTACCAGACTCCCATCATGATGATGGCATTGGAGAAGCTCAACGATCCGAGTTTCAATGACGAAGATATCCATGAGTGGGTGCTGGACAAGAAAAACGGTTATCTCAAACTGGTGATGGTCAGCAATAAGAGCTACTGGGTCGAGGCTTGTTATTGGAACTGTGATAACGGTCATAAGCTTTTTGTGGTCAACCTCAACGCGCCTTCTCAAGTGCTGCTACCATTCGACTATGATCCTGTCACCAACCTGCTTACTCCAGTTCATGATACTTTCCAGATGCTCAAAAACCATACGGATCTTGTGGCCCAGCTTCCACGGCAAGGTAAGGACATCATTCTCCGTCCTCGCGATAATTTTGATAAGGTGTCGGGCTATCTGAAATGGAGAGGTAATGGCTTTGAATTAGTCAAATAATAAGAATTTGGAACGATGAAAAAGAACTTATTGATATGGTTTGCCCTTCTGCCTTGCATGGCCTGGGCACAGTTCGACACCTATTTCGAATCCGCTTCGTTGCGGGTGGACTATACTTTGACGGGCAACGACAAAACCACCACTTTTGCCTTGAAGGAGCTGATCCGCGAACCTTATTGGAGCGGGTCCAAGGTCAACCTTATCGACAACCTCGAATACGGCAATTATATCGTCAAGGTCTTTGAGCACGAGACCGACCATCTGCTCTTTTCCAAGGGCTACCAGAACCTTTACGGCGAGTGGCAGACCACCACGGAAGCCACTCTCACCACCAAGACTTTCGAGGAGTCGGTCATCGTGCCTTTCCCGAAAGTCAAGATAGATGTCGTCTTGTACCGTAAGACCTGGGAAGGTGAGCTTGTTGAAGGCTTGCGTCTGCCGGTGTCGCCCGACGATTATTTCATCCGTAAGGCCGACGACCTGAAGCTTTCTGTGTATGATGCTTGGATCGGCAATGCCGATGTCACCAAGGCGGTTGATATCGTCATCCTTCCCGAGGGCTATACCGAGGCTGAGATGGGGAAGTTCGTCAAGGACTGCAATTTCTTCGTCAAAAGCCTCTTCGACTATGCGCCATACGACCGCTACAAACAGAGTTTCAACGTCCGTGGCTTGATGGCGCCATCTGCCGAGTCGGGATGCACCGAGCCTGGTGCACATGTGTATAAGAATACGGTGATGCGTTTCAGTTACTGGACGTTCGACTCGGAGCGCTACTGCATGAGTACCGACAACCGCGATATCCGCGACCTCGCTGGTCAGGTGCCTTACGACCAGATTTATATCCTCATCAACAGTCCGAAATATGGTGGGGGAGGGATCTATAACTTCTATTGCTCCTCTGCTGCCTCCAACAGCTTCTCGGGCGACATCATCATCCATGAGTTCGGGCATGGCTTTGCTGGCTTGGCCGACGAATATTATGACGACGACACATACGGCGACATGTACAACAACGACTTGGAGCCATGGGAGCCCAACATCACTACTTTGGTCGATTTCGGTGCAAAGTGGAAGGACATGCTCGACAAGAAGACGCCAGTACCTACCCCTCGTGAGAAGAAATACGAGCAGACCATTGGCGTGTTCGAGGGTGGCGGTTACGAGGCTGAGGGCGTTTATAGTCCCCACATGGATTGTTTGATGAAGACCTTCAAGGGTCATGAGTTCTGTCCGGTGTGTCAGCGTGCCATCGAGCGGATGATCCTTTATTATTCCGAGTAAAAAGACCTCATATCTTTCAATTCTCACCTATGAACTATCTGGATATCATCATCGTGGTGCTGTTCATCGTCTTCGGTCTCGGAGGCTGGCGCAAGGGCATTATCATAGAGGTTACTACCCTGTTGGGTCTTGGCTTGGGTCTTTACGGGGCTTTTCATTTCTCTGATTTTACGGCTGAACAGCTGGTTCGTTGGGTGGAGATCGACCCCAAATACCTTAATCTGATCGCTTTTGTTGTCACTTTCATCGTTGTGGCCCTCTTGGTGAATGTCTTGGGTCGCATGGTGTCGAAGGTGGTGAAGAACCTGAATCTGGGTTTCATCGACAAGATCGGTGGTTTCGTGATAGGGGTTGCCAAGGGCTTGTTGCTATGCAGTCTTTTAGTGATGTTGCTCAATGTCATGAATTTCAAGGGGATCGTCAAGGACGATGCCAAGAAGGAATCCCTGCTTTATCCATACGTAGAAGCCACTGTCCCTTACGTCTATCAAGGGTTCGACCTTGTCAAGGAAGCCGTACAAAACGCTAAGCTTTCCGAGGAGGATCAAAGCCGGTGAGTTCTGCGATGACTGCGGGATCCATGCCGGCGGCTTTCATCTTCAGGACGATTTCCATCTTCTCTTCATGGCGTCCTTCTTCCCGTCCCTCTTTTCGCCCTTCTTTGCGTCCTTCTTCCCAGCCTTCCTCGCGTCCTTCCTCTCGGCCCACATAGCGTGCGGCTTTCAGCATGTTCTCGTCGTAATGCCGTTCGAAGCGGTAGTCCTCATAGATCTTCCGTTCCTCGTACGACATGTTG
>JAFYJV010000006.1 GCA_017537965.1 Bacteroidales bacterium | reverse complement strand
TTTGCAATCATTTCGTGGTAATTCATAATTGTTGTATATAGAGATTAAACATTCTTTTTGCCGAACAAGGTTTTGACAGCGTTGCCCACAAATTCGCGATAGGGCATTCCGCTCATTTTTACAACAAAACGCTGCGTGATGATGAGCGGAATAAACAGATACAAGAACGCCCACAGCCAGTCGAGGCCTGACAGCAGGTGCTGCGAAATGACGGTGTAAAAGCCCCAAATTGTGAGCGGCAGCATAATGACGAGGGCTGTGACCATGCCGGGGGAATAGAACACCTTGCGGCTGTTCATCCGCGCGGCGGCCAGCAGATGCGCCACCACCTCGACAACCCCGAGGTAGAGAGGAGCGGCTCCCATCCACGCCACATGCGGAAAGAATAGCGGCACGAAAGCCATATAAATTACCAGCAGCGACAGCAGCAACTTGGGGAAGCGCATGTCCATTATTGGAAATCCCACAAACTTCACTACCATATCGACAAAACCGCCGGGCAGTTTCATCTCTTCAACACAATGGAGCGTAATGGCGATGAAAAACAAAGCCGCGATGTGTTGTGTAGGACCCATTTTCGACCAGCAGCAGAGTGTCCATACCGCCACCCCTACACCAAGAATCATCATGCCCCAAAACTGGTTTTTCAAGATAAAGTCTTTCATTTTATTACGTTTAATAGTTATTGATTCTTTTTTCCGAGAACAAACGCCTTCATCTTGCGGGCGAAATAAGGCAGGCTGCTGCCAATGAGATGCTGGAACCAAGCCTCAAGCATCAGGAACGTCGCCACATAATAGATGGCGGCGTAGAGCCATTGGATGCCGTCGTAAGGCACATTGTGGCCGATAAGGACCAACGCCCAAATGCTGAAAGCACACATCAGCATGGCGGTGTACCAACCCGCGGTCGGCTTGCCGGTCTTGAAGATGAAGCTGCCCATCGTGTGCACGAACCCCTCGAAGATGCCGAGGATGAACACGGGAAAAACAAGCCACAGCTGCTGCGGGAACAGCATCGCCAGTGCGAACAGCACCACGATGTAAACCGCCTGTGCGAGGTGCGACTTGCCGGGCGTGAGCGTCTTGGGGTCAATGCCAAGGACACGTCCGAACAAGTCCATCAGCCCTGGATGCGTCAGTGTCTCCTCGTACTCGTGGAGCGTTATCAGGGCGAACATCCCCATCACCAGTTTCTTCACGAGTGACATTGCCGACCAGTTGCAAACCGCCCACACCGCAAAGCCCGCGAACACGAGCGTCATCAAGTGTATGTTGTTCTTTAACAGGAATAAACCCAATCTTTTCATATTTTTGTTGTTTGAGAATTACGCTGCAAAAGTACAATCATTCTGCCATAGTGCGTTAAACAATTTCGCTGAATATTGTGCAAATCCTATCGTAATGCAATAATCTGCATAATGCGACGTTATTATCACAAACGTTTGGCTGTTATGAAAGGTAAAAAAAACACAGGCTTCGAGACACTGACGATGCCCGACAACCACGCGGAGCTGAACGCGATGAGCACGGCCAACCATATCTCGCCGGAGTTGGTGCTGATTATGGATTCGGACAGCATCCCTCGTTCGTTTATCCCCGTGGGGCAGCCGATGATGACCAACGAAGGGCGTATCTTCTTCGTCACCAGCGGCACGATTGACTACAATATCAACATGCTGTCGTTCCACGCCTGTTGCGGACAGGTGCTGGTGTTTCCCATTGGAGCTATCATCGAACTGGATGGACACAGCGAGGACTTCCGTTTCCAGGGCTTCGTGTTCCGCGACCTGCCGATGCCCGAATGCCTCCGCAACCCCGTGCTTGTAGATGTCGCTGAGGCACAGTGGAAGCGGCTTGACGGATACTTGCATTCTATGCAGATGCTCACCCTTGATCAACCGCTGAACATGGACGCTGTGCGGCACCTGCAACAGGCCTTTATCGCCGACCTTGCCGTCACCGCAGCGAAGCAGGCCGACGAGCGGAAGCATAGGCAGGGCGACTACCAAGAGCGGCTTTTCACACGCTTCATCGAACTCTTGAACCAACATGGCACCACCGAACGCGCCATACCTTTCTACGCCAACCAGCTCTGTCTCTCGCCCAACCGCTTGTCGGCAGTCATCAAGGAGTACAGCGGCCAGACGGTGATGCAGTGGCTTTACCGCCGACTCGTCTTGCAGGCCAAGGTGCTGCTGCGTGGAGGCACCGACCCCATCGGCGACATCGCATTTGCCCTCGGCTTCGACGAACAAGGCTCCTTTGCCCGTTTTTTCAAGCGCGAAACCGGGATGACCCCGACAGAGTATAGGGGTAGATAAACAATTCCGCAACCTAAGCCTTCGCCCGAGTTGCGGATTTATCGTATTTTTGCGTCAAAATTCATCACCATGAAAACCATTAAAGACATCTATAAAATCGGCATAGGCCCTTCGAGCAGCCACACTATGGGGCCGCAAAAGGCCGCCTCCATCTTTAACGAACGTTATCCAGACGCTTCGGCATTTGAGGTGACGCTTTATGGCAGTCTTGCCGCCACAGGCATAGGCCACATGACCGACTGGGCCATTCTCAACACTTTGCAAGCCCCGACCGAAATCGTTTGGAAACCTAATGTCGTTTTACCATTCCATCCTAACGGCATGTTGTTCAAGGCTTTCGATGAAAACAAGAACCTCATTGGCGAGTGGCAAGTGTTCAGCATCGGAGGAGGTAACCTCGCCGAGGAAGGCAAACAGAGCGAACAGCCTGACATTTATCCGCTGAGCAGGATGACCGACATCCTGAACTGGTGCGAACAGCGAGGACGTACCTATTGGGAATATGTTTACGAATATGAGAACCAACAAGAAATCGAGGCGTATTTGTCGGAGGTATGGCAGGTAATGAAAGCCGCCGTCGAACGCGGATTGCAAGCCGAGGGCGTGTTGCCCGGACCGCTCAACCTGAGCCGCAAGGCAGCCATGTATCATATCAAGGCTTCGGGCTATACGCATACATTGCGCAACCGTGGCTTGGTGTATTCATACGCCTTGGCCGTTGCGGAGGAAAACGCCTCTGGTGGACGGATCGTCACGGCGCCGACTTGTGGTTCCTGTGGCGTGATGCCGGCGGTATTGTATCACCTTTCGAAAAACTATGAGTTCACAGACCAGCGTATCATCCGCGCCTTGGTGACAGCAGGATTGGTGGGTAACATCGTGCGCACCAATGCTTCCATTTCGGGTGCCGAGGTGGGTTGTCAGGGCGAGGTGGGGGTGGCTTGTGCTATGGCCGCTGCTGCCGCCAACCAACTTTTTGGAGGCAGTCCGGCACAGATAGAATATGCTGCCGAAATGGCTTTAGAACATCACCTTGGTATGACGTGCGATCCCGTTTGCGGTCTCGTTCAGATTCCCTGCATCGAGCGTAATGCCTACGCCGCCGCCCGTGCCTTGGACTCCAACATTTACTCCACTTTCTCCGATGGCCGTCACCGCGTGTCGTTCGACAAGGTGGTGGAAACCATGAAAGAAACGGGCAAGGATTTGCCTTCGTTATATAAGGAAACTTCCCAAGGCGGTCTCGCCCGCGATTATGCACAGATGGAATAATTGAATTTGCAGCCCAAGCCTGCGCCCAAGTTGCGGATAATCGTTTCAGCACTCTCGATGGTGGCACTGACTATCTTCTATCTCGGGTTCAAGAGTAGCGTGAGCGATGTTGTGCTCTTCGAGCTCGTGCTTGAGATGCTCCGACACTTGAGGCCAACAACTGAAATCGTCAACGACCACGTGCGCCGTGAGTGCCGTCTCGGTGGTGCTGATGGCCCACACGTGGATATGATGCACGCCCTTTACATGCTCTTCGGCTGTGAGCATCTGCTCGATTTCTTTTAGATCCACCCCGTCGGGGATGCCGTCCACCGCAAGCCTCAGGCTGTCCGACAGCAACTCCCAGGTGGAGATGAGGATGACAACGGCGATGATGAGCGACACGATGGGGTCGATGATGGTCCAGCCAGTGTAATGGATGACAATGCCGCTAATAACCACGCCGATTGACACCAAAGTATCAGCAGCCATGTGCAGGAAGGCACCACGCACATTGAGGTCGGTCTTCTGGCCGCGCATCAGCAGTAGGGCAGTGGCACCGTTGATGAGGATGCCCACGCCTGCCGTCCACGACACGGCGATGCCGTTCACCTCGGTGGGTGCGCTGAATTTGTGGATGCTTTCGATGACGATGGCACCGACTGCCACCAACAGGATGACGGCATTCAACAGCGAGATGAGAACAGTTGATTTGCGGTAGCCGTAGGTGAATCGCTCGTTTCGCTGCACTTTGGCCAGACGGAATGCAATCAGTACAAGCACCAGGCTGAACACGTCGCTGAGGTTGTGCCCCGCATCGCTGAGCAGCGAGAGCGAATCTTGCCAAAGACCTACGCCCGCCTCGACAAGCACGAAAACTACATTGAGGATGATGGACAGGATGAAAATGCCGTTCAGCGACTGTGCTGATGCGGTATTATGATGGTGATGATGATGTTCCATGACAATAAGTTTAATAATTGTTGCAAAAATATAGAGAATGTCTTTTGCCTCCACTCACCATTATTGACTATTTTCCATTTCAAAAACCCCAACCATTGGGGATGAGACGGCATTGACGCAATTTGATTAAGAAGTCAGAAGTAAGAAGCAAGAAGTCAGAATAAATCCTTAACTTTGCTTTTATGAAACAATTGCGTCATATCCTTTCCGTCTTGATGATTGTGTTGCCTGCCGTTTTGGCGGCAGGCACCGTCGCCGAAAAGCTGCACGGCTCAGAATTTGCACTGACCCATGTGTATGGTACTTGGTGGTTTGTAGGGTTATGGGCATTGATGGCTGGCCTCATGGTCTATATGGCGGTGAAATGTCGAATATGGAAACGGATGACGGTTTGCGCCTTGCATTCCGCCATCCTCCTAATTCTGATGGGAGCACTGCTCACCAAGTTTACGGGGCTGCATGGAAAGATACAACTCGAACCCAACCGCCCCAACAGCCACTTCTTCATCAAGGAGAAGGGAGAGATAACGAAAACAGCGCTGCCTTTTAGCCTCACTTTGGACCGCTTCGAAATAGAGACCTACGCGGGCAGTGGCAAGCCGAAGGACTACGTGAGCTATCTCAGGCTTACCGATGGCAAAACACAGAAAAATGTTGTCATCTCGATGAATCACATCTTGAGACACAAGCACTACCGCTTCTATCAAAGCGACTACGACGAGCACGGCAACTCCGTGCTCGATGTGGCCCGCGACCCCTGGGGCATCGGTGTGACTTACGCAGGTTATGCACTGCTTTTTGTTGCTTTGGTAGTGATGCTCGTAGAACGACGGAAAACTTTCCGCGCCGTCACCATCTCTTGGTTGGCGGTGCTTGTCATTCTATTAGTAGTGCTCTACATCCGAATGCTCACCCATCCCCTACTGCCCGTGCTGCGTTCGCCCTTTTTCAGCATCCACATTGCAACCATTGTGACGGCCTACGCCTTATTACTTGGCATCATGGTGGTTGGCATCATCGCTATACTAAAACCGAAGAAAACGGCTCGTTTGGAGCAATTGAAAAGCCTCAGCATGGAGATGCTTTATCCAGCAGTCGCTTTGCTCGCTATGGGCATCTTCATCGGTGCGGTGTGGGCCAACGTCTCATGGGGCAATTACTGGTCGTGGGACCCGAAAGAGGTCTGGGCACTCATCACGCTCCTCATCTATGCCGCCCCATTGCATGGAAAACTATGGAAAACCTTTGACAAACCTTTGTTTTTCCACATCTACAGCATTCTTGCCTTCCTAAGCGTAGTCATCACTTATTTCGGTGTCAATCTCATCTTAGGCGGGGTTCATGCCTACAATTAATTCAGTACCAACTTTTGGATAAAACGTTTTCCGTCCCGGATGACTAAAACCGAATAAACACCGGAGGAACATTGGTTCAGATCGACAATGGTCTCATGTCCTTGAGAATAGCCTTGGGTAATCGTCTGGCCCATCATGTTGATGATAGCGTATTCAAATTCCCGGACATCGTCCATAGAAAGGTGCAACATCCCTTGACAAGGATTGGGATACACCTTAAAAGTCAGTCCCTTTTCTTCAACACCCACATATTCATTCAATATTACATGGACGATGAAATCGACCGTTTGTCCGTCGCTGGAGGCGCGAAGCGTGAGGTCGGCCAAAGCAGATTCTCCATTGAGGCGGGTGACCGTCAGCGTTTTTTCCGTTATCGTGGCCGTTATTGCTGTTTCGTTGGAGTTGGTAATGAGGCTGTAAACGATGTTCTCGTCAGGATCGTCAGGGTCAGAGGCTACGCCTTCAAGGTTGATTTCGACAGTTTGTGGAAAAACGTCCATGATGAAATCGGCAACGGGATTGGCAATGTATGGCGGTTCATCTTGTGGCGGAATAGGAGGTGTAGGAGCTTCGCCGTTGAAATCGTCAATGCAGAAATAAGCGGGGGTGAGCATGCCCCAGTTGTTGTTTTTGGTGGACGACAGGCTGAACGAGATAGTGGCCACGGGGCCGAGTGGGCTCAGGTCGAACCATTCCCAAGTGTCGAGAACATAGTCTTCGTCATTGTTGGCAAACCGATAGTCGGCCAAGTAGAAATCAAGTGTCCCCAAAGTCACGCCGTTGGCATTTTTGCCAGTAGCGGTGAGCTTGAACCAGTCAGGATCGTTGCCCGAGGCACCGCCGAAGGGCGTCACGGAATAGTCGCCCTCAAGGATGTTTTGATAGGCCCAAAGGTTGTTGGTGACATAGCATCCAGTGACGGTTTGCACCGATCCGTCGGCAGCGGTGATGTCGGTCTGCGCTCCCATGGTATAGGCCACGCCATATTGCGATGAGCCGTCATGACCCTGTCCTGGAGCAGCGGTGTATTGGGCATTCAGGCCTATCTGACTCAGGTCGGAGTGGTTGGAGGCCGTGAAGCCGCCCCAGAAATAGTCGGAGTAGTAGCTAGTGAAGTTCCATCCGCCGCTGGTCATCACAGCATTGCCTTCCTGAGGGGGCATCCAGTAGCCGCTGGCATTCAAGGTGACATCCTCGAAACTGGCTACACCAAGGCCGATAACGACTTCTTCGCCCGACACGGAGACCTCCATATCGACTTGCTTTCCGTTGCTGGTGGCACGGATGACCAAAACCTGGTTGTTAAAGGCCTCCGAAGTAAGTCGGCTGACGGTAAGTTGACGATTGTCGATGACAGCTGAGATTTCGGAAGGACAACTTTGCACCGAGATGACAATGAAATCATTGTTGTTGTCAGGGTCATCGAAGGTGTTGCTGAGATCGAAACCCAATGTTTGAGGATAGTCGGTAAAGTTGATGGGAGCCAATTGATTGGCTACGACGGGCGGCAGGTCTTCAGCAATGCATTCCACCGTAAAGGCAGTTTGCACAGACTGTCCGGCACTTTCCGCATTCAGCGTGATGGTGGCGTTTCCGCCGGTGCTCACCAGGCGTGTCACGGTCAGCATCCTGTTGTTCAGAGCGGTTGAGACCAGCGACGGATTGCTGTTGGATGCCACGGTGATGACTATGTTTTCATTCGGATCGTCAGGGTCGTTGAATGTGTTGGTCAAATCCACTGTTTGGCTTGCCGGGTAAGTGTTGAAAGTGATATTGGCAATGGGATTGGCAACCACCGGAGGAAGGTTGGTGCCGCTGGCAAACTCATCGGCTCCTGCACAAGGCGCTGTTGTTGAACGGTTTTGTCCGTCGATGTCCGTAGTGACGTAGGCCAATGGATTGGCAACCGTCAAACCATCGGCGCTGGTGATGTGCAGGTCATAGTTGCCCACAAAGTTTGGCGTGCACAGGGCCGAATGGGCATCAAATCCTGAAGCTGTAGTCCAGTCGCTCAACGTGGCACAATCGGTTCCTGCAAATTTTCCGATATTGCTTCCTGAATATTGAATTCTGTTGTAGTCGCAGATGCGGCTGTCAACGCTGTTGTTGAAACGGAACACATAGCCGTTGGTCTCGTTCACAAGCAAGTTGTTGTAGAAATTGAAGTTGGTGCCGTTTTTCTGCACGAAGATATTGATGTTTTCACCTGTACCGGTGCATTTCAGCGTGTTATGTGCAAAATCGATATAGTTGCAGTCGTTGTAATCGATGGCGAAGGCATAACTGCTGGAGTTGGCCTGTAGGTTGACGATGTTATTTCTGATGATGACATGATTGTCAGCGGTTCCCACCAAAGGACGAATTCTGAAAACCGTGGAATAGCTGGTAGTTCGAGTAATGTTCATCACGTTTTTCTCGATGACGGCGCCATTGTAGCACTGGAAAATGTCAATGGCGTTGTAATCGGTCTTGAAATCGTTGGAGTTGACGATGGTGTTGCCACGAAGCACGATGTTGTTGTAGAACGTGATGTAGATCGACTTGAACTGTTGGTTTTCAAAGGTGCAGTCTTCCACCAGCACATTCTCGTTGAAAAGCGTCATGTTCTTGCCTTGAAGGTAAAGTGCGATGCAGCCGTTCACAAACTGGCAACCTACAAACTGCACGTCGTGATCGACGATACCATCGCCGTTGTACATGTGGACAAGATTCTTGTCGTTATCGGAGCTGTTGGAAGGCACTTCCACGCCCACAAAACGCACATTTTCAAAACGGTTGTAGTCGCATTGGCCGTTGAATTTTAGCAGTTGTGCTTTGGCTGTTGAGGTCGTCGTGAACGTCATGTTCTCGAAAGTAACATAATCGGCACCATCAAGTTTCACGGTGCTGTTGTCGGTATAACCGGCATTGCTAGTAACAACTACCTGTTGGTTGTCTGCACCCATGCCTCTGAAGATGACACGGTTAGTGGCACTGGCACCGGTGATTTGGTTGATAGTGACGTACTCTTCGTAGGTTCCCGGGGCAATTTCAAAAACCACTTGACCCGAAATGCCAGCCCCCAAAGCTGAAGCTGCCGCGCTGAACGAAGTGTAGTTGGGATTTTGCGATGCGTTGCTGTTGATGGTGTAGGTGCCCGAAAGTTGGGCGTTGGCGAATGTCGCCATCAGGAGCGACAGACAAAGGAATAAATATTTTTTCATGGTTGATTATTGTATTCTTGGAACTTGCGATATGATGACAGTGATATTATTGACAAACATATTCACGGCGATGGCCAACAGGATGACACCAAAAAACTTCCGGAGGATAAAGATCAGATTTTCACCCAGCAATTTCTGGATTCGGCCGAGTTGGCTGATGACGATGTAGTCCAGCAGAATATTGAGCAACAATCCGATGAGGATGTTGACCACGGCATAGTCGGCACGAAGCGATAGCAAGGCAGTAAGCGCACCGGGACCGGCAATCAGCGGAAAAGCAATCGGCACGATGCTGGCACCGCTTTTGCCGCCTTCGTTTTTGATGATCTCGCGGCCGAGAATCATCTCCACGGCAAGGATGAACAGCACAAAAGATCCGGCGACGGCAAACGACTCCTTATCGATGCCAAAGAGTTTCAGCAATGCGTTGCCGGCGAAGAAAAAGGCCAAAAACAGGCCCAAGGCCGTCAGGCAGGCTTGACCCGCCTTGATGGTCTTGTTCTGTTCCTTCATGCTCATGAAGATGGGGATCGACCCGAAAATGTCGATGATGGCGGCCATCACGATGAAAGAGCTGAAAATCTCTACGAAATTGATCTCATTAAACATGGCTCCAGAGGTAATGATAATGTGAACCGAAACGTTTGAAGGCGGCTTCATCGAGCATCTCTTGGAACTGCGGATGGGCTACCGAGATGATGAGTTTGGCGCGCTCTTGGAGCGAACGCCCATAAAGGTTGACGGCACCGTATTCGGTAATGAACCAATGGATGTGGTTGCGGGTGGTGACAGCCCCCGAACCCAAGTCCAAGGTAGGTACAATCTTGTTGATGCCCTTGCGGGTGGTGGAAGGCATGGCGATGATGGCCTTGCCTCCTTTGGAACGTGAGGCTCCATAGACATAGTCAATCTGGCCACCCACACCGGAATAGATGCGCTCGCCCAAAGAGTCGGCGCAAACTTGACCCGAGAGGTCGATCTGTATGCCCGAGTTGATGGAGGTCATCTTGGGCTGCTGGGCGATGACGAAAGGATCGTTTGTGTATTCAACGTCCTTCAACAAGACCTCGTGATTGCCATCGATGAAGTCGTAGATTTTTTTCGAGCCCATCACAAAGGTGGAGACGATCTTTCCCTTATCCAGTTTCTTGTTGTCGCCCGTGATGATGCCTTTCTTCACCAAGGGCAGGATGCCGTCAGAGAACATCTCTGTGTGGATGCCGATATCCTTATGGTTGTGCAGGCACGAAAGGATGGCGTTCGGGATGCTGCCGATTCCCATCTGGAGGCAGGCACCGTCTTCGATGAGCTCGGCACAATAACGTCCGATGGTCTTCTCCACCTCTGTAGGTTCAGGCATATCGACGGTAAGCAAGGGTGCGTCATCCTCGACAAAAACATTGATCCGACTGATATGAACCAATGCATCGCCAAAGGTACGAGGCACATGCTTGTTGACCACGGCAATGACGAACTCAGCACTCTCCATGGCCGCCAAGGTGGCATCCACCGAAGAGCCTAACGACACATAACCGAACTTGTCGGGCGGGCACACCTGAATCATTGCCACGTTACACTTGATGTAGCGCTCGCGATAGAGTTTCGAGGTCTCACCCAGGAAGACGGGGATGTAGTCGGCTAGACCTTTTTGCACACTTTCGCGCACGTTGGCACCCACGAAGAAGGCGTTGTGCTGGAAGATACCCTCAAATTCCGGATTGACGTAAGGAGCAGCACCCTCGGTGTGGAGGTGGTGGATATAGACGTTTTTCAATTCGCCGGCGCGACCGCGGTCGCAAAGGGCTTTCACTAAACATTGGGGCACATTGGAGACCGAGCTGATATGCACGTGGTCGCCCGACTTGATGACTTTGACGGCTTCCTCGGCCGTAACTGCTTGATACTGTTTCTTCATGTTTCACTAACTTTTGTTCCCGAAAGTTGTCAATCATTTGGAAACGGGCAGGTCTTCTGGCTTGTCCCAGCCTGCGGCGTCTTCCCGATAACGAATATCAGTGACTTAGGTACCACAGGCCCTTGGGGGACTTACAGCTACGGGCATAGCTCCTGATTTACACAGGATTCCCTATTAATCTTCAATTGAAGAACCCGAATCCAGCGGCAAAAGTAGTGCTTTTTATTTAATCAATGCACAAAAAACATCCCGCACTCCAAGCCTTCGCCCGAGTCGCGGATTCATTCGTCAAAACGCGAACTCGTATCCTGCGCCGAACCAGCCTCTGAAGCCAGTTTCCTTGGTGTAGGACTTCAACTTGGTACCTTCGGCATTGGCGTCCACCACCTTGTCCATGAGATAATCGCCCAAGAAATAGAAATTCAAGGTGTTGCGCTTGTCTAATCGGATATCCACGCCGAATGAACCACGCAAGCGGTTGACATAGCCGCCGTTGAAGCCTGTCAGGAACCAGCCTGGTTCGCCTTCTTCGGAATAGTCGTCCAAGGTGACATAAACGCTGCCGTCGTAGGCTGCCTCAATAACGGGTGCGTTGAAGTAGTTGCGCACCTCGAAATAGGCGTATGGCTGCACCTTGCCGAAGCCCTTGTATTGGGCTTTCAGGCGGCTCTTCAGCGTCAGCGCGTTTTGAGGATTCTGATACACATTGAAGTCACCTGTGCGACGCGTCACTTGAAAACGTTCCTTCAAAGAAAGGTTCCAGTTGCCGAGATGCAGTGTACCTGTGACATCTGCCATCAACCTGTGTCGTGGGTTCTTGAACGACTCCGAATTGGTCCCGTAGCCGTTGATAAGGGCATAACCCAATCCTAACTTGATGTACGGATGCACCTTGTAGCTGATTCCCAAGGTCGTTTGTAGGCGGTCCAGACTGCTGAAGTTGTTGTCGAAACGCACCTCTTCTTCCAGAGAGACATGCAGGCCTTTGGTAATCTTCTTATCCATCGAAACAGCCACACGCCCGCCAAACTCAGGATCGAGGGCGACATCCGTCTGCGAAAATGCCATCAAGGGCAAAACCAGCCCCAGCATCAATATAAAAACGTGTTTTCTTCTCATAACTTTTAACTTCTGACTTCTTAAAAAGGTCCATGTCCACCACCTCCAGGTCCTCCTCCACCGCCATTGCCGCCTGAATAGGACGAAAGGCTGACTGAGGAACCACCACTGAACGAGGCATTGCAATAAAACATTCCCTCGAAACATTCCGTTCCGTTGGAGACGCTCACGCCCGATTGCAAGGAAGGTGTTGAACTGCCTGAAACAACCAATGGCGTTCCGCCGCTCGAAGGGGTTTTGAAGGCGTAAGCCGTTGAGCCGATAGTCAAACCGAACCATGTG
The DNA here is from genome assembly GCA_017537965.1 of Bacteroidales bacterium. Taxonomy (GTDB): domain Bacteria; phylum Bacteroidota; class Bacteroidia; order Bacteroidales; family F082; genus Limimorpha. Next base: position 19,693 of record JAFYJV010000006.1, on the reverse strand, counting down.
TTTTGCGACCATGAAGAGGCCGAATAGCAGCTCTGTGTAAGCGAGGAACCACTTTCCAGTCCGCCGATAGCCACCAAGGTGCCGCCAGTGAGATAAAGCGTGTATCCGCCTTCGGAATTGGCGTCAACGGCCACTTCAGGGGAGCTAGCGCCGATGGCATACACCACACCGCCTTTGATGTAGCAGTTGCCATTGGCATCGAGGCCGTCGTTCCCCTGGCTGTAGGCGCAGACCAACCCGCCCGAAATGGTGAGGTTGCCGCCTGAGTTGATAGCATCGTCCGACTGGGAATGGCTATACACCTCGCCACTTGAAACCGAAAGGGTGCCCTTGGATTCGATACCCTCGTGGGCGGTGCAGTTCACCACCACATTGCTGCCTTTGAAGATCAGGTTCCCGTCGAATTTAAGGCCTTTGGCCGAGATACCGTTGGAGCTGCTGCCACCCCCTGGAAAGCCGCCTCCAGGGAAACCTCCGCCACCGCCGCTGGAGCCGAAATTACTCCCTGTGACGTTAACAATGACAGTGCCACCATAGAAGTAGCCGTTGCCGTCGCTGCTGATGCCCTTGCCGCCCGTTCCTGTGCTGGTGAGGCTCAATGAGCCATCGGTCATCTTCACATAGTCTTTTCCTCTGACGCAAGCAGGTTTAAGGGTGTCGCTTCCTCTGACTGAGGCAGCAGTTGTCATCTTCACGGTGATGTCGCCCCCGAGGAAATGCACATAGTCGTCGGAAACGATGCCCGACTTGCCCGTTGCCGTTACGGTGAGGCTGCCCGTACCGCTGAAAATGAACTGGCCTTCGCCGAACAACGCAGCTTTTTCGTCCTCCTCGTCAGGTGTATCCGTATAAGAAGTGCCGTCAGCAAGGTTGTTGTCGCCTTTCAAAACGATGAAAGTGCGTTTGCCCTTGCTCGGCTCCGACTGCGGACCTTGCACGTTGATGGCCGCACCGTTGGGGTTGGTGATGTTCACATCATTGAACGTGATGCCTTGTTTCTTCGCGCTATAGAGCTTGAAAAAGCCATCGTTGGCGGTCCCTGAAAGCTCATACATCACATATTCTTCTCCGTTGTAAACGATGGTCACATTATTGCTGCTGACGGTCACCGAGAAGTCTTCATTATCTCCAGTGACTGTGGCGTTTCCATCCGTTGAAAATGCCACGCTGACCGTTTGCGAAAAGGAAGTGTTGGCGATGAGGTCTTCGTTGTCGTCGGTCTCAATCGGGTCAATGAGGATGATGTTGTCCTTGGCGCAACCCAACAGCAACGATAGCGAGACGATTAACCAACAATTCAAAAGTCGTTTCATTATTGTATGCTTTGTTTCTAATGGAACTGCAAATCAGGGCGTTTTATTGTCCGGAAGTTTTAAACAAAAAAATTCCGCAACCCAAGCCTTCGCCTGAGTTGCGGAATTATGCTCAAACCTAGTTGCGCTTTCTCTTGTACTTTGCCCCTACAATCTCGTATGAATTGGCGACCAACGCTTTCAGTGTTTCTGTTTCAATGACCTGCATCTCAAGACCTATCCAATACTTGGCGTTGAAATGGCTATCGGGTTGACATATCCCTTTGGTGCTTTCAATCAATTCGGGGATACGTTCAGGTTGGCATTTCACAATGACGGTCCGAAAGTCGTCGATATCACAATAGCAAAACGTGTGACCTTTGACATAAAAAGCCAGCACCGTGTCACCACCCGGCATCTTGGCGAAGGGCAACTTTTCCTCGACATCGCCTAATGAAAGGCAATATTCACGAAAGGCTTCAATATTCATGACAATTAGTTCATCAACCGACTCTCGCCCCATGTATATTGCGGATAAGCCTTCTTCAAGTCATTGGCCGATCCTGTCACGCCACTGCCGCCACTAGTGGCGAACACGTTGAGCGTCTTGCCGCTCAAATCATGGGCCTCAATGAAGGTGTTGATAATGGTTGGGGCAGTGTACCACCACACGGGGAAGCCAATCCACACTGTGTCGTAGTCGGCAATGTTCTCACAGCGACCCTTGATGGCTGGACGCGAAGTCTTGTCTTGCATCTCAATCGTCGAGCGGGAGGTCTTGTCACGCCAATCGAGGTCGGCAGCGGTGTAGGGTACCTCTGGGGTGATTTCGTAAAGGTCGGCATTCTTTTCTTTTGCCAACTGTTGTGCAGCGGCCTTGGTGGTCCCCGTGGCCGAGAAGTAAACTACCAATGTCTTCATTTCTTTGTTTTCCTTTTTGTTGTTTCCTTGTGAGCAGGCAGTCAGGCTGAAACTCAAGACGGCCGCCAAAATGATTAGTACCTTTTTCATTTTGAATCAGTTTTGCGACAAAGGTACAAAAAAATCCGCAACCCAAGCCTTCGCCCGAATTGCGGATTATTCATTCTTATCGCTTTTTACCAAATGGCAGCTCTTTCTTCTGGAGCAATATACATCTTGCTTCCTTCCGGGATGTCGAAGGCCTCATAGAAATGCGGCATCGAGCCAAGAGCACGGTTCACACGGGCTTCGGCGGGTGAGTGCACATCCTCCTTGATACGGCGTTCAAGGGCTTTGTCGCGCATGTTGCGGCGCCATGTGGTGCCGTAGCTGATGAAGAAACGCTGGGCTGGCGTGAAGCCGTCAATGCTCTTGTTGGCTTTGGCCTCATCGGTCATCTGGTAGGCATCCCAAGCCACATTGAGGCCACCAAGGTCGGCAATGTTTTCACCCAAGGTCAGCTTGCCGTTGATGTGGAGTCCATTCAACTCGAACTCGTCAAACAGTTTCACAAGTTGCTTGGTGCGTTCGGTGAACTTGGCATCGTCCTCGTCGGTCCACCAGTTGTTGAGGTTGCCTTTCTCGTCGTACATGCGCCCCATGTTGTCGAAGCCGTGAGTCATCTCGTGTCCGATAGTCACACCTATGGACCCGTAGTTGACAGCATCGTCAGCGTCCATGTTGAAGAACGGAGGCTGAAGGATACCAGCTGGGAACACAATCTCATTCAATTCGGGGTTATAGTAGGCGTTGACCTCCTGTGGATTCATATCCCATTCGCCCTTGTCAACGGGTTTGCCTATCTTGGCCATATCTCTCTCATGATCAAAGCGTTTGCCACGGCGTATATTCATGAAATAGGAATCCGGCGTAACTTCATAGCTGCTGTAATCCAGCCACTTGTCGGGATAGCCAATCTTCACATTGTAGCAGTCGAGCTTGTGGATGGCTCTGGCTTTGGTCTCGTCGCTCATCCAGTCGAGGTTCTTGATGCGTTCTCTCAATGCCATGCGCAGGTTGCCGACAAGGTTAAGCATGCGTTCCTTGGCTTCGGCGGAAAAGTATTTCTCCACATAAAGTTGCCCGATGGCCTCGCCCAAATAGTCAGAAGTCTTGTTAAGGACACGACGCCAGCGTGGGTTCTGCTCTTCCACATCATAGAGGTACTTCTTAAAGAAATTGAAGTCTTCGGTAACCAGGTCTTCGCTAAGCGAAGGAGCGCTGTAGTTGATGACCATCCACCTCAAATAATCCTTAATGGTGCCGAGGTCGGTGTTCTGGATGATGCCGTTGAGAGCAGTGAAATAGTCGGGTGAGCCTACATTGAGGCTATCGAAGGCAGGTGCTCCAGTGGCATCGAAAAAGTTGTCCCAGTTAAAGACAGGCATTGAGGATTGCAGTTCTTGGCGACTTTTTAGATGATAGAGTTTGGTGGGGTCGAGACATTCCTCGAGCGGCATCGAGAATTTGGCGAGTTCGGTCTCAAAAGCGAGGACATTCTGCGCCTTTTGCGTTGCTAGGGTGGAATCGGTGCCGGTAAGTTGGAACATGTTGGCAATGTGTTCCACATACTTGTCACGCATTTCCTGTGTTTCTTCAACGAGGTACAAATCGCGGTCAGGAAGTCCGAGTTCGGGTTGGAAGACTATCATAATGGCCCTTTCGGCATTTTTAAAATCGGCGTAACTGCCAGCCTGAAACAAGGGCCAGCCGAAGCCGTCATATTGGAGCAGGCCAACCAGTTCGGGAAGCTGCGACTTGTCGTTCACTTGGTCGATCTTCTCAAAATAGGGCAATAACTCGCTGTATCCACGCTCGTTGATGGCCGCTGTGTCCATGCCAGCATTGTAGAAGTCGCGAATTTTCTGTACGTTACTGCCTTGCTTGGCATCCTTGTCCTGCAAAGCCTCATCGATGATTTCTTGAATCTGCAACTCAGTACGTTCACCTATTTCGTGGAAGGCACTATATGTGGAATACGTCTCGGGTATGGGGTTGTTCTTCAGCCAGTTGTTGTTGCAATAGCGGAAGAAGTCGTCCGCAGGGTTGATGGTGGTGTCCATGTTGCTCAACTCGATAGCCGGGAAAACTTCTCTCTTTGATTGGGTTGTTTCGACTGCCTTTTGTCCGCAGCCTGCTGCCATAATACATAAAAACAATATGGCAATCGCGTTTGTTTTTTTCATTATTAATTGAGTTTTAGATTTTGTTCATGTATTAAACACAAGTAATACGATTTTTATTCGAAAAAGTTACAGCCTCGAGATGGAAATTTGAATGATTTTGAGTGCAAAATTAGGCATAATCAACCATTCCACCAAATAATTAGGACCAACGGCTAAAAGCAAGGACGAACAACTATAAAAGTTTTTCTCCATAAAACTTACCACCATACCAAAATGTTTCCTAAATTTGCATTCCGATGATTAATAAAAAGTATCACCGGAAATCCCTATACCATGTCTATTTCACTGAAAAACCGTAGCCTGATCTCCATCAGCGACTACACTCCGGAGGAAATCTGCCATGTCCTTGACATCGCTGAGGACTTCGAGAAAAACCCGCATCAGAACCTGCTCAACGGACGCATCATTGCATCGCTGTTCTTCGAGCCTTCAACACGTACAAGGCTGAGTTTCGAGACCGCCATCCAACTCCTTGGAGGCAACGTCATCGGCTTCAGCAGCACTGCTGGAACGAGCATCCAGAAAGGCGAATCGCTGGCCGACACCATCACCATGGTGGCCAGCTATGCCGATCTCATCGTCATGCGGAACCCCATCGACGGGTCCGCCCGATTCGCCTCAGAAGTCTCGAAGGTGCCGATCATCAACGCCGGCGACGGCTCCAATCAGCATCCCACACAATGCATGCTCGACCTCTACAGCATCCGCAAGACCCAAGGCACACTGGAAAACCTCGAAATCACCCTCGTAGGCGACTTGAAATACGGCCGCACCGTCCACAGCCTCGTGGAAGCCATGAGCCACTTCAACGCCAAGTTCAACCTGGTCTCCCCCGTCGAACTCAAGCTGCCGAGAACCGTGAAACAACATATCAAGGACGCACATCTTGAATACGAACAGTTCACTGAGTTGGAGGATGTCATCCCCCACTCCGACATCATCTACATGACCCGCGTACAACGCGAGCGCTTCCCCGATCCGCTGGAATACGAGAAGGTGAAGAACTCATACGTGCTGCGCAACGCCATGCTGGCCAACGCCAAGCCCAACTGCCGCATCCTGCACCCGCTGCCACGCGTCAACGAGATCCACGTGGACGTCGATGCCAACCCGAAGGCCTATTACTTCCAACAGGCCCAAAACGGCGTGTATGCACGCCAAGCACTCATCGCTGCAATATTGGGTCTCAAATAATAGCTTTAAATCTTTGAATCTTAAATCTTTAAATTCAAGAAAATGGAAAAAAGAAAAGAACTGATCGTTTCAGCCATTGAGAATGGCACGGTCATCGACCATATTCCTGCCGACAAAGTGTTTCAAGTCGTGAAAATCCTTGGGTTGGACAAAGTCAACAATCCCGTGTATTTCGGCACCAACGTCGAAAGCAAGAAATACGGCACCAAGGGTTTCGTAAAGATCTCCGACAAATATTTCGAGCCTGAAGACGTGAACAAAATCGCCTTGGTAGCGCCCACTGCCTCCATCATCGAGATCAAGGACTACGAGGTAATCAACAAGCAAACCGTGACCATCCCTGAACGCATCGAACACATCGTGAAGTGCTTCAACCCGAACTGCGTCACCAACAAGGAGCATGACATCCCGACCAAGTTCCGTGTGAAACGGGTGGACGGCAAGATTCGCCTGGTGTGCCACTATTGCGAAAAATACACTTCGGAAGAGAACATCGAATTCATCTAATCACGGCTTAGCCATGAAAAAAACGCTTTGGATTCTCCTTGGCATAGTTGCCATCATTCTCCTTTGGGGCATTCGCACCTATAACGGCTTCGTGAAGACTGAAGAAAAGATGACGCAGGCGTGGTCGCAAGTGGAGAATGTGTATCAGCGACGCCTGGACCTTATCCCCAACCTGGTCAGCGTCGTCAAGGCCTACTCCGACTACGAGAACAAGACCTTGGTAGAAGTGGTGGAACGCCGCACCATGCAAGCAGCCGCCGTCAAGGTAAATCCAGAGGCGATGACACAAGAGCAGCTGCTGGGTTTTGAAAACACCCAGCAGCTGCTCGACGATGCCGTCTCCGACGTCATCGTTTCCATTGAAAACTACCCAGACCTCAAGGCAGTGGAAAACTATCAGACTTTCCTAGCCCAATACGAAGGCTGCGAAAACCGCATCCTCGTCGAACGTCGCCGCTACAACGAGATGGTACAAGACTATAACAAGTCAGTACGCAGTTTTCCCAGCAACCTCATCGCTGGCTGGTTTGGGTTCGAAGAACACCCCTATTTCAATTAAGCCTGTGCTTTCGGTCCCATCGTGAACGGAGGAATCATCTCGTTGTTCACTTCCTTGATGGTGCCGAAATTCGACTCGTATTTGCTCAGATTGTCAGCCAAAGCCTTGTACAGACGCTTTGCGTGCTGAGGAGTCATGACGATTCGTGACTTGACCTTGGCTTTGGGAGCACCAGGCATCATGCTCACGAAATCGAGGATGAATTCCGTTGGAGAATGGGTGATGATAGCCAGATTTGAATAGATGCCACCAGCCACCTCGTCGGTCAATTCAATGTTGATTTGATTTTTAGGTTTATCTTCCATATTCCATGTTTTTATTTGTTTAAAAAACATAGAGACGGTGCGAAGCACCGTCTCTACATTCATTTACCCAAAGGTTTAATCAGCGAGCACTGCGCCTTTCTCCTTCAGCTCCTCGTATTCCTCACGCGAAGTGACGATCAAGTCGTCATATTCACGGAGACCGGTGCCGGCAGGAATCTTATGGCCGACGATGACGTTTTCCTTCATGCCGAGCAGATAGTCTGTCTTGGCACTGATGGCAGCGTTCGTCAACACCTTGGTGGTTTCCTGGAAGGAGGCAGCTGACATGAAGCTGTCAGTCTGCAAAGCTGCGCGGGTGATACCTTGAAGCACCTGGCTTGCGGTAGCAGGTTCGGCGGGACGGGTCTCAACCAACTTGAGGTCCTTGCGTTTCAGCAAGGAGTTCTCATCGCGGAGCTTCATGGCAGAAATGATCTGACCTGCCGAAAGCGTTTCCGAATCACCTGGATCGGTGACAACCATCTTGCCGTAGATCTCGTCGTTTTCCTCTTGGAACGCCAGCTTGCTGACCAACTCACCTTCAAGGAAGCGAGTGTCGCCAGGTTCCATGATCTCAACCTTACGCATCATCTGACGCACGATGACCTCAAAGTGCTTGTCGTTGATAGTCACACCTTGTGAACGATACACGCTCTGGACCTCATTGACAATGTACTCTTGAACCTTCATCGGGCCCATGATGGCGAGGATGCTGGCAGGAGTGATGGCACCGTCAGACAAGGGTTGGCCTGCCTTGACATAGTCGTTCTCCTGAGCCAGGATCTGCTTGGAGGTAGGAACAAGATAACGTTTCTGGTCGCCAGTCTTCGAAGTGACAACGATCTCACGGTTGCCACGCTTGAGTTTCTTCTCAAGGTGCACGGTGCCGTCGATCTCTGACACCACGGCCGGATCGGAAGGATTACGGGCCTCGAACAGCTCGGTGACACGCGGCAGACCGCCGGTGATATCGCCGCCTCCAGAGACGTTACGCGGGATACGGACCAACTGGTCGCCTGCCTTGATGGCTTCGTTCTCATCCACCACGACGTGAGCGTCCACAGGAAGGTCATAAACCACCTGCACCTCGCCGTTGTCATCGACAATCTCGATCTGAGGATTCTTGGTACCTCTCTTGCCTTCGATGATGACACGCTCGCTAAAGCCTGTCTCAGCGATGGTCTCACTATGATAGGTGATGCCTTCGATGACATTGACGAAACGGACCTTTCCGGAGAACTCCGAAACGATGGTAGCGTTGTAGGGGTCCCATTCGAAGATCTTGTCGCCCTTCTTGACGCTTTCTCCACTGCCGAAATATAGCTTGGCACCATAAGGGATGTTCACCGTCATCAAGACGACACCCGTGTTCGTGTCATGCAGCTTCATCTCAGCAGAACGGCCAATGACGATCTGGCATTTCACGCCGTCACGTTCGGCATCGACAGCACGGAGCTCATCGATTTCGAGCACGCCGTCGTACTTAGCCTCGGTGCTACTGACGACCAATCCCTTCGATGCCTTACCACCTTGGTGGAAGGTACGCAGGGTCAGCTGGGTACCAGGCTCACCGATGGACTGAGCGGCAATGACACCGACAGCCTCACCCTTTTGGACCAGTTTGCCTGATGCCAGGTTACGACCATAGCAGTTGGCGCAAACGCCATGCTTGGCTTCGCAAGTCAACACGGAACGGATCTCGACGCTTTCCAACGGCGATTCATCGATGGCCTCTGCCAGTTCTTCGTTGATTTCCTCTCCACCGGCAATAATCAATTCACCAGTGACGGGGCTGAAGATATCGTGCAATGCCACGCGACCAAGGATGCGGTCATACAACAAGGAATGCTTGCCCTTCTCCTTGATTTCCTCGCCACGCGAGACCGTCAAGCCACGGAGCGTGCCGCAGTCCTTGCAGGTGATGATGACATCATGAGCCACGTCAACGAGACGACGGGTAAGATAACCTGCGTCAGCGGTCTTCAGAGCGGTATCAGCCAAACCCTTACGGGCACCGTGAGTGGAGATGAAGTACTCCAACACGGACAGACCCTCTTGGAAGTTGGAAAGAATCGGGTTCTCGATGATTTCCGCACCGCCCGAACCAGCTTTCATAGGCTTGGCCATCAGACCTCTCATACCGCAAAGCTGTGAGACCTGAGCCTCAGAACCACGAGCGCCAGAGTGCAGCATCATGTAAACAGGGTTGAAGCCCTGGTCATCGGATGACAGCAGATCCATCACCTCCTTGGTCAACTTGGTGTTGACGTCGGTCCAAAGGTCAACGATCTGGTTGTAACGCTCGTTGGGGCCCATAAAGCCCATCTTTTCGTATTCACGAATCTCGGCAGCCTTGGCGTTGGCGTCGCTAATGAGTTTCTCCTTGGCGGCAGGAACCAAGACGTTGCCAAGGTTGAACGACAGACCGCCTTTGTATGCCATGTAGTAACCCATGTTCTTGATGTCGTCCAAGAACTTGGTAGTCACAGCAGTACCGAGCAGACGCACCATCTCACCGACGATGCTGCGGAACGACTTCTTGGTCAACAGTTGGTTGATATAGCCATATCCTTCGGGCACCACCTGGTTGAAGATGACACGACCCACCGTGGTCTCGATCTTCTTGGTGACGATTTCACCGTTTTCGCGGACTTTGACACGGCAGTTGATGATGGCGTGCATATCCACGCGCTTCTCATTATGTGCGATGATCACTTCTTCAGGTGAGTAGAACGACATGCCTTCACCCTTCACGATGTGGTCGGGTGTGCTCTTACGAGGCTTGGTGATGTAGTACAAGCCAAGAACCATGTCCTGCGAAGGCAGCGTGATAGGCGCACCATTGGAAGGATTCAAGATGTTGTGCGAAGCCAACATCAAGATCTGAGCCTCCAACACGGCGGCATTGCCCAGCGGTACGTGGACAGCCATCTGGTCACCGTCGAAGTCGGCGTTGAAAGCCGTACACACCAACGGGTGCAGACGGATGGCCTTGCCTTCAACCAACTTGGGTTGGAAGGCCTGGATGCCCAGACGGTGCAGTGTAGGAGCACGGTTCAGCAGAATCGGGTGGCCCTTCAGGATGTTCTCAAGGATATCCCAAACTACGGGCTCCTTACGATCCACGATCTTCTTGGCAGACTTGACGGTCTTCACGATGCCACGTTCAATCATCTTACGGATGACAAACGGCTTGAAGAGCTCGGCAGCCATGTCTTTGGGAAGACCGCATTCGTTCATGTTCAGATCCGGACCTACCACGATGACGGAACGGCCTGAGTAGTCAACACGTTTACCCAACAAGTTCTGACGGAAACGGCCTTGCTTACCTTTCAAACTGTCGCTCAATGACTTCAGCGGACGGTTTGAGTCGGTCTTGACAGCGCTCGACTTGCGAGAGTTGTCGAACAGCGAGTCCACAGCCTCCTGGAGCATACGTTTTTCGTTACGCATGATGACGTCGGGGGCGTTGATCTCGATGAGTCGTTTCAGACGGTTGTTGCGGATGATGACGCGACGGTACAGGTCGTTGAGGTCGGAGGTGGCGAAACGGCCGCCATCCAACGGGACCAAAGGTCTCAGCTCTGGAGGGATCACCGGGACGATCTTCACGATCATCCATTCCGGACGGTTCTCCATGTGTTTGTTAGCCTCGCGGAAGGATTCGAAGACCTGGAGGCGCTTCAGCGCCTCTTGCTTACGCTGTTGGGCCGTCTCTGAGTTGGCCTTGTCGCGCAACTCATAAGATTCCTTGTCAAGATCGATTCTTGAAAGCAGGTCATAGACCGCCTCGGCTCCCATCTTGGCAATGAACTTGTTCGGGTCGTCATCAGGAAGATACTGGTTCTCAATCGGCAGGGTCTCAAGCAAGTCGAGATATTCCTCTTCCGTCAAGAACTCCATCTTCTGGACCTTGCGGCCATCGGTATCGTTCGGGATGTCAACTCCTTCAAGAGCACCTGGCTGGATCACCACATAACGTTCGTAATAGATGATCGAATCCAATTTCTTTGAAGGGATGCCCAACAGAGCGCCGATCTTGTTCGGGAGGGAACGGAAATACCAGATGTGGGCTACCGGAACAACAAGTTCGATATGTCCCATGCGCTCGCGGCGGACCTTCTTCTCGGTCACCTCGACACCGCAATGGTCACAGATAGTTCCTCTGTAGCGGATACGCTTGTATTTGCCGCAATGGCATTCCCAGTCCTTGACAGGACCAAAGATGCGTTCGCAGAACAAACCATCGCGTTCAGGCTTATAGGTACGGTAGTTGATGGTTTCCGGTTTCAAGACCTCGCCGTGTGAGCGGGCAAGGATCGATTCCGGAGATGCAAGACTGACCGTAATACTGGCAAAGTTGCTATTGATAGTGTTATTGACCATATTGTATCCTATGTTTTTTCAAAGCGTTAGTTCACATCAATTCAAAACATTTCCGTCCTTGTCTTTGAAGGTGACTTCAAGACCCAGACCACGAAGCTCATGGATGAGGACGTTGAAGGACTCGGGCGTTCCAGGCACCGGCATGTTGTCGCCCTTGACGATGGATTCGTAGGCCTTGGCACGTCCCACGACGTCATCAGACTTCACCGTCAGAATCTCCTGGAGCACGTTGCTGGCACCAAAGGCCTCAAGAGCCCAGACCTCCATCTCTCCGAAACGCTGACCACCGAACTGGGCTTTACCGCCGAGAGGCTGTTGCGTAATCAGGGAGTATGGTCCGATGGAACGAGCATGCATCTTGTCATCGACCATGTGATGCAGTTTCAGCATGTAGATATAACCCACGGTGGCAGGCTGATCGAAAGGCTCGCCCGTCTCACCGTCGTACAGCTGTACACGGCCGTTCTTGGGCAGACCTGCCTTCTCCATCAAATCGTTGATTTGTTCTAGAGAAGCACCGTCGAAAATCGGGGTGGCGAACTTCAAGCCGAGTTCATGGCCAGCCCAGCCAAGCACCGTCTCGTAGATCTGACCCAGGTTCATACGTGAAGGCACGCCCAACGGGTTCAAAACGATATCGACCGGAGTGCCGTCAGCCAAGAACGGCATATCCTCGGCACGGACAATACGTGAAACGATACCCTTGTTACCGTGACGACCTGCCATCTTGTCGCCGATCATCAGCTTGCGTTTCTTGGCGACATAGACCTTGGCCATCTGGATGATGCCGTTCGGAAGCTCATCACCAACGCTGGCGACATACTTCTCACGGTTGTACTTGCCTTGGACTTCCTTGAACTTGACCGAATAGTTGTCAATCAAGGTGGCAACCATGCCGTTCTTCACCTCGTCGTTCGTCCACTTGTGGGGATTCACTACGGTGTAGTCAAGCTCCATGAGGGTCTTCGGCGAAAACTTCACTCTCTTAGGAATGAGTTGTTCCTTGAAGTTGTTGTAAACACCGGCAGAAGTCAGGCCATTGAGGATGACAACGAGTTTGTCAACCAGCTTTTTCTTGAGTTCATCGAGCTCGACCTTGGCGGCGGCATCGATTCTGGCGATGTCCTCTTTGTCTTTTGCTCTGGCCTTGCGATCCTTCTGGAGTCTGGAGAACAGACGTTTGCCGATGACCACGCCCTTCATGGAAGGACCGGCTTTCAGCGAAGCGTTCTTCACGTCACCAGCCTTGTCGCCGAAGATGGCGCGGAGCAACTTCTCTTCCGGAGTGGGATCGCTTTCGCCCTTCGGGGTGATCTTACCAATAAGGATATCGCCCTCGTTGACTTCGGCACCCACACGGATCAAGCCGTGATCGTCCAGATCCTTAGTAGCTTCAGCGCTCACATTCGGGATGTCGTTGGTCAATTCCTCAAGTCCGCGCTTGGTGTCACGCACTTCGAGGGTGAATTCCTCGACGTGGATGGACGTAAAGAGGTCTTCCTTGACGATGCGCTCGGAAATCACGATGGCATCCTCATAGTTGTAACCCTTCCAAGGCATGAAAGCGACTTTAAGGTTGCGGCCCAAGGCGAGATCGCCGTTCTGAGTGCCATAGCCCTGAGTAATGACATCGCCTTTGTGCACACGTTGACCACGACGCACTGTGGGCTTGATGTTGATACTCGTGTTCTGGTTGGTCCTGGCATACTTGGTCAGATAATACGTCTTGGTATCATCGTCCATGCTGACGAGACGTTCCTCATCGGTGCGGTCGTACTTGATGGTGATCTTGGTTGAGTCCACAAAGACCACTTCTCCTTCACCTTCAGCAGTGATAAGAACGCGAGAATCCTTGGCAACATAGCGTTCAATACCAGTACCGACGATGGGTGCTTCGGGGTTCATGAGAGGCACAGCCTGACGCATCATGTTCGATCCCATCAATGCACGGTTAGCGTCATCATGCTCCAAGAAAGGAATCAAGGATGCAGCGATAGAAGCGATCTGGTTGGGACCGACGTCGATCAGCTGGATCTCTTCAGGAGACACGATAGGATAATCAGCCACATAACGGGCCTTGATGTTATCTTGGGTGAAATGGCCATCATCATCCATAGGAGTAATGGCTTGTGCGATGATCTTGTTCTCCTCCTCCTCGGCGGTGAGATAGACCGGCGGAACCGAGAAGTCAACTCTGCCGTCCTTCACCTCACGGTAAGGAGTCTCGATAAATCCCAAGCTGTTGATCTTTGCGAACACACAGAGGGATGATATCAGACCGATGTTAGGACCTTCAGGGGTCTCGATGGTACACAGACGTCCGTAGTGGGTGTAGTGTACGTCACGGACCTCGAAGCCAGCACGCTCACGCGACAGACCACCAGGACCCAAAGCCGAGATACGGCGCTTGTGGGTCACCTCCGAAAGCGGGTTGGTCTGGTCCATGAACTGCGACAGCTGGTTGGTTCCGAAGAAGGAGTTGATGACCGATGACAGCGTCTTGGCGTTGATCAAGTCGGTCGGGGTAAAGACCTCATTGTCGCGGACGTTCATACGCTCACGGATGGTGCGTGACATACGCGCGAGGCCGACGCCGAATTGGGCATAGAGCTGCTCGCCCACCGTACGGATACGGCGGTTGCTCAAGTGGTCGATATCGTCCACCTCAGCCTTGCCGCTAAGCATCTCCACCAAATATTTGATGATGGCGATGATGTCTTCCTTGGTCAGGACCCGAATCTCCGGGTCGATATCCAAGTTCAACTTGCGGTTGATACGGTAGCGGCCCACAAGGCCCAAGTCATATCTCTTGTCCGAGAAGAACAGCTTCTCGATGATGCCGCGGGCAGTCTCTTCATCGGGCGGGTCGGCGCTACGAAGCAAGCGATAGATGTATTCCACCGCATCTTTCTCGGAGTTACAGGTATCTTTATTCAAGGTGTTGAAAATCACCGAGAAGTCGGAGGCTCTTCCCTCTTCATCCACGTCTTCTTCGCGATGGAGGAAGATGGTCTTGGCACCTGAATCGATGATTTTCTGGATGTGTTCTTCTTCCAGGACCGTCTCACGCTCGATGATGATGTCGTTACGTTCCATGGAGACACATTCTCCGGTATCCTCGTTGACGAAATCCTCGAAATAGGAATGCAGCACACGGGCGGCGAGTTTGCGTCCGAGGACACGTTTCAGGCTGGCCTTGTTCACCTTCACCTCTTCGGTAAGGTTGAAGATCTCAAGGATGGCCTTGTCAGTCTCATAGCCGATAGCACGGAGCAGTGTGGTGATCGGCAATTTCTTCTTACGGTCGATGTAGGCATACATCACGTCATTGATGTCAGTCGAGAATTCCATCCAAGAGCCCTTGAACGGGATGATACGTGCCGAATACAATGTCTTACCGTTGGCGTGTTGGCTTTGGCCGAAGAACACGCCGGGCGAACGGTGCAGCTGAGATACCACAACACGTTCGGCTCCATTGATCACGAAGGTGCCGCGGGGTGTCATATAGGGGATCATGCCCAGATAGACATCCTGATCGACAGTCTTGAAGTCTTCGTTATCCTCGTCAGTGCAGGAAAGTCTCAATTTTGCCTTGAGCGGCACGCTGAACGTGAGGCCACGTTCGATACATTCCTCGATGCTGTAACGGGGGGCATCGATATAATAATCGAGAAATTCGAGGACGAAATTGTTTCTTGCGTCAGTGATGGGGAAGTTTTCAGAAAAAACCTTATACAGCCCTTCGTTCTTCCTATTGTCGGGGTTGGTTTCAAGTTGGAAGAAATCTCTGAACGACTGAAGCTGAATATCCAGAAAATCAGGATATTCGAAAGGCTTTTTGATCGACGCGAAGTTGATTCTTTCAGTAGTTGTTGCCAAGGTATTTAGATTTTAAAGGTATGTGAGAAATAAAGAACGGACGAAAAAGATAAGAAACGAATTTCTTAAAGCGAAAAATAGGCACAAACCTCAGTCCCGAATTTCGTTGTGGGACTGAGGTTGAATGCCACAAATTTTGCAGGAAATAAATCCTTCTTATTTAATTTCAACTTCTGCACCTGCTTCTTCGAGTTGAGCTTTGAGTGCATTAGCTTCGTCTTTGCTCACACCTTCCTTGATAGCCTTAGGAGCTGCGTCAACGAGTTCCTTAGCTTCCTTGAGGCCGAGGCTGGTAAGTTCTTTCACCAGTTTCACGACGCCCAATTTGGCGGCACCGGCTGATTTCAGGATGACATCGAAAGAAGTCTTTTCTTCCGCAGCGGCGGCGGCGCCACCAGCAGCAGGAGCGGCAACTGCAACAGCAGCAGCAGCGGGTTCAATACCGTATTCTTCTTTCAAAATGGTAGCGAGTTCGTTTACTTCCTTAACAGTAAGATTCACTAATTGTTCAGCAAAAGCTTTAAGATCTGCCATTTTTAATTTATTTTTTAGAGTTTTACAAATTTAATTCTATTACTTGCGAATGTTTACATTCAATGTTTTATTCTGCCTTTTCGGATAACGTCTCGAGAATTCCTGTAAGCTTGTGACCGCCTGACTGGAGGCCGCTGATGACGTTCTTGACCGGTGACTGCAGCAAGGCGATGATGTCGGCGATGAGGTCGTTCTTCGACTTGATGTTGCAGAGGGTATCGACCATGTTGTCACCAATGTAGCAGCACTCTTCAATGAAGGCGCCCTTCAAGATGGGACGATCGCTCTTCTGGCGGAAATTCTTGATCAGTTTGGCGGGGGCATTACCCGTCTCGCACAGCATCACGGCGGTGGAGCCTTTGAGAACGTCGTAAAGATCGGTATAATCCTTCTCCATCTGCTGCATTGCTTTGTGTAGCAGGGTGTTTTTCACGACGAGCATCTTGATGCCACTATTGAAGCACTGTCTTCTGAGCTGGCTGGTCTTCTCCGCATTGAGGTCGGAGATGTCAGTCAGATAGAAATTAGGACAAGCCTGCAGTTCAGCGAGTATGGAGTCGATAATGATTTGTTTATCTTCTTTTCTCATTTCAATAACTTCCTTTCAAATTTAGATTGCTACTGATTTAATATCGATCTGCACACCCGGGCTCATGGTACTTGAAATGTAAACGCTCTTCACGTACGTACCCTTTGCGGCTGCTGGTTTCAACTTGATAACGGTGGAAATGAGTTCCTTGGCGTTATCAAAAATCTTCTCTGGAGTGAAACTGACTTTTGCGACTGCAGCGTTGATGATACCGTATTTATCGACCTTGAAGTCGATCTTACCGGCCTTTACTTCTTGAACAGCCTTGCCCACTTCCATCGTCACCGTGCCCGTCTTGGGGTTAGGCATCAATCCACGGGGACCGAGGATACGACCCAACGCACCGACTTTAGGCATGATGTTAGGCGTGGTGATGATCACGTCAATATCAGTCCAACCATCCTTAATCTTCTGGATGTATTCATCCAGGCCGACATAATCGGCACCAGCATCCAAAGCTTCTTGCGCCTTGTCAGGGTTGCAAAGAACCAAGACACGGACGACCTTACCTGTTCCGTGGGGAAGCGTCACCGAGCCGCGCACCATTTGATTGGCCTTGCGGGGGTCAACGCCCAGACGGATGTTCAGGTCAACAGAAGCATCAAACTTGGTGTAAGTGATCTGTTTAACGATATTAACCGCTTCAATCAAGGAGTAACTCTTGCTTTTGTCGAACTTAGCCAAAGCTTCTTTCCGTTGTTTAGTAACTTTTGACATTTAACTTAAGTTTTTTTGTTCTACAAATGCATTAAAGACTTAGTCTTTCTTTAAAGGTGATTCGCCGGTTACCTTCACTCCCATACTACGGGCAGTACCAGCCACCATTGACATGGCTGATTCGATGGTGAAGCAATTCATATCCTTCATCTTGTCGGTTGCGATCTGGCGCACCTGGTCCCAAGTGAGGCTACCCACTTTGGAGCGGTTGGGTTCTTTCGAACCGCCTTTGATCTTGGCGACTTCGAGGATGGAAACGGCCACAGGGGAAGCCTTCACGATGAAATCGAAAGACTTGTCCTTATACACAGTGATGATGACTGGCAATACCTTACCAGCCTGATCCTGCGTACGGGCATTGAATTGCTTGCAGAACTCCATAATGTTCACACCTTTGGAACCGAGGGCGGGACCAACGGGTGGAGCGGGGTTCGCGGCTCCTCCTTTAATTTGCAGTTTAATTAATCCGCTTACTTCTTTTGCCATCTTTTTAATCCTTCATTAAATGATAAGGAAACATTCAATTCACTTTTCAGGCCATCACTCCAACTTCACCTGGAAATAGCTCAGCTCCAACGGAGTCTTGCGGCCGAAGATCTTCACGCTCACTTTGAGTTTTTTCTTCTCATCGTTCACTTCCTCGATAATGCCGCTGAAACTCTTGAACGGTCCCTCATTCACAATGACAGACTGTCCAACCATGAAGGAGATGTCGCTACCCTCACCCATTTCCTGAAGCTCATCCATCTTACCTAAGATGCGATTCACTTCTGCCGGACGAAGGGGATCGGGCTCACCCTTGGTACCCAGAAAACCGAGCACGTTCGGGACGTTGCGGATCACATGAACGACTTCACCTGCCAAGATCGCCTCAATGAGGACATAGCCCGGAAGATAGTTCCTTTCTTTGGAAACCTTCTTGCCGTTCTTCACCTCAAAGTACTTCTCGGTAGGTATCAGTACCTGCAGAATTTGGTCTTGTAGATTAAGGCGCTTGATTTCGGATTCAAGGTATTCTTTTACCTTTTTCTCCTTACCGCTAATGGCCTTGATCACATACCATCTCTTTTCATTCGATCCGTTCATCTTCCAAGCGATATTGAAACGTTAGCCCAAAATGCTTATAGATTCAATAAAACTCAATTAGAAATGCACGTGTTGATAGAACACTTCCAAAAGGTTTTTAAAAGAGATATCCATCAAGAATACCACCAAGGCGATAATCAGGGAAGCAATGGATACGACAATGACACTACTGCGTAGTTCTTTCCAAGTTGGCCAAGTAACTTTCTCTTTCAACTCGGTATAGCATTCCTTTACGTAGTCAACAATTTTCATCTTTCTTGAATCTTTCAAAAAAAGCACGGGCGGAAAGGCTCGAACTCTCGACACTCGGTTTTGGAGACCGATGCTCTACCAACTGAGCTACGCCCGTAGATTAAGGGAGGCACATAGGCCTCCCTTAGTTTTTAATGCCAATCAATCGATCAATCGTCAATGATTTCGATCACCTGACCGGAACCAACGGTACGTCCGCCTTCACGGATAGCGAAACGGAGACCCTTGTCCATGGCGATATCAGCGATCAACTTCACATCAATGGTGACGTGGTCACCAGGCATAACCATTTCCATTCCTTCAGGCAGAGTGATCTCGCCAGTAACGTCGGTGGTTCTGAAGTAGAACTGAGGACGATACTTGTTACGGAACGGGGTGTGACGGCCACCTTCTTCTTTTGAAAGGACGTAAACCTGACCCTTGAAGTGGTGATAAGGCTTCACCGAACCGGGCTTGGCAATAACCATACCACGGCGGATCTCATCCTTGTCGATACCACGGAGCAGCAGACCGGCGTTGTCGCCAGCTTCGCCTTCGTCCAAGATCTTGCGGAACATTTCAACACCAGTAACGGTTGACTTCAGCTTCTCAGCACCCATACCGAGGATATCAACGGGATCACCAACGTGGATGACACCAGTCTCGATACGGCCGGTAGCGACGGTACCACGACCAGTGATTGAGAACACGTCTTCAATAGGCATCAAGAACGGTTTGTCAACGGCACGCTGAGGTTCAGGAATCCAAGTGTCGCAGGCATCCATCAGCTCATCAATGGCGGGAGTCCATTTCGGGTCGTCGTTCAAGGCACCCAGAGCGGAACCGCGGATGATAGGCGTGTTTTCACCGTCGAATTCGTACTTGCTGAGAAGGTCGCGAACTTCCATCTCAACGAGCTCGAGGAGCTCTTCGTCGTCGACGAGGTCACACTTGTTCAAGAACACCACCAAGCGGGGCACACCAACCTGACGGGCGAGCAGGATGTGCTCACGGGTTTGCGGCATGGGACCGTCGGTAGCGGCGACAACGATGATAGCACCATCCATCTGGGCAGCACCGGTAACCATGTTCTTCACATAGTCGGCGTGGCCAGGGCAGTCAACGTGAGCATAGTGACGCTTTTCGGTCTGATACTCAACGTGAGCGGTGTTGATGGTGATACCTCTTTCCTTCTCTTCCGGAGCGGAGTCGATGGCGTCAAAGGACTTGATTTCAGAAAGACCCTTCTTGGCCAGGTGCAGGGTAAT
>JAFYJV010000001.1 GCA_017537965.1 Bacteroidales bacterium | reverse complement strand
TTCAAAAGGCATCTTCCCTTGGATGAACGGAAACTCCATGGGCATTTCGGCTGACCTCGACACCATCACCAACTTCGTCAACGGAGCAATGTCCTTCAGCAACATTCTCCACGCCATACTCACCATTGGACTTTACATCGGTATATACTTCAAACTAAAAACCCAAAAATACTAAACCATGGAATTCAACGCACATAAACCTATATATTTACAGATCTGCGACCAAATCTACGGGCAGATCCTAAATGGCGAACTCAAAGCCGACGACCGACTGCTTTCGGTACGTGACCTCGGCATTGAGCTTGGCGTCAACCCCAACACCATCATGCGCTCATACGAGACCATGCAGGCAACGGGCATCATCTACAACAAACGCGGCATCGGCTATTTTGTAGCAGAAAACGCCAAAGAATTGGTGCTCAAACAGATGAAGGAAGAATTCATCAACGAGGAATTGCCGCAGGTCATCAAGAAGATGAAATTGTTGGGGATCACCAACGAGGAATTTCTTAATTTCGCAAAATAATAAACACGCAGGGCTGCCACTGTGTGACAGCCCTGCAAATAAACGATATCCATGAAAAAAACATTCCTATTCCTTATCGCTCTGTCAGGCAGCATTACACTCTTCGCCCAAACCCAGCAGGAACGTCTGACCCGTCATGTGTATTATTTGGCAGGTGACTCCCTTCGCGGTCGCAAGGCAGGCAGTGAAGATGCGGCGAAGGCGGCAGCATACATCGTCGGTCAGTTCGAGGAAATCGGCGTACAACCCTTCTTTGAGGGAGGCTGGTACCAAACCTTTGAGAAGAACAGCAAAACCTACAAGAACGTGGTCGGCATCATCCCCGGAAACGACCCTGTCCTGAAAGACGAGTATATCATCATCGGAGCTCATTACGACCATCTTGGTGTCAGTGATGGCCAGATTTACAATGGTGCCGATGACAACGCTTCGGGTACGGCAACCATCATCGAAATGGCCCGCATCTTGAAACAACAGCAAAGCCAGCTAAAGCGCAGCGTCATCGTTGCCGCTTTCGACGCCGAAGAAATTGGGCTGTGGGGATCGTACGACTTATCGAAAAAACTGGATTTGTCCAAGGTCAAGCTGATGATGAGCATCGACATGGTAGGCTGGCTCGAAAAAGGCAAAACCCTACGTTTCGAAGGCGTAGCCACCATCAAAAACGGCAAACGCCTACTTTCCAAAGAGGCCGAAAAGATGCATCTTGACATTAAGACCAAAAACTTCGAAACCTCCATTTTAGGTGCCACCGACACCCAAGGCTTTGCGGAGAAAGGCGTGGCCACCTGGTACGTCTCCACTGGACTGAAGTCGCCTTATCACAAGCCCGAAGACGACCCTGAACTTATTGATTACAAAGGCCTTGACAGAATCACCGATTATATGGCGGATGTTACCATGCGTTGCGCCACCGATGAAGAATTTGCCCCTTCTGGGAAAATATCCCCTATCCATAGCGGCAAGAAAAAGACGTTGGAAATCGAGCCGACAGTGTCGTTGGTCAATGGAAGCATATCTTTCCCCGACGCGGGTTTCACTGGAAAGAGTCGCTACGGTGTCAATGCCGGTCTGATGGCGAAAGTTAGCTTCAACTCCCATTTAGCCTTGGAAACGGGGGCACAATATGAGTTGTTTAGGGCTAAATATCCCGATGAAAGCGACCTGTTCAATGCCTATCTGCCTTATCAACAGCAATCACTCATCGTCCCCGTCAATATAGTCCTAAAATTCGGAGGAGCCCCGGGAATGGATTTCCTTTTGGAAACAGGCGGTTATTATGGGCGTGTACTTAGTGCCGATTTCTCAGGAAAACCCGGGTTGAGCATCGATCCCAACCAATATGGCATCAGCTGGGCTATCGGCCTCCGACTCGGCAAAGTAAAGATCTCGGGCTGCCGTCGTTATCAGCTCAATCCTTTCTTTATCGGCCAAGGCATGCCCAACGCAAAACTCCATGCTGGCAGTTTCACCATCGGCTATTACTTTTGATCAAATCATTCAACAATAAGACATAAACAATGAAAAAAACAATCCTATTCCTCATCACCCTGTTCTTTTGCGGTATGGTATCCGCTCAGACGGGGCTTAAGACCAAGACGTATCACCTTGACAATGGCTTGAAGGTCGTGCTGTGCGAAGACCACAACCAACCCGAGATCTATGGCGCCGTGTATGTCCACGCAGGCAGTAAGAACGACCCCTCCGATGCTACAGGAATGGCCCACTATTTCGAACACATCATGTTCAAGGGCACCGACCGTATTGGCACCCTCGACTGGGAGAAAGAAAGCGTTTATCTCGACAGCATCAGCCTGATGTACGACAAGCTGCACGAGACCTCCGATCCCGCACGCCGCAACGCCATCCAGCACAAAATCAACGAGTTGTCAATCGCCTCGACAGAATACGCCATCCCCAACGAGGTGGATGTCATCCTCACCCAAATGGGCGGTGAGAACCTGAACGCAGGAACGGCATACGACCAGACCATGTTCTACAACACCTTCCCATCAAACCAACTCTCCAAGTGGATGGATGTGTATGTGGAACGCTTCCGCAACCCTGTCTTCCGTCTTTTCCAATCTGAGTTGGAGACGGTCTATGAAGAGAAGAACATGTATGGCGACAGCCCCATCAACGCCTTCCAGGAACTCATGTTCAAGGAGGCCTTCGGCGAACATCCCTACGGCCGTCCCATCATCGGCTACACCGAGCATCTGAAGAACCCGCAGCCATCGAAGATGCGCGATTTCTACAACACCTATTATGTAGCCAACAACATGACCCTCATCCTCGTCGGCGACTTCAACATCGATGAGGTCGAGCCTTTGATTGCCGAGAAGTTCGGCGTATGGCGCAAAGGCGAGATCCCTCCCATGCCAAAATACCGAATGCCTCAGTTCAACGGAGCCACTGTGAAGGAAGTCAGGATGACCCCCATCAAGATGGGCGCTCTTCTCTTTCCTGGCATCAAGAACTCCGACCCCGACATGATCCCCCTCAGCATCGCGTGCAGCATCTTCTTCAACGGCGAGACAGGCCTGGCCGACAAGCTGACGAACGACGGCGAACTCATGGCTGCCATGCTTATCCCGTTATCCTTGGAAGACTATGGTGCCAACCTGATGCTCTACATCCCCAAGATCCTCGGCCAATCCCATGAAAATGCCGAATCCCTCATCTTTGACTGTCTCGACAAGTTGAAAAAAGGTGATTTCAGTGAAGACCTGTTCGAAGCTCAACGCATGGGCATGTTGATGGACCGTCTGAGAGCCACCGAAGACCTCGAAAAGCTGGCCGACCTCTTCCTGGAGATGGAAACTACCGGCCAAACCTATGAAGAGTTTGTCGCCGAGACGGAACGCATCAAGAAGATCACCAAGGAAGAAGTCGTAGCCGTCGCCAACAAGTATTTCGGCAACGATTACATAGACATCCGCTCCAAGATGGGCTCCGCCCCGAAAGACAAGGTGGAGAAGCCCGACTGGAAGCCCATTGAAGCCAAGAACACCGAGGCAAAGTCTGAATTCGCCAAGATGATCGAATCAGAACAAGTGCCCGAGGTGACGCCTCAGGTCATCAACTTCGGCACCGACGTGAAGATCACCGACATCAGCGACGGCTTCAAGCTCTACTCTGCCATCAACACTGCCAACGACATCTTCGAACTCAAGTTCCACTTCAACTATGGCACCCTCGACGACCCCGACCTTGCGATTGCATCCAGCTACTTCTCCATGCAAGGTACCGAGGACAAGACATACGAAGAGTTCGCTCTTGAATTGCAAAAGCTTGGCGCTTCGCTTTTCTTCAGCGCCGAGGACAACCATTTCGTCGTCACCCTCACCGGATTCGACTCCGACCTGGAGCAACTGCTCTCCTTGTGCCATGAAAGACTTTACAGCCCATCGAATGAAGAAAACAAGATCAAGGTCTTGGCGGAAGGAGAAATGGCCAACATCAAGACACAAAAGGACGACGCTGCCACGTTGGCACGTGCCGTGAGGGAATATGCACTTTATGGCGAACGGTCAACTTACCTGAATCACAGCAGCGTCAAGGAATGGTCAAAATTCAGCGGCAACGACTTGCTCGCAAAGGTCGCCAAAGCCCTGCAATATGACGGCTATGTCACCTACAGCGGCGGCCAGTTCCCGAAGGCGCTGGTCATGAGCATCAACAATCACCGCATCCTTCCTTTGAAGCCCCTCAAGGGCGAAGAAGATATCCGCGTGGAACAGAACTTCACCGAGCCACAGGTCTTCATCAACCACAACAAGAAATTCCGCCAGAGCAACATCTGGTTCCACGTCCCAGGCGAGAAGTTGAGCCTTGACGACGAAGCCCTGTCATCCGTGTTCAGCAAATACTTCGGCACCGACATGTATTCCATCGTCTTCCAAGAGGTCAGGGAATTCCGTTCCTTGGGTTACACCGCCTATTCCTACTTCAACTACGACTGGCTGGAGCGCAAGCCAGGGAATCTTTTTGGTTTTCTTGGCACACAAAGCGACAAGACCATGGAAGGCATCAGCGTCATGAGCGACTTGATAACAAACATGCCCGAGCGCCGCGAGAAATTCAACGCCTCGAAAGAAGCTCTCATCAAGTCAAGGGCAAGCGACTACATCACTTTCCGCGACAAGCCCAGCACTGTACAGCATTGGATCAAGAAAGGCTATGACCATGATCCAAGAGCCGAGGTGACCGAACGCATCCGGAAAGCCGAGTTCAGCGACGTGATCGGCTTCTATAACCGCAACATCAAGGACCGTCCCGTGATCATCATGATGTCGGGCAACCTGAAGAAGATCGACAAGAAAGAACTTGCGAAGTATGGCAACATCACCAAGCTGAAATACAAACAAATCATTAAGGAATAAATTGATTGGGGCGCCCCTGCGGGGCGCCCCAATCAATTTTAGAATATCAGACTCAGCAATACATATAGCCAGTGCGCTGCGACGCCGGCACAAAGGCCACCGATGGCATGCGCCGTGATGGCTTTGCCAATGAGCTTGCGATAACCGAGTGAGTCGAGCATGGCGGCATGGGTGGAGAGGAAACCGCTCCAGCACATGCCGATGGCCGTGAACACGGCGATGGCGTTGTTGTTGATGATGCCCTCGGAGATGAAGCGAGGCACCAGACCAATGGCGGCACCTACAGCGCCAAGTGCGGTCATCGGGAAAGAGATCAAAGCGCCATACTTGAATCCGAAGAGCCAGTCGAAAATGAAGTTGATCTTGTTGGCAGCCCAGCTGATGACTGGAACGCCCTCGTAGGCAACGCCAAGATACTCACCATTCTCTCCAGCCGCGCCAAAGGTCAACATCATCACGATGGTGGAGATGCAAAGCACTCCCGGGATGATGGCCAATCCGATGCCCACACCGTCCTTGCCTCCATCGAGAAGGGAATTCAAGAAACGTAGGAAAGCACCGCCCTCGCTCTTGAAAGTGATTTGCTGCTCATCACCCTTGTCCGAATCATCTACAGGAGCATCCATCTCAGGATAGGCTTTCAAGGTCATGCGCTGCATCAATCGTGTCGATATGATACTACCGACAACAGCTCCGGCCAGTCCAAGCAAGGCACCTTTGCCGTAACCGAGCCCCGTCATGAAAGCTATCACCACGAGCCCCATGCCGAAAGCCGTACCAAAGTTGGTAAGGGAGACCAGCTGGTATTTCTTGAAATAACGGTTGAAGTTCTTGTCGTGCGCCAATGTGATGATCGCCGGATTGTCGCTCAAGAATGTCATGATGGCACCCAATGCAGCCACACCAGGCAAGTTATAAAGCGGCCTCATCAATGGACGGAGCAGGTTCTCAAGAAGTCGGACCACTCCAAACTCCACGAGCAACTTGCTGATGGCACCCATCAGGACACAGATGGCCATGATGTAGAACACCGTCTCCAGAAGCAGGTGATAAGCCGTCTGCATAAAGGTATTCAGCATCTTGGGAAGGGTCATCTTCCAGGCAAGAATGCCAAAGAAAGCAAAGAACAATACCAAGAATACAAAAGCCTCGAAACTTCGTTTGGTAGTGAATCGCAACGGGCGTTTCAGCAGCTTCTCGATTTTCTGGAACAGCGACTCCACCCTCTTTCCATAGGCATGGGTGCTGTTGCGCTTGACTCTAAATAAACTATGGGGCATGGCAAAGGTATTATTTTAACACGGCATGTAACAAATCCACTTTCCAAGTCAGGCCGACATTCGCCTGAAAGTTGTTGTCACCATCCACATTGGTGTGCGATCCGCAAAGATGCAGCCTGAGGTCACGGCTTCCCATGGGATAGTATTCAAATCCGACACTCTCGAAGTCAACCTTCCGTCCCGGAGCGACATACTGGTCAAACGGGTCGGGCGTGGTATGGGCTTGGGCGTTGTTGAAGTCATAGCCCGCCTTCGCAAAGACAATCCACTTGTCGCCGATATCGACGCCAGCTCCGATGAGGGCGGTGAAGTCCTGTCCGAAGAAATGGTCCTGCTCAAAGGAAGCCCTGTTCTGAAAGTCAACATACATCTCAAGGATGTCATATTTGATCTTGTTTCCCAACGAGATATAATTGATGAACTGTCCAGGCCGATACTCGATCATGTTGACGGAATAGGCGGTTTTAAAGACGTTGAAGTTACCGTACCACATCAGGTTGTATGAATAGATGCCTTCCATCGCAGACGTGATGAATGGAGAGTTCGTCATCTGCATGATGAAAAGGTTCTTTCCCGATTTATCCCGGTAGTTGAGCGAAACGCCCATCTCATAGCAGCACACATGGTTCCAAAAGTCCGTTCCATAATAAATGTCGATGGGATCGGTGTCATATTCCCAGCCTCCGATGGCCACCACTTGCTTGCCTCCCGAGATATAGAAACGGTCTGTAAGATACCAGTTGAGGTAGGCCCAGTCCGTTCCCTGAAAAAACGTGTTGGCAAAGCCGATGTTGGGGGTGTTGATCCGTTGACGGAGATGGTAGGAAAACTTATCGGTTATCTTTCCATCGAGTCGGAAACGAAGGTATTTGCCCGCAAATCCATGTGGTGTCGAGTCGTTTTTGACATGGCTTTCAAAGGTATAGTCGGCGCGGGTATCGAGATTCAATTTATCCAGGGTGGTGATGCGTTCCTGGGAGAAGGCCTGTAGGAAACACAGCAGGCATGTGACGATAAGCAATGATTTTTTCATGGGTGCTTCTTATTCGCCGCAAAGATAGGGAGAAATCCGTATGGATTCGCCATTGAACATAAAAAAAGCCACCGGGCTAACGCCCAGCGGCTTCATTTTTTCGGCATCCGCCGATTTAATTATCAATTGATTTCAATGTTCTGGACCAGTGCTTTCTTCTCCTCCACCGTCACCCTTGGCAAAGTGACTTCGAGGATGCCGTTCTCGACCTTGGCCGAGATCTGGTTGCGATGGATGTCCTCAGGCAGCACCAAGGTGTTGCGGAACTGTTCGGAAGTGAACTCGCGACGCAGATAGCGGACGCCACTGTCCTTCTTCTCGTCCTTGTGGTTGTTTTCCTTGCTCATCTCCACCACCAAGTTACCTTCGTTGTCGATGCTGATCTTCAAGTCTTCCTTCTTCAAGCCAGGCACCGAATACTGGATAAGGTAGTTCTCTTTGTTTTCGATGATGTTCATCTTAGGCTCTGAATATGAAACAGTGTCCATGTTCATCAGTTCATTGAATAAGGTAGGAATGAAATCCTGAGTTCTTCTAGTCAGATACATAGTTTTGATCTCCTATTTTTGGTTGATTGATTTATTTGTTGATTCGTTGATTTGTTTTGTCTTTTGTTTTTCAAAGACATTTCCACCTTAGTCAATTTCCAGACCAAAACAAAAAAGCGGCTTTTCGGAGCCGCTTTAATGATATTGTATGTCAATTTGTCTTATTATAAGGCAAAAATAACAGTTAACTATGTCATTTTGGCATATTATTTAGCAAAAAGGTCTTTGATACCGCCGATAGAACCCAACATGTTGGTGGCCTCGTATGGCAGATAGACGGTCTTGTTCTCTTGACCGGATGCGATTTCCTTCAGTGCTTCGACATATTTCACTGCCAGCAGATAGTTGACCGGATCGGCACCCCTGTCGGCAACGGCATCGGAGATGTTGCGGATGGCGGTGGCTTCGGCTTCAGCCTGGAGGATCTTGGCACGGGCCTCACCCTCGGCCTTGAGGATGTTGGCTTGCTTGTCGGCTTCAGCAGCATTGATCTCGGCTTGTTTCTCACCTTCCGAGTTCAAGATCTGGGCTTGCTTTTCACCTTCAGCCTTCAAAATCTCGGCACGACGGTTACGCTCGGCCTGCATCTGGAGTTCCATGGTACGGCGGATGCTCTCGGGCGGTGTGATGTCCTGAAGCTCCACACGGTTGACCTTGACACCCCACTTGTTGGTGGCATCGTCGAGCACGTTGCGCAATTTAGAGTTGATGGTATCGCGCGAAGTCAGCGTCTCGTCAAGTTCCATCTCACCCACCACATTACGAAGCGTGGTCTGGGTAAGCTTCTCGATGGCCACAGGCAGGTTCTGGATCTCATAGACCGCCTTCATCGGGTCAACAATCTGGAAATAAAGCAAAGCGTTGATCTCGGTCATGACGTTGTCCTTGGTGATCACGCTCTGTTTGTCGAAGTCATAAACCTGCTCACGCATGTCGATGCGCGAGGTGGCAATCAGTCGGCCGTCCTGTCGGCGGGCAATGGTATCCTTTGCCTTCTCGATGATGGGAAGGATGACGTTGATGCCGGCATTGAGGGTACGGTTGTACTTGCCAAGACGTTCGACGATCATGGTCTCCGACTGGGAGACAATCTTGATGCCCCGAAGAATATAGATGACGACGAGGGCAACCAGAACGATAAGTACGATGTTTAATGGGCTCATATGTTTAGAATTTAGAAGTCAGAAGTTTTCAATTTTCAACTTTCTTCACGGTGAGTACGATGCTATCAAGTTTGACGATCTCGACTTCGGTGCCTTTCTCGATGACCGAACCGTCTGCGGCAACCGCTTTCCAGTCGTCGCCGTCAACGGCAACACGTCCAGTATGTTGCGTGGCGTCGATACGCTCCGAAACCACCGCCTTACGGCCCACCAAGGCATCGGCATTGGTCTTCACATCCTTCGACTTACGGTCCAGGAACTTCATCATGAAGGGACGCAGGAAGATAAAAGTGAGCAGCGATACGATGGCAAAGATGACGATTTGCCAGGTCAGGTTGGCGCCAAGTCCAGCCGCGAGAGCCGAGAAGCCCGCTCCGATGGCAAAGCAGATGGCGCCGAAGGTGGCAGAACAGATCTCGAAGATGACCAATACTATGGCAGCAATAAGCCAAATCAAATAAGCTTGCATGTTTTTTAGAATATAGAAGTAAGAAATAAGAAGTTTTTGCAAAGATAAGTTTTTTGTATTTTTGCCGCAACAATAATCTGAAAACAATTATCATGAACAAAATGAACAAAAGAGTAATTAACATGATCGCCCTGAGCATCATCACTTTAGCATCCTGTACCAACAGCAAAAAACCTGTTGAGAACACTGAAAACCCATTCTTATCTGAATACACGACGCCGTTCAAGGTCGTGCCTTTCGACAAGATCAAGACCGAGCAGTACCTTCCTGCGTTTGAGGCAGGCATGAAGGAACAACTTGAGGAAATCGACGCCATCGTCAACAACACCGAGACGCCGACCTTCCAGAACACCATCCTCCCCTACGACAAGTCGGGCGAGACCCTGAGCCGTGTCAGCGGCGTCTTTTTCAACATCCTGGAATGCAACAGCGACGACGAGCTGCTGGCTCTTGCAGAGGAGTTGATGCCCAAACTCTCAAAACATGGCGATGCCATCGCGATGAACCCCAAACTCTTCGAGAAGATCGACTATGTTTATCAACACCGTAACGAGATGGGCCTTGACGACCAACAGATACGCGTGGTGGAAAAATACCATCAGGATTTCGTCCGCAGCGGCGCTGCTCTTCCCAAGGACAAACAAGATGAGCTGAGCAAGATCAACGAGCAGCTCTCCACATTAAGCCTCCAGTTTGGCAACAACCTATTGAAAGAAAACAGCAACTTCAAGCTTGTCATCGAAGATCCCGCCGACCTTGCAGGTCTTCCCCAAGGCAGCATTGACGCCGCATACGAACAAGCCAAGGCCGATGGCATGGAAGGAAAATGGGTGTTTACCCTCAGCAAACCCAGCCTGATCCCCTTCCTGCAATACGCCGACAACCGCGACCTCCGCAAACAAATGTATGAGGCTTATTACAACCGCGGCGACAATGGCAACGAGTTCGACAACAAAGCCCTCATCAAGGAGATGCTTCAACTGAGACAGCAAAAGGCCCAGCTGCTGGGATACGACAACCATGCCAACTACGTCCTCGCCGTCAATATGGCACATGACGCCGCCACAGTCGATCAGTTCCTCATCAACATCTTCAATCCTGCACAAGAGCTTGCCAAGAAAGAACTCGCCGAGATGCAGGCCATTGCCAAGTCAGAAGGCGTCAACTACAAACTCCAAGGTTGGGATTGGTGGTACTATGCAGAGAAACTCCGCAAGGCGAAATACGACTTCGACGAAAACGAGATCAAGCCTTACCTCACCGTTGACAATGTCCGCAACGGCATGTTCGAGGCAGCCAACAAGCTCTATGGCGTGACCTTCACCCAAAACAACACGCTCCCCGTTTATTATCCTGGCGTGGAGACCTACGAGGTCAAGGAAGCCAACGGTGACTTCCTCGGCATCCTCTATCTCGACTACTATCCGCGTGCCAGCAAGAGCGGCGGCGCCTGGTGCACCGAATTCCGCAATGCCGGTCACGACATCAATGGCAACAAGGTCTATCCTTTGGTCTCCTTGGTGATGAACTTCACACCTCCCACCGACAGCCTTCCCGCCCTGCTCAACTGGGACGAGACCGAGACCATGTGGCATGAGTTCGGCCACTCGCTACACGCCTTCTTCTCCGACGGCCTCTATAGTCGCACCTGTGGCGCCGTGCCTCACGACTTCGTGGAGCTGCCCTCACAGATCATGGAGAACTGGGTCGCCGAACCCGAAGTCATCCGCATGTATGCCAAGCACTATCTTACCGGCGAGGTCATGCCCGACAGCCTGATCCAGAAGATCGAGAACAGCGCCTTGTTCAACCAAGGCTTCAACACCACCGAGCTCATCGCCGCCTCTATCCTCGACATGAAGTTCCACGAGCTCACCGACGTGAAGGACCTCGACGTGGATGCCTTCGAGAAGCAGCAGATGGACGCCATCAAATTGATGCCTGAGATCTTGCCACGTTACCGTGCCACCAATTTCTCGCACATCTTCAACGGCGGCTACAGCGCAGGCTATTATGCCTACACTTGGGCCGAGGTCCTCGACAAGGACGCCTTCAACTATTTCAAGACTTCCGGCAACCTCTTCAACCCCGAACTGGCCGCGGCCTTCCGTAAGTACTGCCTGCAAGAAGGCGGCAACGACGAGGGCATGGTCCAGTACCGCAAATTCCGCGGCCAGGATCCCGACAACGAGCCGTACTTGAAAGCGAGAGGGCTGAAGTGAAGGAAATAGAAGACGGAAGAAAGAAGTCAGAAGACAGAAAGAGCACCCGCTGTCAAGGGGTGCTCTTTGAATAAAAAAGGCGCTCACTCTTGGGCGCCTATTTTGTGGAAGTTGAGGTTTATAAGGTTTTGTTGTTCTCCAGTAGTTTTTGTAAGTGATCCATCTCCTTTTTGGAAAGCCGGATGGAAGAAACCATCTTCTCAAGATTGGTCAAACGATGGAGATCGCTTCCCACAAAGTCATACATTCCTTCCTTCAGCATTTGATGCGCCTTTGTCTTGGCTAAGCCGCCGTAAGCTCCCGCCAGAGAGAGCAGGTTCAGCTGGAACAGATAGTCCTTTTGTTTCCAGCGCTGATAGACAGACTTTGAGGCATATTGGTAGCGCTCAGGGTGAGCAATCACGGGCTGATATCCCTTCAGCATCACATCGTAAAGCATGTCTTTCATCCGGGGTTCCGCCATCATATAGGAAGTCTCGCATAGCACCAATGTGTTCTCCTTGTCAAGGGTAAAAAAGCCTTCTTCAAACCGTTCCGGAAAACAGGAGTCGATCATATATTCTCCGCCCAGGCTCAGCGACAACGGGATGGCGGATGCGTTCTCCCCCACAAAGGCCTTGAAACGCTGTTCAATGTGTGCTCTTGTGTTTTCGGCATAGTCCTTCATGAAGTGCGGTGTCATCTTGACCGCCTTTACTCCATGATGATTCAGAAACCGCAAAGCCTCAAGGGTCTTTTCAGCAGTCGGAAAGCCGTCGTCCACCCCAGGAAGAAGATGACTGTGCATGTCGCAGGCTCCTTGAAAAAAGCCTGGCGTCAACCCGGATTTGAAAATGTCAAACATCATACATCAAGGGAATGGGGGTCAATCCTGTTGTTGGTGATGATGGTGATGCTTCTTTTTCTTCTTGCCGTCTTCCTCATCGTTGCCATAGCCATAACCTCCGTAGCCGTAGCCGTAACCATAACCATACCCGTAGCCATAACCGTATCCGTAACCATATCCGTAACCATAGCCATACCCATAACCGTAGTTGCCGTAGCCATAACTTCCATGCTTCTTGTATTTCACGGAGTTAAGCACCACAGCCAAGTTCGGGAATTTCTCCGACTTGTATATTTTGTCGAGTTCCGAAACCAGTCGTTTATCCGTTTTGTTGGCTCTGATCACGAAAAGCGTTACATCGGCAAGACGTTTGACGATATCGGGATCCGCCACAATACCTACAGGAACGTTGTCGAGGAACACATAGTCATAGCGTTCTCGCAACCAAGCCACCATCTGGTCCAGACGGTCACTCATCAGCAGTTCCGCCGGGTTGGGCGGGACAGGACCCGAAAAGATGACATCCATGTTCTCTGTCGTAAGGTCGGAATGTATCAGCTCCTCTACCGAGTTGACGGTACCCGATAGGAAGTTGGAAACGCCCGCACCGCTTTTAACGCCAAACACCTTGTTCATGGTAGCCTTGCGGATGTCCAGGTCCACCAACACCACTTTTTTCTTCGCGTGGGCAAAACTGTTCGCAAGGTTGGAGGAAACGAAAGTCTTTCCTGATGCCACGATGAACGAAGTGAACATTACCACTTGGCCATCCTTGCGGTCTTGGTTCTTCATGTATTCCAAGTTCGAGCGCACCAATCGGAAAGCCTCCGACACCGAGTCACGCCCATTCTCACGCACTACAATCGCATGTTCTTGCGCATCCTTCTTAAAAGGGATCTCACCCAGGAACGGGGCTTTCGTCAATTTCTCAACGTCACTGCGGAAATGCACCCTGGTGTCAAGAAGACGTCTAAGCACGATGACGATAACCGGGATCAACAATCCGATGAGGATGCCACGTGTCACTGCCTTGCGAGGCTTGGGCGCGATGGGCGAATAGTTGGCCCATGCCTGGTCGATCACCTTGCACGAAGGCTCAATCTTAGGTTCATTCAGAAGCAATTCCTCGCGTTTGGTGAGCATGGTAAGCAGCAAACCTTCCTTAATTTGTTTCTTACTCTCGATGGCGCGCACCCTAAGCTGTTCAACTGGAACCGTCTGCACCTGGGCATTCGCCGATTGGCGACCTTGCGAGGCGGAACGAATACGCGATTCCAGTTCTGACAGGTAGGATTCCAACGATTCCTTGACACTGACTTCCAAAGTGATCAACTCGGTCATCTTTGCCTGCGCCTGAGGATTGTTCATGGTACCCGCTTGCTTGTATTTGTTCAGTTGCAGCGCAATCTCGTCGTACTTGTCGATCAATGAAGCCGACTTTCCTTTAAGTCCCATGTTACTCGGAATCAAATCATGGTCAGTATTCTTTTCGACAAAATCCAACAGATACTCGGCAAGGCCACGCTGAATCTCCAAATCTTTAAGTTCTTGAGAATATTCAGCACTTGACGCTACAAACGATTGTCCGTAAGAACCAAGGTCGATAATGTTATGCCGTTGTTGGAAACTGACCACTTGTTGTGAGATGGAGTCGATATCGCCATCGAGGTATGCGATGCGATCGTCGATATACTTGGTAGAATAGGCCAAGATGCGTTTCTGATCCTCCATAGAATCCTCGTTATAGACTTCCACAAGCGTGTTCAGCACGTCTGCAGCGCGTGTCGGAGAGGTGTCGGCCAAAGAAAGTCTCAAGATGGTGTTTTTCTCATCATCACGGACTACGTTTACCGCATACCGATACTGAGAAGCCACCGTAGCGACTGGCAACTGCTTGACATCGATGGGTATGCCATTGAAACTCTCATTATAATACCATGTATAAGTAACAACCACTTTTCCGATAGGGGTGCTGACAGTGTCACCCACCTGCACAGTCTTTGAGGGAGCGTCTTCTCTGCCATTAAACAAGGAGAGTTTGACATGGGTACCATCGACAGGTGTCACTTGCAGCGAGGCGTTCAGTTGTTCATTGGCATCTGGGAAAAGCACTTCCACGGGAGAGTCCTTATAGAGCACTTTGTTGCGTTTGGCAAGGCGCGTGGTATAGGAATAGCTGGTGTTGAGGTTCAGTTTCCTGACCACATTTTCCATCAAGGTCTGGGATTTGATGATGATGATCTCATTGTTGATGGAACTGAGTGCGACCCCACTGCCACCTGTAACTTGATTCATCAGTGCAGAAGAGCGGAAGGACTCTGACCCACCGCTTGTTCCCGTCTTGAGTAGAATAGACGTGGTGCTGGAGTAAACCTTTTCTTCGCCATTGACTTTGTAAAAGGCAAGACCGCCACAAATCAATGCACATAGCAAAAACCACGGGAGATTGCGATAGACCAGCATCAAGATGTCCTTGAACTGCATGCCTCCTTGGCTTTCTTCTTCCAAGAAAGAAAGGTCCTCGCTATGATTGGCATTGTTGTTATTTGTATTCATAATCCAAGTTTTGATTCATCAACTTTTAATTATTCCGACCTGTTACCACCAGATAGATCATAGCCGCTGTAGAGATCAGAGAAGCAAAGGCACTAAGGATAGTGGCCGTAGTATTGAATGCATTTTGTGCGTACGCCCTTCTGAACGATTGTGTGATAATGATGTCATTCTGTTGAAGCAGGAAAAAGGAGTCGTTAAACACATCGCTAGATCTCGGATCGAGGAAATGGGTAACCATCTTGCCATCCACTTCGCGCATTACAGCGATCTTGTCGCGTTTGGTGTATTGGTTCAAGCCACCTGCCATCGCCAAAGCTTCAAGAAAAGTACAACGTTCATTGTTTATATTCAAAACCTTACCTCCATCGGTAGTCCCCAACACAAAGACACGGAAATTCATAAACCGAACATCCACCATCGGATTGTTCATATACCCACCAATGGTTAGTTTCTTTTGAATGGTTTCTTGAAGTTCCAAACGAGTCATTCCTTTCACACGTATCGTCCCAAGTGTTGGGAATTGAATGTCGCCATTGACATCAACCAGATAGCCAGAATTTTGATTATTTGCCATAGTTTGAGCATTACCAAACGGATTAAATGGCTCCGCTAGTTCTTTCTCATCACCCACTCCAATTACACTGATACGCAACTGGTCGTAAGGGCTAATAACCGCTTCAAACTTGCCGTTCAGCGGGATGGACTGATTGGGTTGAAGGTCGCTTAGATAGCTCACTTCTCTAGATGTAACACAGGAACAAGCCATAATGACCAGGCTTGATAAAACAAAAAATAGCTTTAATGGCTTCATTTGGATTTTTCTTGAATAATTTGCAAAAATACAATTATTTTAATTGTTAATGTTTCTTTTTCCAATACCAATTAACCGCTTTTTCATAAACAACTGCTACGGTCTTGTTATTTCTCGCAAAGTGTTTGATATTGTTTCTGATATACTCTCTCACATGTAGCCAATACCATTGAAAAGGACGATCCGTCCACAAGGTATGTGCCAATATCAAAGCTTGGTCTGGAAACTGACCACGGCCAACACAATCCACGATTTGCTTTGTGGTATGGAATGATAGATCAAAACCCGTTTTCACAACATCACGCACGGCAATTTTTTCACCATCCCAAGCATAACCTGTATCCGTCAAATAATACACTTTGTTGAAATCCACTGATAGATAAGGCTCCCCTATCAAACCGTAGTCCGGTAACCAATGGGATTTCCACAACAAACGATTGTCATACTTGGAGGTAGAGCTACCATGCATGCACACTGTGCGCACGGGATAATAGGTGCGAAAATAAGCAAGGTTCTTTTCAAACGATGCCATCGCTTTTTCTTCGTCACCTTCTGCCAATGCCAAATCTTCATAATGATACCCCACCTCATGCCCAAGTTCCACAACTTGACGAATCACCTCAGGCACATTGCTCTGTTTGACAATGCGGAAATAGTAAGTTGCCCGGACGCCAAGACCATGCTCAAGTTGAGCCATCTTCAAAGCGTTCCAAGCCAGCTCATCCACATCATGGCGCATGACAATAGCTTTACACTCTTCCGGGTGTTCCAAGAATTCCTCAAAGGTAAGAAATCGATAGCCTGCCTGAAGAAAGGCTTCAAGCAAAGAGCGATAAGCTTTCAGTGTAAAATCTCGCATGGCTTATTCCTGATCGAAAGGTTCGAGAAGCGGATTCAAGTCTTTGACCACTTTTGCCGGAACGCCAGCTACCAAGGTGCGAGGAGGAACGTCTTTGGTGACGACCGAGCCTGTCGCCACCACAGCCTCATCGCCGATGGTCACACCCGGAATGATGGTCACGTTGGGCATAATCCACACCCCTTTGCCAATCACGGTCTTTTTAATGGTGCGAGGATAGATTTTTTTCAGCTTGGTGTCCGATGGAATGTTGGCATGAGCCGTTATGATGGCACGGTCACCGATGGATGAGTAATCTCCTATTGAAATCTGATCAGTGAAAACCCGGTCAAAAATCACCTCATGCCCGATATACACACCTTTCCCTATTTCCACGCCACGCCAACGCTGGAACACCGTTCTCCATGATTTGATGGGCGTGATAAAAATCAGCTTGTCAAGAAAAAACCGCCAGAGGAACTTGATCCCATACCAGATCTTCCCCCAGAAACTATCCAAGCCATAAAATTGAAGCACTTCTTTTGCTGGCATTGTTATTCTTTTTTACGTTGATACAAATCCTTACAGGTGATAAATTCGAATGATTTCTTTTGGAAGAATGCCAATTCCTTTTCATAGATAGGCAAGGCTTTCTCGCCCAAGTTCTTCACCTTAAGCTTATGGCGAAGTACATCACCCAAAAGATATGAAATATAGTTGCTCGCCCTTCGTTCAATCTTTCCACCTTCCCAATCCTCGTCGATGAATTCATTCGGATGAGTTAAAAACACGAATTGACGTCCATTGCACAAGGTCTCCCAATAGAGCAGCCTACGTGTCATCCTATTCAAACCCGGAGCGATCCGCATGAACGTACCGATATAAGGAAAACCCCATGCGGAAATAGGAGCTTCCAGTACTTGCGAATTACCTTTTTTGAAGATATTGTCTTCTTTCACAAAATAGGCCTTTCGTGGCGCCGTAATCCAATGTAGCTTTTTCAAGGCACCGAAAGAAAACATCATATCAAACCGTTGGGAAGCGACCGAACTATCCACTTTGAATCCCGCTTCTAGCATGACAGCAGGGAATCCCTCAGCCACCCGGGCAGCAGGCGCTCTGAATGACACTACTTCATCGCGAATGATGTCTTCAAGAATCTGCTTGGATTGACGCAAATGATCCAATTGTTGTTCAGGCGTAAGCACATCAAAAGCTTGGCTCACTTCATGGGTCAAGCCATGCGAGCCCACTTCATGGCCGCGTTCGTATGCCATTTTGACCACTTCTGGATACAACTTCGCAATATGACCCGTATAAAAAAAAGTGGCCTTCACTCCATACTTGTCATAAAGGTCAAGCAGACGCGGCATCCCTTGATTCAGCACATATTCTCCCGTCTTATCACGGAGCTTGTGGTTCAAGATCGACGTAGTTTCAACGTCGTTGGTAATCAAGCAGATTCTATCTTTAGTCATCTTTTTCAATGCAATCACTGGTTATTGTATATTTCTTCAATAATCTGCCACCCCACACTCGCCCCAAAATGTTCGGGATCTGAGAAATTGTAGCAATCTGTGGTCATGTCGTTCTTCCCCGAATAATCAAACACCTTATCTTCCCCAAATATGTTTTGCAAATTGCTAGATCCTTCGCATTTATCTTTGGATGTGTATAACAATATGCTGGAGAAATGACAATCCGATAATCGGTGCCATGCTTGGAAAAGACATCTTTAATATGCATCAATTGTTTAATAAACACTTCATTTATGAGTGGCTCGCTTTCTTTTAAATCATTCTCCGAAACATTTTCGATCTGCTTCATAAAAACAGCTCTCGATCTGGCACTACAACCCGATAGACTGTCTTTTTGCGGTTGCTTGCTAACGTCAACACACCTATAATTTGTTCCCCAATCATTACTGACAGTATCAAATGATATTTCTTTTATTTGGTTCCGTCGTATTATTGAAGAAAACCATTCTGATGGTTTCTGAGAAAAACAGAAAAACAAACAAGACTGATATACCAATTTAGACTGGCCTAAAAACTGATAATGCTTTATTGCCAAAGGTGATTTCGGTAATTGCTTTTTTAAAAAAGTTCCTGGAATGTCAAACAGTATTATTGCATTATTAATTGTATCGCCATTATTGTCTATGTAATCTATTTTCTGTTCAATACCCGTTAATGTTTCACTCCAAGCCTGAAACAGAAAAGGCCTTGACCCAAGCGGAAGATGTTGTTTCCAATGATATGTGTTGAATTTACTACAACGCGAACTGCCAAAAATAAACGAATTATAATGGTAAACGGAACGATTCCTCAAATACAATTCCGACGAAAGGTAATCACGATTGGTATCATCAAAGTATTGAAAACTAAATGGACGCAGCGTTCTAAATGGATCCGTTATCAAATAAACAGCCAACAATACGATGATTGGAATGCCAATAAAAGCCAATAGTCTAATTAAAAATCTTTTCATCATTAAAATTGGAAATAGATAAATGACTGACTTTGACCTCCAAACTCCAAGATCATCAACACCATTGCCAAACTGCACAACCATGTCAACCAAGACGGCATCATCCTAGAATATTGCATTGCATGCTCTTTCTTCCTGGTCAACCATTCAAGAAGCAACATCACCGCCACCATTATCAAGGTCTTTTTCGTTCCAACATATATAAATGGCATGGTAAACAGGCTGTCATCAATAATCCCGCAAACATACTGCCATGCCTGCCCGATGTTGTCCGCCCTAAAGATAATCCATCCAAACACCGCCAACATAAACGTCAACAGCATCTGTCCTGCTTCCTTTAAGGTTGGCAACCACCTGCCCTCGGCCACTTGATTTGTGTACTTGCGGTTTTTGCCCGTCAATATCAAGGGCAGGAATAGAAGTGCATGATACGCACCCCAGGCAATAAAAGTCCAATTCGCCCCATGCCAAAACCCACTTACAAGGAAAATGATAAACGTATTTCTTATTACCTTCGCCTTTGAGACGCGACTACCACCCAAGGGGATATATACATAATCCCTAAACCAAGTTGTCAATGAAATGTGCCATCTGCGCCAGAACTCGGCGATGTCCCTGCTGAAGTAGGGCAGGTTAAAGTTCCGCATCAGCTTGATGCCGAACAGTTTGGCCGTTCCTATGGCAATGTCTGAATACCCCGAAAAGTCGCCATAGATTTGGAAGGTGAAGAAGATGGCCGCAAGCAGCAAGGTGCTTCCCGATTGATTTGTATAATCTGCGAACACCTGGTTTACATACGTCGCGCAATTGTCGGCAATCACCAACTTCTTGAACAAGCCCCAAAGGATTTGACGCATTCCGTCAACAGCAGTATCGTAATCGAACTCCCGTTTCTTCAGGAACTGTGGCAACAGGTTCGTCGCCCTCTCAATCGGGCCTGCCACCAACTGCGGAAAGAATGAGATGAATGCGAAAAAAGCGACGATGTCCCTTGTCGGCACTATCTTGCCTCGGAAAACATCGATCGAATACGACAAAGCCTGGAATGTGTAGAACGAGATGCCCACCGGAAGTATCACCTTCAACAACAAGCCGTCCGTTGAAATGTGGAACAATTGGGCAAACTCCGTGACGAAGAAATCGTAGTACTTGAACAATGCCAAAATGCCGAGATTCAGCACTATATTGAGCCACATCCACATTCCGGCGCGTTTCTTCGTCTGCGCCTTTCCAATCAGCAAGCCGCTCCCCCATGAGCAAAACGAGGTGAGAGCGATCAGCAACAAAAAGCGCCAGTCCCACCACCCGTAGAAGACATAACTTGCTACGACTATGAAAGCATTCTGCAAGCGCAACTGGCTCTTAGACTTGCTGATGAAGCGGTCGAAGATAAACCAATAGAGCAGGAAAACTATTGGAAGAAAAATTGCAAACTGAATAGAATTGAAAAGCATCCAAAAAAAATTACAATTTCAACAAAATCTCAACAATCCTCTCTGCCGTATGACCATCCCTCAAAGGCAGAATGCTGCCATTCTTCCATTAACCAGCGGAAAGGGTGCTCTTTCATAGTATTCCTGCTTCCTGGATAGTTCTCGATGAACCACGTGAAAAAGGCGGTTACATCAATTTGTTCTTCTAAAAATCGCTGCCGTTTCTGTTGCCATTCCTGACGAAGATCCTCGGGGTCACGTTTCAATAGTTGCTCAACATGTTCATATAATCGTTCGAAATCATCTGGATGATAAGCGTAGCAAAGACCATATTTCTGTTCCATTTCGTTTGGTACGGAGAGCCTTCCTGCAAATGTGTTACATTTCAATGCAGGTACACCAAGAACGGCTGCCTCAGAAGTCATGGTTTGGCTGTCTCCAAGAAACATGGAGCTATACGCCATCAGCGAATGGATCTCTTCGGGGGGCACAGGTAAGCGATAAGGTTCGAATTCGAGTTCCAAAGCCCTTTCGGAGGTGACAATCACACGTCCATGTTGCCTTAACAAGTCCAACAAACGGCATTTCTGTTCTATGCTCAACCCTTTTTGTCCCAAATCGTGATGACCTTTAAGAGCCACAAAGCGCATGATGAAGAAGCGTTCTCCCTCACACAACCCAGCCTTCTCCAACACTGTTTTATCTGGAATGAAACGGCTGGGGTGAAGATAAGCTAACTCGTGGGTACCGGCATAATAGACTGCATGTTTCGTCTTGCGTTGGATACATTGGGGTGTGAACACAACTTCACAATCAGGATGCCCGTATTTGACCACCAGTGGCTCTGCAGCATCGTCATCGTCGTCAAACATAAACGACTTCATTCGGGTAAGCTTGGAGACATGACCCAACACCATCCCACTACTCAATCCAAGATCAATACGGTGTTTTCTAACAAAGCCCAGCACTTTTGCATCCTGCCGTAACACCGTCCAAGCCTTACCTATTAACGAATCTTTCTTTTTGCCAAGATTCAGATAAGGGGTCATGCCATAATACTCCATTAAACGGATGGCAACTGGTATTTCTCTGACAGAATAAAATAGGCGGTGTCCTTGTTGTTCCAATTCTTTGGCAACTCCACGTAGGAGATGTACATGACCGGGATGTCCGATGTCAATCAGTATATTCATCAGTATTAATCGCTCTAATAACTCTGGCTGGATTGCCAACAACAACAGTATGAGGCGCAACATCGTGTGTCACCACACTTCCACATCCCACTACAGCTCCTTTGCCTATGGTCACCCCATTCATAATGATGGAGCCTGCACCAATCCAGGCATCTTCCTCAATCGACACAAAGTCGCCTCTTGGAGTAACCTGTTTAGATACAGCTGAGCTATTGGAATGGGACGACAGAAGAATTATTACTCCAGCAGCAATTGACACACGATCGCCAATTGTCAGTTTCCCTCGATAATACACAAAATTCAGTGCTATTTTCAAATCGGAAGGAAGATATACATCATTTCCGATCTCATAACCCATTCTACGCAAAGCGCGGATTCGCCATTTGTTATAAGGCAATCTCAGCCCCACCTTATAATGAAAAGCGTTTTTACATCTTATAATACTCTCTTTTAGTGTCATAACACTATTTGGATATTTTTTTTATTACGAATTCTCCTGCTTTATAAATCAACGGGGAACACAGATGGAGATAGCGTCCATGTTCTACCAGAACACCGCCGAAATGCGCTTTGAAGTCACGTACCCCATACGCTTTGTCCGGTTCTCCAGCACCCATCATATCGAAGCATTGACAACCATGGTTTACCGCCAAACATATAGCCTCGTAGGTCGCCAATTCCGATGGGTGTACATTACGCCATTCATAATCCCTACCACATACAAACCATTCGTATAAGGTACGGCTCTTCAACTCTAAGCAAAGGCTGCCACCCACCACCTCTTCCTGATATTTTACCAGTATGAGACGCGTAAATGACTTTTCCATGAGTTGATGGAAAAAGTCAAGCTTGAAAAGTGGTCGTTTAACTTTATCCTTATATAATTCGGACAGAATGGCATAAAACGCGTCCACTTCTTCATTTGTTGTTGCCTCAACCGCCATCGCTCCTTCCCTAAGGGTGTATTTAATGTCGCGACGACGGCTCTTCCCCATATTGGCTTCTACCGTCTCAGCACTAGTTGTATCAATATGAAAATTGCAGTGGGGTTGATAGCGGAAACCGCAGGCCTCAAAGATGGTTCTCCAACGAGAATAGTCGTTGAAGTTACGTGTCTCAATATATACACAGTAACGTTTCAGCTCAGTTTTTATTGACTCTAGCAACAAAGCCAGTGCTTTCTCGGAGATACTTTCATCAAGCAAAGGCCCACCATTGATGATGGCACGGGAACTGAGACGTTTCTTCCATCCCTTGCCTTCCGCCAGTATCCAGCAAACCGCCAATCCTTTGAGAGCCCCATCTTCTTCCACTCCGATGAGTTTAGTCCTATACATCCCATTTTCAACAATGAAGTCGAAAAACTCCGGCGTCTGGAAAATGGAGGCCATTGGCGAACAATTCACCAAATCATCCCATTGCTGTCGGTCGATTAATGATATGTCATTCACTAGTTTCATTAGCAACATGCTTGTTAGCAATTATCATTGGATTTTCATCTGCTTCTAAAAAAGACACAACATATTATGTAATCATGCAAAACTATCCTTAGTTATAAATATCAAAAAAAACACTCAATCCATAATATCAAAGATGGTTTGCTTTCCATATTCCGAAGGCAACCCCGTTTTATAAACATTCCTTCGTCCATTGTTCTGTATTAATAAGTTTCCAGAATCATCCAAAAGACATTCATTCCTCACCTGTTCAACCCATCGCAAAATTTCAACAATTGTTGGTGTTTCTATATTCAATCTTTCAGCAATCCATTTCGCAATCATAATACCATAATAAATGTCATCCATAAAAAAGCGACAATTAGTATCTATTTCCCAACGACCTTGTTCGTTACGTCGAGACGGCGTTTCGATTGAAGTTAAAGTTTTCGAATTCACAAAAGAATCTTTGATGTCTTTTGACGAAGATTGATACGAAAAATGTTCCAAGGAAAGGTAATCCAACATGTGCGAAAAGCGTTTCTTGGGGAAGAGCCTCTTTATTTCGAGACGAACCTTTGAATAGTCATCGTCCAACCTTTTCAAGATCTCTGCAGAGTAATCATCATAATCTCGATAAAACATGGGAATATCATTTTTGTTTTCCCAGGTATTACCATGTATCTTACACAAAGCATAGCATCTTGATGGGTGGATTATTTGATTATCTACAGATAATGTTAATGACAAAAAGTTGTCAGCTTGTTCTGTATGTCCTTTCCCAAACCATTTATAACCGATATTCTCAAACAATTCGTTATTCAATTGTTTAAAATAGGATTTCGGATAGCATGCCGCATAGTTTACCGCTTTTCCTCCAAATGTAACACCAATACGTCCATACTCGATGGTACGACAAATCCAAGGCAACAAACCAAATGCAAATGTGACCACCTTATCCAACGATTGCTGTTCTTTGATTTCATCTACCATCCAATTATAACCAGCTTGACCATATAAAGTTCCCAAAAAAACCACCTTGTTTTTATTGATATAGGGAGCTATCTCATGCAAGCATAGCCTATATTTATGAACGGGCATACAAAAAACAATGTAATCTGCTTGAGGTATTAATTCTCGAGGGTCTTTCGATGCTTTTTTTAGAACATTTGAATATTTTCCCATCAACTTACCCGAAGTGTCACGCCATTCCAATTCTATACCATCATGCCATTTTTCAGGTCTTGATGTAAGAATCGACACCTCAAATACAGAATCCTTTAACAAAGGTATTAACGTATGGGCACTACTACCACCTCCACATATAACTAACTGTTTCTTCATAAATTGAATATCGAAATATCTTTTGTTAAGAATGTATGTATTTATACTCACTTACACAATAATCCTCTTTGCCTGAAGCAAGTAGCGGTATTTCATCAACAATGGTCAACTCGACTTTTGATCCCACAAAATGCTTTTGATAATTCTCTATTATACTATCCCGTATTGGAATATCCGAGAGGCCATCTTTCATTTTCAAAAGGATATGGATATCGCCTTGTTTATCTTGGCGTATTTGGAATCTGTCTATTTTGTTGTATTCTATTTGATTCTCTATGGAATGATAGTCAAGATTGGGATACAACATAATCGGCAGCATTGTCGGTGAAAGCGGAACACCCTGCTTGTTGTAAAGCAGTTTTCC
Source organism: Bacteroidales bacterium (assembly GCA_017537965.1). Lineage (GTDB taxonomy): Bacteria > Bacteroidota > Bacteroidia > Bacteroidales > F082 > Limimorpha. The sequence continues at coordinate 94,085 of JAFYJV010000001.1, read as the reverse complement.
AGCTCGTCCCATCACTTCACCAAATTGCCTTGTATGGCGACCACATGTACATGCTTCCTTTTTGATGTATGACATATCTCCGACATGGTACCGAATAAATGGGAAAGCATAGTTCTCCAAATCCGTACTCGTCACAAAACCCATCTCACCATCCGGGAGGTTTTTCCCTTCCTTATCAGTTATCTCAATGATGCAAAGCTCCTCTGTGATGTGCAATCCATTATGACAATCACATTCATGTGAGACGATACCACCATCTCCGGCACCGTATGCATCAAAGACAGGTGCGGCAAACACGTCTTCCAGTTCTTTACGATAATTTGGCATCAGAACTTCACCCGTAGTAAGCACCACTTTAATTCCCGATGGTTTATATCCAGTTCCCTTTATAAACCTGGCAAAAATCGCTAAAGAAGAGCCGTATCCCCGAACAGCACTTGGTTTAATTCTCTTAAAACTCTCTAAATGGCACATAAGGCTATTCTCATCCACCTCAGAACTATTGAATTTATAGTTCCTCATAATTACCCTATCATAGATGTTTTTTAAAGAAAGTGCATCTTTCTTTTGAGCAATCGAATTACCTCCAAATGAAAAAATCTTATCCCCGAGGTGCAAACCGTACGATTCCCATGCGCGTAAAGAGGAAGCCCTCTGAAAACTCCATTCATGACTATCCATACAAAACTGTAATGGAGTACCAGTACTCCCTCCCGTTGACGACTTCCGAAACCTTTTGGGGTTCACCGCTGTGCTGAACATATCGGAATAATTATCCCGAATGATTTGTTTCGTCAGAACTGGCAATTTACATAGATCCTCCTTGTTCTGAATATCATCAGGGCGGATTCCCAAGGAATCAAAAAGCTTATGATAATATGGCACGCTAACATAGCAATGCTTGATAAGCTTTCTCAGCTTTTCATTCTGAAATTCAAGAATCTCTTGATAAGGACGAAACTCAGAGCAGCGAAGTTTTCTCCACTGACGAGTTATTTCACTGCCATAGAATAAATCTCCCAAAGGCAATAGGACATGCCTGTCAAGTACATTATATAAACTCATTTTTATAAAGTGATATCAATTGGTCACGAACATTTTCCCATGAATACTTTTTAACGGATTGAAATGCCCTCATGATGATTTCCTTTGACTCCAACTGATGGTTGAGTGCCCAAAGCATCTTTTCAGCTAATTCGACATCATTGTCACTTTCAAACAACAGCCCGCTTTTGCCATCTTCAATCATATAAGGCACGCCGCCCACATTAGAGGAGACGATAAACAGCCCCACATTCATGGCTTCAATCAGTGACACCGGCATGTTGTCCACCTTGGGCGCAGAGAGCATGATGTCAGCCTGATCCAAATAATTCACTATTTCACTATTATCCACACGACCCGTAAACGTAACATTCGGAAGCTTCATTTGTTCAACCTGTTGTATCAAGTCCTCATGCAAAGTGCCAGCACCTACCAACATCAATGTCGCCTCTGGAATTTGGATTTGCACTTGTTGAAACGCACGAAGAATACATGGAATATTGTAAAGCTCCTCATGAGCACGAATGCAAACAAAACGAGGTCTTAGCGGAATACGTTCACGAAAGAGCGATGAATCCAAGTCAACAATATTTGGAATAATTACATAAGGCAAGTGATGCTTTTCGAAGATTCTTGCCAAAAATCCTGAAAGAACAATATTGGCATCCGTTCGAGTCAAATATCGATGCACCAATTTTGGATGTTTGTCAAAAAACGACTCGCCGCCGCCTCCATGATAGGTCAACACCACCCGCTTCCCCAACCTCTTGCCAACACTTACCCCCATCACAGCAGGCAAAAAGCCCCATTCAGAACAGCAATGCACATGGACGATATCGTACTCACGAACCTTGCGGCGTAACTGAGGCAAAAGTCTCAGCCTTTTCCATACAGAAGCCTTAGTGCTGAAAATATCAGCCTTGTATCCTTCCTCGCGTAACTTCCGTTGGAGGATTTCCACCTGACCCGATATACCACCCACTTTAGGTTTATAATTACAAACAAACAATACCCTTTTCATAACGGTCAAAACAATCCTCTACTTCCAATCTTAAAATAGGCCCAGCCAATTTCCATGATTGGGACAACAACATACCAATACTTTACATATTTATAACTCTTGGCATCCAATATTGAAATCCCGTATGCCCATATTATGATTAGGCATGGCAATCCCGGAAGAAGGAAACGTTCCGAATTGGCAAAACCACTCAAAGAAATAACACCCAGATAAGCTATGACAAAAGAACCTATCAGGGCAAAATCCCTCCAATTCTTTTTCACAAACAAAACACTAAATAATGCAATCATCACAAAGGCACCCATGTAGTTTCGGACATAATTGCCTCCATGCATCACCATTTGGTTTTCTTGATCCGTGTCCACCATGGTGGAAAACGGGAGCACGAACATCATAGGAGCCATCACGGTTCCCGTGGCATATTTGGCCCATTGGTTACCACGCGAAGTTTGCTCCATCCTTTTGTTTTCTTGGTTAGAATTCCGGTTTAGCCACAGTTCTTCCATCTCATTCATAATAATACTTCCAGCCAAAACAACCACTGCAAGAATCACCCAAAATGCAATCATTACTTTTCGACCTTTTTTCACTACATTATTTGGTGAAAACAACAATGCTGTCATAAAAGAGAACAAAGCCACTGCACCCAAGACGGTTCTAAACAGAAAAAGACTAAAAGCCAACAGGATCGGAAGTGCTATATTAACAAAGTTAAACTTCTTGCTCTTCATCACATAATCCGCTCTTTCCAAGAAAGCAACAACAAGCAACAACATTTCCGTCTCTTTCAAATGCAAACCACAATATATTATCAAATTAGGCATCAGTACAGCAAAGAGCCCAACCATTCGTGCCACCTTTTCTTCCATATTCCGTGATGCAAGCTTATAGAGTAGCACACACATCCACGAGCTCCACAGCACTTTTAGCATTCGGGCAACAAGAATATTGGGTCCAATGACCTTATATACGAAAGTCAAGTATAGCGGATATCCCGAATCAGAATAACCGTTTCTGGATATAAACAAATAATCAAAGACCTTTCCCCATGGTTCCGTGGTCAACCAAGTAGCTTCATCGTGATATCCCAACGAATCAGCCGCACCAAACTCAAAGGGTTGTCCTGTTTGATTCAAATAGAAAAAATATGAAAAGATTACCCACGCCATACGCAACCCAAACGCAACCCAAAACACATTCTTTACAAACTGTTTGTCGGACAAAACGCCCCATTTCATTGAAAGCAGATTGGAAAGCATGAAAAACACGGATACTTCCACCAAGCCCAATATAATCCAAACCAATCCCATGGCATAGCTCATGAAAGCCACACTCACCAACATCAAGCTAATCAAATAAAGGGTTAGGCCTTTATTGGCTATTGCTTTAGGGAAAAAAGGGATCATTTCTTACAACGCAATTTGATTTTCAACCTCATGTATTGCCTCAGATTTGGCAATGTAAAAATCGGGCCAAACTCTTGAATCTGACTCGGACAAAAAGCAGGATCCTCTATCAATTGAAGCGCTTCTGCCATCATGTTAGTACTCAAACTCATGGCTCTCTCGCAAAGGCTTTTTACATCATCACCCTTCTCAATGGGAATAGTTTGCTCAACAATAGGGGTACCTTTGTCAATACCTGCAGAAAGACGCTGAACCGTTACCCCCATTTGGCTTTCGTTGTGATACAGTTCCCAAAAACCAACGGGTTGCCCCCGATACTTTCTCATATCACCATGATGATAGGAAAGAATCCCTTGAGGTGCCAACGAAAGCAACGGCTCTTTAACAATACCAAAACCGCCAAGCATAACCATGGCATCAGGAGACCAACTCAATAAACCAGCAATGCTATCCTTCGAATAAGGCTGTTGGGTTTCCACATAATCGATTCCTAAAGAGGCAAAAAACTCAGATGCTGTTATTGTCGGTTCCTTTTTGCCGAAGATGCTTTTTGCCAGCATGACAAGCATATAGCCTCCACGACCTCGTTTTAGGTTTTTTTTAAACCTCTTTTTCAACGATGGACGTGGACGTCCGTCAATATAAGCGCCAACAATTTCTATTGTTGGATTATCCAAGATTGGTTTTAAAACCGCTTGGTGGAACACATCCAATCCAGTGCCAGACAGTATTACTATTCTCATTTCTGAACCGTTTTAAAACCGTATGATGGTTTATACAGTCTGTGCTTTATCAGCCCGTAAACACCACTCGCTTTCACCATCAATTCTGTTATTGTTTTTGCATCGTTTACCGAAAACCTTTTCAAACGGTACAAATCCGTATGAACATCATTGTATCCCGAATCCACTGTGACTCCACAACTATAGCCAGCTTCCCGGGTCATTCTAATATCGCGTTCAGAATAGTCCCCATTGGGATAGGACAATGCCCAGGTTTTTAATCCAAATTCACTTTCCAGTTGCTGTTTTGACCTAGCTATTTCAATCCACGCCTCTTCATTGTCGCATTGGGGCAGTATGGGATGATAGCAAGTGTGCGACTGGAAATCCACCACAGTTTTCATTTCAGCAATATGGTCTTTCGTCAAAGCCTGACAATCAGCAAATTCTTTTTGTTGTTCAAAGCCCAGTTGCTCTAAAACTTTAAGCCTCTCTGAATTAGTTAACTGCTTCAGTGAAACAAGTTGTGACTTCACCTCCTTGCTATGACGGAACCAAAAGTGTCGGTTTGTGCCTACAATGGAGGAACACAAAAAAATTGTGACTGGTATTTGAAGTCGTTGAATGACCGAAAGCAGCTGATAATTGTTCACATGACCATCGTCAAATGTGACAACCACAGCCTTCCTCGGCATCGGTTTTCCCTCACGCACTGCTTCAAGATAGTCCTTTAGCCCGATAAGGTGATAATGCTTTTTCAGGTAAGAAAAGTTTCGCTCCGCATCACTGGCATCCATATCGTGGAACAAGAGAAAGGTTACCTTCTTACGTTGAACCGTTTCGCGCCAAAGCCAAGCCACACCGCTATAACGCAACAGTTTGTAAACAATGCCACTCATCCGAATAGTTTACGTTTCAATTTAATTAGACGAGTCATATTCTTACCACCAATGATTCTAGCAAGTGCCCTTTTCCTGCCTTTTTTTTCAGACCATGAACCCATAAAATGATGATCACAATATGTATTCTCAGTGAGCAAAAACTCCCCAGTGCTCTGCCGAGGACAAAAATAATCCACAGGGAAAATCGCCAAATCTTTATATTGGCACATTTTCCCTCCATTGGGAACAAATCCGTTAGAAAGCATCAAACGATATATGCGTTGACAATTCGTAGTGGTATCAAAACTTCCGTCTGGATTTAGAAAATGACTACCATCGTATGCGTGGATTTGTTCGTTAACCCACTGCCCGTTAGCCTCACTTGCCATAATCCCCGTCACAGGATACAGGTTTTTTGTCCCCTCATAGCCAGTAAACGCACTATTTGTCAACAGGGGATCAAGGGGCTTGAGAACCTCCACGTCGGTATCCATATATACTCCCCCTTCTGTCATCAACGCAAATAGTCGAACATAATCCGTCACAAAGGCATATCTCTTAGACTCATACGCTTCTTTGGTATAGGGAATGATGTTGACATCGAAATTGTCCTCATTCCATAGCTTATAACCCCAATCAGGCATGTATTTATGCCAACTGGCAATACAATCTTTTGCCATTTGAGGCATTTCACCACGGCCAAACCAACAGTAATGAATAGTTTTCGGTATCATATCAAAGATTTAGTAAAAGAACACACAAAATGCAAAAGTCTCGAAAGAATATATACCATGACCAATAATAATAGTATATTCAGCCAAACGTATGGTGTCAAGAACATCATGGACAAGGGCCCCAATATCAACGGATGATGCGTCAAATACACCTCATACGAAATCTTATCCAAATGCATAATAATGGCATGTTTCTTTTCCACCTTGATTGCATGGGGAAGAATCCTAAGCAGTAGAGCAAACAAAAACAATCCCAACACCCAATGCAACCAAATAGAACAATGTGAGTATTCGGCTTTTGTAAGCCAATCTTGATTGAACAAAAATCCAAAGACAATCAAGGCAAATGCACCTAGAAAAAGCACGATAGTTGACAACTTCTTTGAATAATAGTTGCCATAAAACATCCCAGCAAAATAAAGAGCAACCCAAGCAAAGAAACTATAAAACTTCCGAACAAGTACAAACTCGACGGCACAACAAACCAAAAAAGCCGAAACACAAATAATCGGATGCTTTTTGAGGAGCTTTTTTGCCCAAGGCGTCAACAAATAACCGACCATTAACACAGTGAGAAACCACAAATGATTCAACCCCTCAATAGGAGTGGCAAACCATTGCAAATTCAATAGATAGAGGACGATCTGCTTCGTACTAAAATGATAAAGATGAAATGTCGCATAGATGGCTACAATGACCGCCCACCAAACGAGAAAAGGAAGATATACTTTAACAAATCGTTTCTTATAAAAAGACCACGGAGATGCGGACAAATCCAGTCTCCCATAAAGAAAGCCCGACATGAAGAAGAATATCTGAACACCGACATTCAGCACCCAAGCTATCATTAATTCATAGCACTGGGCGATATGGCACGATACAATTAGCACCATGGCAAAGACCCTAATCATGGATAATGCCATGCTTTCGGATTGGGATATTTTGTCCTTTTCAGGCATCTTTCAAACAATCAAATACTTTTCAAACTGGGGATATGATTCAATGAAGATTTTTTCAAAATCTCTACTTGCCGTTGTCGCAATATTCTGACGTTTCTCTTTCACCACCATTGGATTCCCATAAACCACCTTATCGTCCTCAACATCATTATTAACAACAGCATTTGCACTAACCATTACGCCATCACCCACTACAATGTTGCCAAATAACTTAGCACCAGGCCCAAGAAAAACATAATTACCAATAGTGGGAACATTAGTGTTTTTTTCTCCATTTTCGAATACAAGAGGATTATCACCCACACAGACTCCAGGATGCATGTCACACCACTTACCAATGCGACTCTTTCCATTAATGACTAGCGTTCCTCTATGGTTAATCTTCATTCCAGGGCCAATAACATTCATCGGAATATCAAATCCTAGTTTTACAGACAATCTATGAAACCTATACCTCGCAAACAATGCAGGCAAGAAGTGGTTGCTTCGCGTATTCTTATAAAACTCGCATTTGCGTAACAGGATTTGGAATTTCCAAATCTCATCGGAAAAAAGCCTAGGATACTTCCTTGTCTTTCCCAATGCAAATCGATCAGCGGCCAAATAGAATGCCAAACTATCTTTATCGGTAATCATCTTATTGTCAATTCAAAGATGCCACTATTCTTTCGCATGCATGGCCATCACCGTACGGGTTTTGAGCCTGTGCCATTTTATTATACACAGCCTTATGCTCAAGCAAGTCGGCCACACTACTTTCTATCTTCGTCCGATCCACCCCCACGAGTATTACCGTTCCTGCTTCCACCGCTTCGGGACGTTCCGTGGTATTACGCATTACCAACACCGGTTTGCCCAAACCCGGAGCCTCCTCTTGAATGCCACCACTATCTGTCAAGATTAGATAAGATTGCTCCATTAGATACACAAACGGCAGGTATTGTAGAGGATCCATCAAAAAAACATTATCAAGACCATCTCCCAAAATATCCACAACTGGCTTTCGGACATTGGGATTCAAGTGCACTGGATACACAAAATCGACCGCGGGATACTGTTGTGATAACGATTTGATCGCATGACAAATATTCAGAAAACCTTCTCCAAAATTCTCACGACGATGTCCAGTTATCAACACCAACCTACGTCCTTTTGTCAATCTATCCGTATCATAGCCATAATTCAAAATGCTCTCATGTAGCGATTTTTGAAGTCCTAGTTCCGAATGAATCTTGTTGACTACCCAATGCAAAGCATCAATCACCGTGTTTCCTGTTACGATAATTCGTTCGGCGTTCACGTTTTCTTTCAGCAGGTTTTGTTTGGAAAGTGGCGTGGGCGCAAAATGATAAGTAGCGATTCTTCCCGTCATCAGTCGGTTCATTTCTTCCGGCCATGGACTATATATGTCCCCAGTGCGGAGCCCCGCTTCTACATGTCCAACAGGTAATTGTTGGTAAAAAGCTGCTAAAGCCGCAGCCATGGAAGTTGTCGTGTCGCCATGAACCAGCACCAAGTCTGGCTTCATCTGCCTGAGCACATCCCGAACACCCAGCAACACACGACTCGTAACATCATATAAATCCTGACCGCTTTTCATGATGTTCAAATCCACATCAGGAACGATTTGGAACATATCCAACACTTGGTCCAGCATCTCTCGATGTTGACCAGTCACACAGACCAATGTTTTAAACCGATCTGGATGCTTTTTGAATTCATGCACCAGCGGTGCCATCTTAATGGCTTCAGGTCGGGTACCAAAAACAAGTAATATCTTTTTCATTTTATATGCAACACAAAGCCAAGCAAACCCAACGACACATTTGCCAATCGAATTTTCCTTCGAGCCGATGGAGTGCTATGGTATACTGATAACGGCAATATTCTTTTGGACTTTAGTTCTCTAAAAAGTTGTTTTCTGTTTTCATAATAGTTACCGCTAACGAAACCCACCAACGACAACACCGTTTGAGCAATCATCCCTTCAAACCATCTCTTGTCTTTTGCTGCACTCATTTGCTCCTTCAAAGCATCTATCAAAGAAAGTTCATCATTTTTCACCTTCTTCTTTGTTGCTTCATCTTTACCACGGCTAATTGAACCGATGCGCATCAGATAGTTATACACCATCAAATTCGTTGAAGTCACCCGAGCAGCCAGCATCAAAAGACGCGGTGTCCATTCCGTATCTTCGAAATAAACACCCTCTTTAAAACGGCAACCATCCAACAGTTCCCTCTTCATCATGAACTGGCAAGCATAGCAAGCAAAACCCAATCGTTCTGTCAAAAAGGTCAGTCCATCACATACCTCATCCCGATAATCAACAAATGGTTTGCTTATCTTATTGGGCTCGAAAACCTCATAATGGTCATTCACGTTCTGATAATTGAAGCGCAGAACATCCAATTGGTCATGTTCCATCTTATCCACTAAGGATTTCAAGACATTTGGCTCAAGATAATCGTCAGAATCCACGAATTGGACGTATTTGCCACAAGCTTCTTCAATGCCACTATTGCGGGCTGCTCCAATTCCACCATTCTCACGATGAATCACTTTGATGTTTGAATAACGCAAGGCATAGTCATCGCAAATTGCTCCACATCGGTCAGGAGAGCCGTCATCCACTAGGATGATCTCATACTCATCAGGCATGAGATCTTGAGTAAGCAAGCTATCCACACATTTGTTTAGATATTGCTCAACATTGTAAACAGGGACTATTATGCTTAACAAAACCATAGTTCAAATTAAAGAATCATTCAGCCGTTTTTTTCAGCCTCATGTATGCTTGATATAAACGAGGGAAACGCATTCTCCAATACAACGATTTCTTTTGCAAAGACCAATCCACCTTCCCCAGTAGCCGTTTTGCCTCTTTTTTGTAGTTTTTGTCAAAGAGATATGGAAAAAGCCTACGGGCCATTTCTTCATCAAAAAACTTTCGAAAAGCTTGATCAACACCTCGTGCTTCGGCATATTTATCCATATAAAATGGCAAATGCTTTTCAAGCGGTATCACTCGATTCATAGCACGATTCTCTGAATCTTGAACATAGTACGCAAGAATCTTATTGTAGAACACGCCATCACCGGAAAGTAACAAACGCCACCACATATCCAAATCTTCACCATGCGTCATTCGAGCATCAAAACCATTCAACGAAAGCAATCGCTCTTTACTACTACTACTGCTACCCGTCCAATAATAAGGATAATTCCTCCACACGTTCTCGACTATTCCGCGAAACCCCTTAGGCAACTTTCTTTCACAATCAAAACCTCTAACTCCCCTTGTCATTGGAGCAGATCCTAAACCATAAATGGCAGCATCGGGAAAGTCTTTGATTAGTTTATCCAATTCTTCCAAATATGTTTTATCCCACAGATCATCTCCGTCAAGAAACGCAATGAATTCACCCTTGGCCTCAAAAATACCTTTATTTCGCGCTGCTGATACCCCTGCATTTTTTTGTTCTAACAAGCGTACCCTATTATCTTCTTCTACAAGTTGCAATACAACTTCCGAAGACTTGTCGGTTGAACCATCGTTAACAACGACAACTTCAAAATCTTTATAACTTTGAGCAAGCACAGAACGAATTGTACTTTCTATAGCTTTCTCTTTATTATACAGTGGTATTACAACTGAAATCATTATTGATGCATTATTCTCAGTCTTAATCTGAAGATTTTCTCCAGTGTCCCATATCCTATCATTTTTCCAAAGACAAAATAGAATCTTTGAAATGATGTCTGCAAACCATATTTATAGGCTTTTTCAATATACTCCTTCCCTTTCTGCTTATTTCCGTAATCAAACAAATCGCGCGCATAAGAAAACCAAGTGTTGGCAAAATAACTATTGTATTTACTTGGCACAGAGTCATATTTTTTTTCAAACAACTGCTCACAAATATATGCTCGCTGCACATAATAATCACGCCTGCCTCGAGTTCCAACTTTTAGGTTTTCCGAAATACGGTTTGTAGCGCTATGATCACGATATCGGTAAGTAACAATGGGGAAATAAACAAATTCAACATCAGCCAAGGCTAGGCGTAGATGCAAGTCAGACTCCTGTCCTCGTTTGAGCTCTTCATTAAACCCACCAATCTCACGCAACAATGCAGTGCGATGCAGAGGAGAAGATGTCAATATTCGCCATTCCGAGAAAAAGAAATAGACTGAATCATCCTGCAAGTCTTTTTGACGATCAAAACCATATTTTGAAATAATATTTCCCTCTTTATCAACATTGTAGTAGTCCCCGAACGGAATCTGACGTTCTGCAAGTTTCTGGATCTCTACAATCTGTAGTGCCAAACATTCTGGTTCTAACATGTCGTCTGAATCAAGGAACTTTATAAACTCCCCTGTTGCTTGTTCAATACCGTTGTTTCGAGCACGACACGCACCGCTGTTAGGCTGTTCGATCAGGTGGATGCGATCATCGGCTTTTGCAAAATGTGAAACAATCTCTGCCGAATTATCCGTTGAACCGTCATCAACAACCAGCAATTCCCATTCCTTGTAGGATTGCGATAATACGGATTGAATAGCTTCAGCAATATATGCAGAAGCATTATAGCAAGGCATTATGACAGATACATTTACCATCTATTGTCGAATTAAATAACAGATCTAGAATAGAATCAAATCATTCCTTCCGCTTTACCAATCTATAGAATGCCCTTCTATGGGTGGTTGTATCCATAAGCAAAATCTGATTGTCCCCAACTCCCATTGGATAATATTGATGGAATATACTACCGTCATATGGCAACGCCAACAACTCATAAAACTCAGGCTCTTCGTTTACTATCTTTATACCAAATGTACGGATACGATTGTCATAAAAAGCAGACTCTCTGTTAGATGACATCACATACATTGTTTCACCATCATCCGTTTTCAAAGGTTCTATTAGCCAATGGGCGGAATGTATTAGCGGATATTTTACAATGGGGGATTTTTCAACACTCACCATAGGCAAATCCTTTCTATCCAATCGGCAAATATATTGGGGTTCGTATGGCGAATCCATATTCCAAAAAACAGATTTTTCTGTGAACATAAATGACAATGTCCTGTATTCCTGCGAATATGACCCGATTCTTATTAACGTTTTGCAATTGTCCTTGCTGTAATAGATCGAGCTACTACCATCGGAATAATCACCATTGCCAATATAAATATAGCCTGTGCAAGGGTCTTGTATCATCAAATGGGTGTGCCGCGCAAAAGGTTCCAACCTTTGTGCATTGTGCTCATCTATTGAATAAAATGTTTGCCTAATTGCCAATTCCTCTTTCACCACATTATAGCAATAGATATGATGTCTGCCCCAAGTAATAGTGTATTCGGAAAATAATAATTCCAATTCTTTCTGCTCATTACGAACCCATACCATACTGTTTCTGATACCAGTAGAGTCTTTTTTGTCAAATATAACTCTCCATTCACCTTGCAATCCTTTGTTAATCAATATTCTTGTCCCATTACGCAAGGCATAATAATCATCTTGTCTAGAGATCTCCATCCCTTCGTCATAACTAATATACATTTTACAAACTCGACGTTTTCCCCTTTCATGCAAACCTCTAACATACAAAACGTTATCAATAAAAAACAACACATTGTCATTGAACTCCTTTACGAAACGAGGAGTTCCCCAATCATGAGTGCATTTTTGCAATGAATATTTATTGGTTTTCCAAGAGCGCACACGTACATTGACATAATGTTTGGTGCTAACCGGCATTTTATATTTTCCATGAACAAGTTCTGTTCCTGTAAATGAAAGGGTTAGTGAGTAGAAACATTTGTCTAATTTGTCGGGTTGTCGCATACGGAGCGTATTGTTTTCAACCACCCATGCGCTGTCATCCACACTATCTGCATCAAAATCAAGAGTAATACTATCTTTATAATACATATCTATGTACGCACTATCTTTTGATGGCACAGATTGTCTCACCATAGCTGGTGTAGTGATATAATGCCGGACAAGATTATAATATTTCCTTATAGCATTGAGAACCCGCATAAGTCGCTCTAATTAACAACTCTATGATTTTTCACGTCGAACCATTCTATTATGAACGAATCATTTATGCTTTGTAATAATTGATACAACACAGAGATTATTCTGTTATAGATTTTATAATGTCATAAAATTGCTGTCCCACATAACGAGGAGTACATTCTTCGAATTGTTTCTCTATCATCGAGAACGGAACATTCTTTCCTTTTGACAATTGAACAAACTGGTATATTTTATCAATCAGTTCGTTAGTTATTTCTTCGCCATCCTTTATATTCAATGCCAACGGATATTTTTCTAAATAGGGCAAAGTAGGACAATCGTCAATTCCATATATGTTCAATATCGGCTTTCCCGCACTTATGTAGTTTAATATTTTGCTTGGCATTTGGTCCGGAACCTTGTTCCCAATATTCACCAAAATATCAGCAGCCAAGAGAAGTGCATCCGCCTGCTGACTAGACACTTCGCCTATGTAAGAAATATACGGAATACGGTTGGTAAAATACTTGTCAACATAATCTTTCGATAAGTTTGCATAGGAATAGCTCCCGGCTATGGTCAAGTGAACGGCTTTGTCTTGAATTGCATCCATCAAAGAAAACAAAAATTCAGGATCTCGCTTCTTGTAATAGAATTTACCGACATACACCAAATTACAAACATCCTTTTTTAGCATCTCATTTATTATTGGGTACTCGTTAGGCCTTATTACGCACGGATACTTTGCCACAGTCACTTTCTTAAGATTATCACTTGATGCATACTGCTTGTAAAACTTGTATGTCAAGTCTTCCATAACAATTGCACGAGCTTGGTTGTCCCAATCGTTTTCGATTTTCTTACCCAACTCGAAATTGTTCGGATCAAGATAGTGAGCTACTGGCTCCATCTTATATAAAAGCACAGGAAGTCTAGACCCAAATTTGGCTGCGAGTTCAAGAGGATAGAACGGCATTGAGTTAGCTACAATGACATCAAACTCATTAAGATGCCGTTTTATCCACAGTTTCGCTTCGGCCATAAAATAATCACGTTCACCACTGAAACGATAATAGATTGTACGTGGAAAAACCAAATACCTCAACCATTTAAGCTTACCGAGTTTTTTTCTCAATCCTTCCGCTTTAGTGGCGTTTATCGCCGGGGTATGAATTACCTTACAACCATTGAAACTCTTGACGTGCAATTGTTCTTGGTTTCTTGCACGGCACAACACTGTTATTTTTATATCAGAATGCTTTATAAGTTCATCGATTATCCGATATACTATTCTCCCGTTTGCACTCGTAGTAGGATAAGCTTCGTCAACTATATAAAGAATTCTTACCATAGTCACATCTCAAGTTCTTGGATCAGTTTTTTATCCCCATTAACACGCGCATTATTTCATTCACCTTCCTGTTGTAGAGGAAACGTGTGACCGGATAAACAAACAGCCGTGTATGTCGTTCAAGAAAGTGATGAACGCGCTTAATAACATGCTCATTCCCCCACTTGGCTTTCATACGTTGATATGCCACATAAAACCTGTCATCGTCCCAAAGCCATGAATACCCTCGCCTAATCTCCTCTTCTGTCAACGGATACTGCTCCCTATCTTCTATCTTATGGGGATTGAAAAGATCCTCCTTTTTAGTAACCACTTGCGATAAATGCTTTACTTCAGAATGGGTGACCAACACATTAGGGATTGCATAATAACGCAATGTTTGCAACTCATCATCGTCTGCCGAATAGAAATCAAATGTCTCATCAAACAGGCCAATAATGTCAAAAACCTTCCGTTCCCAAACAAAACACCACGCTGCAAAATGTTTCTTGTTTTCCCATCCAATATAGTATGACTTATTACTGGGAAGTGTTTCCTCACCCATCATTGGATAACCGCGATCCAAAGGTGAGAAACACATAAACTCTTCATGCTCTTTTTTCACTTGCATTATCGCAGCGAACCAACCCTTCGTAAAAATGATGTCATTGTTGCAAAAAGCGACAAATTCACCATCGGTATGTGACAACCCTATATTAAAGAACCGATGGAAATTAAAATTCTCATTCGGTATCAATACCTTAACCCGTTCATCGTATGTGTATGGATTCTGCTTGTTACTTTCCATCAACAAAACTTGTAGCTGTCCATATTCCCATTGTTCGGAATCGAATAGCGAATCCAAGCAACGACAATTCATTTGATAGATTTCGTCATCTATAGCATACGATAGTATGATAACAGAAAGTGTAGTCATAACTCCATTCACAATCCAACTTACACAATAGTACGTTATTGAGAAACCGTCTTGACATGATGCACATAGAATTTCTTCACCCATGAGAAAGGAAACAAAAGTCTTTTTCCAAGCTTGTATGCGCGTGAACGTAACGCATTTTTCCCTTCTCTCAAATCCAGGATAATACCATCAATGTCAAAGCTTTGATCCTTCAAATACTTACGGGCTTCTATTATAAAATCTTCTCTATTTGCTTTAATTGCAATTGGAAGAATCACAAGGTATCCCCGGATAAGCAATCGGTTTTTTATTTCGTCTGAGCATGAATATTTATTCGCAAAATACATCTGCATATCGAGAACCCCTTTCTGAAAACGAAACGTCCCCTCAATTTTATCTGGAAAAGAAGAGCTTCCTTTATGACAACGATATACAGCCATTACCTCATCAAGATAATACAGCTTCGAATGGGCCAACACATCAAGCGCCAATGCGAAACTCTCATCCACAAACCAAGGCTGCAAATCCAAATACGAAATGACACTTTGTCGAAACATCCATGAATTAGCAGCCAAATAACCAGCTTTAAATAAGTGTTGTTCAAACGTAATACCAAGATGACCTTTTCTTAGTCCTTCCTTATCAAGGTTGCCATCAACATCGCATGTACAGATATTGGTATAACACAAATCACAATCCTCTTTTTCCTCCAATGCCTCTTTTTGCCTTTGTAGTTTATTCTTATCACACCAGTAATCATCTCCTGAGATTTGGGCTATATAATCTCCTCTACATGCCTGAAGTAATGCACAATAATTGTTTATGAGTCCAACATTTGTTTCTTGAAGGATTAGTTTTACCTTCTGCGGATATTTTTTCTGGTATTCCAAGCAAATCTCCCTTGTCCCATCTGTGCTACAATCATCAGCAATTACAACTTCAAAATCAAAACTAGCGATCTGAGATAAAACACTTTCAACACACTGTGATAAATAACGCTTATGATTATAGGTAATAATCGCTGCCGATACAACTGGGTTTGTAACCAATTCTTCATCAAAAACAACCATAATCAAAACAAATTAATTACCCTAACAATATATTGTAAGTCTTCCATATTCAAACAAGGACTCATTGGGATACTAAGTTCAGTATTTGCTAAAACTTCAGTTATCGGCAAAGGGTCTGATGACAACTTCAAACCGTTTTTTAGATAGCACTCTTGCTTATGGGACGGGATGGGATAATGTATCAACGTTTGCACTCCATTGTCGGTCAAATGCCGCTGTAACTCGTCACGGTGTTTGCAAAGAATCGGAAACAAATGATATACGTTATTATTGTCTGGAATACGCTTTGGCAAGCTCACCAAAGGGTTGTTGATTTGATTGTAATAATACGCTGCCACCTGTTGACGCAAACGATTGTCCTCATCAAGATGGTGCAATTTGACATTCAGCACCGCAGCCTGAATCTCATCCAAACGGCTATTGCGTCCACAATACTTAAACACATATTTCTTTGTGGACCCATAATTTGCCAAAGATCGAATACACTCGACAAGCTCACTGTCATTCGTTGTAACTGCCCCACCATCGCCCAAAGCTCCAAGGTTTTTGCCGGGATAGAAACTATGACCAGCGGCATCGCCCAATGAACCTGTCCTTCTCTCATCAAATCGACAGCCGTGAGCTTGGGCATTATCCTCAATCAGCTTCAGATGGTATTTCTCGCACAACTCCCCGATCTTTTTCGTATAGGCACAACGGCCATAAAGATGGACTACCATGATGGCTTTTGTCTTACTAGAAATCTTGGATTCAATCAACGCATCATCAATCTCTAAAGTCTCGTATCCTGGCTCAACTAATACAGGAACCAGATTGTTTTCCGTAATGGCGAGAATAGAGGCAATATAAGTATTTGCAGGCACGATCACCTCATCGCCATCTTGCATGACGCCTAGTTCCTTGTAGGCGCGCAAAATCCAAATCAAGGCGTCGAGACCATTAGCCACACCTACGCAGTGCTTCGTACCTATATACTCGGCATAGTTGTGCTCAAAAGCAGCATTTTCCTCTCCTTGAAGATACCAGCCACTATCCACCACGCGGCGTATTGCCCGGTGGATTTCATCGTTATACGTAGCTGTAATGTCTTTTAGAGACAAAAAAGAGATCATTTTTCAGCCTTTTTTTTCCATTCCTCAAATCCAACTTCACTCCACGGCATACCTCTGTCAAAATGATAGGGCCAAGGATAATGCGATTCTCCGGAAGATCTGTCAACTATCTCCCTCACGTCTTTCACAGGTTTGGCCGGAACACCCATAACCAACATGAAATCACCGACGTCTTTAGACACCAATGAACAGGCTCCAATTACACAATGCTTGCCTATTTTCACACCTGGAAGCAATAAACTTCCCGTGGCAATTTGCGTATAATCCCCAACCGTAGGGCCTATCAATGTTTCAGATGGTGGTGTAGGGTCGTTGGTAAAAACCACATACGGATATACAAAAACAAAATTACCCAATTTGGAATGTTGCCCAATGTGTACATTGCTATGCAAACGGCAATAGTTACCAAACTCAGAGTGTCCCTGAATATCATCAAGCGTACCCAAACTACAATGAGAGCCAAACATCGTATTCTCACGAACTGTCACCCGATGACCTGTTTGAAAATGGTCGCCAATGATGTTACCTGCATAAATGATGGTATGACTACGAATAAGAGAATCAGCACCAATGATGGTTCTGGGATTCTCATATTTGTCGGCTCCAATATAGTATGAGTTCAATGGTTCACCGATAATACAATCATTACAAATCGTAGTATTATCGCCAATTTCAACATTGTCATAGATGATAGTGCGGTCGCCTATACGAACATTTTTTCCCACTTTTGCCAATGGACTAACAATTCGTCCCACACCTGTAAACATGTCCATTTTCATAATTGCTTATTCATCAAAAAAACATCATAGTCTCTTATGTAATCCCCCTCATCATACTTTTCCGATGCCAGGACTAAGCATATCGCACCAGACGAGAAATCGATCAACTCACGCCAAATACCTGGCACCACGAGCAAGCCTTGATATGGTCTATTCAACGTAATTGAACGTTTCTCCCGACCATCATCCAAAACCACTGTAAAGCTGCCACTAGCGGCGACGATCAATTGTCGTAGCAACTTATGGGCATGCCCCCCCCGCTCCTCGCCTCCCGGGATATCATACAAATAGTAAACCCGCTTCACAGCAAAAGGCACATCTTTTCCATTTTCCACAACAGACAAATCTCCCTGTCGGTCGCTATGATGCCGATCCAGTTCCACGATCCTGCAATCATTCACACTTGCTTGCATCTTGTCAGTTCTTTATATCCTTCAAAATCTCTTATGTAATCATCAGGATTATACGGAGTGGACGCCAACACCAACGCCAAGGAATTGGTAGAAAAATTCCGCATCTCACGCCACATCATTTTTGGCACATACAATCCGTAATAAGAACGATTCAATTGGAACACTAGTTCCTTCTCTCCGTCGTGAAGAACCACATCAAAACTGCCTGACAAAGCCACAATGAACTCTTCAGTATCTCGGAAAGCATGTCCACCCCTGTTTTCCCCTCCTGGCACATCGTAAATCCAAAAAGTGCGTTTCACCTTGAATGGCACATGATTCTCTTCCTCAATAAACGATAAATTACCACGCTGGTCAAAGATCTTGGGAAGATTGATTATTTTAGTTTCCATATCAACCTAAATACTCTTGACGAAATTCAAACCTTGGTTTCATCACACCTGGAATGGTATTCATGTTATAGCCTTGGCCTGTCAGTGTATTCTCAATCTCAAAAACATGCTCATAATAACCCCATAGCAGATAACGCTGGTTCTCTCCGAACCAAAGAATCATCTTGTACAATCCGGTGTTCAACGTAAAAGGAGGAATATCAAACTCCACAGAATACAATCCTGTTTTGGATTCTTTTTCAGGAGTCAGCACTTTACCCGCTTGGAAAACAACAACTTCCTCAATCGTATGAAGTTCAAAAGTGGCATCCATCATGATATTGGGCTGATAATTCATAAACACCACCTTGAACCTAAGACCCGTCTCAACATTGACGGTATTGCTCCCATCCAACGGCATCACTTCAAACGACCTAATACGAAGCTTTTCATTCCCGGGAGCACTTTGCAAATCATCAAAATATACATTTTGGGATTTTTCATCCCCCCCGATATATGCCTCAACCACTTCATTTATCAATCCCGTAGTCTTAATCGTACCGTTTTGCAACAGCATTCCAGTTCTGCACAATTTCTTCACGGAAGCCATGTTATGACTCACAAACAACACCGTTCTACCTTCTCCCCTGCTCACATCTTGCATCTTACCAATGGCTTTCTTCTGAAACTCAGCATCGCCAACGGCAAGCACTTCATCGACCACAAGGATTTCAGGATCAAGGTGGGCGGCAACGGCAAATCCAAGACGAACCATCATACCACTGGAATAACGCTTCACTGGCGTGTCAATATAACGCTCACAACCGCTGAAATCAACAATCTCATCCAATTTCTTGGAAATCTCTTGCTTGGTCATACCCAAAATGGCACCGTTCATGTAAATGTTTTCACGTCCCGTCATCTCCTGATGGAAGCCCGTACCCACTTCCAACAAAGAACCGATACGTCCTTTCGCTTTGATGGTACCCGTAGTTGGGCCAGTCACCCTCGACAAGAGTTTCAACAAAGTACTTTTGCCAGCACCGTTCTTGCCGATGATACCGACCACATCGCCCTGTTCCACCTTGAAATTGATGTCGCGCAAAGCCCACACGTATTCACTGTCGGCGGCTGACGAACGATCGTTCACTGAACCAATTTGCAAATAGGGGTCTTCCTTGTGCAACACCGAAGTCTGCCACCAACGGTTGAGGTCGTGGCTCAAGGTCTTGGTCGAAACCAAACCCAAGCGGTATTGCTTGCTAATGTTATCGAATTCTATTGCAGTTGACATAACGTTAAGTTTTTTCAAATCCGCTTTAATGGTGCGGTAGCATAGACTTTGTCGGGATAGTCTGTCATTTTGACGATCCGCTTTTGAATGAGCTCGAAATCAAAAGCATAGCCCAACATACGGATCTCGGGCACCAATTCCTCATCAATGTCACCAAAATATATGATTGCCTTATCGGCCATAATGGGATCGTAAGCAGGATAACGTTTAAGCAGAAGGTGCTTTAATTCATTGTAAGAAAAACGCATCGAAAGAAAAGCTATGTCCACGAAATCCTTAGGACGCTTACCCGAATTGATAATGGCGTGCATCTTCATGGCAGCAATATCAGCGACAGAAGCCACACGAATTCCATCCTCGGATATATAATCCTCCAACCATGGAAACGGATGGTAAATGACATCTATTTTCACTCCATTCACAAAACCAATAAATGTGTTTTCTTCAACGACCGAAGGTACAAACTGGTATTTGTTAATTAGCACTGATTGTGCCATTGGCATGTTCAATGGGTCTACGCTAAACAAATCCAAGTCATCACTCTCGCGATGCCCAATTTGTAATGACAACGCCGTTCCTCCTACTAGTCTCGTAGAGATAAACGTTGGCTCTGACTGCAATGCCTTCAACAACCTAAGTGTTGCCGTCTTGACTGTGCCTGTTTGTAACATCTCGTATCCTGTATCTTAATATTCAAAGCTCTGCAAGCAAAATCCAATTCTCTAGGGGTTAAATCCACCACCTCGTCACGCGCAATCTTTCGGAATCCTCGGATGCCTCCATACAAATCGAAAGCACCATACCAATCAGAAAGCCGCCCCATCTTGATAACCCGTTCGGCAACTACCCGACGATACTTCTGCCAATCAAAACTCTCCAAACGGTATTCCCACAACAGACCTCGATTTATCTGATGCTTTCCTTTCTCCTTGAAATATGTTTGAAATATTTTCATTTAGTCTTGATTTGATAGCGAAGCATGCTGTAAGTGGTTCAGGTCGCGGCTCAAAGTACGGGTCAAAACCAACTCCAAGCGGTATTGCTTGCTGATGTTATCGAATTCTATTGCTGTTGACATATCTTTATTCTAATAACTCGATTTACACCCTTCCCTGCTTTTTCTTGTACCAATAACTGTCCACCCCAAACCCATGGGCATCAGCCTCATAGCGGGCAATCACATCTTTGAAGACATCCTCATACTGGGGAATGAAAAGATCTTCATGCCGCATGGCTCTTTCGATGATCTCTAATGCCAAAGCTGCAGTTTGCTCAGGATGTGAGACACCTCCTGTGAAGCTTGTCCCTTTCATCGAACCAGGCGAGACTTCCAAGATCCGATTTTGACTTCCTTGAACGTCCAATTCCACATTGACTGCCT
Organism: Bacteroidales bacterium; assembly: GCA_017537965.1. Classification (GTDB taxonomy): domain Bacteria; phylum Bacteroidota; class Bacteroidia; order Bacteroidales; family F082; genus Limimorpha. Next base: position 72,615 of record JAFYJV010000001.1, on the reverse strand, counting down.
CAATGAACTTGCTCAAGGCCGCCTTGGTTGCACTATATACACTGAACAATGGCGAAGAAAGACGCGCAGCAATGCTCACCATCACGGCACAATAGAAATCTTCTTGTGAGAGCAGACGGCTATAATAGTGGCGAAGTATCCGAATTGGCGCCACGGAATTAACGGAAAAACTGTCCTGAATGTAGTCATCGGACAACTCTTGGAACAACTTCAAATGTCCAAAGCCTGCAGTGATAAAAAGCGCCTGAATGTCGTTCATCCCATCCAATACCGACAAGTCACCTTGGGCAAAATCGCATCGTGAAAACACAACCTTTTCGGCCTTATAGTCATTGGGAAATTCGGCCTTATCAAGGACATAGACTTGTTCGAACTCTTCTCTTCCCACTAAATCAAGCACAATCGACAAGCCGATACCCGAACTCCCACCTGCGACCAAAGCTTTCATTTCACCACATCTGGATTTGGTTGATTGTCGATTTGTTTAATAGCACCTTCATAACGGTCCAAGATAGTCTTCTTAATGCCCGTGGTTGAGGCGCCTTCTCCCCTGGGGAAATAGAAAACAGTGACTCCGAGTTCCCTCAAGTAATCGTACTTGCCCACCCAGTCATCGCCAACGACAAAGACATCGATATTCATCTTTTTCACCGCCTCAGTGTGGTCAAGAGAGCGTTGAGGAATGACAATATCGGGATACTTCAAGGCCTTTATTATTGCTATCCTCTCTTCAAAAGGAATGATAGGAGGATTCTTATAACTGGCTACTAGTTCATCGGTGCTCACGCCCACGATGAGCGTGTCGCCCAAGCCACGGGCATACTCGATCATCTTCAAATGATTGGAGTGGAACATGTCGAAAGTTCCAGAAGTGTAAACAACGATTCTGTTATTGTACATCTGTTTTTGCTTGCTGATGTTGTTAATATCTATTTCCGTAGTCAAATTCTTACTTCTGACTTCTGTCTTCTATCTTCTCATCTAAACCGTATCCATGAAACTCTTCTGGACTTTGTTGAAAATCACGATACCCAGCGCCAAAAGCACCCCCATAAAGACAAAACTGTAAATCAACCAACGCCAACCCACAAACTCACCGGCGCCCAGAAAGCCATACTTGAAAGTCTCAATAACCGGAGTGACTGGATTCAAGCACATCAACTTGTGAACCGGAATGCCACTCCAATACATGCCCTTGGTCTGCGACAAGGGATAGACGATAGGCGTAGCGTACATCCACAACTGTACGATAAACGAAAACAACACCTGTAAGTCACGGTATTTAGTGGTCATCGAAGAGATCAAAATGCCAAAGCCCAAGGCCAAACCAGCCAACATCACGACCAACACCGGAAACAGCAAGGCATGCCAGTTGAAATGCGCCCCTGAATCCCCAATGATGGCATAGATGGCATAGACGACCATGAAAAAGCCGAACTGGATGCCAAAACGCAACAGATTCGACACCACATCGGCAATGGGCATCGACAAACGTGGGAAATACACCTTCCCGAAAATGCCCGAGTTGGCCACAAAGGTATTGGAAGTCTTCGTCAGACAGTCCGAAAAATATGCCCACATGCAGGTACCCGCCAAATAGAACAACGGCCTCGGCACTCCGTCGGTGGGAATGCCGGCAATGCCACCGAACACGATCATGTACATGATCACCGTCAAGGCAGGCTGCACCACAAACCATAACGGACCCAAAATGGTCTGCTTGTACTGGGTGATGATATTACGCTTGACGAAAAGGGAAATCAAATCCCTATAATCCCACAGTTCCTTCAGATTCACCTCGAGAAGTTTGTTACGAGGTTTGATGACCGTGGTCCATTGCTCTTCTGTTTTCGGATTCATCTTTATGATTTTATGAAAACTCCCAGGAATTTCCAAGGCACGACTTCGCCACTTGACTCCCACAAATCCATCGCATCATCTTGAATTCTTGCGACTTAGTGGAATCAAGAAAACTTCATTATATCAGGCAAGGCCGCTATTTGCAGACTACACCTAAATAATCGTGCGAAAATAATAATAATTATTAAACTAACAAAGGAAAAAAGAGAATTTATTTCGATCTCTTACGATGGAATACAATGTTCCCAAAAATCTTCCAGAAATACTTCCAATCCGTACGAATCGGGTGTTGAAGATAGGCCTCGCAATAACGACGTTCACTCTCTTGGATCTCGTCCAAAGTCTCGGGCATGTCAACATAAAAAGGCGGCAGCATACCTGGCTTTGTCTTTATACGAAGCTGCTGTATCTCAGGACTATACAGCTCATAATATTGCTTGCTCAACGGACGCACGCCAACCACTTTCATCTGCCCCTTGAAAATGTTGATCCACATGGGCCACTCATCTATCCAGAATTTACGCATCAACTTGCCCCATCCCGTGACACGATAGTCGTCAGCAAACTTGCCTCCCTCCTGAAGATGGTTGTTCTCATAGATGTAAGTCTGCAGATACTCGGAATAGGCATACATGGTGCGGAACTTGTAAACCCAGAACAACTCACCGCCCTTGCCAACACGATGCAACTTGATGATTGGACCGTAGGTGTGGGGATCACGGCAAGGAGGACGCTTCTTTTGTGCGATGACACAATACCGATCGTGTATGTACTGCTCCGAAACCACATCATAACCACAATAATACAAGCGGCCAAGGATCTCAGGTCGTGGAAACACCTTGCGCACCTTGCGGTTGCAGAAATAGTAAAACCTCCGCGTCAGACCCATCTTAGGACAGACACGATGCCATAAAAAATCGAAGAAATACAAAAACTTGGCTATCGGCTTTGGGTATTTGCTGAAAAACTGAACCCTGCGCTTCGCAGCACTGTCAAACGACACCACCAAAAAACCATCCTGCTTGAGCTTCTCGTTGGCCTGCCTCAAATACCTGTTGACATAACGAAGCGCATTTAGATGGTCTTCTGCCAACAACACTTCCGCCTCTCCATCAGGCACCGCCCAGCAACGCTGAACAAAGTCATTCAGCCAGTTTGAGCGCTCTTCTCCCCTAGGCATGTATGCCATGCGCATCAACTCCTGCAACTCCAAAGGCGCATTGACCAAGTCGAACCTTGGCGAATGTCTCGGCTCGACATTGCTAAGATAAGCAATGGCGTCCTCATAATTCTCGCGATATGTCAGGCTCTTGAACAGGGACATGAATTTTTTAGAAGTCAGAAGTTAGAAGTTAGAAGTCAGAAGGCAGAATAGTGATGGTTATTTGATGAAAAAAGATTTTATAGTATTACAAATCAGATCCTGATCTTCTTGGGAAAGATAGGGATGAATCGGCAAGGAAACAACAGTATCGGCAAGGCGATCGGCCACTGGACACAGGTTTCTCTCGAGATCAAGATACTTGAATGCTGTCTGCCGATGCATGGGTATCGGGTAATAAATTGCCGTGGGAATGTCTTTCGCTTTCAATGCAGCTTGCAACTCGGCCCTCACCTCCTTGTTCTTCACTTGAATGGTATATTGTGCCCAACTGGAATAATAGCCTTCGGGCACCACAGGAGTCTTGACAACACCCTTCAACAGCTCGGTGTATCGGGCTGCCACCCGATTGACATCCACCAACTCATGATCCTTGAAAGCCTTTAACTTCACCAGCAGGATGGCCGCCTGAAGGCTGTCAAGTCGGGAGTTCATGCCGATGCGCACATTGTCGTATCGGTCGCTGCCCTTCCCATGGATATGATACGAGTCGATAAGGGCTGCCCACTCGTCATTGTCGGTGAACACCGCCCCGCCGTCGCCATAGCAACCCACGGGCTTGGCCGGGAAGAACGAAGTCGTGGCAATGTGGCCAAAGGTGCAAGCCTTCTGTCCGCCGATGCGTCCTCCGAAACCTTGCGCAGCATCCTCCAGCACATACAGCCTGAAGCGTTCAGCTGTGGCAAGGATGGCTTCAAAGTTGGCCGGCAACCCAAACAAGTCAACGACCACGACGGCACGCGGCGTCAGCTTTCCATCCCAAATGACCTGCTTGATCTTGCGCTGCAGGTCCTCGTCATCCATGTTGAAAGTCTCGGGGTCCACATCGACAAACACTGGAGTGGCACCCTGCATGGCGATGACCTCGGCAGAGGCGAAGAAGGTGAAACTGGGAACGAACACGGCATCGCCGGGCTTCACAGCCCAGGCCTTCAAGGCCAGCAACAGCGCATCCGTGCCGCTGTTGCAGGCGATGCAGTGCTTTACACCTACATACTCCGCAAAAGCGTCTTCCATCTCTTTTACCTTTGGACCCATGACATAGGCGCTCGAAGCGACCACGTCGAGGATGGCTTTGTCCATCTCTTCCTTCAGTACCTGATACTGTTTCTTCAAATCCCTGAACTGCATAAATCAAACCTCCATTTTTTTCAACAATCCGTTTTCTTCCTGGTAACAACGGCCACACTTGCATTTCAACGTGGAATCGAGCCGTTCGCCACACTCGCACACCCAGCCAATCTGACGTGCGGGAACACCCGCCATCAAGGCATAAGGCTTCACGTCTTTGGTGACCACCGCGCCAGCGGCAATCAACGCACTCTTGCCCACGGTATGACCACAAACCACCGTGGAGTTGGCTCCCAATGAAGCGCCCTCGCAGATCCGGGTCTTGGCATAGACGCCATGGACAGGGAAATGCGCTCTCGGCGTGGTCACGTTGGTAAACACACAACTGGGGCCGCAAAACACATTGTCCTCAATCTCCACTCCCTCGTAAATGGACACGTTATTTTGAACCCGCACCCCATTGCCGATCCGCACGTTGTTACCTACATTGACGTTCTGACCGAAAGAGCAACGCTCACCGATGACAGCACCGGACTGCACATGGCAGAAATGCCATATCTTGGTACCCTTGCCAATGGAAACGTTGTCATCTATATAGCTGCTTTCGTGTACGAAAAACTCATCCATAGCCTCAATCTCAATTATCAAAATTTGCCAAAATATCCGCAATATGGATCACCTGGATCGGCAATCCATTGGCATCAATGTAACTCTTCTGGTGCATCAAACATGACATGTCGGTGGAGACAATGTACTCTGCACCCGTATTCATGCCATTGCGGACCTTGTGACTGGCCATGCCCACCGACACCTCTTCGTTGTTCATCGCAAAAGTGAACTCGCCGCCACAACACATGTCGGTCTGCTTCATCTCAAGCAATTCCAAACCTTTGACATGAGAAAGCAGTTGGCGCGCCTCCTTGCCGATATGCAAGTCGCGCAAGCCGCTACAACTGTCGTGATAAGTCACCTTATGAGGGAACTCCGCCCCGAAGTCATCAAAGTGAAGCACGTTGACCAAAAAGTCGGTCAACTCATAGACATTCTTTTCCAACCTTTTGAAATTCAAATGATTGGCAGTGTTGAAAAACAACTCGGAATAGCGTTTCTTGATAAAAGCGACACAAGAAGCGGTCGGCGCCACCACTGGACGGTCATTGTCAAAATCAGAAAGAAACTTGTCTCCCAGCGCCTTCGCTTCCTCAATGAACCCAGCATGATAAGCAAAACGTCCACAACAAGTCTGGTCTGGATTATAATTCACTTCCACGCCAGCTTTCTCCAAGACTTTCACCGTATTAACAGCCGTCTGTGGATAGAACTGGTCGATAAAACATGGAATAAAAAGATCAATGGTCATATTTTAGCCGTTGCATTTGTTAAAACAACTTGCAAAAATAGACAATTTACTCTTATTATAAAGTTTTTTTATAAGAAAAAAGAAATCAATCCCGTATTTATTCCATAAGTGATTCTAATTCAATCCAATAACTGGGATATGATTTGGCCACGACACTGGGATCATCTAAAACCAGCCTAGGAAAACGCACAATCAAGGGTGCCAACGCCATCGCAATACGGTGATCTGAATGTGTATTAAAATATAAAATTGATATATTGTCATCAATACATTTACATAAAGACTTATCTATAACAATAGAATCATATTCTAATTTATAATTAAATTTAAATATTTTTGATAATTCAATAATAATAGATTCTACTCTTACGGATTCCTTCAAAGCGAGGTGTCGGATCCCACGGAAGACAGACTTACGATGCAAGGCCACACAGGCGACAAAAACAGCGGGGAAAAGATCGGGAGTATCAGTAAAGTCAAAATCCCAAACGCTATCGGTTTCAATCACGTTGCCTGCGTCTTTCACCAGGCAGGCTCCATCCGCTTCAAATTGCGTGCTCACACCCATCTTGGCAAAGAGTTCCGCCACGCCTTTATCGCCCTGAAGGGAAGACTTGTGCAAATCCTTCAACACAATCGAACAAGCGTCAGACAAAGCAGCCAACTCATACCAGTACGAGGCCGCGCTCCAATCGGCCGACACTTCCCATGGTCGAGAAACGTACGGTTTCGGCGACACGCTCACGGTCATCCCATCCCGTCGGATGAGGGCACCGAAATGCCTCATCATCGACAAGGTCATCTCAAGATAGGGCATCGAAACCAGTTCCCCTTTGAGAGTCAAGACGAGTCCCTTTTCCCACATTGGCGCTGATAACAACAAAGAAGAGGCAAATTGGCTGCTTTGCGATCCGTCAAGAGTCACTTCGCCACCTGTCAGCGGATGTCCCTGAATCCTTAGCGGCAGCATCCCTTCCTCATTCAGGCACTCGATGTCGGCACCCAAATGGCGCAAGGCTTCGACCAATGGCCCCATCGGGCGCTGCTGCAAACGTTGTGTTCCCGTCAAATGCCATGAGCCTTCACGGCTGGCAAGATAAGTCATCAGAAAACGCGCCACTGCACCGGCATCCTCACAGTCCACGACAGACGTCTCGCCCGAATCGGCTAAAGCGATCTGTCCCAACAAACGCTGAAGCAACTTGGTGTCGTTGGCCTCTGACAAATTGGAGATCTCTGGATCGAAACCTCCGTATGCCGCAATCATCAAGGCGCGGTTGCTCTCGCTCTTGCTTCCTGGAAGACGCACACTGCCACGCAACACCTTACTCATCGGTCAACGCATTAGGTTCAGCACTTCATGTACCGACTGACAAACAAGATCATCAGGCACGACATTATCATAGACCGGCGAGCCCACGGAGGATAACAGCACCCACCTTGTCTGTCCTTCACGGTTCTTCTTGTCATGGGCTAGATACGGCAGCAACGCCTCCACGTCGGTCTCCTCGAAGGAAATCGGAGCCAAGGAAAGGAGACGACGCATAGTAGGCACATAGTCGCGCAACACCGTTTCCGACAATCCGCACCGCCTCACCGAGATCCACAAGGCACAGCCCATCCCGAGCGCCACGGATTCGCCATGGGTCAAGGGAGTGCTTTTTGCTGCGGACCAACCCTCAAAAGCATGTCCGAGCGTGTGCCCAAAATTCAGTATCTTACGGCATCCCTGCTCGGTGAAGTCACAGTCAACAATCTCCTGTTTGATGCGTCCCGCCCGAAGGAGGTACTGCTCGTAATTGTTCCCGTCAACTTTCAACATCGACGGGTCGGCGATGAAGCCATATTTCACCATCTCGGCAAGACCCGACAGCACTTCCCGATCGGGCAAAGTGCTGAGATAAATAGGATTGATGAGCACTTCCAGAGGGTTCGCAAAGGTGCCGATTTGATTCTTGAAGCCGTTGAAGTCAACGCCGTTCTTTCCGCCGATGGATGCATCAACCATCGCCAACAGGGTAGTCGGCACATGGATGAAGCGGATGCCGCGTTGGTAACAGGAGGCGGTAAAACCGCCCAGGTCGGTGATCACTCCACCACCGAAGTTGACCATCACGGCATGGCGGTCGGCGCCATGCCGTGACAGCTTTCTCCAAATCCATTGTGCCGTTTGAAGTGTCTTCTTGCACTCGCCCGGCTTGATCACCATCTCCACGGCGTCGTCACAACCCAGCCAACGTTTCAGCTCGGGAAGCCAAAAACCCGCCACATTCTCATCCGTTAGAATGAAAACGCGGGAAGCCTCCGCCAAAAGCCGTCTTAGTTCCTCATGTGTCATCATCGGTTCAATGTTCAAAGGCCCGTTGATGAGATTACTTGGCAACGCACGATCCTCTCGTCATCGGCAGTGCCGGGAAGGATGTCCACCCGGATATAGCGCTCGGGAAGCAACGGCTCAATGAGTTCCGGCCACTCCACAAGGCAAAGGTTGCCACTATAGAAATAGTTCTCGTACCCGATGTCATACGCCTCTTCGAGCTTCTTGATCCTGTAAAAATCGAAATGATAGACCGGCTCGCCCTCCAAGGTCTCGTATTCGTTGACAATGGCAAAGGTGGGACTGTTCACCTCGTCGGTGACCCCCATACGGTGACACAAGTCTTTGATAAGGGTGGTCTTGCCTGCGCCCATGGTCCCGTAAAAAGCAATGACATCCGCCTCGGAACGAAGGGACATCAGATGCTCCGAAACAACGGAAAGGGCATCCACACCATGCACATGAAATTCGTTGTCGCTCATATCAGGATTTTTTGGATGAGAGTGCAATGACAGGAATCAGCATCTCGCTCATGGAGATGCCACCGTGCTGGAAGGTGTTGCGATAGTAACTAACATAGTAGTTGTAGTTGTTGGGATAAGCGAAGAAATCGCCCGATCCAGCAAACACGTATGTGGTACTCAAGTTGATCTTTGGAAGGAAAATCTTCTCGGGATCCTTCACTTCGAAGACCTCTTTGGCATTGTATTTCAGGTTTTTGCCGTACTTGTAGCGCAAGTTGGTGTTGACTTCCCTGTCGCCGAGGATCCGTACAGGATTCTTGACGAAAGTGGAGCCATGGTCGGTGGTGACGATCATGTCGCAACCTTTGTCGGCAATGAAACGCATCATATCCAAAAGGCTGGAGTGCTCAAACCACGAATACATCAGCGAACGGTAAGCCTCCTCGTCGTCGGCCAACTCACGGATGATCTCCATCTCAGTACGCGCATGGGAGAGCATGTCAACGAAGTTGTAAACGATGATGTTGATCTTGTTCTGCATCAAGTTCGACATCTGTTCATAAAGCTTCTTCCCAGCCTGAAGGTTCAGCACCTTGTTATAAGAGTATTTGATATTCTTGCCAAAACGTTTCAGCTGCTCCCCAAACAACTCACCCTCAAACTGGTTCTTGGTGCCCTCGTCCTCTTCATCGACCCACCATTTCGGATAGCGACGACGGATCTCAAGCGGCATCAGTCCAGCGAACAAGGCGTTACGGGCATATTGGGTTGTCGTGGGCAAAACGCTGTAATAGACATCATCGGATGTCACACGGAAATACTGCTCGATGATTGGCTGGATGGCCTTCCATTGGTCGTAACGGAGGTTGTCGATCACGATCAGGAACATCGGCTTGTCGTCATCAGTAAGTCGAGGCAACACTTTATCACGGACAAGGGTATGCGACATCACCGGTTTTTCGGAGCGGCCTTGTATCCAGTCGATGTAGTTGCGTTCCACATAGCGGGTGAAGATGGCGTCGGCTTCCTGCTTTTGATCCGCCAAAATGCTCTTGATGCCATTGTCGGTTGACTTCTGCAGATCCAGCTCCCACCGGACCAGATTCTTATACACGTCAATCCACGCATTGAAGTCGAGGTTGTTGTTTATTGCCATCGAGATCTTGCCGAACTCCTGCTGGTAGCCAATCGAGGTCTTTTCTTCGCGCAGTTTCTTATTGTCAAGGTTGCGTTTCAACGAAAGCAGTATCTGGTTGGGATTGACCGGCTTGATAAGATAGTCGGCGATGTTGGAGCCGATGGCGTCTTCCATGATACGCTCCTCTTCACTTTTGGTGATCATCACCACTGGAAGATTGGGATATTCACGCTTGATGACCTCAAGGGCCTCGATGCCGCTAACGCCTGGCATCTGTTCATCGAGAAAGACAATGTCGAAATGACGTTCCCTGACCAAATCGATGGCATCCGAGCCGCTGTTGGCAGTCACCACTTCATAGCCTTTCTGCTGCAAAAACAAAATATGGGGCTTCAACAGATCAATCTCATCGTCAGCCCAAAGGATGGTAGTATCCATATTTAGATCTCTTGTTTTTAAGAATTGTGATTAAAGATTCAAATGATTCTTTAATGAAACGCAAATATAAGAATAATATTGTAGTTTTGCGGCATGGAAACGAACAAGAAAAAAATCTTCAACGATCCCATTTACGGGTTTGTCGGCATCCCCGACGAGTTGCATTTCGACATCATCGAGCACCCTTATTTCCAACGGCTAAGACGCATCAAGCAGGTCAGCCTGACCAACTTGGTCTATCCAAGTGCCTTGCACACGCGTTTCGCACACAGCCTTGGCACCATGCACTTGATGCGAAGGGCGATCTACCTTCTCCGAGGCAAAGGCTACGACATCAGCGACGAGGAGATGGAGGCTGCTTCACTGGCCATCCTGCTGCACGACAGCGGGCACGGACCTTTCTCGCATACGTTGGAAAACAGCATCGTCCAGGGCATCACCCATGAGGATTTGTCGCTGATGATCATGAAGAAGTTCAACGAGATCCATCCCGGCAGGCTCGACCTTGCCATCAGGATCTTCACAGGCACCTACGAGAAGGGATTCCTCAGCAAACTGGTCTCCAGCCAGTTGGACGTGGACCGCATCGACTACTTGAAACGCGACAGCTTCTTCACCGGCGTGGCGGAAGGCAATGTCAACGCTGAGCGTCTGCTCGACATGATGGAGGTGGTTGACAACTCCTTGGCCATCGAGGCCAAGGGCATCTATTCGGTGGAGAGTTTCCTCGTAGCGCGCCGCATCATGTACTGGCAGGTTTACATGCACAAGACGGTTCTAAGCGCTGAATACATGTTACGTGAGATCTTGAAGCGGGCTCGGCTCATCAGCCAGGAGCGTCCACTTCCAGCCACGCCCTCCTTGTCATATTTCCTGAAACGCAAGGGAACCCTTGAAAACACTGATGATTTAGATGAGATGTTGGAGCAGTTTGCGAAACTCGACGACTACGATGTGATGACGGCAGTAAAACTCTGGTGCAACGATCCCGACTTCGTGCTCAGCACCTTGTGCCAACGGCTGGTCAACCGACACCTATTCAGGATAGAGATCTCGCAGGACCCCTTCGATCCCAACTACGTGGACGACATACTGCATCGCATCGCCACGATGTACGGCATCAGCCTCTACGATGCCAGTTTCATGCTGTTACAGGGCGTCTCGTCCAACCATGCCTATCACCCCAAGAAACCCGCCATCAACATCTTGTACAAGGACGGCACCATTAAAGACATCAGCGAGGCCTCCGACCAACTCAACATCTCGGTGCTCTCACAACCCGTGGTAAAGCACTTCATCTGCTATCCCAAGGAGCTTGACACAAAAAAAATTACATTAAACATGTAACATTTGGCAAAAACCGCTACATAAGTATGCGGCTTCAGAAAAAAAACTGGATGGGGCATCACTGCAGCATCCAGTCGGTCGAGATACAAACGAACCAAATTGATTATAACAATGCTTACAATCTTCAGGGTTGTATTCAGTCAAGTCCTTGTTCTCCAAACACGGTAGTGGAGATGTCCTTGAAGAAATCATGCTTCAGCAGCTGGCTGATGCGGATGAGCATCCACACATCCAAACTGTTTCGGGCAAACATTTTATAGATGCTGCTTTTTTCGCGGTTCACTTCACGGGCGAGCCATGCAACCTTCTTGTCTTGTCGGAGCATTTCCAGTTCCAACATGTGACCTACATGAATAGACTTTGATTCCATTTTAAATCAACTCTAAAAACGACACAAAAATAGCACTTTTTTCAATAATACAAGTAAAATAACAAAAATATTTGAAAATATTTTCATCAACAGCATGAAATGGATCGCAACGGTCCAACATCATGAGACAAGAAAAGTGGGGAAAATTCAGACTTCGAAACTGAGTCCGTCGTAGGCAAGCATCATATTGTCAGGAAGTTCCGCATTCACATCCACTGCCTTTCCTATATGATGGCTGCAATGGGTGAACCATGCCTTGCGGACGCCCAGATCCGTTGCAATCTGCACCGCTTGCTTCAGGTTGATGTGCGAATAATGATTGCGTCTTCCCAAGGCCTCGATAACCATATACTCGACTCCTTGAAGACGTGCCAAGGCGGCATCGGAAATCTCGTTGAAGTCGGTGACGTATGCGAAACGTCCTATGCGGAAAGCATAGCTGGTAAGCGTGAAATGCTTGAGACGGATCGGCTCCACATAGAGGTCGCCGAACGTGAACGGGGTCTCGTCGATGAGATGCACCTCATAGGTCGGGGCGCCTGGATACAGATGATCAGAAAAGGCATAGGAGAACTCCCTCTTGATCTCAGGCAAAGCGGTCTCCGAAACGAACAAAGGCATGGGACGGTTGTCTTGGTTGAAAATAAACGGCCTGACATCGTCAAGTCCCCCGATATGGTCCTTATGCTCGTGGGTAATGAACACCGCGTCAAGCCGGCTGATCCCTTCACGCAACATCTGCTGACGGAAGTCAGGGCCAGCGTCAACGGCCACAGTGACTTGGTCGGTACGGATCAACAACGAGGTGCGCGTGCGCTTGTCACGTGGATCTGTTGACTGACACACAGGACATTGACATCCGATCACCGGGACTCCCTGAGAGGTACCGCTTCCCAATACCGTTATTAACATCTGCAATTTTTTGCGCAAAAATAATATTAAATAGGTGGAAATCGTTATTTTTGCAAAATTAATTCTTCATCACGAAAAGAATGTTTGAAAAACTGAAATATAAGATTCTGAATCGTTCTATCGACCAGTTCATCGCCGACAAGAAAGGATGCAGGATGCCCGACTTCGAGCGGCTCAACTCCATCATCCTGATCATCGAAGACCTGGACAAACAGAACGTCAGAGCCATAGAGGAACGCATCAAGAGTGTCTTCGGCATCACCCGGTCAAGATTCATCATCATCACCGAGAAAGCCTCCGACGACATGCTGCGGAGCGACCAATACTGCGAGGTGACCACACAAGACTTCGGTTTCATGAAGGTGCTTACCGCCGAAAAGCAAGAGGAGATCAAGAAACTGCCCATGACCCATCTCCTCGTCAACATGGCGAAAAAACATGCTGACATTGGCGACTACATGGCGACTTTGCCCAACGCCAGCTTCAGAGTCAGCTTCCAGAAAAGCGACCACTACGGCATCTACGACCTGATCATCGACAGCGGTAAGGATTCCGACCCCGTCAACGACATCAAGGTGCTTTACGATTACTTACAAGCCCTGTCAGGGAATTAACAATTCAAACCAGTTTATTATCAAAACAAGAACAAAAACCATGTTCAAAGGTACAGGCATTGCATTGATCACGCCTTTCAACGAAGACAAGTCCGTTGACTTCGTCGCATTGGAACGCATCGTCAACCACGTCATCGAAGGAGGAGCCGACTTCCTCGTCGCCCTAGGCACCACTTCAGAGGCCCCCACCCTCTCTTCGGAAGAGAAAAAGCAAGTGGTGAGCACCATCTTGAAAGCCAACGCCAAGCGGCTTCCCGTTCTGCTCGGACTGGGTGGAAACAACACCCAAGCGGTCATCGAACAGATCCATACACAAGATTTCACAGGCATCAACGGCATCTTGACCGTAGTGCCTTACTATAACAAGCCCAACCAGCGCGGCATGAAAGCGCATTTCGAAGCCATCGCCGACGCCAGCCCCGTCCCGGTGATCCTTTACAACGTACCTGGTCGCGTTGGCGTCAACCTGCAAGCCTCCACATGCGTGGAACTGGCCAAGCACCCCAACATCGTCGCCGTCAAGGAAGCCTCCGGCAACCTCATGCAGATCATGGAGATCCTTCGCGACAAGCCTGCCGACTTCGATGTGCTTTCCGGCGACGACGGCATCACCCAACCCATGATGGCGCTTGGCGCCAAAGGTGTTATTTCGGTTGCCGCCAACGCCTACATCAAGCCTTTCGCCGACATGATGAAAGCCATTAAGGAAAAACGCACCGAAGAAGCCCTGCGGCTGCACTTCGTGATGCTCCGCATGAACCAACTCATCTTTGCCGACGGCAATCCCGCCGGCATCAAATGCCTGATGAGCCACATGGGATTGTGCAAGAACGTGTTGCGTCTGCCTTTGGTTCCAGTGAACGAAAAGGTGGAAGCCGACATTGTTGAAGAATTAAGAATTAAGAATTATGAATTTAGAATATAGAGACAATTAAGATAACAAGATGAAAAAACTATTTATTCTTTTAGCCGTCTTGATTTGCGGCAACTTGTTCGCTCAAAAAAGCCAACAGGAACTCAAACAACTCATGCAGCAACGCAACGAGTATTACTTCACTTTTGAATTGAACGGAAACGACGACCTGGGCACCATTGCAAGAACGATTTCCGTTGACCATGTCGATGGAAATGCCGTCATCGCATACGCCAACAACAAAGAATTCAATAACTTTAAGAAACTCGGCTATCATGTAACCCTGCTCACTCCACCTTCAATGCTAGAGAATGTTGCCATGTGGGACGGCAGCAACCGGGCCGAATACGACTGGGACGCCTACCCGACCTATAGCGCTTACGAAGACATGATGTATGCCTTCCACACCAACCATCCTGACAAATGCGAGATCATCGAACTGGGAACCCTTCCAAGCGGCCGAAAGATCTTGATCGCCCATATCAACAACGGCGATGGCACCGGCAAGCCGAAGTTCCTCTATACCTCAACCATCCATGGTGACGAGACCACAGGCTGGATGCTGATGCTCCGTTTCATTGACTATCTGTTGGAGAACCCCAATCTTCCCGAGTGCGCCAACATCCTCAACAACGTCGATCTGTACATTGGCCCCAACACCAACCCTGATGGAACCTACCACGGCGGCAACAACAATGTCAACGGTGCCACTCGTTACAACGCCAACGGCGTCGATATGAACCGCAACTACGCTGATCCTCATGGAGGCCAGCATCCCGATGGAGAAGCTTATGCACAAGAGACTGAATGGTTCATGCAATTCGCACAAGATAACAACTTCGTAATGGGCGCCAACTATCACGGCGGTGCAGAAGTGATGAACTATCCCTGGGACAACACCTATACGCTCCATGCCGACGACGCTTGGTGGCAACTCGTGAGCAGTGAATATGTGACTCTATGCAGAGCCGTCAATTCAAGTTACATGCATGACACCTCAAATAGCGGTATCACCAATGGAGCCCAATGGTATATGATTGGCGGAGGCCGTCAAGACTACATGAACGGTTATGCACAATGCCGCGAAGAAACCATCGAATGTTCGAGCACCAAGTTACCCAATGGCAGCCAGATGCCCACTTTTTGGAACATCAACAAAAACGCCATCTTTGCATACGTAAATCAAGTATTGTATGGCATTCACGGTACCGTGGTTGACGCTGAGTCAAAGGCTCCTATCGGAGGTGCAACCATTACTTTGGTGGGCCACGACGACCAGTATTCAACGGTTTCAACGCAGCTTCCCGGCGGCGACTTCCACCGTCCGGTGAAGGCAGGCACCTACAACGTGAGAATCACCAAAAACGGTTATGAGGCTTACGAAACACAAGTCACTGTGGCCGATGGCGAAACTGTCAACATCAACGCACAATTGGTGGCATTGGAAGGCATCGTTGCCGATTTCACTGTGGATGCAACCACCATCAACATCGGCGGCACCCTCCATTTCACTGATAATTCTTGGGGCGCTCAACTGGTGAGTTGGGAATGGGAGTTTGAGGGAGGCACCCCTGCCACTTCAACAGCTCAGAACCCCACTGTGACCTACAACACCCCAGGAACTTACGACGTGCGTCTCACAGTGACCAACGCCGACGGCGAGAGCGACACCAAATATATGCCCAATTACATCTCCGTGGTAGAGGCATACAACATGCAAAACGGCACCGTCACCACCTGCAATGCCATGTTTTATGATGACGGCGGCCCAAATAGCAACTACGGCAACAGCAAAGACCTTACCATGACTTTCTTGCCCGGCACTACTGGTGGCATCCTCGAGGTCGTGTTCAATAGTTTTGACACAGAGAGCAACTACGATTACCTGTATATCTACGACGGCACATCGACGTCGGCACCTCAGATCGGACAATACCACGGCAGCAACAACCCTACCACAGTGACCGCCACCAATGCCAATGGTGCGTTGACCTTCCAGTTTACGTCCGATTATTCAGTCAATTATTCAGGATGGGTCGCCAACGTGCATTGCGTCGGCATTACCTATGATCCTCTTGAGATTGAAGTCTTTGCCGAACCGGAGGTTATCAACTATGGCGAGACGACGACACTGGAAGTGGAAGTCACCGGAGGCGACGGCGATTACAGCTATTACTGGGAACCCGCCGAGACCCTTGACGACCCGACCAGTGCAACACCCAGGGCCACTCCCGTTGAACCGACGACCACCTACCGCGTCACCGTCACCGACGGCCAAGGTACCAGCGTCCAAGGCGAAGTCACCGTCACCATCAGCAACTGGTCGGCCCAAGAGCATGACGCCAATTCCCTAAAAGTCTATCCCAACCCGACCTATGGTATTGTTACCATTGAATCCGCCAGTGGGATCCGTTATGAACTCCACGACAGCCTTGGCCAACTCATTTTGTCGGGACAGGGCCTTGGAAAGATACGACTCAACATTGAACAACTGCAGCAAGGCATCTATTTCCTGCATCTTAACGGCGAAAGCGGAAAACGTGTTGAAAAGCTCATCATCGAAAAATAATGACAAACACCCTGTTGGTAAGCCAAAAAAGTGTATTTTTGCAGATTAATGAAAAACAAAATTCTGATATCGACCTGCCTCATTATCATGCTGTTCAGCTCTTGCAGTGAGTTCAAGCGCATCCTCAAGAGTACTGACAACGACATGAAATATGAAGTTGCGATGGATTATTTCGACCGCAAGGACTACAACAGAGCCTTGCAGTTATTCGACCTTCTCCAGAACTCCTTCCGAAGCACACCCAAAGGAGAGTTCGTTGCCTATCGCACCGCCATGTGCTATTATGAGACCAACGATTTTGAGATTGCCGGTTATTACTTCAACAAGTTCATCCAAAACTACCCCTACTCCATTGATGCTGAAAAAGCCGCATTCATGAACGCTTACTGCAACTATCTGATCTCTCCCAACAAGAGTCTTGACCAGCAGAACACCATGACGGCCATCAACCAACTCAAGAGTTTCATTGAACGCTATCCTGAAAGCGACAGCATCACAAGGGCAAACGAGTTACTGGACGACCTCAACAACAAACTGGAAGAGAAAGAATACAACATTTGCATCCTCTATTACAAAATGGAGAATTACAACGCTGCCATCACCAGTTTCGAGAATCTCCTGAAGCACTATCCTAACACCAAACACCGTGAGGAGATCCTCAACGAGATGACGAAAGCTTACTTCGACTATGCCGAAAACAGTGTTCCTTCCAAACAGAGGGAACGCTATGAGGCCTGCATCGAGCACTATAACACACTTACCTATCTTTATCCAGACAGCCCCCATCTTTCAACACTGGAAGCTGTCGCCAACAAAGCCAGAAAGAAGTTAGAATTATTAGATTAAATACCATGGATTTCAAGAAAGTCAGAACCGAAACGACGGTAGTTACCCGTCAGAAAGATCAGTTTTACAAAGGTACAGGCAACATCTACGAGACCGTGGCCATCTTGACCAAACGCGCCAACCAGATCGCCTCCGAGATGAAAGAGGAACTCAACAAGAAGATCGAAGAGTTCGCAACCAACAACGACAGTCTGGAGGAAGTCTTCGAGAATCGCGAGCAGATTGAGATTGCCAAGTTCTATGAACGTTTGCCCAAACCCACTTTGATCGCCATCCACGAATTCCTCAACGACGAGATCTATTTCCGCAACCCACGGAAAGAGGTACAAGACGAATTCTAAAGCCATGAAACGCATCCTCTTCATCGTACTCGCAGGGTTGCTTTCGCTCACACAACTCCTTCATGCACAGGAGCTGAAATGCGACATCCGTGTCAATTCCAACAAGGTCTCAGGCACTGACAGGACCGTGTTCCAGAACATGCAAACCGCATTGTATGAGTTCATCAACAACACCAAATGGACCAATGTCAACTTCAAGACGACGGAGAAGATCGAATGTTCCATTGCCATCACCATCAAGGAACGCACCGGCACCGAGTCATATACCGCGGAACTCAACATGGCTCTGAGGCGTCCATGCTACAAGGCAAGCTACACGACACCCATCCTCAACTATGTGGATCCCTATTTCTACTTCGACTACCTGGAGGGTGTCCCGCTTGACTTCAGCATCAACACGCACATGTCGGACTTGACTTCCACTTTGGCGTTTTACGTTTACATGTTCCTCGGCCTCGATTTCGACACCTTCTCTCCCAACGGGGGAACGCCTTTCTTTGAGGCCGCACAGCGAGTCGTTGACAACGCCCAAAGCTCATCGCAGCCTGGATGGAAAGCCTTCGACGGCAACAAGAACCGTTATTGGATGGCCGAAAACCTCAACAACAACGCCTACGCGCCGCTTCGGCAGTTCATGTATCAATACCACAGACTTGGCCTCGACGTGATGTCGGAAAAGCCTGACGAAGGACGTGCTGCCATCCTCACGGCACTGGAAAACCTGCAAACAGTATATAACAGCTACCCGACTTGTTTCTTCCTCCAACTGATCATCGAAGCCAAACGCGACGAAATCATCAACGTGTTCAGCGAAGGCACCCAACAAGAAAAGACCAAGGCGAGCAACATCATGAAACTCATTGACCCGTCGAAGTCTTCGCAATATGACGCCATCCTTCAAGGTGGGACAAAAAGAGGCTAACATCCCCTCCGCATGTTAC
The DNA here is from genome assembly GCA_017537965.1 of Bacteroidales bacterium. Taxonomy (GTDB): domain Bacteria; phylum Bacteroidota; class Bacteroidia; order Bacteroidales; family F082; genus Limimorpha. The sequence goes on along the minus strand of JAFYJV010000001.1, from coordinate 53,733 downwards.
AGCACCTCCACATCCAGAACTATACGATTATCGAGGATCTATGCGTTGATTTTTCCCGAGGATTCAGTGTGATCACGGGAGAGACCGGCGCAGGAAAGTCCATCCTTCTCGGTGCCCTCGGCTTCGTTTTGGGCGACAGGGCTGATACTGGAGTGCTGTTCAACAAAGACAAAAAATGCATCGTCGAAGCCCTGTTTCAGATAGAAGACAGGCGGATGAAGGACCTTTTCGATCAAGCCGACCTGGACTTTGAAACCGAATGCATTTTTCGCAGGGAACTCAGCCCTCAGAAAAAAAGCCGAGCCTTCATCAACGACACGCCAGTCTCTTTGCAGACCATGAAAGAAATCGGCAGCCAGCTGGTGGATATCCATTCACAACACGACTCCTTGCTGTTGACTGATACCGATTTCCAACTCCATTTGTTGGACGAGATCGCCCAAAACGACTCGTTGCTATCGGAATACAAGAAAGGATTCACGCAATACAACACGCTCTGCCATCAGTTGAAGGAGCTCAAGAGTTTGGCAGAAAAGAACCTCAGCGAAAACGACTACCTGAAGTTCCAACTCGACGAGCTGAAAAAAGCCCAACTCAAGGAAGGCGAATATGCCGACATCGAGCAAAGCCTGAATGTGATGGAAAACGCCGAAGAGATCAAGTCGCTGTTGTATAGCGCAAACGGGCTGTTGGAAAACAGCGAGACAGCCATTCTGCCACAGCTTAATGAATTGTCGTCGGCACTCCACCGGCTCAAACAACTCGTTCCCAACGCCCAGGAGTTGCAACAACGCATCGACAACGCCCAGTTGGAGTTAAAGGATATCGCCTACGACCTCGAACGATTGGAAAACGACTCCCAATTCGATGAAGAGAAGTTTCAAGAACTGCAAGAACGCTACGATCTGCTCAACCGCCTGATGATGAAGCATCACCTAAAGGAATTCGATGCGTTGATTCAACTTCGCGACGACCTTGAAGACAAGGTGAATGCCTTTGAAAACATCGACCAAGAGGTTGAAAAAACCGAAAAGGCCTTGAAGGAGCAGACCCTGCTGCTAAAGCAGACAGCCTCGAAGCTCCACGCACAACGCGAGAAAGCCTCAAAAACTTTTAGCGAAAAAGTTACCGCCCTCGCCAAGCTGTTGGCCATGCCCCATGCCGTTTTCCAAATCGCCGTGGATCCCGTTCAAGATTTTACTGCGACTGGCTTGGATCAGGTGCGTTTCCTGTTCTCCGCCAACAAAGGCGTTGAGGTGGCCGAACTCAGCAAGGTGGCTTCGGGGGGTGAGCTCTCCAGACTGATGTTGTCCATCAAAAGTGTAGTGTCGCAACACAACTACATCCCTACCCTTATCTTCGACGAGATTGACGCCGGCGTCTCGGGCGAAGTGGCAGCAAAGATTGGAGGCATTATGCAACAGATGGGCGACTCATTGCAACTCATCGCCATCACCCACCTGCCCCAGGTAGCCAGCAAGGCGACACATCACTTCTTTATCTACAAAGACAACGAGGGAACCCGCACCCAGTCACACATCCGCCGTTTGAATCCAGAGGAACGCGTCGGCGAGATCGCCAAGATGCTCAGCAACGACAAGGTCACTCCTGAAGCCCTGAAAGCCGCGGAAGCACTGTTTTTTAGTTAGAAGTTAGGAGTTAGGATTAACCTGTCGAAGTGTCAATAACTCCTCACTCCTCACTCTTCTCAGTTCTCAAAAACGTATCTCAATATATTCGCCCCCATGCGCAAGGCCTTTTCACGGGTCTCTTGCGAATCGTGATGTACACGTTGGTCCTCCCAGCCATCGCCAAGGTCGCACTCGTATGTAAAGATGCAAACGATTCGTCCCTCATGGATCAAGGCAAATAGTTGCGGTGCCTTGCCATCGTGCTCATGAATTTTCGGCAGACCATTGGGGAAAGGATATGGTTTCTTGAAGATGTCATGGGAAAAAGGCAACTCCACGAAATCCAGTTCGGGAAACACCTTTTTCATCTGAGGTTCAATGTATTGACGGATGCCGTAGTTGTCATCGATATGAAGAAAGCCACCAGCCAGCAAATAGTTACGGAGATTCTGGGCCTCGACGGCATCGAACACCACATTGCCATGCCCTGTCATATAGACGTATGGATAGTTGAAAATATCAGGACTGGAAGGCTCCACGGTCGGGACATCGGGGTTGATGTCAGTACCCATTTCTTGATTGCAAAAGCGAACCAAATTGGGCAAGGAGGTGGGATTGCCATACCAGTCGCCACCGCCGCGATATTTCAGCAAAGCGATGTTGAGTTGCTGTGCCGGGACGAGCAACGGGAGCAAAAGCATTATGACAACCAACAGTTTTTTCATTTCATCTGATTGATTAGTTGTACGGTATGGCAAGCCACCAGTGCCGCCGTTTCCGTTCTCAAGCGGGCATCGCCCAAACTGACAGGAATGAAGCCGTTCTCTTTGGCCAATGCCACTTCCTCGGGACTGAAGTCGCCTTCCGGACCGATCAACACCAAGACGTTTTCTCCTTTTTTATACAAGTCACAGAGGCAATCTTTCACATCGTCGTCAATCCAAGCGATGAACCTTTGTCCTTCAAAAGGTTGTCTCACCAGTTTCTCAAATGGCACGATGTCATCAATTTGCGGCAACCTCGATTTGATGGATTGCTTCATCGCGGCGACCACCACCTTTTGGAAACGTTCCACATTGGCTGCACGGCGTTCCGAATGGTAGGAGGTGAACAGCCTCACACGGTCGATGCCAATCTCAGTGGCTTTTTCGAGAAACCATTCCGTGCGTTCGTTGAGTTTGGTCGGTGCGATGGCGATCTCCAGTTTGAAGCCCCAATGGTCATAGCCGTGACGCTTGTTCGTCAGGTTGACAGCAGCCCTTTTCGGGAATGCTTCCATCAACTCTGCATCATAGAGAAAACCTTCTCCATCGGTCACGCAAAAGTGCTCCCCTTCGGTCATCCGCAGCACCTTCACGCAGTGTTTGGATTCCTCTTCAGGCATCGTGTTGATGCCTTCTACAGCTCCTTTTAGATAAAAGACATTCACCTTCTTACTTCTAACTTCTGTCTTCTGACTTCTAATACATCACATCCTCTCCGGCATTCCAATTCCGAGCAGTTCCGAGGCATTGCGAAGCAAGGCGGCCACCATGGCGCAGATTTGCAGACGGAACATGCGGCGGTTGGCATCCTCCTCGCGAAGGATACTGCACTCTTGGTAGAACTGGTTGAACTCCTTGGCGAGATCGAAGATGAAGTTGGCGATCATCGCAGGGCTGCGGCCTTCTGCTGCTTGGTTCAACACCATCGGCCAGCCATACATCATCACGATGATTTCCTTTTCCTTGGGTTGAAGGTCATTGACCTTCACCTCGCTTTCGAGTTGAATGCCCTGTTCGGCAGCCTTGCGGAGCACCGAGCAGATACGGGCGTGGGTGTATTGCACGAACGGGCCCGTGTTGCCGTTGAAATCGATGGACTCGGCAGGATTGAAGAGCATGGTCTTCTTGGGATCGACCTTCAAGATGAAGTACTTCAAGGCACCCAGACCGATGGTGTGATACAGCTTGTCAGCATCTTCCGGTGAGAGGTCCTTGGCTTTGCCCAACTCTTCAGAAACACCTTTCGCTGTAGCTACCATTTCATCCATCAAATCGTCGGCATCGACCACGGTGCCTTCACGGGATTTCATCTTGCCATTAGGCAGTTCCACCATTCCGTAGGAAAGGTGCTCGATATCCTTGCCCCATTCACGACCCAGACGCACCAATACCCGCTTCAAAACGTCGAAGTGATAAATCTGCTCATTGCCAACCACATAGATAAGTTTCTCGGGATTGTATTCCTGAACACGAAGTTGGGCAGTACCCAGGTCTTGGGTCATATACACCGAAGTGCCATCGCGACGGAGCAGCAATTTCTCATCCAATCCTTCATCACGGAGGTCGCACCACACAGAGTTGTCGTCACGGCGATAAAGCACGCCCTTTTCGAGACCTTCCTGCACCAGCGACTTGCCCAAGAGGTAGGTTTGCGATTCGTAATAGATCTTCTCGAAACTCACACCCAGACGCTTGTAAGTGACGTCAAAGCCGTCGTAAACCCATTGGTTCATCATCTCCCAGAGATGACGAACTTCGGGATCGTTGGCTTCCCACTTGCGCAGCATCTCACGGGCTTCCTGCATCAAGGTGGATTGGGCTTCTGCCTTGGCTTTGGCTTCCTCTTGCGCCTTCTCATCCAACGTGTCAAAATCAGCAGGAAGCAAGGTCTTCAGTTCTTCCTTGAACTTCTTGTCGAACAGCACGTAGAAGTCGCCGATCAGATGGTCGCCTTTCTTGCCCGTGGACTCCGGTGTGCAGCCGTTGCCCCACTTCTTCCAGGCCAGCATGCTCTTACAGATGTGGATGCCACGGTCGTTGACTAAATTGACGCGCACCACGTTCTTGCCATTGGCTTTCAGGATCTCAGAGACGCTCCAACCAAGGAGGTTGTTACGGATATGGCCCAAATGCAGCGGCTTGTTGGTATTCGGCGAGGAGTACTCCACCACGACAGGCTTTCCGGAGACCTCTTTTCTACCATAGTTGTCCCTCTCGTGATTCTCACGGAAAAAATCCAACCAAAAAGTATCGGAGATAAGGATGTTGAGAAATCCCTTCACCACGTTGAACTTGGCGATCATGGTAGATTCCTTGAGCATCTCAGCGCCCATCTCGTTGGCCAGTTGTTCAGGGTTGCGTCCTGCCAACTTCACGAATGGGAACACTACGATAGTAAGGTCGCCCTCAAACTCGGGGCGTGTCTTTTGGAAATTCACCTGTTGCGCAGGCGGCTCTTGTCCATAGAGAGTTTTGAATGACTTGACAAAGAGTTGTTTAAGGATTTCTTCTAACATGATTATTTCAATTTCTCAATTTATTCCATATTTCTTACACAAAACCAAATTGCATGACAAATCGGTTTCAGGCCACAAAGATATAAATATTGGAGGAAATAATGAATAATTAGTCGTTTTCATCCAACATGGCAACCTCGGCAAAACGTTTCAATGCTTCTTCATCCAAGCGTTGTACGGTCCATTCATCCATGGGAATGGCGCCAATACTGCCATAAACCTTGAGCGCAGGCTTGTTCCAGTCGAGACAGATCCACTCCATACGGCCACAATGACGCTCCACTGCAAGTTTGGCCAGGTATTTCAGCAAGGCTTTTCCATAGCCTCTGCCACGCTTCTCGGGAAGTATGAACAGGTCTTCGAGATACAGTCCCTTGCGTCCCACAAAGGTGGAGAAGTTATGGAAAAACAAGGCAAAGCCAATGACCATGCCGTCTTCTTCGGCAAAGACCACCTCGGCGGAATGCTCCACAAACAGGGAGTGATGCAAAGTGGCCTCGTCGGCAACCACATCATCGGCACATTTCTCATACACGGCGAGTTTCTTTATGAAATCAAGCACAAGTCCAGTCTCCTCGGGCCGGGCCGGTCGGATGTTGAAATCGCAAGTGTAGCCTAACTGTCCAGGCAGGCGGAGCTTCTCTTTCTTCGGAAACGCAGCTTCATAAACCTCGAAAGCCTCGGGGTTCTCATCAGCCACGAAATAACCCTTGGGCGGACAATAGGTGCCCTCACGGTTGCCCCAATAGCCTGGAATCAGCTCCTGAGCAAGGAAGTATGGCACCTCAGATTCCCATGGCTCGGCGTGATAATGTATCTTCAGCTTGCTGGCAAGATCAAAACCGGCATGTTTATAGAACTCGATGTTCCCTTCCATGCAAAGCAACCCAACACCCATTCCCTTGGCTTTCTCCAAAGCATAGTTCAGCAGTTTCAGTCCGTATCCCTTCCGCTTGTATTCGGGGGCAACACTGATGGGGCCGAAAGTCCAAGAAGGAAAACGGCTGCCGTCATCAAGAGTTATCTCAGCCTTTGAAAACATCACTTGACCCATGATCTTGCCATCTTCTTCCATCACGAAATCCAATTCGGGGATGAAGTCAGGGTTATTCCTGTATTGGTTGAGGACGTAATGCTCGGTGCATCCTGGACGATAAACGTTCCAAAACGCCTCTCTAGTAAGGTTTTCCACTTCGTGCCAGTCTTGTGGTTGTTCTAATCTTATATTCATGGTGGTTAGTTTATTCGTCAAAACCCATTTGCAAAGATACAAAAAAACGCAGCCTTTCGGGCTGCGTGGTCAAAATGTATTTCATCACATTATCACTCAGAATTTCAACTGCAGAGATATGCCTGCACAGGGTTGTAGGGAACCTGACGGGTCTGGTGCAAGGGAAATGGAAGGAGCAAAACTCAATTCGAGCGTTTTCTTGTCTCCGATGAGATCTTGATAATACATGTTCTTGACTCTCACGACTCTTTTCGCATCGATGCATGACCAAATGGAAAGCCCCAGATCAACGCCAAGCGCAGTAAGCATGACCGCCATGTTCCTTTTGCCTACCTTGGGATCAGTAAAGCCAGTGACAAAGCCGTTTTCGTTGAGGATGGCTACATTGGCGACATTCTCGGCGGTCGTCCTTATCACACTTAGCAGGATGGCCTCACCGCCCATGAACGCAATACCGCGCCATGTCTCGCCAGAAAGAAGTTGCCCTATCCCAGGTATAAAAAAAGAAGTCACGCCATACCAACTCACATTATACGGGTCAGTGGCCTGCTGGACATACTCCTTGGGATTGTAGTTCCCTTTGATTTCAGAATAACGCACTTTGTTTACTTCTTGTGCTTTGGCCGTAGCAAAGGCCAAAATGGTAACCATAACGGTAACAAACAACTTTTTCATGACATTAAAATTGATTGGTTTGACATTTGAATTTTGATGATTTTGGATGCAAAAATAGATCCAATAATCCACTCTATCAAACACTTAGGACGGATAGCTAGAAGCAAGGACAAACAACTAGGTTGTCCGCATTCAAATGACGAATGACTTGAGTTTGGGTACGAATGAACGGGACACGGGGACTGTCGCAAGGCCTCCTCCAAGTTCGAGGGTATAGCCATTGGAGTTCCCCTTGGCGGAAGTGATGCTGTTCAGGTTCACCACGAAAGAACGATGACACTGAAAAATGTTAGGATAGTCCTTGAGGTCGTTGAGCACGGAAGCCAATGTGGTCTGAATCTCGTTTCTGCTCAGCTTCCCCTCGCTCACAAAATACACGGCCACATTGTTCTTTTGCGCTTCGATGTAAAGCAAGTCGTTGAGAGGAAGGCTCAAGTCGTTACCCCTAACGCGGTGGTCGTGAATGTTGATTTGAATGCCTTCTTGCTCCTTCGTGGTTTTTCCCAGAAGAGCATCCAACTGCTTGCGCATATACTGATGATAGGAAATCGACGTGGAAAGAACCGTAAATATCAGGCCGATGACAATCGTGAAATAAACCATTTCCAAACAAGCCGACAATTCCATGGGATATTGGAACAAGAAACAAGCCATCAAGAAATTGCACATTCCTATGACGAGGATCTCCAAGAAAACCGTCAAGGCCTGATGCCAGATTCTCCAGGTTTGGACATGTTTATGTAAAGGAACCTCAATGAGATAATCCATTGCCAGACAGCACGCGAACGTAACCAAGCCAAATGCAAGAGACACCAAGAACTTGTTCCCGTCATATTCGCTGATCCCAAAGGGTTGCAGGAAAAAAAGAAGCAAAAAGACAATGACAAATGCGAACAGGCCCTCTTTTAGCGGATGGTCATTTAATTCAAACGGGTATTTCCTTTTTAGAATCGACTTCATGCCTTACCAACAGCTTTTGGGCTGCAAAGATAGAAAAAAAAGCGCAGCCGAAGCCGCGCTTTAATGGTTGACGGAAAAGTTACAGCCCAATAATCAAGGCTTGATGTCTTTTTGGAAGGACTTATTTTACCAACGATACCCGTTTCACGCTGATGCCCTTTTCAGAGCTGAGGCGAATCAGATACATGCCGGTGCCATATTGCGACAGGTTGAGAACCGTCTGGTTGGCATCGGTCGGGGCGTCGTAAACGGTCTGACCCAAGGCGTTCATTACTGTCACACGATTCAGGCCTTCCACTTCAATGGTGATTTGGCCGTGGGTCGGATTAGGATACACAAGGAGGTCGCCACCCAGTTCATTTACGCCGTCGGTTTGAACTGTAACATAGTCATGGATGCCATCAGAAGCCATTGCAGGAGCCGACTCGCAGGTCTCGTTGCCTGGCATGGCATTGACTGCTGTCACCTTGTAATAGCAGTTGATCGCTTGGATGTCGTTGTCATCGTAACTGACGGCATCGCCATCGGCATAGCCGATCAAGTTGTAGTTGGAGCCATCTAACGAGCGATAGACATGGTAACGAAGGGTTTCGCTGGCAGTACCCGCCCAAACGGCGTTGGTCACCGTGATGTTGTCAATCACCACTGCGTATTGGCCATCATTGGATTGATGGTGGAATCCGAGGAACACCTCCTGTCCGGCGTAAGCCGACAGATCGACCATGTATTTGTGATATGGATACGATGTCACAAACGACTGCACATCGGTGATTGTCATACCGTCGGCAGAGGCAACCGAAACAGCAATCGGTTCATTCGGGTAGCTTGGATCATAACCCGAAGCATAGAACTCAATGCTCGCATTGGGAAGCATCTTCACTTTTGGCATGAACGCAAAGTTGTTAGGGTTCAGGTTGCCAATGCCATTGATATAGGAGAACGAACTCAGGCAAGCATTGGTGTTGGTGGTGTTGACGCTGCCGTCGGAGTTCATACCGCCTCCCATGTAGATACCAAAATTATAACCGTCGCCGTTGACGTCAAGCATAGACCAACCTTGTGGATCATCCTCGAAATCGATGAAGATGTCGCGCTCCCATGAAAGCGTCACCTTCTGACCGTCCCAATCCGCCGACAGGTTCTTCGCCCTCGCACATTCCACCTCGGCATTGGCGCACTGCGGAGCTGCCAGCGCATAATAGGTGCCATCGGACTTGCTGCCCTCCTGGATCACACGGATGCAATAATCAACATCATAACGGTTTACGCTATGGGTAAAGCTTGTCTCGCCATGATTCAGCATGGCGACAAGCTCACCGTTGGCATACACCAAGGCGCCCTTGGCAGGACGGGTAATTTCAGCCTCCACGCCGGTAATCCTGATATCGTCCACATAAAGGTAATAACAGTCGCCCGTGGTATTGAAATGCCTTATGGCCACATAAATCTGTTGTCCGGCGTATGCCGAAAGGTTGACGGAATACTCAGTATAATCACCCGTACTGTTCCACTCCTGAACCATCGTGAAATCAGAGGGGTTGGTGTTGCCTGTAGTTGAAACGGCCACGCCAAAATGCTCTGGGTCGGGAGCGATGCCCGGCATGTCGCTATCCACCGCCATGAAAGAGAACACGGTGTTCTCGGTAGCGGTAACACGAGGCAGAACCACATAGTTATCCGGATTGAGGTTGCCGATGTTACCTGTCATCCATGAATCCGACTTCAGGCATTTGCCGCTCCCATAGCCGCCGTATGGATAGATCCTGAAGTTATAGCCGTCGTTGTTGGCATCAATCAAAGTCAGGTCGGAGAAAGTGCTGTCGGCAAAGTCATAGTAAATCTCATCCACAGCGTATGACGAGTTCATCATCGGAAGTGTCCAGCTGAGGGTGACCGCAGCGCCATCACTAGTGGCTTGAAGTCCCGTTGGCGAGCCTTGGAAGTTGTCGGCCGAGCGGAAAGTCCAGTCGGTTGACTTGGTCAAAATGGCACCTGACTGATAGGTGGCGGTAATCGTGGTGGTATGGGCGGAGTTGTTTGCAAAACCGTCGGTATCAAGTAAATACTGGGTTCCCGTGACGTTGTTGGCTACTGTAGCGCCATCAAGGGCAATGCTGCAGCTGACCAATGGATCATGAGTCTGGGGCCCAACAAAAATGTCATCCACGCAGAGGCAGAAATTATCCTGGCTATTGAAATGCCTGATGGCGATGTAAACCTCCTGGCCGACATAGCTGTTCAGATCAACGGTGTATTCATGCCAGCCGCCTTGCTTGGCCGTCATCGTCCATTCCTGAAGCATGGTGAAATCCGTCGCTTGAGTTCCCGTGGTCGAGACTGCCAGACCGAAGTGGTCGGCAGGATAAGCCTCATCCAAGGCGGCGGCATAAAACGTCACGTAGTGGTTATTGGCCGTGATGGCCAGTTTTGGCGACACCAGATAGTTGTTTGGATTGAGAACCCCAGAATAGTTACTGTAGGAATACGACATCACCACGCCGTCAGAGCCATTGTAGCCATAACCTTCGCCGGTAGGCGAAAGCGTCCAGTTGTAGGTGTCACCATCAGCATCGATGGTGGTCCAATTGACCAAACGTCCTTCCACATAGTCGTTCTCGAAATCGAAGGCGTAGCCGTCGGTACCCGTGTTGTAGAACGGAGCATTGAAGATCACATAACCCGAAGCGGAAACATAGTTTTGAATGCCCTGTTGGGCCTTTGCTCCCAAAGGAGCCAACAGCAGCAGCAGTGCCATTGCGAGGAATAATACTCTCTTCATTTTGGATTAAATTTGGGTGCAAAGATACAAAAAAAATCCGCAACCCAGACCTTCGCCCGAGTTGCGGATTTGTTCAACAAGTCCAATTTCAATCTACATCGGCGCGAGCCATGGCGTCTTTGTAGTATTTCTGGTTGATGAAGACGTCTTCCTTGTAAGGATTGATGTGACGCTTCTTGGAGACACTGATGATGTAGCCGAGAGCGACAATATTCACCACAAGAGCAAGAGCGCTAATCACAACCATCATCGTGGGATTGGCTGTAACTACAGCGGGATCTACCGTTGTACCAACAACACCGTCAACCGCAGCCTGTCCGCCGGCAGCATACAATTTCTCGATGGTGTTGACACCTTCTGGATAGAGGACGGGGAGCGTTGCCCAGCTGAACCACTGACGACCGTCTTTGAAGGTCTCTTGGAAGAGCGGGAACACTTGGGCAAACATGCACCAGATGGCCAAAGTGTTGGCGCGGTTCTGGATCCAACCGCCACGGTTCCACAACAAAGCGGCCACTGTCGGAGCCAACAGCAGAGCGACACCGCAGTACCAGCTGTGCGTCGGCAGACAGTTGTAGGTATAGGCGAAGTTCCAGATGTCATAGATGACGATGTACACCCAGGTCATGTCGGCCCAGATCATATCCTTCTTGTCTTTGGAAGCATACACATTCCACCAAGCGGTCATACAGAAGATGTTGAGCAAACCAGCCACGCCGTTGAAGACATTGTGCCAGCCGCCATATTGCCACACGCCTTCTGAGGTGAGCCACCACTTGTTCCATCCCATCGCGGCGCTCTCGAAATCTGACGCGCAAGCAATCAGGATGTTGATGGCCACGATGATAAACGGGAAAGGCTTAAACCAGTGCTTGGCTCCGATGCCCCACTTGTATTTGATCATCATGAAGCCGATACATCCGGCCGTGGCTGCATAGAGCTTGGCATAGTGGAACCACCCATGCATGTAAACGTGAGTCTGGTTTTCAAGTGCCCACTGAGCACCACTTCTGACACCCAACCAGATGGCGAGGAAGTAAGCTGTCAGAGCAACGGGAACAACCAGAAACGTGAAGATACCGCCGAACTTGGTGCGACGGGCAAACTCGTTAAGTAAGATCAAGCCTGCGAGGACAACGAGCATCATTCCCCACTGAGGCAGCGCATTAGCGCCATAAACTTGAAAGAACATATTTTTAAGAATTTAGAAGTTAGAAGACAGGAGTAAGAATTCACTGGAGAACAGCTTTCTTGCGCCCTTTGATGATGGCGTAAACCGCCCATACCGCAGTGATGACCAACGACATGGGGAGTCCAACGGTGAGCATCTCACGGAGCATGACGGCGCCGCCGCCTTCGAGTTCAAGAGCGGTGAAGAAAGGGAACTTCCAAGTGAGCTCGCCATTGATGATGTGATCTACGATGAGCATCACCGAACCACCCCAGAGCATCTTCTCCAAGGCAGGGAGGTGACGTTTCAACGCCGACGCTTTAGGGCTGTGAATAGATTTTTCATGGGTTTTGCGATACGCCGTCGTTACAAGGGCTTGGGTCAGAGGAACAATGAAACAGGACATATTTTTTAGAATTTAGAATTCAGAAGAAAGAATTAAGAATTAAACAATGATACTGTTGATTTCGACTTCGTTGCCGCGAAGCAGCCAGGTGTTGTTGCTGTTGCAGTGCGGACAGGTCTTGCCGAACTTCACGGTCTCGTATTCCTTTTTGCAGTCGTCGCACCAAGTGACCGCTGGGATGGTGTTGATTTTCATCTCGCATCCTTTCAGCAATGCTTCCTTGTCGGCAGCCCAACGCCAGCAATGGGTGAGCAGATGCGGCACCACCGTCGATACCTCGCCGATGTCCATTACCACGGTAGAGACATGCTCCACATGGTTCTCCTCTGCCACTGCTTTGACGTCTTTGATAATATAGAATACGACTCCGAGTTCGTGCATTTTTCTTTAGAAGTTAGAAGTCAGAAGAAAGAAGTAAGAATCATTTTTTACCGAAGATTATTTTTCCAGTGCGTTTCAACATATAGGGCAAAATGCCGCCGAATTTGTCCTCGGAAGTGCGCATGATGCTGGCCTCGGGGTTGTCACGGAAGAGGTGGATGGCATCGAAGCCGCACTTGGTGGTGCAGATGCCGCAGCCAATACAGCGGTTTTCATCCACTACCGAAGCGCCACACGAGAGGCAACGTGCCGTCTCCTTACGTACTTGCTCTTCTGTTAGTGTGACCATGTATTCGCTGAATGGGTTGTCGTTGGCCTTATGGCCTTCCACCTGACGTGAGCCGTTGTCATACGATTCCACTAAGATGTCATCCTTGTTGAGTTCGATGAAATCGCGGCGGTTGCGACCGATGGTCATGTGGCCGTGTTGCACATAGCGGTGCAGTGACTCGGCAGCCTCCTTGCCGGCAGCAATGGCATCGATGGCGAACTTGGGACCCGTGAACACGTCGCCGCCCACGAAGATGTCGGGTTCGGCCGTCTGGTAGGTCAGCTTGTCGGCCACGGGATACACCCCACGGAAGAACTCGACCTTAGTATCTTTGAGCAGGTCCTTCAGCACGACGGTCTGCCCGATGGCAAAAATCACCATGTCAGCATCCAATGTAATCAGTTCGTTCTCGTCGTATATTGGGTTGAACTTATGTTCAGCGTCATAGACCGAGGTGCATTTCTTGAAGACAATGCCGCTGACTTTATCGGTGCCAAGCACTTCCTTCGGTCCCCAACCTGGGTCGATGACGACCCCATCTTCGCGAGCTTCATTGCGTTCTTCGAGCGAAGCGGGCATGATGTCTTCGGTCTCCAACGACAGCATCGTCACCGAAGCGGCACCGCTGCGTTTGGCTACGCGAGCCGCATCGATGGCCACATTGCCACCTCCAACCACAACCACATTGCCCTCCACTTTCACTTTGCCGCAGTTAGCATCGTGAAGGAAGTCGATAGCCGTGGTGGTACCTTGCAGCGTTTCTCCAGTGATGCCGGGCAGTTTTCCACCCTGGCAGCCGATGGCCACATAGAAGCCTTTATAGCCCTGCTCGCGGAGTTGTTGTATGGTGATGTCCTTGCCGACTTCTACGCCAGTGCGAATCTCCACACCAATCTCACGCATGATGTCGATTTCGGCCTTGATGACATCTTTATCCAGTTTATAGGAAGGGATGCCATAGCGCAGCATGCCGCCCGGCTCCTCGCTCTTCTCAAATACGGTGGGTTTGTAGCCCATGGTGGCGAGGTAGTAGGCACAGCTCAATCCAGCGGGACCACCACCGATGATGGCAATCTTTTCCTCCCAGTGTTCTTGCACATTCGAGCAGATGTTCACTTCTGGTACGAAGCGAGTTTCGGCCTTGAGGTCTTGTTCGGCAATGAACTTCTTCACCGCATCGATGGCGATGGGCTGGTCGATGGTGCCGCGGGTGCAGGCATCCTCACAGCGACGGTTGCACACGCGACCACAGACCGCTGGGAAGGGATTCTCGCGTTTGATGAGTTCCAGAGCCTCGGTATATTTGCCTTCGGCAGCTTTCTTGAGATAGCCTTGCACGGCGATATGTGCCGGACATGCGGTCTTGCACGGTGCCGTGCCCGTCGGGTAGCAGTTGATGCGGTTTTTGTCGCGGTAGTCCTCGTCCCATTTGTGCTTGCCCCACTTGTGGTTATCAGGAAGTTCCTGTTTGGGATAGGTCTGCTCGCCGTGTTTGGTACATAACTTTTGGCCCAACCTGACGGCACCAGCGGGGCAGTATTCCACGCAGCGACCACATGCCACACATTTTTTCGGGTCAACATGAGCCACGTAAGCACTACGCGAAAGATTAGGTGTATTAAAGAGTTGTGATGTTCTTAAGGCATTGCAAATCTTTACGTTGCAATTACAAATGGCGAAAATCTTGCCTTCGCCGTCGATATTGGTCACCTGATGCACGAAACCGTGGTCTTCTGCTTTTTTGAGGATAGCCATAGCTTCGTCATAGGTGATATAATGTCCGCGGTTAGTCTCTACCAGATACTCAGCCATATCGCCCACGCCAATGCACCAGTCGCGGTAGTCGTCGGCACAGCCTTCCTCGAGTTTCTTGCGACCATAGCGACAGCTGCAGATACCTACAGCCAAATGCCCCTCATAACGCTTGAGCCAATAGGAAATATGCTCGATGTCCGCCGTTTCATTTTCCATCGAGATGGCCTTCTCGACGGGAATCACGTGCATACCGATACCCGATCCTCCCATGGGCACCATCGGGGTGACTTTTTCCAGAGGCAGGAAAGTCATGCGCTCAAAGAACATGGCCAACTCGGGATGCTTGTCCATCAGCTCCACGTTCATGTTGGTGTATTCGGCGCTGCCAGGCACGAACATTGGCACCCAATAGATGCGGGCATCGCGCTCAAAAGAGGTACCGGCCACGGGACCTTCCTTGGTGTATTTGTCACCATAGTCATACTCCAACATTCCGAAGAATGCCAACTTGTCCAGCAGTTCGTCAAGCGACTTGTCGTCTGGGGTGTAGTGCTTCTTGGCATTCATTTCATGCAGTTCAGCATAAGTATGGTGTTTGCGCACTTTGAAGAAGTTGCCGGGAAGCATGTCGAGGAGCAGATCCAGCGAAGCCTCACGGGTCACGGCATCCATCTCATCTTCGAAGATGCAGGCAAGGCCCCAATACTCGGGAGCGTCGGTGTCCATCTTGATCTTTCCAGGGACGCGATCCGTGACATGACGGACGAATTTGAGCAGTTTCGGGTTTGGGTATTTGTCGCCTTTGTGCTTGGGAACAAACTTGGTTGACATTTCGGGCATAGGTAATTGAGAATTGAGAATTTATAATTGATAATTATTTCTTCCAGGAATTGACTTCTTTGAGGAGCCATTCGGTGAAAGCGTCGATGCCTTCGCCGGTCTTGGCACAAATGGGGATGATCTTCGCCTTGGGGTTGCGCTGATGGACGTTGTCCTTACAGCGTTCCAAATCGAAGTCAAAATAAGGCATGACATCGGTTTTGTTGATGAGCACCAGGTCGCAAACCGAGAACATCAGCGGGTATTTCAGCGGCTTGTCGTCACCTTCGGGTACGGAGAGAATCATCGCGTTGCGTACGGCACCCGTATCGAATTCTGCGGGACAGACCAGGTTGCCTACGTTTTCGAGGATTACCAAGTCGGCATCCTCCAAGGCGACGTTGTCCAAACCTTGACGGGTCATCTCCGCGTCGAGGTGACACATCCCACCCGTATGCAACTGTATGGATTGTATCCCTGTTGCCTCCTTGATCTTGACAGCATCCACGTCGCTGTCGATGTCCGCTTCCATCACGGCCACCCGAATCTTGTCCTTGAGCCAGTTGATGGTCTGGATGAGCGTGGTGGTTTTGCCGCTTCCTGGTGACGACATCAAATTTAGGAGATACACTCCTTTGGTTTTCAATTCCTTGCGCAAATCATCTGCATCCTTGTCGTTTTCGGCAAAGACGCTTTTCTTGATTTCAATGACTTTAACTTTCTCCATAGGGGACAAAGATAAGAATTTTTGGGGTTCAGAATACCGTTACCGTGGAAAAAAGCATAAAAATGGAGTGAATGCATCCGCACCCCAAGCCTTCGCCCAAGTCGCGGATTTCATGTCGCCAGTCTCACGAATTGTGCTATCTTTGCCAATAATTTCAATACCGATATCCATGGAAACCAGAAAAAAAACACTCTTTCAGCGATAATAGCCGCCTTGCCGCCGACAAAGAGATTTCCATCAGCTTGAATCCGTGTAGTGACCACCGAAGGCCGTCCCATGACCTCGCCTTGGATAAAGGCGCATTCCGCTTCGTTTCCGAGACATCCGCACTGTTGAAGATAATAGGTCAACGAGGCGTTGGCGGTGCCTGTTGCCGATTGCCCGTGAATGGCTTTGCGGCGCGGTTCACTCCAAGACATTGGAAACAACAGACCAGGTGAAAACATCTTGTCCGTTCTCTTTTAAGGCCTGTTGTGCAGCTTGGTTTTGCATGATGGCGCTGCCGTACACGTTGAAGTCGTAAAGGTTAGGATTGCGGAACCAGTTATCGACAACCATGCTCAATAGGATAAGGTTTTCCTTGTTTTCTGCAACAACTAAGTCAATGGGACCCTCGACGGAGAAATAGTTTTGGTAAAACTCCGTATGGTCGGCGTTCTGCCCAATGCCAAGGTGTGTATTCAGGGGGACAAGCTCATCATTGGCGTTGACAAATCGTCCGTTGAGTTTCATGTAATGGTAGCCTCCTCCCAAGGGCTCTGGCCAAAACATGTTGGACTCGGGGGGATTACAAAACAGCCCCGTCAGGTTGTCTTCCTCGTCAAGTCCAAAGGTGAAACGCAGCCGTGTGTAGTTGCCCGTGGGTATCGCTTCCAAAAGAAGTGTTTGGCTTTCTGGGATGTTGGTGTCAATGTAGAAAATAGCAGCTGTTTGACTATTCCCATCTGTTTCACGATGGGTCAATTCGACCCATTCGCCTTGTTCGTTCTGAAGCTCCAACCTGGATATGAACCATTGGATTTCGGTGATCATGAATGTGTTTCCAGCTTCGGTGTGATAACATAAACTGTCGGTAATCAGATAACCGCCGTTGACGGAATAGTCGATTCCCACCGAGAGGTCTCCGTAATTGGTTGGTTTCTTGCACGAAACGAGTGCCGCAGCCACCAAAAGCATAAGAATGAATCGTGTTTTCTTCATGGCGTTCAACTTTGGGGCAAAAGTATGAAAAAATTCCGCAACCCAAGCCTTCGCCCGAGTTGCGGATTATTTACGGAAAACCAACTTCTCAATACCCCAATCCTTTCAACCATTTCTCCACTTTGGCTCTTCCGCTACGCACTTCATGGCCGTAGATGCTGAAGCCTTGGGTGACCTTGGCTTTCGGGAAAGCCGATTTCACGTCGCTAACGCAGGAGGCGAGGCCGCTGCCCTCGTGGGTGGTGAAGGGGATGACGGTTTTGCCATCGAGGTTGATGTCTTTAAATATAGTGAACATCACCTGCGGGTAGGTGCCCCACCACACGGGACCACCTATGAAAACGGTGTCGTACTGCGAGAGGTCGGGAGCATCGCCTTCGCAAGGCGGAAGCTCACCGTTGTTGGCCTCCTCTTTTGCGAGGTTGATGAGCGGCGTGTAGGCCATGCCGTCATACTTGTGGGTGACGATTTCAAACTGGTCGGCACCCGCGATTTCGCTGATGTAGTCGGCCACAATCTTGGTGTTGCCAACCTCAATATTACCCACCGCGTAATTATCGCCCGCGTGGGAGAAGAAAACGATGATGGATTTGCTCATAGTATTCTGTTTTTCTTGTTTGACTTCCTGTTTATTTTGCCCATTGCAGCTGGTGGCTATCAGTAAGGCGAGGACTGCCATGGAACAAAGCATGTATTCCCTCTTGAACAAGAGCAAATTTTTCTTTATCTAACCCATTATGTTTATCACTATCCCAATGTGTCAAATCTAAATCGTACAGATAATCGAGATAGTTTTTTTCGCTTTCATCAAATTCTTGATTTCCGTATTTGCTCGTTTGCTACATAGTCATCGGCTATTGCTTGTAAAAACTTGGAATTTCTAATAGGTTTATTATCAATTACTATGTTCTCACGTGAGACAATTTTAAACTTCGATAGTACTATAAGTCGTTTGGGTGTTGTTTGCTCTTTAAAGTCATCAGTAGTGTCTCTAAAAAGAATAATTTGAGTTTTGTTAACGAGAATAAAATGAAATAGCTGTGATTTCCTTTTTACTTTTGCGATAGGCTCAAAGAGCAACCAATCACTAACATCATTGGTTGAATCGAAAAAAGTAACTTTGCAAAGGCCTAGATATATTGTCCTCAACCAGTTTTCATGTTTTTGAGCAAACTTATCAGCAATCAGTTGGTATGTCTCAGAATAGTTAAGCATAGTTGAACAAAAAACTAAAAAACAGACAAATCCACTTCCGTTGTCAGTTTACGACAGCCTCCACATCTCAACTCTGACGTATTGATTCGTATATCGCAATCCACCACGAAGATGTTTCCTTCTTTTGAGCGTATCACATTCTCATCGTGGAGGTCGCTCAAATAGATTTCGGGAGTGGCGAAAGTCCAATTTCTCGGATTGATGAGTTTGAAACCAATGTTCTCGGCGAACGAGGCGATTTCTTCATCCGACATGTGTGTTCCTTCAATGAATGGTTGCTCCGCCACAATCTTGAAATCACCATCTGCCGTACGTCCAAATCCTAACACCTTCAGTGCAGTTTCAGGGAAATAGGTGTTATGCAGTGAAATACGGTCAAGTGCCAGAATGGGTTGGATAAAATAGTCAAGTCCAATGGCTTTTACCAATGTGGCGCCGTGGTCGTAAACCTTGGCTTCTCCGCCTTCTGCAATCTGCTCGCCTAACATGCGTGGCAGAGCGTCTTCAATACATTCTGTCCAACAACCTACTTTCCTTGCCCATTGCTCTATGCTTTCAGCCTGCTTCGCTCCACATTGGACTTCTCTTTTGAAGTCGCCGACATCAGGTGTAGCATCTCTATCTGTTGCAGTTTCTGCTCCCGCGAGTAGGGATGCAATGACATGCGTAGTACCTCCCATTGAGCAGCCATACTGTTCTGCCGATGAAAATCGCTTATATACAAGCCGTTGTGTGATGAATTGTTCTGCATACGACTCCAGTTTTGAAAGACCGTTGGCAGTGAAGCCCTCGTCAATAATCGAATGGACGCTATGCCAAAAGTCTTGATTGTTCATTTTTGATGCGGTTGAATCGTTATCCATTGATGCGCAAAGATACAACTTTTTTCCAAATTTCCGCATCGGGCCTCTCACTCGCCCGCCAAGCAGATAATATTTCGCTCGTTAAGTTCCACGGCGCAAAACCACAAAAAAAATCCGCGACCCAAGCCTTTGCCTGAGTTGAGAAAACTTAGGAGTTCGCTATAACTTTCCTGAACAAAAACATCTCGTCATCCTCGCTCCAGTTTTCTTCAATGTTGTCGGGTACTGTAGGTCCGTGTTGGTATTTGTTCCAGAACTCAACGATATGGAAGCCCAAACGGTTGACATAGAAATGGATGTTGCGCTTCTCGAAATAGGGTGTCATCGTTTCCCAAACACGGATTTCGGGGTGCATGGCTTCAACGGCCTTCCATGCCGCTTGACCTAATCCTTTGCTATGTGCCTCTGGCTTGATAAACAGTATCTCCAAATCACCTTTCGTATTCTGTTTGTCGATTTGAAGAATCAGGCCGCCGACAACCTCGCCGTCACATACAATCCTGTAGGTCTCTGACTGTTCCCCGTCAATACAGTGTTCGATGGTTTTCCGTGAGATCACCTCTTCGCCTTCCTCCATGCGGTCGTCTAGCATCCCGAACTCCTCGGTCGCGCCATATTTGAACGCCTCCTGATTGTCGTGGATGAATTGTTCACGGTCGGCTTGTTGCAGGGGTGCTAAAATAATGTCTAATGTTTGTTTCATACCGCAAAAGTACAAAATATTCCGCAACCCAAGCCTTCGCCCGAGTTGCGGATTCGTCTTATTTTTCCCGCTCGTAGAAAGTAACATGCACTATATCACCAAAGTTCTTCCCAATCTGTTTGCGGATATCCTTCCGAACACCGATAATGTAGCAAGGCGTTCCCATTTTCACAATCTGACCGTCGTATGGAACACCATCGAAGGTAGCGTGCACCGGCAGTCGGCCTTTGCCAAGTATTGCCTTGATGTCGAACGGCACCTCCACGTAGGCGGCATCCATGTCCTCGTTTTGCAGGATCACCGCATCGAATTCCAATATGTGAGTACTTTCTGGGTTCATTTCTTTTTCAAGCTTTTCTGATGCGTCTTCAGGATCTTCACCGCCTGCCCATAAGGGGTGACGCTCAGGAAATAGGCCGCCATGCTGGTGGTATAGGTGACTTTGTAATAGCCTTTGTTGAAAAGTTCCTCCTCCGTGAAGCTCTCAGCGAGACGAATCATTCCCTCATGGCTCTGTTGCAAGAGGGCTTTGGCTTCCTCCAAGGATGTGTTTTGGTGCTTCTCCACAATCATTTTATCCATCTCGTGATAGCATCTGCGGTACTCGTCGGGAAGATAGTCCTTCGGGTGGCCTTCGCGGATATTCTGCACGAAAGTACTCATCAGCAACTGCCATTCGCGGAAATGAATCAGCAGGTCGCGAAGGCAGCGGTCGTTCTGCCAGCGCACACCGCATTTCTTCGGGTCGGCAGCAAAAGTGAATGGTGCGGAGATTTCCTCATCGCTCATCTTGGCAATTTGTTCGTTCAGCTGGGCATAGCCGTCGGCCATGGCCGCCAGCAATTCTTGTTTTGTAGTGGGATTGGGCATAGCAGAATAAGTTTGCTGCAAAGGTACAAAAAACTCCGCAACCCAAGCCTGCGCCCGAGTTGCGGATTATTTTGCACACCGCATCCTTTGTTTTAGGATTTTTCCTATCTTTGTCCCCATCAATCCAAAAAGAACAAATAGACACAGAAGATAACTGATTAAATAACATATAGATACAAAGCGTTTTTGCTTTTCTTTGTGAAGTCGCAATCTGGACAATTCGATATCATCACTCGAGAAAGCAAGGGACGCTCGCAGTATGGGCTGCGGGCTTTCTTGTTAGTGATGATAGGTAGTCCAGAACCTCGACTTCAAACAAGAAGCTCGCGGTTCCTTTTATACGTCCTTCCCAAAGGATTGCAGATGCGCACCTTTGAGGGGGGCTTTTATGGCAAAAAAACAGAATTTCTCACATATCACCGCACAAGAAGCACTCGAAGCCATTGCCGACAATCTGAATGCTGATAATCTACCCTATGAGCTTCTGCGAATCTTTTGTGGCTATGGTGATGCATCGCTCCAGCGTGTGCGTGATGGGCGCGACAACAAATCCCGCGACCCGCAAACCATCCTCATAAAGGATAAGTTTGTTTACCGCCCTTCCAGCAAAGGCACCGAACCTTTGGCCATTATCCAAGCACTCAGGAATAACGCTTCCATTACCCGGCACAATCCTCGTCTTTACATTACCAGCGATGGGAAAGCACTCATTGCCTACGACCCCAAGGATGAAGATTTCTACGAAGGCTCGTTGGAAACCCTCTGGCGCGATTTTGAGTTCTTCAAACCCTTGGCTGGCATTGAGAAATTCCGCAACTATGAGGAGGCTGAGGCTGATGTCAAGACCGCTGAACTCATGGCGAAGCTCTATGATGACATTTGCCGCTACAACGATTTCCGCGACCCAGAAGTTTCGCACTGTATCAATGTCTTTATGTCAAGGCTCCTTTTCTGTTTCTTCGCTGAAGACACAGGACTTTTCAAGCAAGACCAGTTCACCAAAGCCATTGAGGACAACACCGCCATCGACGGCTCCGACCTCGCCGAGTTTATAGACCGTATTTTTGTCATTCTTTCCACCAACGACAAGAACCTGCGCGAGCAACAATCCAACAAAATCATATCTGATTTTCCATACGTCAATGGTGGTTTGTTTAGCGAGCGTTATGCCATCCCGCAGTTGAGCCGTCGTGCCCGACTGTTGATGATTCAGTGCGGCAAGTTCCAGTGGAGCGAAATCAACCCCGACATCTTCGGCTCAATGACACAAGCCATTGTGTCACCCGAAGACCGTGCCGAACTAGGCATACACTACACTTCTGTACCTAACATTATGAAGGTCATCCAACCTCTTTTCTTGGACGACCTCGCCGCCGAATACCTCCGCTGCCGCAATGATGCAAAAGCCCTCAATGCGCTACTGGTCAGAATGGGCAAAATAAAGTTTTTCGATCCCGCTTGCGGCTCAGGCAATTTTCTCATCATTTCCTACAAGCGAGTGCGTGAGTTGGAGATTGAGATTTGGAAACGCTTGTTTGAGCTTCAAGCAACGGCCATTCCATTCACCAACATTCAACTCACCCAATTCTACGGCATTGAGATTGACGAATATGCTTGCGATACAGCCAAACTCTCCCTTTGGCTTGCCGAGCACCAGATGAACAACAAATTCCGTGAAGAGTTGGGCACAGCTCCCAACCCGTTGCCACTACGCGCCAGTGGTCACATTGTTTGTGGAAACGCTTGCACTATTGATTGGAACACCGTTTGCCCGCATACGACTGAAGAAGAAGTGTATGTGATGGGGAATCCGCCGTATTATGGCTCAAAGAAACAAACAGACGAGCAAAAAGCAGATATGCTCATGGCACTTTCTGAATTACGTGACAAAAAAGGCCTCGACTATATTGCTGGTTGGTTCTGGAAAGGGGCTATATACATAAAGGGAACAAAGGCAAGATACGCATTTGTAACCACAAACTCAATTTGTCAAGGAGAACAGGTTGATATGTTGTGGAAGCCAATACTTGTTAAAGGGTTAACAATTGCATTCGCCAGAACTTCTTTCAAATGGTCTAATAATGCAAAGAACAATGCTGTTGTTGCATGCGTGATAATTGGCGTAACTAATGATTTTTCGGGACAAAGAAGATTCTTCAACGAAAGTTCACAAACAGAACTTAAGGTTAATAATATTAACCCATATCTATCTGTGGGAGAAAATATTATTGTTAGAAAAGAAAACACCAGTTTATGTGGAATGCCTCCTGTGTATTTTGGTAGTATGCCACGTGATGGAGGTTTTTTAAACTTTGACGAGTCTTTTAAAGAGAAACTGTTGTTAGAGTATCCTTCATCTAAATCTTTTATTAAAAAATACATCGGTGCACAGGAGTTACTCCAAGGCGGAATGCGCTATTGTCTCTGGATCGAAGAGCCTGAAAAAGCTCTTGCATATTCCATACCTCCAATAGCGAACCTTCTTTCTCAAGTAAAAGTTGATAGAGAGAAAAGCGATGCCGAAAGTACTCGTGAATATGCCAAACGTCCTTATATGTTTGTTCAACGATCGTATCAGAAAAAAGAATCAATAATTATCCCAGGTGTTTCTTCTGAAAGACGCGAGTATATCCCTATGGGGTATATGGATGAAAACACTGTGATTTCAAACTCTGCTTTTGCAATCTACGATGTTGAATACTGGCTTTTTGGATTGCTCACTTCGAAAATTCATAATGTTTGGGTAAGAGCAGTTGCAGGTTCTTTGGAAAATAGGATTCGATATGCCGCTACGCTGTGTTATAACACATTCCCATTCCCGAAAATGTCAAATACTCAAAGAAATGAATTGTCTGCATTGGCGAAAGAAATTCTTCTTGTTCGTGCAGAACATTCAGAAATGACCCTTGGCGACATGTACAACCCCGAGAATTTCCCCGATGACCTTCGAGCCGCTCACCATGCCCTTGACTTGGCTGTGGAGCGTTGCTACCGTGAAAAGCCCTTTGAGTCTGACGAGGAACGCTTGGAATTCCTCTTCAAGCAGTACATCAAACTTACAACCGACAAATCAACCTTATGGAGAACTTAGTTCAAATACAATACGGGCAAACTGGAGCATCTTCCAATACCGATGCCCTTGGAATGCGTGAAATGCAGCGCATTGTCTATCAAGCGCGCAACCGCCAATATCTGCTTGTCAAAGCACCGCCAGCGTCCGGCAAAAGCCGAGCACTGATGTTTGTCGCCCTCGATAAGCTGAAGCATCAAGGCATCAAGCGTGTCATTGTGGCTGTTCCCGAAAAGACCATCGCTCGTTCCTTCAACGATACGGAACTCAAACCCTACGGTTTCTTTGCGGACTGGAAGGTCAGCGAAGAATATAATCTTTGCGCTCCAGGATTTAAGGAAAGTGGGCTGCGCCAAAAGTTCATCGACTTTCTCACCAGCAATGCCACCGTCCTTGTTTGCACCCATTCCACTTTCCGCAATGCGCTTAAGGCTTTGGAGATTTCATTGCTGAATGACACGTTCATCGGCATCGACGAATTTCATCATACCTCAGCCGACGAGATGAACAATTTGGGCACAGCCATCCGTACCATTATGGCCGGCAGCAACGCTCACATCATGGCCATGACTGGCTCTTATTTTCGTGGTGATGCCGTGCCTGTGATGCGCCCTGAAGACGAGGCAAAGTTCCAGCCCACCATCACCTACAACTATTACCAACAACTCAATGGCTACAAGCACTTGAAGAGTTTGGGCATAGGATACCAATTCTACCATGGCAAATACATTACGGCGATTCCGCTAACGCTTGACACATCCAAAAAAACGCTTATCCATATTCCAAACGTCAATTCCCGCTCTTCCTACACTCGCAAATACGACCAAGTGGCCGACATTATTTCTTGCATAGGCACCATCGTGGGTGAAGATGTCGAACACTACATCAAGATGGTCAAAACGCCCGATGGTCGTATTCTTAAAGTGGGCGACCTTGTGGAAGATGAGCCTCGTCAGCGCGATGCTCTTCAAGCCTACCTTAATAGGATGGATAGTGCCGATGCTCTTGATATCCTCATTGCACTTGGCACCGCCAAAGAAGGTTTCGATTGGCAGTGGTGCGAGTGTTGCCTGACCATCGGCATCCGGGCATCCCTCACCGAAGTGGTTCAGATTATTGGCCGCTGCACCCGTGACTGTGAAGGAAAGACCCATGCCCAATTCACTAACCTCATCCCTTGCCCTACGGCGGCAGAAGACGATGTTAAGACGGCAGTCAACGATATGCTAAAGGCAATCACCGCCTCACTCCTGATGGAACAGGTGATGCAGCCCGAATGGAATTTCCGCACGGCACCCGAAAAAGATGACGAGGATGACCGTGAAGATGGTGACAAGACCATCCGGGTAAAAGGTCTAAAAAAGACAACCGACCGAGTACAAGCCATCATCGACAACGACCTCACCGAACTCAAAGCCACCCTCTATTCCAGCGACATCATCAAGCAAGCCCTTGCTGGCAATCAGATTGCCGAAGTCATCACCCAATCGCTTATCCCCAAGATTATTGAGGAACGCTATCCCGACTTAACCCCCGATGAACAGGAGCAATTACGCCAACGTGTGGTTCTATCCACTACGTTGCAAGGTGCAGAGGTTGTAACAAGAGATGACGGCAGCAAGTTTTTGAGAGTTGCCAGTCAATTCATCGACCTTGACAAACTCAGCATCAACCTCATTGATAGTATCAATCCTTTCCAACGGGCATACGAGATTCTTTCCAAGTCACTCACTCCAGATGTCCTTCGCACCATTCAAGACACCATCGATGCCCAGCGTGAGGATATGACCAAGGAAGAGGCCATCATTCTTTACAAGAAATACTTACCCAAATACAGGGAAGAACACGATGGAGCTTTGCCTACCGTACACGACCCCGACCCAACAGCAAAACGTATCGCTATTGCCATTGCCTTCTTGCGTAAACTGAAACAGCAATCTTTATCTTAGAGATAACCTATGAGAGACTGGGACGCTGAATTGCACGACATATTATCAGAGTCATTTTTTGATGATGTAAAGCCCGTCAAACGGCAATCCACATCATCAGACCGTCTCGTAAACTCTTTCATCGAGGTGCTGAATTTCGTAAAAGCCGAAGGAAGAGAGCCGTCGGAAAATGCTGAAACGCTCGAAGAGCTGAAGCTCTTCCGCACGCTTCGAAGCATCCGAGCCGATGCGACAAAACGCCGCATTTGTCAAGGTGTTGACACAATCGGCCTACTTTCAGAAGCCAACTTGCCCCAAGTCATAGAAGAAAGTTCTATCATTGAGTCCGTTCCTGTTGAATCCATTGCCCCTGCTGAAGAAACGGATCTGCATGATGAGCTGGAGGATATTCTGAATGACCCCATGTTTGATGATGTCACAGCCGAAGGCAGTGGCTTGTTCGACATTCCCGAATACATGCAAAAGAAAATGCAAGAGCGGGCAGAGTCCGAGTCTATTGCAAAACGCACCGAGTGCAAGGATTTCGCTGATTTTGAGGAAGGATTTCAAGTCATTCACAAGAAACTGGATGACGGCCGATGCCGTCTTGTTCGCTTCAAGGAAGCTCACCTCGTTGAAGGTCGATACTTCGTTGTTGGTAACATGCTGATATATCTTGCACACCTTAACAAACACGCCCAACGTCGAGATTCCCGAGGCCGTGCCGACGACCGAACCCGATGCATATTTGAGAACGGCACCGAAAACAATGTCTACCAGCAAACCCTTGTCAAATCTCTTTACACGGAAGGTTACACAGTGGTTGACTATAGCGATGTCGAGCCTGATTATCTCGTAAAGCACTTCACACCTGGCGAGAACGATGTTATCAGTGGATGGATATACATTCTCCGCTCGCTTTCCACAGACCCTGAAATTGCTGGCATCAAAGACCTCTACAAGATAGGTTTCACTCGCCAGACCGTTGAGCAGCGCACCGCTGATGCCGAAAACGAGTCCACCTATCTCTTCGCCAAAGTCCAGATATTAAAGACCTATCAAGTGGCCAACATCAAGGCTTCCACATTCGAGAACTTGATTCACAAACTATTTGATGCCGTCCAGCTTCAAGTGAACGCTGGCATTGCCAAGCCCAAAGAGTGGTACATCGTACCATTCCCCATCATCGACCAAGCCATTCATTACATCATTGAAGGCAAGCAAGTGGCATACGACTATAATATACAAGAAATAATCCTATTATAAATTTAGGCCAAAAATGGCATCATATTTTGGTCTCACTGAAGAAGAAATCACGGTAGTTGAAAGTGCATAACTTTCACATCTCCATCGCCTCTTGGAAACATATCTGACGACCTGTCAGATAAAACTCGTATTTTTGCAAAAACTAAACAAATAACAATAATAAGAACATGGCGGCTCTCGATGACATATATGCTTTTCTTGAAAAAAAGAATGATGCAAAGCCAATAGATAGCGTATTCCCTTGGGATTCTTTTTCTTCTGATGAACAGCAACTAGCAAGGCTTGAGATTCTCTCCTGGTGGAATTTGGAAAAAGTTGTCGAAGATGATAATTGCCCAATAGACACAACAAAAGCCATTTCTTATTTTAAGAAGCGGATAGAGAATACCAATAACTATTTCCTTCGGTATCGCTATTGCTATTTTGCCTACTTGTTAACCAAGAATAACTGTTTCGCCAAAAATGCAGTTGATGCTCTGATACTTTGCATCAACAACCTACTCCCAGAGAACAAGGAGGAGTATCCTAATCAAGCAGTTAAAGCTATTGGCATAGTGATGATGCTTTCTAAAAGCATTAAATACAAACAGGAAGATGTCAGAAATCTCTTGTGGGACGTGTTGGATTCAGGGTATGGTTACAAAACAAAGTTGAGTTTTTTGGAGGAAGCGATAAAGCAGAAGTTTTTATTAGCTAAAGAAGCAGAAAGAGCTTCTAAAAAATGCAAAGAGCTATTAACCAGTGTTGGAAAACGATGGGACGAAAAGTGTTGTGAAATTGGATTGTTTTATGCCAAAAAAATCCAAAATGGAGGAGGTGATTACAAGTCTTTTTTCAATGAGGCATTGGGGGACATAGAGATTGCTAAACTGATGGATATTTCTGCCGACCCCAATAATATCTTTCCACCTCATTATAATAACGATCGCTTGGAAAAAGCCATGTATTATTATAAGGAGGCAGGAGCTATGGAAAAAATGGAAAAGGCAGAGAATCAATTTGTTTCAAATAAAAAGAATCTGAAATATTTGACTTTTACAAGTAGTATAGAAACAAACAAAGAAGTGGTTGTGTATTTCAATAAATTGAAAGAAAAATTATTGGGAGGCAAGTTCAATCTTCTGATGGGGAATTTGGTTTCACCTATTCGTTTTTTGTTTCCTAATATGCAAATAGTAGATTCCCTTTTAAAAACACAAAAACCACCAACATTTTCTCTAGATTTTACGAATAAAATGAAGGATATTAATGGAAACACACTTAGTAATAGCTTTAATATCCAAACATTTTATTATTATGATATATGGCTTATGAATGTAGTTCAAAACTATGTTATAAATGTAATTCTAACGGCTGTTCAGAAAAAGATTATCACTTACTCAAAACTGAAATCTTGGTTCCTTAGATCAACTTGTTTTGGGATTCCTATAGATTATTCTCGGCCCAATGAAATATCTTCATCATCTTGGTTCTTACAGATAGATTATGCAATCAAAGCACTGATTATACAATACCAAAGGTTCTCGAATAATTTAAGTGCGGATTGGCGTATCCCTATTGACACATTATCCATTAGATTTGAAGGATTCATTCGGGACATCGTGTCTGAACTTGGTGGTCAAGTAACCAAAATTGACCGCAATGGAAATACCACAGAGGCTCTATTAGATGATTTACTTCAAGAATCCTGCCTATTACAGGTGTTCGATAATGATGACATTTACTTTTTTAAGTTTATTTTCACTTCCAAAGGACTTAATATCCGCAACAACGTAGCTCATTCATTTTATATTCCACAGGATTATGAAATATATAAAGCGACATTGGTGTTCCTTTGCATATTAAGATTAGCCAAATTTGATCCTTATAAAAAACAAAGAGCCAAATAATGACTTGTACCTGTTCAAAAAAACAAGGACAATTACAATAAATACCTTCACACCCGAGAACGCTCAAGGCCATTGCCGTTCAAGCAACCACTTGTAGCAACCAAAACATGTCGCTTTCGATATAGGATGTGTGCGGCATGGCGAATTTTGGTCTTGCCCTTGGCTGTCAAATCAGCGAACCAGACAAATGACATCCGATGAAATTATTCTTTTTCAAAAGATTTTCTTCAAAAGCACTTGACAGTAACAAAAAAGTTCGTATTTTTGCAGTTGCAAACCCAAGTAACGCTTGGGAAGCTGCCAAAAACAGCAAATAATCCCGCTCGGATGAGATATACCGAAGCTTAAGCCTCCGAAAGGGGGCTTTATTTTTCACCTCGATAGAAATATGGAGAAGAAGAAAGTTATAGTATATGTTGATGGATACAACTTCTATTATGGTCTAAAGAACGGCGGATCTAAATGGAAACGCCTCTACTGGCTTGATATCGTGAAGTTCTTTGAGCGCATGATACTGCATGACCAAGAATTGGTAGAAGTGAACTATTATTCAGCACGTCCTATTGACGACCAACAAGCCGCTGATAACCAAGACGTGTTTTTCAGCGCCAATCTTCTTAACCCTAAATTCAAACTCCATTTAGGCAGATACAAGAAAAAGAAATTCAAATGCCAGAACTGCGGCTTTAAGAACAAAACATACGAGGAAAAAGAGTCGGATGTGAGAGTGGCAACCGGCATGTTGGTGGATGTGTTTGAAAAGCGATGCGACATCACCATAGTTGTTTCGGCTGATAGCGACATGATTCCTTCTGTTGAGATTATCAAAGACTTTGCACCAGAACACCCCGTTCACGTTTTTGTGCCTCCTACCCAAAAAACGTATGCGCTTGCCAGCAAGTGCGACCATGTGGTATGGCTAGAGCAGTATCGAGCAAGGTTTGTTCAGTCGATGCTTCCTGATGAAGTAACTCTCTCAAATGGTTATGTAGCTCACAGGCCAGCCAATTGGCAATAAGCCGTCAAGAGCTATGGCGGGCTGAAGTGTCGGATGGCCGTTTTCAGGAAAGAAAAACTCCGCACCCCAAGCCTTCGCCCGAGTTACGGATTGCTTTTACTACAGCGGAAAAAGCTTTATGCCTTCCAGGCGGTTTTGGTATTTCAATAGGTCTGTTGTTGGAAACGGCTTCCCATGGGACGGGTAAATCATCTTTGGATTGAGTGCAATCATCTTGTCCCACGACTGCTTGTATTGCTCCAAATCTTCAATCCAAATGATGGTGCGCTTGAGGCTGGGGAAACCGTTCATGGCCGCATCCCCACAGAAGAGGATTCCGTCTTTCATCATGGCGATATGGTCGGCAGTGTGACCGGGCGTTTCGATAACCTCGAAGGGCAACGAGAGCGATTTGAACTGCTTTGAGTCGATGGAGATAATGCGGTTGAGGTACTCCTCTTTGATTGGAGGGTATTTGTGTTCGCCTTTGCCGAAGAGCTTCAAAATTTGGCAGAAGAACCAAGCCAATCGGCTGGAACAGCCGCCAATAAATGGGTTCTGACCCTTGAGCAATCTCTCAATAGCCATAGGATGAAGTATCACCTTGGCATCCGTGATGGCTAACACGTCATTCAGAAATCCAGCATGGTCATCGTGGGCATGGGTCAGAAACACGTATTTAATCTCTTTAGGCGTGACACCATTCTCTTCTAACTTCTTTGCGAACCCCTCATAGCTGTCGGTATATCCTGTGTCGATTAGGACATATCCGCCCTCATTCATACTGACGAGGTAATTGTTGGCGACCCTATTGCCGAGGTTATAAATCATTGTTACTTGGAATTGAATGTCCCTTCCGGATGCTCCACTTGCCACTGCTTTTCAATTCCCGAGCCGGGACGGGTGTAGAGATAATCGCAAATGGGGTCGCCGGTGGCTAAGGTCTTGTCGCGGTGCAGGTTGGCACCGATTATACTCACCAGGCTGAAGGCAATCCGGTCCATTATTTCAATTTGCATAGTCCTCACTATTGATTGCCACAAAACTACAAAAAATTCCGCAACTCAAGCCTTTCGCCCAAGTTGCGGATGGGCTGATACTATTCTATCGGAATCTGGATCACCGACAGCCATTTCTCGGGGTCGTCTTGGTTCCAGGCACCGTCGATGTAGCAAGTGCGGGGATGACCTGCAATTTTGTAACCTTGTTCCTCAATGTAACGGAAAGCCTCGGTGTACGACTCATAGAAACGCTCGTAAGGGCCGACGTGCTTCATGCAGAGTGCCTTGGGCACGGCGGGCAGACGTTTGAACTGAATGATAGTGCTGTCGGTGCCCATCTCTTCTACTTGTTCACAGTATTCGATGTCGATGTCCGTCGGCTTGTACTCCTTGTCATGCTCGATGGTGAAACAGTAACCTGGGGGCGGACACTTACAGCCGAGGCGCTGCATCTCGGGACCGATGACGTTGACGCACAGCGGGCCAAGAGCCGCGTAGTTGGGGATGACTTCACGATGGCTTGCCACGATGATTTCGGGCAGTGATTGGATGCTGAATTTTTCCATTTTAGTGATTTGTTTGCGAGAGTCTCTCCATTCGAGCAGCTGGTCGCGACGCGCTTTCAGTTGCTTCAACAGCCTTTCCGTCTCCTTGATTTTCTCATCCATTTGCTGGATGCAGGGCGTGTGCGAATCGTCTTCGTACAACTCCTTGATTTCATCCAACGAGAAACCGAGCCGTTGCAGGTCGCGGATGGTTTGCAGCTTCTGCATCTGGTCGATGCTATAGTAGCGGTAGCCAGTCCACTCGTCCACCTCGTCAGGCGCGAGGAGTCCCTTCTGCTCATAGTGACGCAGGGTCTTCACGGTGACCTGCATCAACTTGGAGAATTCTCCGATTTTTAACTTTGTTTTGTTACCCATTTCGTACGAATTATTGCTAGCGGGTGCAAAATTAAAGCATGACCTTAGGGACGAGTCAAGTGTTTTTTGGAAATAATTTTGATTTCATCCTGCAAAAGTTGAAGAAACCTTGCGGCGTGTCCACCGTCGACATCCACAGTCGGAATGCCTCCGCACGGCTGCTTTCTTGGGGGGATATTCCTCTTTTCATACTTGCAGCCTCGTTATCCTGAAAGTACAACGATCGCCTCCTCTGAGAATCGTATTCTCAATCCGGACATCGAACTGGCTGTCAGATTCAAGCTGCGACAAAATATATAAAATGCTTTGCCTTGAGCACTCGCATTGGTCCGGATTGCTCCTGAGTCCGCATTTTACCTTGAGGCACGAACATTCCAAATAGCTCAGTTCATAAACCTTCCCGGGCACAATAACCCTACCCTGATACGACTTGCTGTTGTACCCTTCCGAGTAGATTCTGTCGAAATCCCCATCATACTTGGCATAGATTTGCTTATGTAACGGGAGGACATGATCCTTGACGCATTCTATGGCCTCTTTTCTATAATCCATATTATTAGATCGTCTATTTCTTATTGTATAGTAATCAATTCGCAACCTTGTTTAGCGTAGTAGGCTAGCATCTCTGGCAGTTTCTTCAGGTCATAACTGGTGACACAGTCAGAGAAAACGTGCACTGTATAGCCTGCTTTCCGCATGTTGAAACAAGCGGACTTCACACAAGCGGTAGCATCGGCGCCAGCAATATAGAACTCTGTGATACCGTTAGTCTTGATGAACGAGCAAAACGCCTCACTCGTCAAAGCATTACTCTTTGTCTTCACAAAGATATTATCCGAAACGACCTTTAGTTCAGGTACTAACTCTTCACCACGAGTGCCAAGCTTAAAGGTGCGAGTGTTGGCTGTGATGTTGTTGTGCTTGATATAGACAACGTGCATCCCCTCAGATACAGCCCAGTCGATAGCAGCATTGATATTCTTAACGATGTCGCGGTAGTGCTTCGTGATGTCATTTTGGATATCAATAATGACTAGTGCTTTTGTGCTCATATTTCTCTTTTCATTGCTCTATTGGCATCATAACACCACACTGGTAGTCGGGCGACTGGATGTCAGTACCATGATACCATTCCACACTGCAGGAATTCGGTGCCAATTTGTATTCTGGATGAGCTGGCAGCCACTCCTTATGGAACTTTGTGTACTGCTCCTGAAAGGCTTTCATGCCTCCCTCGAAATGAATCTTCAGCCACTTTCCGCTTTGAATGGGAAATATCTGCATGCCCTCAGGAATGTCACCACCTTTATATATGCCGCCAATGACATAAGTGAAGGTTTTCTTGCTGCAAGCGCCAAAGTTCTGTTCGGCACATGTGGCACAATTGTGGTTGGGAATATCGCAGGTACAGAGACCGAACTCGCCCACGCCATTGGCGAAAGCTGCTTTTTGAAAAACGTTTGGCGCTTTCTTTTCAAACACCACAGGCTTGATAATCTTTTCGACAAACTCGCCCCAAAACTTAGGGCATTCTTCTTTCGCCTCGTTGAAGGCGATTTTCTTGGCCATGCCAATAATCTGCACGTCGTGCAACTCAATAATCTCGTGTTTCATATTTTTATTCATTTATCACTATACGGTTTGTCATCCAGCGGGCGGGTGCATCCCCAGGATTTGGCGAATTGGTCGAATTCCCCGTTGATTTTGTCCAAAGCCAGCAGACTCACCAACTTTCTGACCAGCCAGGGGTATTGTTCCATACCGATGAACTTGGCGGCTTCGGGCGAGAGGAAGTTGCCTTTTTGTGCGTAGAGGCGACCCATTTTAACGTATGGGTCCAGTATTCTGGCCACTTCTTTGTCGCCAGCGGTACGAATTCGGAAACTGCCGCCGTGTATGAGTGTGCCGCCATAACTACAGCCGAGTTGAGTCGGTAACGTTTTCAGGAATCGCTCGCACAGACGGAACTCATTGCCTTCGTCCATGCCACCGTGGAGCAAGAAAGAGAGTTCGCTCAGTTGTTGGTGCACGACAGGCAACGTCGCCAAAAACTCAAGCATCAGACTGGGCACGCACTCCACATAAAGCGGGAAAGCGATTAGCGTGCGCTCATTGTCCAAATATGCCTTACGCGCCGCATCCCATTCATTGTGGTTGGAAAGATGATGCAACTCCCAAGTGACACCAGCCTCTTCCAACCCTTTGGCAAACGAATGGATGATTTTTTCAGTGTTGCTGAATTTCGCCACACGTGGGCTGCCGTTGATGATAACTAGGTGGGTTAGTTGAGAGTTTAGAGTTGAGAGTTTAGAGTTGAGGGGTTGCTCGAAAGTGTCTGGCAGAGCGATAGCTCCGAGTGAATGTCCGCCAATATTAGCGGCAGTGCGTTTGCACCAATCTTCCAGCATCTCCTGCTCGGCTGTACCTTTATAGATAAGCCCCACATTGAGCGGATGGTAGCGCAACTCATGGCGCATCCAGCCATCACGGAAGCCGATTGTCATGTTTAGCATGGGCATGATGCGGTCCATCACACGTTTGCCCTTATAGTCCAAGAATCCGAAACGCGTATCAGAGACAATCCAAAGGTTGTCGGCTTGCACCAGTTTTTTGAGGATTGTTTCATAATCATCTTTAAAAGCACAGATGCCAGGGGTCTTCAACCAGCACTGGTTACAGCCCACACAATGCGCAATCTTCATATCGGAGGTGTCAATTACCTCTATGTCGTTTTCTTGAATCAAGGAGCGAATCGCGTCGTTATCGATGCTTGCCCCTATTGTATTCAACACCAAGTTCATTGTTTTTCCATTCTAATTCGGTTGCAAAATTAGTGTATTGTTCGTTCCGAAATAAAAACTGGACATGGACAAAAATATGGACATTGTGGCAACTCAGGCTGGACATATAGAGTATTTCCCTACTTTTGCAGTGGACAATAACGGAACAACAGTTTTATTATGGCAAGACCGGTAAGCATTACAAAAGACAAGATTCTTGCAGCCGCTTTGGATGTGGTGAGGAAAAAAGGAGTCTCCAGCCTCACTGCCCGCAGTCTCACGTCAGCGTTGGACTGCGGTGCCAATGCAATTTTCTCGGCTTACGGGTCAATGGAGGGCATCTTAGAGGCGGTTCGAGCCGAAGCCCGCAGATTGTTCAGCGAACGCATCAGCGAAGGGTTTTCTCTGAATCCGCCTTTCAAGGGCTTCGGCCTGGCACTCCTGTGGTTCGCCATGGACGAACCTCAACTTTATAGAATAGTAATGGAAGAAAAGGCTTCAATGGCGTCTATTGAGGATTACATTGACACGCATATTGGATTCAAGGAGAAGTCGGTCGCAGCCATTGGGCACTCCTTTTGCCTGCAAGAGAAGGATGCGGAGATGTTATACTATCAAATGGTTATTGTGGCACTTGGCATAGCCCATGTTTGTGTCGAAGGTGGCGCACCCTTAAGCATAGCGCAGGCTTCCGAAATCTTTGGCAGGAATGTGCGTGCTTTCTTGATGGTCATTCGCGCTGGTGTCGATGCGCGCGAATCCTTCATACCCCAAAAAGGCGCGGGACCGGAAGGCGAAATCGATTCCTATCTCCTGATACATTCCCTGACGGGCCAGAACCATCTGTTGCAGGAACTTCACGCTGAACCCCGATATGTTCAAGACGGCGAATGGACCGAATTGGAACGGGTGTTCCGAAACAGTTGCTCGCTCACCCCTGAATCCCTTCGGGAGAAACATCCCCGTCTTACTCGTGGCGACATCCGCATCTTCATCCTTTCCCATTTGCATTTCACCGTTGCCGAGCAAGCGCTACTACTGGGCATCTCGCCCGCCTCCGTCACCAAAGCCCGTCAGCGACTCAAGAACAAGATGGACTCTACATTTTGCAAATAAGGAGTGATATTTCTTATTAAAAATTCCGCAACCCAAGTCTGCGCCCGAGTTGCGGATAATCAATTCTCCTTCACTCGTTTTCCCGTCATGTGCTCAATCCTCAAATCAAGGATGGCAGCACGTGAACCGTTCTTACGAGATGATTTTTAGTCCGACAATGGACGCGATGAGCGTCGTGATGAAAAACAGCCGCCAAAAGGTGGCTGGCTCGTGGAAAAAGAGGATGCCGACCAGCACCGTGCCTACAGCACCGATGCCCGTCCAAACGGGATAGGCCGTGCCGATGGGCAGCGTCTTGATGGCTTTTGCGAGCAGCACAGCGCTGAGCACGTAAAAGATGGCGAAGCCCGCCAACCATTCCCAGTAGGGCAGTCCTACCAGGCCTTTGGTCTTGCCGGGACAGAATGCGAAGCCCACTTCGCACAGCCCGGCGATGATGAGAATAATCCAGTCCATAGTGATTCCCAATGCCTATTCGAGGGCTGCAGCAATACCCGGCGTCTCCTTCTAAGGCGTGGCAAAGGTAGGAAAAAAATCCGCAACCCAAGCCGTCGCCCGAGTTGCGGATTTCCCATTCAATGAATTGTCGTCACCATTCAATTCATCAACCTGCTTTCTCCCCAAGTGTATTGCGGATAAGCATTCTTTAAGTCTTTGGCTGAGCCTTCTACCCCACTCCCGCCGCTGGTAGCGAACACGTTGAGGGTCTTGCCGCTCAGGTCGTGGGCTTCGATGAAGGTGTTGACAATGGTCGGGGAAGTGTACCACCACACGGGGAAGCCGATCCAAATCGTGTCGTAGTCGGCGATGTTCTCGCAACGTCCCTTGATGGCGGGACGCGAAGTCTTGTCCTGCATCTCAATGGTCGAGCGCGAGGTCTTGTCGCGCCAATCGAGGTCGGCAGCGGTGTAGGGCACCTCGGGGGTGATTTCGTAGAGGTCAGCGTTGAACTCTTTCGCCAGCTTTTGTGCAGCGGCCTTGGTGGTTCCTGTGGCCGAGAAGTAAACTATTAAAGTCTTCATTTCCTTGTTCTCCTTTGTTTCAGCGGTTTGTGTGGTTTCTTTGTTGTCCTTTTTGTTGTTGTTCTGCGCACAAGCTGTCAGTATCAGACAGCAAGCGGCAATGATTAGTGTAATGCGTTTCATGATGCGTTATTTGTCAATGTTTACGATGGTGTATTTGCGGCTACCGAGCCCGATGGCTTCGGCGTGCTCGATGGTGTGGACACCGTGCTGCTTGTCAATGCGGTTCAGCAAATCCGTTGGGTCGTTGGTGGCTGTCACTTCCTGGTTGTTGATGATGTCGACGCAGGCCTGGTCGAGGGCCACGGGGTCGGTGGAGGCGAGGATGCCGTAGTCTTCAAGCTTTACGGGGGCGGGATGGTCGACGCAGTCGCAGTCGATGCTCATGTTGTTCATCACGTTGATGTAGATGATGCCTTCCTTTTTTTGGAAGTAGTCCACCACGGCTTGTGCAGCGGCGGCCATACTCTCAAGGAAGCCGTCCTGATTGCCGATGTATTCTTGCGTCCAAAGTTTGCCCATGTCGAGCACTTCCATCTTACCTGAGGAGTGGATGTAGGCCTTGCCGTTCCGGCTGGCGCAGCCGATGGAGAGGTTCTTCAGCGCGCCACCATAGCCGCCCATGGGGTGACCCTTGAAGTGGTTGAGGGCAATCATGAAGTCGTAGTTGGCCATGTGGTCGCCCACGATGTCGTACTTGAGGTGCGTCGAGTCTTGCACGGGGATGCGCATTTCGCCTTCTTCGTCCATGATGTCGACCTTGAACATAGGCGTGAAGCCGTGCCGCTCGATGACCTTCCAGTGGTTGGCCGAATTGTTGCGGTCGTCTTTTTCGTCGCCTGGACCGCTGCTATAAGCGGTGTTGCATTCCACGATGGTGCCGTCAACTTCAAAGACCAAGTTCTTGATGAGTTCAGGCTTCAGGTAGTTGGGGTTGCTGCCCTCGCCGGTGCTCATCTTGATGGCCACGCGTCCTTTGGCGGGAACGCCCAGTGCCTTGTAGATATTGACCAGCCCTTCGGGGCTGATGTCCTTGGTCAGATAGACGACCGATTCCTTTTGCGTGTTTTCCATATTGTCAGTAGTTTGATTGTTGTCGGTTTGACTTTTGTTCGATGGTCCAGTGCAGCCCACGGCGAGAAGCAGGGACAATGTTGCGATGATGATCGGTTTTGTTCTCATGTTAAGGATGATATTTGCGGCAAATATACAAAAAAATCCGCAACCCGAGCCTTCGCCCGAGTCGCGGATTATCGATCCTGTGGTCAACTTACTTTGCCGGTTCCCACTTGCAGCGGACGGGCGACACGATGGCGCCTTCTTTCTTCAAGGCATCAAAAGCCTTGTCGACGACTTTGCGATCCAGGCCGGTCATTTCGGCCACTTTGCCAGCGTTCACAGGCTGTCCAGCCTCACGCATAGCTTTCAATACTTGTTCTTTTGCTTCCATTTTGGTAAGTTTTATTGGTGTTTGACAATTTGGTTTATTAAGTTTTGAAATGATATCGTCCAACATCTTGAAAAGCACTGGTGCTGTTTCAGGCGTGACGCTCTCGCAAATGACGGCATTGCCCAAGGTGAAGGGGACTTCGGCCAGTTTGTCCTGAAGTTGTTTACCTTTCTTGGTCAGTTTGACAATCATCTGGCGGGCATCCTTGGTTCCTTTCGTGCGGGTCAGGATGCCTTCCTTCTCCATGCGCTGGAGTAGGGGAGTCATTGTGTTAGTTTCCAGGTATAGTCGTTTGGCAATGTCGTTCACCGGCTGGGCGTCCTTCTCCCACAGCACCAGCAGTACCAGGTACTGCGGGTAAGTCAATCCGTGCACCGAGAGCAGCGGATGATAGGCTTGAGTGAGAAGGCGCGAAGCGGTGTAGAGCCTGAAGCAGAGCTGGTTGTCCAACAAAAACTCAGGTCTCATTTCAGCATTTCTTGAATGTCTTTTTCCATGTCACCGGGAGTCGTGGTGGGCGCATAACGCTTGATGACGCTACCATCCTTCGAGATGAGGAACTTGGTGAAGTTCCAGCGGATCTCGCCGTCCTTGCGGCCTTCCGACTTACTGAGGCTGTCGACGAGTTTCATCGTGGCCTTGTCCTTCAGTCCGTGCACTTCCTCATCGGGCACTTGTGTGGTGAGGTACTTGAAGATTGGGTCGGCATTCTCGCCAAACACGTCGATTTTCTTCATCAGCGGGAAGGTCACGCCGTGGTTGAGACGGCAGAACTCGGCAATTTCCTCGTCGGTGCCGGGTTCCTGGTGCTTGAACTGGTCGCAGGGGAAGCCGAGGATGACGAAACCTTGATCTTGGTACTTCTTGTATAACGCCTCCAGACCATCGTATTGTGGGGTGAAACCGCACTTCGAGGCCGTGTTGACAATCATCAGGACTTGGCCTTTGTACTGGGCCATATCCACTTCAACGCCCTTGTTGTTCAGTGCCTTGAAATCATAAATCGTAGCCATAATATTTAAATTTATATCGTTCACGATGCAAAAGTACAACTTTATTTTTATATCGCAAGCGATATTTTGAAAATAGTTGAAAAAAAATTCCGCAACCCAAGCCTGCGCCCGAGTTGCGTAATCATTTCACAAAAGCCGCTGATAAATCTCCCTATCCACATCCTTGAACACATTGAAAACAATGTGCTTCAAACTGGTGTTTGGATGCGTCGAAAGGTAATCCGAAACCGTCTTCACCGCAATTTCCGCCGCCAATTCGTTTGGGAAACGGAACTCGCCCGTGGAAATGCAGCAGAAGGCGATGCTTTCAAGGCCGTTTTCATCGGCACAAGCCATGATGTTTCGGTAGCACGAAGTCAGTTGTTCCTTTTGGAAATCCGTCGGGATGCCGTTGGGAATGATAGGCCCCACCGTATGGATGACGTACTTGCAGGGGAGATTGTAGGCCTTGGTAATTTTGGCCTGACCAGTCGGCTCCTCGTGGCCTTGCTGGAGCATCAACTGGCGGCATTCTTCGCGTAGTTGTACTCCAGCAGCAGAATGGATGGCGTTGTCGATGCACTTGTGCAAGGGATGGAAACAGCCCAACATCTGGCTGTTGGCCGCATTCACGATAGCATCCACTTTCAGCCGCGTAATATCTCCTTGCCAAATCTGCATCGGCACATCGGGCAATTCCACAATGCCTTTTTCATTCAATTGTTCTTGCAATTCTTCGTCTTGCAAGTGCAAAAATTCCTCGCTGACGGGTAGGGGAGGACGTACATTGCGCAAGGCACGGAAAAGATCGCGTTTGCTTGGCAGGTCATCGGGAATTTGAATCTCCGAAAACTGCGGATCTTCATCGATGAGGGTTTTGATTAAAGTGTCTAAACGGTTCATAGTTTTAGCATTTCTTCCAAAACAAAGGCGATGTCCGCATCAATCACGATGGAACGATCTTCAATCTGCTCCACGGTGAACGCCTCGCCCAGGTTGACGGTAGCGTAAATGGCATCGGGGTTCTTGTAGGTCATCTGCATGAAAGGCAGTTTGATGATGGTCGGGGTGTTGGCACCGATGCCCAAGTCCCAATAGAGCACCCTACCCTGCTGGTGATTGTTCACGAAATCGAGGTAGCGTTGTGCGGCAGCGTGCCAGCCCTCATCTTCCACAAAGGTGGAATCCGAACGAAGGTTGGGAACCATTTTGCCGCCACAAACGGGACATTTCGGCACCAGTTCCGAAGGAATGTGCATATCCTCCTGCTCGGCGACCATCCTTGTAATCACTTCCTCGTTGTCGTAGGTCTTTTGGTGACAAGGCGTTGCGCATTGGAACAGACCATAGTCGCCTTGGGTGTAGAACAGCCGCTGTTTGTCGAATCCTGCCTTCTGGAACTGATGGTCTACATTGGTGGTGATGACGAAATAGTCCTTGTCTTTTACGAGTTTGAGCAGGTTGTCATAGACGGGCTTGGGTGCGAGCACATAGCGGTTGAAATAGATGTGGCGGCTCCAGTAGGCCCAAAACTCCTCTTGAGTCGGAAAGTTGTAGAAGCCCGCCGTGTACATGTCGGTGAAGCTGTATTTTTCGATGAAATCGGCGAAGTGTTTCTGGAACCTCTCGCCCGCATAGGTAAAACCCGCTGCTGTTGAGAGTCCCGCGCCGGCACCGACAATGACGGCATCGGCGGATTGGAGGGTGTCAAATAGTTTTTGTATGTTTTCCATGACTTTGAGTGGTTTATGCTTTGTACGTACCGAACCGTTCTCCGGCGAAACCGCCTTCCACCGTGTCGGTATTGCTTTCATAATGAAGCACCTCGGGCGGCGTGGGGCGCAGGTCGAAGTATTCCAGATGCTCAACAGGCATACGGAAGTACACCAACTTGTCGTAGGACGTGTAAAGTCGCGGCAGCACGGGGTTGTTGTCGTAAATCCAACGGCAAGTAGCATCGTCCACATCGAAAAAAGCCGTACCCGAGCAACGCACGCTGACCTTGCCTTGCAGCACCATAAACTCGATGTTAGGGTTGGCTTGCAGTTGTCTGTACACCTCTTTCTGCGGTGCGGTGGCAAAGTAGAGTGTTTCACCTTCTTGCTTCATGATCTGGAAAGCCCGCAGGCAAGGCTTGCTCTCGCTAATCGTTGCCAACACCCCCTCGTTGTGCTCTCGAAGAAAATCCCATGCTTTTTGTATCATTTGAAGTCGTTTTTGATGGCTGCAAAACTACAAAAAAATTCCGCAACCCAAGCCTTCGCCTGAGTTGCGGAATTTCATATCTGCATATTTTACAAAATCAAATTGAACAGCCAACCGCTGAGGATGATGAACAGCGTCACCGTGCCGAAAAACACGCCGATGAGCTTCCAAGTCATCGCCTTTTTCAGCATGGTGGCCTCGGGTATTGAAAGACCCACTACGGCCATCATAAAGGCTATAGAAGTGCCTAACGCCACGCCTTTCTGCACAAATACCTCGATGACGGGGATGATGCCAGCGGCGTTGCTGTACATCGGAACGGCTAGAATCACCGCCAACGGCACCTCCCACCAGTGACCGCCCGAAAGATGCTCCTGGAAGAAACCCTCCGGCACATAACCATGCATGGCGGCACCGATTCCGATGCCTATGAAGACGTAAATAAGCACGCCTTTCACGATGCCCCAAGAGTCCTTGATGATACCAGGCAACCTTTTCCAAAAACTGACTTTTTCAGCCTCCCATTTTTCCGTCTCGGCCATGCTCTGTTGCTGTAGCTCCAGCACCCACGGACTGAGCCAACGCTCCAAGCGGAAACGCCCCAACACGACACCACCTATGATACCCAAAAGGATGCCTGATGCCACATAAATTAAGGTGACTTTCAGCCCGAAGGTACCCAGAAACATGGCCACCGCCACCTCGTTGACCAACGGCGAGGTGATGAGAAACGAGAAGGTCACGCCCAAGGGAATGCCACCCTTCACGAAGCCGATGAAAAGCGGGATGCTGCTGCACGAGCAAAACGGCGTGATGGCACCGAACAAAGCCGCCAGAAGATATTGCAAACCGAACATCTTGTGCGTCTGCAAATAGTTCCGCAGCCTGTCAATGGGCAGATAGGCGTTGATGACACCCATGACGGCACTGATGAGAAACAGCAACAGCAGGATCTTGATGCTGTCATAGACGAAGAAATTGAGCGCGCTGCCCAAACGCGAGGCACTGTCAAGCCCGATGAGGCTGTAGATGAGCCAATCCGCAAATTGTTGAATCATAATGACCTGTGTGTTTGATTAAAAGAAAACGATGATGCAATAATAGAGGCCGATGGCCACGAACAGCCCGCCTACAATCCAGTTGAACCACTTTTGGATAGTGTTCATCTTGTTGTAGAACCGTCCGATGCTGTTGGTGCTGAACGCCAGAATCCAAGCCACGATGATGACGGGCAAGGCCGTGGCAATGGCAAAGACAACTGTGAGAAGCCATCCTGCGGTAGTCGATGCCGCCAAGGGGATGAGCATCCCGAAATAGAAGATGGCGCTGGAGGGGCAGAACGCCAAGGCGAAGAGCAGTCCCAACAGCAGGGCACCCCAACCGCCTTTCTTCGCCAAGCCCTCGCCGTTGCCCTTGAAGCCAAACGAAGGCAAGTTGAGGCGGTTGCCAAACAGCAAATAAAGGCCAAAGAGCAAGAGGATGGGGCCAATGAGCATCTCGCCGTATTTGCCGATGAACTTCTGAATGCCGAACAAACTACTGCCACCTTTGAGGATGGCAAGCAGGATGATACCCAGTACGGTATAGGCAATAATACGTCCCAAGGTGTAAAGCAAGCCCTTCACGAAAATGCGTTTCCGGCTTTCAATGTCTTTGCTGATATAGCCGATGGCGGCGATGTTGGTCGCCAAGGGGCAGGGACTGATGGCGGTAATCAAGCCGAGCAGGAAAGCAGTGACGATGGGCAGACTGCTGTTGTCGAGAAGCTGTTGCAGGAATTCCATTACTCAAGCAATTTGTCGATTTCAGCCTTCAGGTTCGCCTTGAAAGTCTCAGGCTCCGAGTGCGCATAGCGGAAAGCCATGTCGGTAAGGTTCACGACGGTGCCGTCCTTGTCGAGCAACAGCGAAGAGAACGCGACCTCATAACTGTCGGCGATGGCTTCGCCTTCGGATTCCGAGAAGTCGATGGGGCAGAACTTCACCTTGCCGTCCTGCTGCGCTTGGACGTAGGTCTCCTGAAGCAACTCCTTGGTCTTTCCCTCGATTGCGACACAAGTGGCACAGCGTTGCGCACCGTGAAAATACAGCACTTTCACCATGCCATTTTCGTCTTGAGCTTCGGACTTTTCAACCTTTGCCTGGTTGTTGGTTGATGGTCCACAGGCGGCAAAAGCCACCACCATGACGGCCAAAGCCGCCAAAAACAATAATGCTTTCTTCATGATACTTAATTGTTTAAGTTAGATTGCCTTTTGAATTGCTTCACGCACTTGGTTGGCGTTCATGGCTCCTTTGGCCACCACCTTTTCATCGATGACGAGAGCGGGAAGGGTCATCACATTGTACTTCATGATCTCCATCATGTCCTCCTGTTTGACCACTTCGGCCTCAACACCCATCTCTTCAACAACCTGCTGCACCGTCGAGTACAGCGATTTGCATTTGGAACATCCTGTTCCCAGAACTGTGATTTTCATTTTTTTTCTTGTGTTTAAGTTTGACATATACTATCTGTTTAATGTTCGTAAAACTACGAACACAAAAGGCAAAAAAAAGCGTTGTTATCCACAGCATCTTTTTTTCTTGCAGATGCACTGCCCGAAGAACTCGCCGAAGAGCAGCTTGGCCTCTTCCCAGTTTTCCTCGTTGATGCAATACTTGACCTTGGGTGGGATGATTTCGCCTTGGATGAGGCCTGCATCTTTCAGCTCAGAAAGGTGTTGCGAGGCCGTCGCCTTGGCGATGGGCAACTGCTCATGAATCTCGCCGAAGAAGCAAGTGTCCTGCTTGGCCAGGAAGTTCATGATGGCGATACGTGCCGGATTGCCCAACGCTTTCGCGTAGCGTGCCATACGGACTTGTTTGTCAGTGTATTCCTGCTTTTCCATGTTCGTTTGTCCTTTGTTATCGGCGGCAAAACTACACATTATTTTGATATGTTCGTACTTTTACGAACATTTTTTTTGAAAAAAACGCAACCCAAGCTTGCGCCCGAGTTGCGGATTATTGATTGCTGGAGTTTTATTACACGTTCTTACCTATTTCGTATGCTTCCTGCAACTTGCTGTTGCCATCGATGGAGTGAGGCATCGGCACGCCGCCGCAGAAAAGCGTTCCCGCCAGACGGCTCTTGGGATAGCAGTCTATCCAGCCTGTCAATCCTGCTTCAGCACGTTTGGGCACATACTCTTCGTCTTCCGTGGCGGTGGCCAGCAGATATACATCGCGGAAGTGATAATCTTTCGGATACATGGCGTTCATGCGGTCGATGAGG
This sequence comes from Bacteroidales bacterium, assembly GCA_017537965.1. Classification (GTDB taxonomy): domain Bacteria; phylum Bacteroidota; class Bacteroidia; order Bacteroidales; family F082; genus Limimorpha. Next base: position 8,881 of record JAFYJV010000001.1, on the reverse strand, counting down.
GTCTTCATCTGGCCGCTCATCTCGTAGTAATAGATGGGCGTCGCCCAACATACCACGTCGGCATTCAGCACCTGCTCCATAATGGCCGGCACATCGTCCTTGATTACGCAAGCCCCCAGCTTTTGGCAAGCCAGGCATCCGACGCAGAAATTGATTTTCTTGCCCCTGAGCGTGATGAATTCTACCTGATTTCCAGCGGCCTTTGCGCCTTCGGCAAACTGCTCGGCCAACTGTTGGCTGTTCGACCCAGCCCTCATGCTGGTTGAGATTACGACTACTTTTTTCATTTCTTTTCTTGGTTTATGAGTTGTTAATGGTTTTCCTGAACAAAAACATTTCATCATCCTCGCTCCAGTTCTCGTCAATGTCGTCGGGCACCGCCGGGCCGTGTTGGTATTTGTTCCAGAACTCGACGATATGGAAGCCCAGGCGGTTGACATAGAAGTGGATGTTGCGCTTCTCGAAGTAGGGCGTCATCGTCTCCCAAACTCGTATTTCGGGGTGCATGGCCTCAACGGTCTTCCATGCTGCCTGCCCCAAACCCTTGCTATGTGCTTCAGGCTTGATGAACAGTATCTCCAGCTCGCCCTTGGCATTCTGCTTGTCGATTTGAAGAATCAGGCCGCCCACGACTTCGCCCTCATGGACGATGCGATATGTCTCAGCGCGTTCATCATCCATACAGCGTTCGATGGTCTTCCGTGAGATGATCTCTTCGCCTTCTTCCATGCGGTCGTCGCGCATCCCAAACTCTTGTTGCGCACCATATTTGAACGCCCGTTGGTTGTCGAGGATGAACTGCTCGCGGTCGGCTTCCTGCAAGGGGAGCAATCTGATATCAATAATATGTTCCATGTGGCAAAGGTACAAAAATATCCGCAACCCGAGCCTGCGCCCAAATTGCGGATAATACACTAATCGTTCTCACAATCCTTTGTCGTTTCGACTGTGCCAACATGAAAATACTTACCTTTGCAGGCAAATAAAGCCACCATCATGATTAAAGAGCTTCAACGATTCGAATTGTTTTCCTCTTGTTCCGAGGAAATGCTGCAAGAACTGCTTTCCCTGCCTTATCGCCGCAAGGAATACAAGACTGGCGATAGGGTCGTCAGCGTGGGCGACACCTGCGACTGGCTGATGCTGCTTGCAGAGGGCACCGTCGAGTCGCGCATGGGTGCGCAAAGCGGGAAAGAAGTGGTGATAGAAAGAATGCAGGCACCGATGATCCTGGCACCTGCATTTCTGTTTGCCAAAAATCACACCATCCCCGTTGAGGTCACGATGATGACCGACGGTGTAGTGTGGTACATCCATCGCGAGGCGTTCTTCAAGTTTATGACGGCACATCCCGAGGTACTAAAGCAGTTCCTCGAAATCCTTTCCGACCGTAGCCATTTCCTCAGCGGCAAGGTCAGGAGCTTCGCCGTGAAGAGCCTTCGCGACCGCGTGTTGGACTACATCCGTCAGCACGGAGCCATCACCAATGTGGCCGAGGCCGCCGAGATGCTCGGTGTGGCCCGACCCTCGCTCAGTCGCCTCATAGCTGATCTTCAAGATGAAGGTGTGCTGGAACGGACGGATAGGGGAATTGAGAGAAGGAAATAGGATTTACACCTCCTCAATGGCACCTACAGCACAGCTTTCCTTGGCTTCTGCTGCAGCGGCAAGCGCCGATTCCGGCACATCGCCTTCAATGGCTACGGCTACATCACCTTGGATGCTGAACACTTCGGGGCAAATGGACTCGCAAAGCCCACAGCCGATGCAATTGTCATTTACATGGTACTTCATGGTTAACTCCTTTTTATTGGTGTTTTGAAATCAGTTCTTTGATCTTTCCGATGATGGCTTCTGCCTCCATGCCGGATTTCTTGCTCATCTCGGCGATGGTAGCCTTGCCCATCATGATCTTGCCGAAGGGTGAGTTGAGCATCTTGAACTTCTCGTTCACTTTTGCCATTTCCTCTTTCAGCCACGGATATTGGGCGATGAGGTCGGATAATTTGGTTTCTTTGTTGATTTCCATTTCCATAATTGCTGCTTTTTTTGCGGCTGCCACAGTGTGACAGCCTTACAACTATAAACTTTATACTCTAAACTTCAAAACTGACTCTAAACTCTGAACTCTAAACTCTAAACTTTTACATCCGGGTTCTTCTCTGTAAACTTCTCTTTCAGCACCTCGATGATTTCATCGCGGCTGTTGCCTTTCTTCTCCATCTGCTTGATGGTCTTGTAGGCTTGGAACAGCGTGGAAGGACCAATTTCAGAGCTGAAATAGCCGATACCTTGGTTCCAGGCGAGCAGCTCGAAAACATCGTCCAAGGCGGCGGAATCGAGGCCGTGGATGTAGGCCTTCACCAGTTCGCGCGAGGCTTGGCGCATACGACCGGCACCGACGGCGTTGGTCAGCGAGAGCAACAGGCGCATCTCGTAAGGCAGGTGACGACGGTTGTCGTTCCATGTCAAGTCCCAAAAGTTGACGGCGGTCTGCGCCAAGTCGTCATCGATCATCGCCATGTTGGTGAGGGCGTAAGGACGCATCGGGATGTCTTTCTCTGCTTGCTTCATCACCGTGCGATAGAAAAAGGTGTGGTATTCAGCCTCGGCCACCTTCTCGGAATAATGCTCGAAGCCCAGGTCTTCAAACACTTCGTAAAGCGGAATCGGCTCGAAGCTCTGGATGATTTCCATGCCTTCGCCCACAGCCATCTTGGTGGCCTGCATCTTCAGTCCAGGGAAGAAGTTTCCCTGCACGTCGCGCACGTCAATCTTCTTGAAACCGGCGGTCTTGTCTTTCCAATCGTTGTAACTCATGATTTGTCCTCCTATGTTTTTAAGGTTTACTTTTGCTTTGATGCCACAAAAATAGACCAAATGGAAAAGTTGGAGCGTAACAATTGTTACACAGGACAAAAAAGTTAGAAAAAAACGCGCTGTGTAACATTTGTTACGTCGTCTCTTACAAAACCTTCCTTTCTTTGCATCGACATTAAAAAACACAATTGTCATGAAAAGAGACATCATCACCATCAACGAGGAACTGTGCAACGGCTGCGGCCAATGCACCAAGGGCTGCCACGAAGGTGCCCTGCAACTGATCGACGGCAAGGCTCATCTGGTCAGCGAACTGTATTGCGACGGACTGGGTGCCTGCATCGGCGACTGCCCAACGGGTGCCATCAGCATCGAACAACGCGAGGCGGAACCCTACGACGAGGTGGCCACCATGGAGCGACTTGTGCCGCAAGGCACCAAGGTCATCGAGGCGCACCTCCGCCATCTGCACGACCATGGAGAGAAACAGCTATTCCAACAAGGAGTGCAGTACCTGAAGGAACACAACATCCCTTTCAATCCCATGAATGTGCTGCATGGTGGCGGTTGTCCTGGATCGGCACAACAGGTGTTCGATGCCCCGGTAGCCGTAGCAAGTGCCGCAGAGATGCCCTCACAGCTCACGCACTGGCCAGTGCAACTGCATCTGCTCAACCCGCAGGCCGAAGTGTTTCATGGTGCCGACGTGCTTCTTGCCGCCGACTGCACGGCCTATGCCAACGCCGTGTTCCATCAGAAGCTGCTGCACGGTCGTCGTTTGGCCATCGCCTGCCCGAAGCTCGACAGCAACAAAGAGTCGTATGTGGACAAACTCCGTCAGATGATTGACGATGCCAAGATCAACACACTTACAGTGGTAATCATGGAAGTGCCCTGCTGCGGCGGACTGCTACAATTAGCTAAGATGGCCGTCGAGCAAGCCTCACGTAAAGTGCCCGTCAAGAAGGTTGTCATCGGTATCAGAGGCGATATTCTGGAAGAGACTTGGATTTAAAATTCCGCAACCCAAGCCTTCGCCCGAGATGCGGATGTGTTTATTTTTTTCATTAGTAGCGATGTCAATGCTCCACCACAATCCGCTGATTCATCACTGAGCCGTCCTTGGCTGTGACTTTCAGGAGATAAAGCCCCTCGGCAAACGAAGCGGTGTTAATGGAAGTCTGCAAGGCAGAGGTCTGCACAAACTTCACGCAGTGGCCCGTCATGTCGAAGAGTTCAATCGACTCGATATCACCAGCAATGACTAACTTGTCGTTGGCAGGGTTAGGATAGACTGAGATTTGTTCATCTTGTGTATCATTGATATTCAAGGGAACTTCAACGAAAACCATGTCCGAGTGTTCCGACTTGTAATCGTCACCGAAAGCTGTATGCATGGCCACAATGTCGTATGCATAATGCATTTGGTAGTTTTGCTCTAAATTATCGAAGGTCACGTTTTCAATCTCGCCTTCGGGCCGCCGCCAATCCAGGAGATGGAACACTTGGTCTCCTACAGTAAGGTCTTGTGTGACCACAATGTCATCAATCAGGAAATTGGAACTCGAAAGAGCATGGATTTTCAACCTTTCGTGTGCGCTTTCTCGCCCAGTGGTAAACTCAAGACTAAATGTCTGTAAACCAGTTTGTTCAAATTGTGCATATTGGGTGTCGTTGGAAGCGTCGAATACGACTACCATGTCTTCCTCGCCGTACATGGTCACTTTCACCTTGAAGGTGGCAGCGTTGTTGAGGCACATCTCTTGGGTGCAGAGCATTCCAAGGGTTTGACCGTCGTCGCCTGCGCCAAGCATTCCATTGGCAAGAATGCCACAATAAGCCCACCAATCAGGTGCAGTCGTATATTCATCGAGGTTGCAATAGCCATGGTTTTCAAGGAAATAAGGGTTCTCTGGAGTAGCTGTGTTGGTAACTTTAGAGAAATCCTCGTGAAGAACAACATGTTCCGGTTCGTTGCTCCCTGCGGTATGAACATAATAATTGTAAACAAGGTATTTGTCGGCTTTCGGATGCTGCTCCCAGTTGGCGGTGTAGGCATCTTCGGAAATGCCAGTCGCATCAAGAACAACAGGCGCACACAATCCGAAGCAATTCACAATGTTTGATTTTTTAGAAGTATATTCGCTATTGCGCGCTTTTACATAATAGTAGTAATCCTTGCTTATGTCAAGGTCGGTAATGCTATATATGGTATCGGTCAACACAAAGTCTTGAATGACAAATTCTTCCGTTGAGGCTTGGGTGGTCTGATAGTCCCAGTTGTCAAGTGCCCAAACCGTACCTTGACCTGAATAGGCAAGAGCAAACTGCTCATATTCTTGAATGCCTTCGATGATGTTGGCGCGGAACCATTCGTTGCCGTGGTTTTGGTACGACCACCAATCAGCAAAGAACAATCCGAGATCCTGCCAAGTGTCACCCATCTTACCCAAAAAGATCAAGTCGGCATCATCGGTATTTGGGTTGTATTCAAGGAGTTTAAGATAAACATTCGACTCCATCATGCGGCCACCATTATATGGGAGAATGATGGTGTCGCCTTCGGCATCCATGCACAAGGCGGTTGGCTCGCTGACGCAATCGCCCGAAACAACTTGACGTTTGTCGCCCGCATCAAGATTGATGGTCCAACCTTCAGGGTAATTTGGGTTCATGATGTCAATCCATTGACCATTGTGGTTGATCCCGTCAAAATATTCGATTTCCGAAACGATTTCCGGACCATAGAACTCCTTTTTATATAATGAGAACATGTATTCATCGGCTATATCAACAGGTTTCCAACTGGCAGTGAAGCCTTGCATGGTGTAATCGGTGGCTTCATGGGCTTTAGGAGCAGGACAGAAATTCAGTTCTCTCGTGACCACCACATCATCAATAAACCATTCGCAGTAACAGTAAAATTGAATGAAAACAGGTTCCGTTTCAGGATTGTCAAGGTCAAACTCGTAAGTCGCCCAATCGTGGTTAATGTAACATCCAGTGTATTGGATCAGCACTGGTTCGTATGGATTAGTTGCCATCAGCACATACATCATGGTCTGGTTTGGTGAGGTGTTCTTCATTCGTGCTTTCAGTGAAAGATGCACCATTCCTGTCATTTCCATTTCCGGTGTGCTGATAAATGCCGAAGTGGGATTGTTAAGACAGCAGGTGCCTCCTGCTTGGTATGCGTGTGAAGCAGTCCAACCAGGAAGATGCGTATAGGCAGAGTCAATGTAGTAATCCGGACCGGCGATGTTGGTTCCGTCTGGATATGCTTCGGAGCCAGCTGTCATCAGGCTGAAATCCTCTTCGATCATTACATCTTGCGCAATTAACGTTGTTGCGCCCATCATTGTGGCAACTAATAAAGCCATGAGTGTTTTTTTCGTCATTTTTCTCTTTGTGTTAGGTTGTGTTGCAAAATCGCGATGCAAAAATACTATGGATGAAAAACGACGGCAAAATTTTAACGGGCTACACAAGGTTTACAACCCAAAACACAGGGGCTACATAAGGTCTACATCATGTATTAGATATTGAACATCAGTACTTTGAAAGAAACACAACCAAATCGGTGTCAGAATCAGTGATGCCAAGGGATTTCCGCAAGCGATAACGCGCCATTTTTACGCTTGAAGGTTCTATACCGCATATTGCGGCAATTTCTTTGGTGCTAAGATTCAGTCGAATGTAAGCGCAAAGATGGGTTTCGTATGGCGTAAGGTCAGGGAAGTCTCGGCTGAGGTTCTTGTAAAAATCGGGATGGGTTTGAGTGAAGTAATAGTCGAAATCCTTCGAAACCTTTCCTTGGTTTTCCACCAACGACTTGGCAGTCAATTCCCGATTTCGTTGGTCGAGTTCTCTGGCAAGGGTCTCTTCTTTCAACTGTTTGTCTTTCAATCTGACTTTCAATAACAGCACAACCGTCAATGCGGTAAAAACCAATAAGATGATAACGAAATACAAGATGAGCCTATGCCTTTGTTGCTGCATATCCTTGACCAATTGAGCCTGCTCCATTTTTTCTTTCGCAACATTGAACTGATGTTCCAATTCAAGTTGCTGGAGCCTACTTAAATCTTTCGTTGCGTTCAATGTGTCATCGATAGCTTTAAGCAGCATCGAACTTTCCGCATATTCTTGATATTTACCGATTTGATATAAAATTTCGCATTTGTAATTGTATCCGTTGCTTTGGATATAAGGGAATTCCTTGGCTTCCGCAATGCCTTTGTCAATAAAGAACAAAGCACTGTCGTATTCATTTTGCCTGGCATACGACAAGCCTTTGTTAACCAATAAATTGGACTCAATTTCACAGTTGTTTGCATCGTTAAGGGCAAGAAGCCCTTCGTTGAAATTGCCGATAGCCTGGTCGTATTTCTCAAGATTGTTGTCGATAATGCCGCGATACAGATACACCCATGCCGAATTGACATTACTTTGCGAATACACCAAAGCGCTATCAAAACACTGTTCCGCTGTGTTGTAAAGTCGTTCATCAAGATAGCACCGCGCCATCATAAAATAAACCATGTATTTATTGTAATTGGCATAAGCCGGGTTGTCAAGCATGTCCTTACCGATAGCTAAAATGTCATCTTTATGGCCGAGTTGATTGTAAATGGCAAGCAAGTTGCTTTCAAGTGTGTATTGGAAAGAGGCTTTACCCAGGTCCTTGTTGATTTCAATGCCTTCTTGGTAGCACTGATAAGCCTTTGGCAACTGCTTCATTTTGAAATAATAAGCACCTAAAGCGATTTGAATCTTGACTTTCAGAATGTTGCTTTTCTCGTTTTCCACCAATGCCGAAGCTTTTTCTCTTGACATTTGGAGCAATTCGAAAGCCTTGTCAAAATGACCGTCCCAAAGCTCGATACAGCCTTTGTAGTAGATTGAAAGTGTTTGAAAATAATTGTCGTTCAACGTGTTGGACAATTCTTCCAACTCATTTGTATAAGGCTTTGATAGTTGATATTGCTCATGGGCTTGCAAGGTATTAATCACTGTTTTCAAAGCCTCGAGTCTTTTTTCGTCTGCCTTGTTGTTTTCTTGCAGTAGTACTTGCAGACTGTCAGGAAGGGAAAACAGTGTTTCTTGTGAAAGCATACACAATGTGCTGAAAAACAATATGATTAGCAGAAAACATCTTCTCATTTCAAGCATGATAATCTAATTTGCAATCCAATTATGGCAGCAAAACTACAAAAAAATTCCGCAACCCAAGCCAGCGCCCGAGTCGCAGATGTGTTGACACCAAGATTATCCGACGATTTTTAGCCCGACAATAGAAAGAATCAGCGTGCTGAGGAAAAACACTCGCCAGAAAGTGGCTGGCTCGTGAAAGACGAAGATGCCCAACAGCACAGCCCCGACGGCTCCGATGCCCGTCCAGACGGGATAGGCAATGCCAATGGGGATGGTCTGTGTGGCTTTCGCCAAAAGCACAGCACTTTGCACATAGAGCGCAGCAAAGCCCGAAATCCACAGCCAATATTCCGTTCCGACTGTGAGTTTGGTTTTCCCAAGGCAGAATGCGAAGCCTGTTTCACAAAGGCCTGCGATGATGAGGATGATCCAGTTCATTTCTTCTTCAAGCTTTTCTGATGCGTCTTCAGAATCTTCACCGCCTGACCGTAGGGGGTGATGCTCAGGAAATAGGCCGCCATGCTGGTGGTATAGGTGACTTTGTAATAGCCTTTGGTGAAAAGTTCCTCCTCCGTGAAGCTCTCAGCCAGAGGAAGCATTTCCTCATGGCTCTGTTGCAAGAGGGCTTTGGCTTCCTCCAAGGATGTGTTTTGATGCTTCTCCACAATCATTTTATCCATCTCGTGATAGCATTTGCGGTACTCGTCGGGAAGATAGTCCTTCGGGTGGCCTTCGCGGATATTCTGCACGAAAGTACTCATCAGCAACTGCCATTCGCGGAGGTGAATCAGCAGGTCGCGGAGGCAGCAGTCGTTCTGCCAGCGCACGCCGCATTTCTTCAGGTCGGCGGCAAAGGTGAACGGCGCGGCAAGTTCTGCCTCGCTCATCTTGGCAATCTGTTTATTCA